>NZ_CP091975.1:2516655-3145819 GCF_029016285.1 Vibrio sp. DW001 | reverse complement strand
TTTTTTGTTACAGGTGTTGTTAAAAATGACCCGACAGAAACTGAATTAGACCATGCTTAAACTAATGCGAGCTGGCTAGACGTGAACATTGGTTTATAGAGTAATACTTGTGTATGAGATAAAAATGTCTATGAGGTGATAAGTATTTATAAGGTCAAAAAAAGAGGCTAGGCCTCTTTTTTATCAATTAGATTGGTTTTTATCTTTCAACGATGTTCGAACATAATTATCTAAAACGCATTGAAAGGTCCATCGCTTTTAGATGCTTGGTTAAAGCACCCACCGAGATATAATCAACACCCGTTTCCGCAAATTCTCTAATGGTCGCTAATGTTACGTTTCCTGAGTTCTCTAAATCTGCTCTGCCAGCGTTAATCTTCACTGCTTCTCTCATCATATCGGTAGTAAAATTGTCTAACATAACGATATCAGCACCAGCGTCAATTGCTTCTATAAGCTCTTCAAGCGATTCTGTTTCGATTTCAACTGGTTTGCCAGGATTAAGGGTTTTCGCCGCTGAAATCGCCTTATTAATACCACCGCAAGCAATGATGTGATTCTCTTTAATTAAATAGGCGTCGAATACTCCGATGCGATGATTAAAACCACCACCGCAGGCAACCGCATATTTTAGCGCGCTGCGTAAACCCGGAATAGTTTTACGTGTGTCTAGTAGCTTGCAGTTTGTTCCGGCGATCTGCTGGGCATACTGTGCGGTTATGGTTGCGCAACCAGATAATGTCTGAATAAAGTTCATGGCGTTGCGCTCACCCGTCAACAACACTCTTGCGGGACCAGATAGTGTACACAAGGTTTGATTTGGTTCGACCTTGTCACCATCTTGTACATGCCAATCTATGCTTACCTTACTTCCGAGTTGTTTAAACACTTCATCTGCCCAAGCTTGCCCACAAAAAACGCCTGTTTCACGAGTAATAATGGTTGCGACGCTTTGTCGATCAGATGGAATAAGCATTGCAGTAATGTCTGCCGTAACATCCAATGTACCCCCTAAGTCTTCACGTAGTGTTTCTGAAACCGTACGTGTTATTTCTAAAGGAAGTTGCTTTTTTAAGTAATTAAGGCGAGCGTCGCTGTCGTGTGTATTTTTCATGGCTGATCTGGCGCAAGTAAGTAGGGAGTAGAGGATGATACTCCGGCTTGTGAATTATTTCAGCAGGAAAACGAGCAATTTGTGTCTCTGATGTTAAAAACTTGCTTAGTAATGCCTACCAAGCCCTTGTTGTCATTCTGATAGTTGCGATAGAGTGTTAAAGATTAACCCGTTCAGGAATACATAATGAGAATTACGACGGATGCATGGTTGGAAGGTGTGAGGCATGTCCCTTCGCCTTATTGCGATACACGGCCTAGTGAGGCGAATGTGAGTTTGCTCGTTGTTCATAATATAAGCTTACCCCCAGGCCAATATGGTGGCGAGGCAATTGAACAATTGTTTACTGGCAGACTTGCACCAAGTGAACATCCTTTTTTTGCCGTCATCCATCAAATGAAGGTCTCGGCGCACTGTTTAATTCGTAGAGATGGAGAAGTGGTGCAGTTTGTTCCATTTAATATGAGAGCTTGGCATGCCGGAAAATCCAGTTTTTCAGGCGTAGAGCGATGCAATGATTATTCTATTGGTATCGAATTGGAAGGTACCGATTTTGATTCGTATACAGATCAGCAATATGTGTCTTTAGGACGCGTTACAACACTATTGATGGAACGGTATCCGTTTATTACCACCGAGCGAATTACTGGCCACCAATACATTGCCCCACTAAGAAAAACGGATCCAGGTTTGGTTTTTAACTGGCGCTATTTCCATAGTGTAATCAATCGTGACTAATCGTATTTTAATCTGTGTCGTTGAGTGTTTTAAACAAAACTCTAAGAAACAATTTATTAACAACGGTGAGGATTATTATACTTAATGTAGCTACATCAAAAGATTAATGTATATCGATGGCAATAAAATGTTGACCTTATGTTACATGCGGTATTTTTTATGATTTAAATCAATTTTCGTCTAGACAATAACGTTATTTTTATGTTAACTTTTGTCCACTTTAAAATTGGTAATACCAATTTACATGGTTCACAAGTTAGAATAATTGAGTAAAAAATAACGATATGGCTTATCAAAGGATACGTCAGCCTAAACTTTCCGATGTGATAGAGAAAGAAATAGAAAGGTTGATATTAGAAGGAACATTCTCACCAGGCCAGCAATTGCCGCCGGAGAGAGAACTAGCGACGCAATTTGATGTCTCGCGTCCTTCTATCCGTGAAGCTATTCAAAGATTAGAAGCCAGACGTCTTTTGACTCGTCGTCAAGGTGGTGGAACCTTCGTAAGCGAAAGCTTATGGAAAGGTTTTTCAGATCCGCTACTTGAACTTCTATCTACTCATAATGAAACCCAATTAGACTTGTTAGAATCTCGCCACGCATTAGAAGGAATATCGGCCTACTTTGCCGCTTTGCGTGGGACAGAAGAAGATTATATAAGAATTCGCAGTATCCAAGTGCGAATCCAAAAAGCGGAAGAAGAGAAAAATGTAGAACAAGAAGCTGCCGAAGTAATGAAATCACTTATCGCTATCACTGACGCCGCCCATAATGTTGTGCTACTGCATATTGTTCGAAGCCTAGCGCCTCTTCTTGAGCAAAACGTATTACAGAATTTAAAACTATTGAACCGCCGCAGTGATGTGGCTGGAAAAGTAAGTAGACACAGAGCTAATATTGTTGATGCGATCGTTTCTGGACAGCCTGAACAGGCTCGTGAACTTTCCCATTCTCATTTGGCTTATATCGAGGAAACATTGTTGGATATCAATCGTGAAGAGAGTAGAAGGAAACGCTCTTTACGTAGAATCCAGCAGAGCGATAAGTCGTAAACGAATTATCGCATGTTCACTAGATCCAACTAATAAAAAGGATAGACCGCCATGTCTGAAGTCATTAATAATGACGTTGATGCACTGGAAACTCAAGAGTGGCTTGCTGCACTAGAGTCAGTAGTACGTGAAGAGGGTTTAGAGCGTGCACAGTTCTTACTAGAAACAGTTTTAGATAAAGCACGTCTTGATGGTGTAGATATGCCTACTGGTGTTACTACAAACTACATCAATACGATATCTCCCGATCAAGAACCCGCTTATCCAGGTGATACTACTTTAGAGCGTCGTATTCGTTCTATTATTCGCTGGAATGCAATTATGATTGTATTACGCGCCTCTAAGAAAGATTTAGAGTTGGGCGGCCATATGGCGTCTTTTCAATCTTCAGCTGCGTTCTATGAAACCTGTTTTAATCACTTCTTTCGCGCTCCCAATGCGAAGGATGGTGGTGACCTAGTTTATTATCAAGGTCATATTTCTCCGGGTATCTATTCTCGTGCATTCGTAGAAGGCCGATTGACGGCAGAGCAGCTTGATAATTTTCGTCAGGAAGTGGGTGGCAAAGGTATTCCTTCTTACCCGCATCCAAAATTAATGCCCGAATTCTGGCAGTTCCCGACTGTCTCTATGGGACTTGGCCCAATTTCTTCTATTTACCAAGCTCGATTCCTCAAGTATTTAGATGGACGTGGACTTAAAGATACATCTGAGCAACGTGTTTTTGCGTTCTTAGGTGATGGTGAAATGGATGAGCCTGAATCACGCGGCGCGATCTCATTTGCCGCTCGTGAAAAACTTGATAATTTATGCTTCCTTATTAACTGTAACCTACAGAGACTCGATGGTCCTGTAATGGGCAACGGTAAGATAATCCAAGAGCTAGAAGGCTTATTTAAAGGCGCGGGTTGGAACGTAGTTAAAGTTGTTTGGGGCAGTGGCTGGGATGCACTGCTTGCCAAAGATAAATCAGGTAAACTACTGCAGTTAATGAATGAAGTAGTTGATGGTGATTATCAAACATTTAAATCTAAAGATGGCGCGTATGTACGTGAGAATTTCTTTGGACGTTATCCTGAAACTGCAGCGCTTGTGTCTGATATGACAGATGCTGAGATATTCGCCCTAAAACGTGGAGGTCATGATTCTTCGAAGCTTTATGCCGCGTACCAAAATGCAGCACAAACGAAAGATCGCCCAACGGTTATCCTTGCTAAAACAGTTAAAGGTTATGGGATGGGTGGAGCAGCTGAAGGTATGAATATCGCTCACCAAGTGAAGAAAATGGATATGACACATGTTCAACAACTTCGTGATCGTTTAGGCCTAAAAGATCTTGTTTCTGACGAAGAAATGAAGTCTCTGCCTTACTTAAAACTGGAAGAAGGGAGCGCTGAGTTCGAATATCTACACGCTCGTCGTAAAGCGTTGCATGGTTATACACCTGTTCGTTTACCTAACTTCACTCAGCCGTTAGAAATACCTCAACTGGATGAGTTTAAGCCACTACTTGAAGAGCAAAAGCGTGACATCTCGTCAACAATGGCATTTGTGCGTACGCTTAATGTGCTACTGAAAAATAAAGGCATTGGTAAGAATATTGTTCCTATCGTTGCTGATGAAGCGCGTACTTTCGGTATGGAAGGTCTATTCCGACAAATTGGTATTTATAATCCACAAGGGCAAAACTATACACCTCAGGATCGAGATATTGTCTCTTATTATAAAGAAGCAACATCAGGTCAGGTACTTCAAGAAGGTATCAATGAGCTAGGTGCTATGTCTTCATGGGTTGCCGCTGCGACATCGTACAGCACCAATGATTTACCAATGATTCCGTTTTATATCTACTATTCTATGTTTGGTTTCCAACGTGTTGGAGATATGGCTTGGATGGCCGGTGACCAACAAGCACGTGGCTTCCTATTGGGAGCAACGGCGGGTCGTACAACATTGAATGGTGAAGGTCTTCAACATGAAGATGGTCATAGCCATATCATGGCAAGCACAGTACCAAATTGTATCTCTTATGATCCCACTTTCGCTTATGAAGTGGCTGTTATTGTGCAAGACGGTATTCGTCGTATGTATGGTGACCAAGAGAACGTGTACTACTATTTGACGCTTATGAATGAAAACTATGCGATGCCAGCGATGCCAGAAGGTGTTGAAGAAGGTATACGTAAAGGTATCTATAAGCTCGAAACTCACGAAGGTAGTAAAGGCAAAGTTCAATTGCTGAGCTCTGGTACTATCATGAATGAAGTTCGCAAAGCAGCAGAAATTCTAAGTGAAGAGTATGGTGTTGCTTCCGATGTCTATTCTGTTACCTCGTTCAATGAAGTCACTCGTGACGGGCAAGAAGCGGATCGTTACAACATGCTGCATCCTGAAGCAGAAGCAAAAGTGCCTTATATCGTTGACGTAATGGGTTCTGAACCAGCTATTGCAGCAACGGATTATATGAAGAACTATGCGGAGCAAGTTCGTGCATTTATCCCTGCCGAATCTTATAAAGTGCTTGGTACTGATGGCTTTGGTCGTTCAGACAGTCGCGAAAATCTGCGTCGTCACTTTGAAGTGAACGCTGGTTATGTTGTCGTCGCGGCTCTAAATGAACTGGCGAAACGTGGTGATGTTGAAAAACCTGTGGTAGCTGAAGCAATCAAGAGATTCGACATTGATGCAGATAAAACTAACCCGTTATACGCATAAGTAATAGGACAGAATAATGATAATCAAAATTAATGTGCCTAATTTTAATGTAGACGCGGATATCGCGAGTTCGCTTGAAACTAACCTTCAATACGACGCATAAGAGGTAGGACAGAATAATGGCAATCGAAATTAATGTACCTGATATAGGTGCGGATGAGGTTGAAGTTACTGAGATTCTTGTCAGTGTAGGCGACAAGGTTGAAGAAGAACAATCCCTTATCAGCGTTGAAGGCGACAAAGCTTCAATGGAAGTTCCAGCGTCACAAGCGGGAATTGTAAAAGAGATTAGAGTTGCTGAAGGCGACAAGGTAACGACGGGCGCATTGATCATGCTCTTTGAAGCCGCGGAAAATGGAGCGGTATCAGCTCCGGTTCCAGCACCTGAAGTTGCCTCCACGGCGCCTTCAATCGTCTCTCTAAAAGAGATCATCGTACCGGATATCGGCGGTGATGAAGTTGAAGTCACTGAAATAATGGTTGCTGTCGGCGATGTTATCGATGAAGAGCAATCACTTATTACTGTTGAAGGCGATAAAGCTTCAATGGAAGTACCTGCTCCATTCTCTGGTACGTTGAAAGACATAAAGATAACTGAGGGTGACAAAGTTACCACGGGTTCACTTATCATGGTCTTTGAAGTGACAGAAGGCGGAGCGGCGCCAGTTGCCACAATAGCGCCGACTGAATCAGTGCAAGCTGTCGCTGAGCTTAAAGAGATCACGGTACCTGATATTGGTGGTGATGAGGTTGAAGTCACTGAGATCATGGTCGCAGTAGGTGATGCTATTGAAGAAGAGCAATCACTCATTACTGTTGAGGGCGATAAAGCCTCAATGGAAGTTCCTGCCCCGTTTGCTGGTGTTTTGAAAGAAATCAAGATCACAGAAGGCGATAAAGTTACTTCTGGTTCTTTGATTATGATATTTGAAACGATGTCTGCAGGTACGCCAGTAGCCGCAGTAACTGCAGCAGTGCCTTCAGTACCCGTTCCAGCAACGAAACCAGAAGCACCTAAAGCGGCAGCAGTATCAAAAGCGCCAGCAACGGGTGAGTTTGAGGTTAATAATGACTATTCGCATGCGTCTCCGGTGGTTCGTCGTATCGCACGTGAGTTCGGTGTTAATCTAGCGAAAGTTAAGGGAACGGGTCGTAAGAGCCGTATCCTCAAAGAAGATGTGCAAAGCTACGTTAAAGAAGCGTTGAAGCGTCTTGAATCTGGTGCCGCCGCCGCAGGTAAAGGCGATGGTAGTGCACTTGGCTTACTTCCTTGGCCGAAGATTGATTTTAGTAAGTTTGGTGATGTTGAAACTAAACCGCTATCGCGAATTCAGAAAATTTCTGGTGCGAATCTTCACCGTAACTGGGTAATGATTCCGCATGTTACACAGTGGGATAATGCTGATATCACTGAACTAGAAAAATTCCGTAAAGAGCAAAATGCAGTAGAAGCGAAGAAAGACTCGGGTGTTAAGATCACGCCTCTCGTATTTATCATGAAGGCGGTTGCGAAAGCGCTTGAAGCATTCCCGACATTTAACTCTTCATTGAGTGAAGATGGTGAAAGCTTAATACTGAAGAAATACGTTAATGTAGGTATCGCGGTTGATACGCCAAATGGTTTAGTCGTTCCGGTATTCAAAGACGTGAATAAGAAAGGTATTTATGAGCTTTCTGACGAGTTAATGGCTGTATCGAAGAAGGCGCGCACGGGCAAACTTACTGCTGCGGATATGCAAGGTGGTTGTTTCACCATTTCGAGTTTAGGTGGTATCGGAGGAACAGCGTTCACTCCAATAGTGAACGCGCCTGAAGTCGCTATTTTAGGCGTATCTAAGTCTGAGATGAAGCCGGTTTGGAACGGTCAAGACTTTGTGCCGCGCTTACAATTACCTCTATCGCTCTCCTACGATCACCGAGTGGTTGATGGAGCAGAAGGTGCTCGATTCATTACTTATCTAAATGGTTGTCTATCTGATATCCGTCGATTAGTTCTGTAGTAAAAATGAAAGGTGGCAATGTAGCCACCTTTCTTGTTTTATAATTTCATATCATTCTGGTTAGTTTCGAGTATGGTATTTATAAATTAACGACAATAATTTCATTGATACGGCATTGCTGTTAATGGAATTGTTGTACAGCTCACAGGCTAAATGGAATTTCTTTTCACTTCGTTAACAAGTTTGTAAACTGTTGAGGTCTGAAAGAAAAAGAAGTTAACAATTATCGACTTTTAGCCTGTTAGGGATAATGACTACAAGAGGTCACAATGAGCAAAGAAATTAAAGCCCAAGTCGTCGTACTTGGTGCCGGTCCTGGTGGATACTCCGCTGCATTCCGTTGTGCAGACTTAGGCTTGGAAACTGTACTTATCGAGCGTTATAGCACACTAGGTGGTGTATGTCTGAATGTTGGGTGTATTCCATCAAAAGCATTGCTGCACGTAGCGAAAGTAATTGAAGAAGCTAAAGCCCTAGCTGAACACGGTATCGTGTTTGGTGAGCCACAAACTGATATAGATAAAATACGTTTGTGGAAAGACAAAGTGGTTGGACAGCTAACCAACGGTATCGCTGGTATGGCTAAAATGCGTAAGGTTACTGTTGTTAATGGTTACGGAAAGTTTACCAGCCCGAACTCTATTGAGGTTGACGGTGCAGACGGTAAAACAACGGTAAACTTTGACAACGCGATTGTTGCCGCTGGCTCTCGTCCAATTAAGCTGCCGTTTATTCCACATGAAGATCCACGTATTTGGGATTCTACGGATGCTCTAGAGCTGAAAGAAGTACCTGGAAAACTACTCATTATGGGGGGGGGTATCATTGGCCTAGAAATGGGTACGGCATATCATTCTTTAGGTTCTAAGATCGACGTTGTAGAAATGTTTGATCAACTTATTCCTGCGGCGGATAAAGATATCGTTAAGGTGTACACCAAACGAATAAAAAACAAATTCAATTTGATGCTGGAAACTAAAGTGACAGCAGTTGAAGCGAAAGAAGATGGTATCTACGTGACGATGGAAGGCAAAAAAGCGCCTGCGGAACCAGAGCGTTATGATGCTGTGCTCGTTGCGATTGGTCGAGTACCCAATGGTAAGCTTCTTGATGCGGAGAAAGCGGGTTTAGAAGTAGATGATCGCGGCTTTATTAATGTTGATAAGCAGATGCGTACAAACGTACCTCATATCCATGCTATTGGCGATATTGTAGGCCAACCAATGCTCGCTCACAAAGGTGTACATGAAGGGCATGTTGCTGCCGAAGTTATTTCTGGTAAGAAACATTACTTTGATCCTAAGGTCATTCCTTCTATTGCTTATACTGAACCAGAGGTTGCTTGGGTTGGTAAAACAGAAAAAGAAGCAAAAGAAGAAGGAATAAATTACGAAGTAGCCTCTTTCCCTTGGACTGCCTCGGGTCGTGCAATTGCATCTGATTGTTCAGATGGTGTGACTAAACTTATTTTTGATAAAGTATCTCATCGCGTGATTGGTGGCGCTATTGTTGGTACTAATGGTGGCGAGCTGTTGGGGGAAATAGGCCTAGCAATTGAGATGGGCTGTGATGCTGAAGATATTGCATTGACCATTCACGCACACCCAACTTTACATGAATCTGTAGGGCTTGCTGCGGAAGTGTTTGAAGGTACAATTACCGATCTTCCAAACAGAAAAGCGAAGAAGAAGTAACTATATTTTCTTGAAAAAACCGCCTTTATTGGCGGTTTTTTATTGCCATAAAAAAGCGATGGTAGCCCATCGCTTTTTGTCTATTGCCAATAAACGTTATTATTTTAGTCTTCTTTATAGATACAAAGCATATTTAAAAAACTATCGGTGAACTGATCAAGATGCTGTTTATCATTGTTACGATTCGCTTCTAAATAGATAGCGTAACAGATGGCGTGAAACATTTTAGCCAGGTTTTCAGGGTTTTGATTTTCACATATTTCTCCACGTTCAATAGATTGGGAAAACATGTTTTCTACTAATAGTCGACTGTTTTTATTAAGAGAAACATAAAGCGGCCACACTTCATCGCGAGCTGATGCACTCCATTCAAACCATACTTTTAACCAGTGCTCATTTTGTAATACCAGTTCACACATATTATCTGCTGTGTTTTTAAGATTCTCTTTAGCATGTAAAGAGGTATCTATATTCTCATTGAGAAAAGCAGAAAATTGACGCACAACATGGTGTAATACCTCGTCGACGAGGTCTTCTCTTGTAGGGAAATAGTTGAAAACCGTAGCAACTGAAACTTGTGCAATTTCAGCTATATCGGCGTGGCCACCACGGCCTATACCACGACGGGCAAAAACGTCTAATGCAATATCCATTAACTGCAATTTACGTTTTTGCGGGGACAAACGAGTCCGAGGATGTTTCTTTATCATGTCCATAACGGGTTTACCTTGCCAAATCGTTGATTATCTAATTTATACTTATTATGATGTTTATATTGCTTAATGAGTGTACAAGTGCATATAAATGCGGTCAATTTATACAGTTAACAATTATGTCACTAATTTGAGATTCCCCCACAAAACAGAATGAAATCTTATATTTCATTTACATTAATGATGTAAATGTTATTAGTGGTAGTCGGGTTAGAACTTATAGAGCTAAGCCGGAGTTCATCACTAGAACTAAGTTAGCAACCACCACTAGAGTAATGTTAGAATACGGTAAGATTTTTAGTAGTATATTTAGCGTTTATAGCTTAACCAGATAATTGAGAAGAGAATGAAACATACAGTTGAAGTGATGATCTCTGAAGAAGAGGTTCGGCAGCGTGTCCTAGAGCTCGGTAAACAGATTACGGAACATTATGGAGATTCCGAAAACCTAGTAATGGTTGGACTCTTGAGAGGCTCTTTCGTTTTTATGGCCGATCTTGCGCGAGCAATTGAGATCAACCACTCAGTTGATTTTATGACGGCCTCAAGCTACGGAAACACGATGGAAAGCTCTCGTGATGTACGTATCTTAAAAGATTTAGATGATGACATTAAAGGTAAGGATGTACTGCTGGTTGAAGATATTATCGATACTGGCAATACATTGAGTAAAGTGTGTGAAATATTGTCGATACGTGAGCCTAACTCAATTGAGATTTGTACGTTATTAGACAAACCTTCACGTAGAGAAGTGGACGTACCGGTTAAATGGATAGGGTTTGCGATACCAGACGAGTTTGTTGTCGGTGTCGGTATCGATTACGCGCAAAAATATCGTCACCTACCTTACATTGGTAAAGTAGTGCCTCAAGAATAAACTCAAAAAGGAGCGCATTTATGGGCTCCTTTTAATTCAGGTACTTGTCAACTTATCGCGTTGTTATTAACTTATAGACCTGCAAATATTTGTTATATCTCACCGTGGCTAGTCAGTTTAGATATGGCACCTTGGTAGGCAATTTCTAAAGATTCTCTGCTGTGGCTTCGCATACCTAGATCTTTTAGCTTTCCATCATCGATACCATAAATGACACCGTGAAGATCTATCTGTTGACCTCTCTCCCAAGCGTTCTGCAATATGGTTGAATTGCCCAAGTTATACACTTGTTCGGCTACATTGACCTCACAAAGCTTGTTTCCCCATTGCTCTCGTGGATATTCGCCTAACCAATTGCGGTGTTTAAGGTAGATATCTCGAACGTGTAGTATCCAATTGTTAATAAGACCTAATGGTGTGTTGTCTATGGATGCGTTGACGCCACCGCAACCGTAGTGACCACAAACGATAACATGCTTTACTTTTAATACATCAACGGCGTACTGAACGACCGAAAGGCAGTTTAGATCGGTATGAATCACCTGATTTGCAACATTACGGTGAACAAAAAGCTCGCCGGAATCTAATCCGGTCAGTAATTCTGCAGGCACACGACTATCCGAACACCCAATCCATAGATAATCTGGACTTTGTCTTTCTACTAATTTAGTGAAATATTCAGGACTCTCTGAGGTCATCCGATTTGACCATTCAGCATTTTTTTCAAATAGTTCTTTTATATGTGGCATTTATGTTCCCTCTGTATTTTACATACTATACACATGCTACTGAATTGGTTCCCATAATAGTTAATGCTTTTTTACATTTACATTACTGGTAAGAGTAGTTGTTGGCGTTTAATAGGCTATTTCACACAAGGCACTTTTATTTAGATGATTCTAATAAATAAATGTTGTTTTTATATGGATTAGCCCCCATTTAGTTTTACTGTCACTCTGTATTTATCGTCTCCATACGAAGCTGCAAGACCACTAAATAAGATCATAACTATGTACGCACTAGAAATAAAAGATTTGAGAAAGACCTATTCAGGTGGATTTGAAGCGCTGAAAGGTATCAGTTTACAGGTCAAAAAAGGCGATTTTTATGCGCTTTTAGGTCCTAATGGAGCGGGTAAGTCCACAACTATTGGTATTATCTCTTCTTTAGTAAACAAAACATCTGGGGAGGTAAAGGTTTTTGGCAACAATATGGACACTCACCTAGAGCAAGCAAAACAGCACCTCGGCCTTGTACCACAAGAATTTAATTTTAATCAGTTTGAAACCGTTGAGCAGATAGTTATACAGCAAGCGGGTTACTATGGCGTGTCAAAAGAGTTAGCCAAACATAGAGCAAAGAAGTGCCTTACCCAACTTGATCTATGGGAAAAACGGTCAGAGCGAGCACGTAACCTTTCTGGTGGTATGAAACGACGTTTAATGATAGCTCGTGCTCTGATGCATGAACCCAAACTGCTTATTTTAGATGAGCCTACCGCGGGTGTGGATATAGAATTACGCCGTTCCATGTGGCATTTTCTTAAAAAAATAAACGCGGAAGGTATCACGATCATACTGACGACTCACTACTTAGAAGAAGCGGAGATGTTGTGCCGAAATATCGGCATTATTAATCGTGGTGAGTTAATCGAAAATACAACAATGAAAGAGTTGCTCAACAAGCTGGATGTTGAAACTTTTATTCTTGATTTGGATGAAGGCAGTTCTAAACCTGAGCTTACAGGAGTGAATTCTATGACTCATCATAACGATTCTCTAGAAATTGAGATAGACAAGACGCAAGGTTTGAATTTTGTCTTTAGTCAATTAACCGAGCAAGGTATCAATGTTTTATCGATGCGAAACAAAGCGAACCGACTAGAAGAGCTATTTGTGAGTATTGTTCGAGAACAGAGCGGGAAATAATTAATTATGTATCAAATTTACTGGACGGCTTTTAAAAGCTTATTATCGAAAGAGATTAATCGCTTTATGCGTATCTGGGTACAAACACTCGTGCCACCAGCGATTACAATGACACTCTACTTCATCATCTTTGGCAATCTTATTGGTTCTCGAATTGGAGAAATGAATGGTTTCAGTTATATGGAATATATCGTTCCAGGTTTGATCATGATGTCAGTTATCACTAACTCATATTCTAATGTTGCCTCTTCTTTTTATAGTTCCAAATTCCAAAAGAATATCGAAGAGTTGTTGGTAGCTCCTGTTCCTAATTATGTCATTATTATCGGCTTTGTTATGGGAGGAGTGACTAGAGGGTTAGCCGTAGGTGCGATTGTTACGGTTGTCTCATTATTCTTTGTCGACTTGCAGGTCGAGCATTGGGGGATCATTATTGCGACAGTCTTTATGACGTCTGTTGTCTTTTCATTGGGTGGCTTAATTAACGCTACCTTTGCCAAAACCTTTGATGATATATCGATAATCCCGACGTTTATTCTGACACCCTTAACCTATTTAGGTGGTGTATTTTATTCGATCAATCTGTTGCCAGAATTTTGGCAAGGGATATCGAAGATTAACCCAATTGTGTATATGGTTAATGCTTTTAGGTATGGTTTCTTAGGGGTGTCTGACGTAGGGATTGTGACCTCTTTTACTGTGTTAATTGCTTTTGTGGTCGCGTTGTATGCTATTGCACATTATTTAGTAACGAAAGGTATAGGGCTTAGGTCTTAGGGTATTCGTTAATTATGGGATATAAAAATAGCTATCAGTGACTGCTGATAGCTATTTTTTTGTATCGTTATTGGTAAAAAAGACAAAATCAAATACAGTTTGAGGGCATGATAAATATCATTCTTGCTCTTTTTCCTCTGCAACTAATTCAAGTACCTGATTATCAATTAACCTTGCTTTGCCTAAGAAAGCAGATATTAAGATAACGGCCTGTGATGTCTCTTCACCGATAATTAAAAGTGTTTTTGCATCACGAATGAATATCTCATCTGGGTGTAGGCCAGCGGCTCTTAGTTGGTCTTCTGCATCTTCAATGACTGAATCGTAATCGTTTCTACCTCCTCGAATTTGGCTGCTTATCCAACGCATTGTTCTTGCTAATACGGGAGCACGCTGACGTTCGTCCATAGTGAGAAGTGCGTTGCGAGAACTCATCGCTAAGCCATCTAATTCTCTAACGGTTTGCACACCGATAATCTCGGTGCCCAAGCAAAGGTCTTCGGTCATTTGTTTAATAACAGCAAGTTGTTGGAAATCTTTGTCACCAAAACAGGCAAAATCGGGCCTAACGATATTAAATAACTTGGTTACTATCGTGGCCACACCGCGGAAGTGACCGGGACGAGAAACGCCTTCAAGCATATGTGATAACTCAGGTACTTCGACAAAGGTTTGCTTATCTAAGCCCTCTGGATACATCACTTCAGGGGTTGGTGTAAACACGAGTTCGACACCCTCGCCATTCAGTTTACTTAAGTCCTTGTCTAAAGTGCGAGGATAATTAGTTAGATCATCTGCTCGTTCAAACTGCATTGGGTTAACAAAAATGCTCACCACAACAACATCAGCATATTCCTTTGCTTTACGTACTAGAGTTAAGTGCCCTTCATGAAGGTTGCCCATCGTAGGGACAAAGGCAATGGTTCTACCGTCACGTTTCAGAAGAGTAATTTGCTCTCGAAGAGAGGAAATATCTGAGATTGTTTGCATTATATTATTCCTCAAGCGATGGTGTGGTCAGAACCAGGGAAAGTACCATCTTGTACTTCTGAGATATAGAGAGACACCGCTTTACGGATGTCTCCTGTTTCAGCTAAGAAGTTTTTAGAGAACTTAGGCATATAATTAGCGGAAATACCGAACATATCGTGCATTACCAAAATTTGACCATCGGTATCGCTTCCCGCTCCAATGCCGATAACAGGCACGTCAACGGCTTGGGTGATTCTTTTTGCTAGTTCGGCAGGTACACATTCTAAAAGAACAATTTGAGCGCCTGCTTCTTGCATTGAAATAGCATCACGAACCATTTGGTCCGCCTTTTTTTGATCTCTACCTTGAACTTTATAGCCACCAAAAATATTGACAGATTGAGGAGTTAACCCCAAATGAGCGCATACAGGAACGGCACGGTTGGTTAGAAATTTAACCGTATCAACTAACCAGTCGCCTCCCTCTAACTTAACCATGTTTGCACCGGCTTGCATTAACTTCGCAGCATTTCGGCCCGCTTGTTCAGGCGTGGCATAACTCATAAATGGCATGTCGGTCATCAGTAGACTGTTTGGGCTTCCTGCACGCACACTACGGGTATGATAAGCCATATCATCTATGGTGACAGGTAAGGTATTATCTTGCCCTTGGAGTACCATCCCCAAAGAGTCACCAACAAGCAGTACTGGCATTTCTTGTTGTTCAAAAAGTTGAGAGAAGCTTGCATCATATGCCGTTGATGAAGCAAATTTACGACCCTCTCTTTTCCAAGTGATCAGATCGTTAATAGTGATTTTTTTCATGTGTAATCCTTTTCAGATGGAATGGACTATTATTGCCAAACATTTAGGCCATTTCTATCTACTTGAAGTAGTAGATTCGATAGCTCGGTTCCACCTGGAAGCTTCAAATTTGGTGCAATTTCTGCGAGCGGGTAGAGAACAAATTCTCTCTCTTTCATTCCATAATGAGGAACGGTAAGGCGCTCGGAATTTATCGTTGAGTTGCCATAAAGTAGAATGTCTAAATCTAGGGTACGAGATCCCCAGCGTTCGTCTTTACGCTCACGACCATGCTCTAACTCAATCGCTTGTGTTGCGTTAAGTAGTTGTATGGGCGTTAATTCTGTTTTTATCGCTACAACAGCATTAATATAGTCGGGCTGATTTTGTGGTCCCATCGGAGCACTATTATACAGTGATGATGCCAGTATAAATTGGGTCTTTGGCAAATTTTTCAATGCTTCTATTGCATTTTTTGTTTGATTGACAGGATCATTTAGATTGCTGCCAATCGCAATATAGACCGTTATCATTACTCTGGTTTGCTTTTCTTGTTGCGATAGTTCTTACGGCGACGAAAGCTTGGTTTGTCGTCTCCTAAATCGTTACTCATTGCTTGACGCGTATTCCGTCCTGAGTTTTGGTAGGTCTGCCACCATTTTGCGAGTTCTTTTGCCTCGCCCTGTTCGACTTCACCACGCATCTCTAAAAAGTCAAACCCTGCACGGAACTTGTTGAGTTCCATAAGGCGTGTTGCTCTCTTACCACTTCTTCTTGGTAGCCTTAATTGAAGCTGCCAAATTTCTCTGATAGTTGCGGTATGTCTTCTTGGTATCGCAATACTTTTTACTTGTTGATCCAATACAACATTGCTTGCTTCCATAATGGCATCGTAATACGCGAGGCCTTTTTCTTCCATCATCTGGCGTGCGACTCGGTTAAGTGGATACCAAAGTAGGGCTGCAAACATAAAGGCAGGATTAATTCGTTTGCCCTCATTGATTCGCTTGTCTGTCGAGTCTAGAACAAGTTCAATCATGTGCTCAGTTTCTGAGTCACCTTCGTCAGTAAATTCTTCAGCAACAAGCGGAAAGAGCGCTTTAAAGAGATCGTAATCTCTCATTAATAAATAGGTTTCGAAACCTTGTCCAGATTGAAGGAGTTTAAGTGATTCTTCAAAAAGGCGAGCAGATGGAATGTCTTCGAGCAAATAGGCTAGATCGAGGATAGGATCTGCAGTCGTCTCGCAAATATCCATATCTAATTTGGCGGCGAAACGCACTGCTCTCAGCATTCGAACGGGATCTTCACGGTATCGAGTTTCAGGATCTCCGATAAGACGGATCAATCCATCATCGAGATCTTCTTTACCGCCAGCGAAATCTTGAATACTGAAGTCAGCAATACTGTAATACATGGCATTGATTGTAAAATCTCGACGCTCTGCATCTTCTTCAATGGTCCCGTATACATTATCTCGGAGTAACATGCCCTCGTCAGATTGCGCGGATACATTCTTAGCTGGTTCTTGATGATGCCCACGAAATGTTGCGACCTCGATAATTTCGCGGCCAAACATAATATGAGCTAAGCGAAATCTTCGACCAATCAGACGGCAGTTTTTAAATAATGCTCGAATCTCTTCTGGAGTGGCATTTGTGGCAATGTCAAAGTCTTTTGGTTTATGACCTAAAAGTAAATCTCTTACCCCACCACCAACTAAGAATGCATCAAACCCGGCATTGTTAAGGCGATAGAGCACCTTTAATGCACTGTCACTAATGTCTTTACGGGAAACTCCGTGCTCATTTCGATTGATAATGTTCAGCTTGATTTCTCCAATATATTAATTGTTAGTTGGATGGTTTTGTCTGCCAATAGTTATATATTTCATTGTTTGCCAGTTGGCATTTATAGTCAAATTAAGCAATTCTAATTTGACTTTCATGTGCTAATGCCAAAAACGGTGCTAATAATAGCCTACGGAGCACCATTTGAGAATGGTGTTGTGATCTTGCTCTCCGGTGGCAGTTCATTAATTGACCAGTTTGAGCATCCCCATGTCAAAATATCATCCAATGTTGCCTCTTGAACCTCTTGAGGAATAACAAAACCTAAAAATTGCATTGCCTGAATAAGAGTAGGCTTTGGTTGTTGCAAATTAATGGCTTTCGCATGATTTTGTTTGGACAGTTTATGCCCAAATTCATCAATCGCCAATGGTAGATGAAAATAACTAATTGGCGTCGTGTTTAGAAGCCGATAAAGACCAATTTGACGTCCCGTTGGTTCGATGAGGTCTGAACCTCTAACTACTTCGGTTATACCTTGCGCTATGTCATCAAGCACAACCGCTAAATTATATGCAAATAGTCCGTCTCGGCGCCTGATTATGAAGTCTTCAGAAGCTAACGCATCAGGGATATTTATCTTACCTCGAACAGAATCGACAAAATACGTTATTGGGTTATCCACTCGTATTCGTATAGCGCACTCTTTCTGGGTGGTTATTTTTTTGTCCCGGCAGGTTCCAAGATAAAAACCACCTTGAGCCTTAATCTGTTTCCTACTGCATTGGCAATAATAGGCCTGCCCAGTGACTAACCATTCGTCAATCTTTTGTTGATATGCGTTGTGACGTTGACTTTGATACATCACATCGCCATCCCAATAGAGATGGTATGCTTCGAGTGTCTCTAGGATATGGGTGGCGGCTCCAGGTATCTCTCTTGGCGGATCGAGATCTTCCATCCTAACCAACCATGTTCCGCTGTTCGACTTGGCTTGGAAATAACTACCAAGAGCCGCAACAAGTGATCCAAAATGTAACGGACCTGAAGGTGATGGAGCGAAACGACCTATATAACTCATAAATAAATCAGTATTAACTCGGTATAGTAAAAGAAAAAAGGGAGCCAAGGCTCCCTTCAGTTTTTACTTTTAGATTAACCTTGCATCTGTCTTTCTTTCATTTCCGCAAGGGTTTTACAATCGATACAAAGATCGGCTGTTGGGCGAGCCTCTAATCGACGAATACCGATTTCAACACCGCAAGACTCACAGAATCCAAAATCGTCTTCTTCGATCTTATTGAGCGTCTTTTCAATTTTTTTGATTAAACGACGTTCACGATCTCGGTTACGTAATTCAAGACTGAATTCTTCTTCTTGTGATGCTCTATCAACTGGATCTGGAAAGTTAGCTGCTTCATCCTGCATGTGGTGCACAGTCCGTTCAACTTCATCTCTAAGTTGGTCACGCCAAGCTCCTAAGATCTTGGAAAAATGATCCATCTGTTCTGGTGACATGTACTCTTCACCAGCTTTTTTTTGGTAAGGCTCAACGCCTGCAATGGCTAGGATGCCTAGCGCTTTTTTCTTTTCTGGCATACCACGTCTCCTACTTACACCAACATCAACTGACTTGTAGTTAATTTTAGGCGGGTATCTATAGCAGAAAGAAAAGCTGGAAGCAAATTAAGAAATTTCATAATTGCCTTCTGTGTGAGGTCTGCATCATTTTTTATTAATCGATAAACTCGATAGAAGAAACGAGGCGAATCTCACGGCTTGATAATTCTGCTTTATAACAGAGTATTTCAACACCAGCTTCTTTTGCTTGTTTTAGTAATTGTGAATAATTTGCATCTATATGGTGTGCAACGGACACTTTTTCAATGCCTGAATGTAAAACAGCGAAAAAAAGTACCGCCCTGTTACCACAATTAACCATTTCTGTGAGCTCACGCAGATGCTTCTGGCCGCGAGTTGTCACGGAATCAGGAAAGTACCCTTGTCCACTATTTTCTAGTAACGTGACGCTTTTGACTTCTACGTAACAAGGAGCTTTGCCCTGACCTTCAAGATAAATGTCTACACGGCTGTTTTCACTGCCATACTTAACTTCTGTATTCAATTTATCGTAGTCTAAAAGTTCCAAAATAACATTGGTATTGATTGCTTCAACCACAAGATTATTTGCTCTAGCGGTATTTACGCAGATATTTTCACCACTTGCATTCTGACTGAGTTCCCAACTATTTGGATATTTTCGCTTCGGATTGTCAGAAGTTGAATACCAAATGGTATTTCCTGCGTCAGCACAGCCCGTCATCGCCCCAGTGTTTGCGCAGTGTATGGTACGAATTTCTCCTGATGGAAGTTCTATGTCAGCCAAAAAGCGCTTATAGCGTTTGATTAATGTGGCCGGTTTTAGCTTAGGTTCAAAGTGCATCTTTTCACTGTTTTCATTACAATCTTGTTTAACTAGTAAATCATAAGGTTTCACCTTGCCACAACTACCAATTGAAACTGTTATCTCAGATCTGTTAACTCATGTCGAAAAGAGTGACCAAATCATCCTTAAAGCTCAACCGGGTGCAGGGAAATCAACCTATTTTCCACTTCAGCTGATTAAACATAAGGTGATTAAAGGTAAAATAATCATGTTGGAACCTAGACGTCTTGCGGCAAGAAATATCGCTTATTTCTTAGCAAGGCAGCTTGGTGAGAAGGTAGGGGAACAAGTCGGATTTCGTGTAAAAGGTGAAACAAAGGTAGGCGCGAATACCAAACTTGAAATAGTGACCGAAGGGGTTATGACTCGCATGCTTCAGTCTGACCCAGAGCTTTCAGGTGTCGATCTACTAATATTTGACGAATTTCATGAAAGAAGTATCCATGCTGACACCTCTCTTGCTTTTGCACTAGAGGTGCAAGAGGCGTTGAGGGATGACCTTAAAATTGTCGTGATGTCGGCAACGCTAGATCAACAGGCGTTACAGAGCCTCCTTCCTCGAGCTGCGTATATTGAATCTGACGGCAGAGGTTTTCCAATTCACTATCGCTACTCGCCACTGCGTGTCAACGAGCGCTTGATTCCGAGTATGATCAAAGTCATTTTGCAGGCAGTGCGAAATGAACAAGGTTCCATTTTAGTTTTTCTTCCAAGTGTTGGGGCCATTAAGCAGTTAGCGTTAGGGCTTGGAAAACTGGATGAAAAAACGCAGGTCTACCCTCTTTACGGGCGATTAACCTTTCAGGAGCAAGAGCAGGCAATTGCTCCTAGTCCCAAAGGACACCGGAAAATTGTGCTCGCGACGAATATTGCCGAAACATCCTTAACAATTGAAGGTATCCGTATCGTTATCGACTCAGGGCTCGAGAGAGTGGCTAAGTTTGATTTAAGGACTGGGGTTACGAAATTAGAAGAGGCTAAAATTGCACAATCTTCTGCTATACAAAGAGCGGGAAGAGCCGGCCGCCTTGAAGATGGCGTCTGTATTCGTTTATATAGTGAAGATCAATTCAAACAGTTTGCTTTAGTACCAGAACCAGAGATACGGCATAGTGATCTCTCGCCGCTATGCTTAGAGTTAATCCAATGGGGAACCGTCAAGGCAGATGAACTTCATTGGCTAGATACGCCTTTGACATCAAGCCTAGAACAAGGCTTTACGTTACTTGAAAAGTTAGGACTAGTGTCCGTTGCACGACAGTTAACATCACTTGGTAAATCTGCCCAAAAACTCGGAATTGACCCCAGACTTGCTGCGATGCTAGTTAAAATACGCCAAATGAATGAGGCTTTGTTGCCTACGGCATTGGCTTTGATACCGATTGTAGAAGAGTCCACACAGGTGCATGTAGATATCGCTCAGTTACTGTATGCGCTAAAGCATAAAAAAAATAGATCGCAAAGTGTCATTGAACACAGAGCAAGGCAATTAGCTGAAAAAATGGGTACTAGTTTCTCACTACGTTGTATAAAAGAAGAGGAAGCTGGGCTTTGCCTAGCTCTGGCGTATCCAGATCGAATTGCTCAACAGAGAAAAGGACAGGATGGACAGTTTTTGTTGGCTAATGGACATGGAGCCTCTATTGATGATTTGGAATCTTTGTCTACAAACGAGTATGTTGTTGCCGTTAACCTAATGCGAAGCTGGCAGGATACGAGCAGGGTATTTGTAGCCGCAAATTTAAACATAGACGAATTACATCAATTTTATCCATCCATCTTCGATTCTATTGAATGTATAGATTGGGATGAGAATAAAGGGCTGCTTGTCGCCGAAAAGCAATTGAAACTAGGAAAGTTGATCATTAAAAAAGAAGCACTTCCGAAACCTAATGCAGAAAAAATGACACAAGCTCTACTTAATTTTGTTCGTCGAAAAGGAATTTCGTGTTTGAATTGGACACCGGCTAGTTTGGCTCTCTTAGAACGAATGCGTTGCGGTTCAGATTGGTTCAGTGAGAAATCGTGGCCGGACCTAACTGAACATGGCTTAGTCGAGCATTTGGAAAAATGGATAGAGCCATTCATGGTAGGTAAAGTGAGCGTAAAGAGCCTTGAACGGATAGACCTCTCTCAGGCCTTACTGGCTTATCTTGGTTGGCCTTTGAATAAAGAGATTGATGGTTTATTGCCGATGTACTATCAGGTTCCAACAGGGAGCAATAAGAAAATAATTTATAAAGTAGGAGCAGAACCCATGGTCTCGGTTCGTATGCAGGAAGTGTTTGGTGAGAAAACATCACCACTTATTGCTGATGGGCGAAAACGGATAGTATTGGAATTACTGTCGCCGGCCCACCGCCCACTACAGATAACAGCAGATTTGGCTGGTTTTTGGATGGGAAGTTACAAAGAGGTGCAAAAAGAGATGAAGGGAAGATACCCTAAACACCCTTGGCCTGACGATCCTGCTAATCATATTGCGACAACAAAAACTAAACGACAGTTGAAGTCATGATAAATAAGAAAGAAACAGCTCCGAAAAAAACATTAACGACGAAAAAAGTCGCACCGAAAAAGAAGGCGCCGACTAAGGTGCCTGTAGCGAAAAAATCGTCAAGTAAACGAGCCACCAAAGGAAAACCAACCAAACGAGGTTGGTTAAGAAATTTGTGGAGCTTAGCATGGAAGGTATCGGTTGCTGGTGGCGCAATCATTATGTTTGTCGGCATCTACTTTGATTCTGTAGTAAAAGAGCGCTTCGAAGGACAACTTTTTGATCTGCCTACGGTTGTTTATGCTCGTGTTTTACACTTGTCTCCTGGAATGGAATTTAGCATTAAAGAGATGAAACAAGAGTTGGATGCGTTAGCTTATAAAAAGGTTCGAAACCCTAGGCATGCGGGGGAGTACTCTGCATCATCAACAAAAGTAGAAATGATTCGTCGCCCGTTTGATTTTGAAGACGGCCCTCAGCCAGATAGGCACGTGATGCTTCATTTTGACAATTTGGGGCTTAATCGAATTCAATCATTAGAGCAAAAGGGTGACCTTGGTTTTTTACGTATAGAACCGAAGATGCTTGGAATGTTAGAGAAAGAGGTGAGTGAAACTCGTCTCTATTTGAAACGCAATCAGTTTCCAGAATTTTTAGTTGATGCACTATTAACAACAGAGGATAGAGATTTTTATCAACACGATGGTGTATCGCCGACCTCTATTTTACGCGCCTTAGTGGCAAATGTTAAAGCTGGGCGAACAGTTCAGGGCGGGAGCACGTTAACCCAACAGTTAGCCAAAAACCTTTTTTTAACAAGAGAGAAAACGATTTGGCGGAAGGTTCGTGAAGCGTATATTGCGTTAATTCTTGATTACCGTTATGACAAAGATAGGATATTGGAAGCGTACCTAAATGAGGTTTATCTAGGACAAAGTGGCGGGCTGGCAGTACACGGTTTTGGTTTGGCATCTCGTCTTTATTTTGGTGTTCCGGTACAAGAGCTCAGATATGACCAGCTTGCTCTCCTTGTTGGCATGGTAAAAGGCCCATCTTACTATAATCCAATAAAAAATCCTGAGCGTGCTAAAAAGCGAAGAGACCTTGTTTTGAGACTGATGATGCAACAGGATTATGTGACTGCTGGTCAATATAATCAAGCTGTTAGCCGTGATTTAGATATCCAAGACAATCCTAGAATAGCAAGTCGACAACCCGCTTATTTTCAACAACTCAAGAACGAATTAGCGAAAAAACTGGGAGGAGAATTTACTACATTTGCAGGGTTGACCTTATTTACTACCTTAGACCCTGTTTCTCAAACTATGTTAGAGAAAGCGATTGAGAGAAAACTACCAGACTTGGAAAAGAAGAATGGAGTAGGACTTGAGGCTGCTGCTATTGCCGTTGACAGAAAAACCGGTGAAATTAGAGCAATGGTGGGAGGAAAAAGGACCGGTTATGACGGTTTTAATCGAGTGTTAAATGCGAGTCGACAAATTGGTTCCCTCGTAAAACCGGCGGTGTATTTAACCGCGTTATCTTACCCAGATGAATATACTCTTGCGACCACCTTAAAAGATGAGCCAATACAACTGAAAGGCAGCAAAGGAACGGTATGGAAACCGAAAAATTTTGATAACAAATTTCGGGGTTCAGTCCCGCTCTATCAGGCCATGGCTAAATCGATTAATATTCCAACAGTGAGGCTGGGGCTTAAGTTAGGCATTCCTAAGGTGACCGATACCTTGGAAGCGTTAGGCGTTGATAGGAAAGAGATCCGGCCCGTACCTTCTATGTTTTTAGGTTCATTTTCTCTGACGCCTTATCAGGTCGCTCAGATGTACCAAACAATAACAAATTCTGGTCAGCGAGCACCGCTTAGTGCTTTGCGAGTAGTAAAAGATCTGAATGATGAGATACATTATCAGTCAATGCCAAGGAAACAGGTTACCGTTGATGAACAAGCCGCATGGTTAACAACCTATGTCATGAAGAAGGCCGTATTAGAAGGTACCGGAAGGTACCTACAGAATCAGTTTAGTTGGGCAGGTCTAGCTGGAAAAACGGGCACAAGCAATGATAGTAGGGACAGTTGGTTTGTGGGTGTTGATGGCCGAGAAGTTGTGACTTTATGGGTAGGAAGGGACGATAATAAACCCACAAAACTGACGGGTTCTACTGGTGCGTTACGAGTGTATAACGAGTATTTATCTTTCAGAATACCACAACGATTGCAGCTACCTTGGCCAAAAGGAGTGACGACAATGGGCTATGCTAAGCAGAAAAATGGCGGTCTAAAATTAGAGTGTGGGAATGAGTTCAAACTGCCCGTGTGGGATGCAAGTGGTACATTGAAAAAATCGTGTGAGAACTCCCCGACACAGTGGTTAAAGAATCTTTTTGATTAACAATGGGATGCTTTATAGTCATTCTATTATCTGTTTAATTTTTCCGATATGTAAAAGGATTTGATGTGGAAAATGTACGCCTGTTTTGTTGTTCAATAATCGTTACTGTGATGAGTTCGGTGTTCTCACCGTTGGCATTGGCGAAAGGTGAGAGTACGCCAGCATTAAACGAGGGCACCACAGATAAAGATAAACGCCCTATAATTGCTGTTGTTTTAGCCGGAGGTGGAGCGAAAGGCGCAGCACACATCGGTGTACTTAAAGCACTGGAAGAAATGCACATACCAGTAGATATTATTACTGGTACGAGTATGGGAGCGTATGTTGGTGGGCTCTACGCGACAGGCATGAGTGCTGATGAGATCGAATCACTTATCTATTCAACTGAGTGGAATAGCGGCTATCGAGATAGAGTTGATAGAAGTGAAAGGAGAGTCATAGAAAAAATCCATGAAGATCATTATCAGATTAATGCCGACCTAGGTGTTGGTTTTGGAGAGTTTCGCTCCCCAAAAGGTGTTGTCCAAGGCCAAGGAATGATGGAGATACTGCGAGAAACCTCCGGTAATCTGCCTAAATTTGACTCTTTTGATCAACTGCCTCTTAGGTATCGTGCCGTGGCAACCGATATCGTTGAACTAGAAGAAGTGGTCATCGATAAAGGTTTATTAACCGATGCAATGATGGCAAGCATGTCCGTTCCTGGGGCGTTACCTCCCTACGAAATAGATGGAAGATTACTCGTTGATGGAGGAGTGACGAACAACATGCCTGTAGCTCTTGCGAAAGCGATGGGCGCAGATATAGTTATTGCCGTCGATATAAGCAGCGAATATTACAATGAAGACGAGATAGAAAATTTTGTTGCAGTTGGAGGCCAACTTTCAAATTACCTTGTCCGCCGAACAACGGATGAACAGATAAAATTATTGACCGAGCAAGACACATTGTTAAGCCCTTCTGTTGGTAACATGGATACGATGGAATTTGATAAAATGCCGGAGGCTTATATCCGAGGTTATGACGTTGCCTTCAAAGAAAAAGAAAAATTATCCCGTTATTCAATAACAACGTCTCAGTACCAAAACTATATTGACGAAAAAGAAGAGGCTAGACGAACGCTGACTTATGGTGATGAACTGATTATTGATCGTATTACGCTTAATAATAATTCACATTATGATGATCGTTTGGTTCTCAACAGACTTGGTATTCAAACGGGTGAAAGGATACCAACAGAAGTAATGGAGAAAAAAGTTCGTAATCTTTATGCTCTAGACCGATTTGAAACAGTTACCTACCATTTTGAAACAGATAACGATGAAACCAATTTAATTGTTGATATAAAAGAGAAAGGGTGGGGTCCAAATTATATGAATTTCCGCTTTTTCTTAGAAGAAGATTTCACTTCCGATAGTCAATATTCTCTTGGTGTGTCGACCAATTTTACTGGTTTGAACAGCGCGGGTGCCGAGTTAAAGCTTAATTTGGACTTGGGAACAGATAGAAGAATCGCTTTGGTATGGACATCTCCGTTTCTGTTTAATCCTAATATAATAAGCTTGGCCAGCGTTACGTATAGTAAAGATAAAAAAAACACACCCGTCGAGGGGTTTGGATCGGGCAGTTCTTTAGATATTACAGAGAACTCACTATCGACGACTTATACTGATTTGACGCTTGAAGCCGCTTTAGGGTATCAGCCTAAATTTTGGCATTCTACCTATGTTGGCTTTCGGTATATAGATGGTGAAGCCAACCTAACCACATTGCCTGTTTTTGGTGACGTTAGTTACACTCGCCAAGGCCCTTTTGCTCGTTTTCGACTGGATACATTGGATGATTATAGTCTACCCACTTCAGGTTTTCTTGTTGATTTAGAATACTTCATCTCTGATGACAGCGTACGTGGACGCTCCATAACGGACACTAGCGGAGGTGACGAGATCGAATACAGTAATGATACGGTTCATGAGATTTCAACCAAAGTACGTGGTGCTTTTAGTATTGATAAGCACACCTTTGTTGCAGGTCTTGAATATGGTCTGGTTGAGGATAAAACGGGCAATAATCCACCTATACAGCCTAAAGAACTCGGTGGTTTTTTACGACTGTCTGGTGTTTCTAGAGACAGTTTAGTAGGGGAGAACCTACTCTTTGGAAGTATCGTTTATCGATATAAATGGTTTGAGAATGATTTCGGCTTATTTACGGCGCCTGTCTACTTTGGTGCATCTCTAGAATATGGTGGAGTGTGGTCAGATACCGACATTTCTATTTCTGATGCGCCCTTGTATACAGCAGGATCTGTGTTTGCTGGTGTTGCGTCCCCAATAGGACCAATTGTGTTTGCATATGGTTTGACAGAAGATAATTACCAGTCGTATTACTTGATTGTTGGTCATACATATTGATGTTGTATTACCTTTTATAGTTTAAAGTTTGTTAATGATTTTTAGTAGAACTTTAGTCGTAAGTTGCTATGTTGGTCAAATTGATTAGATTTTAATTTTTCGTTAAATTTGCTATTCTCTACGCACAGTTTGGCCATTGCCACTGTTGATATTTTGGAACAAATCAACAATAAAAATGGTGGTAAGCCATATTTCCAAGGATGTTTGTTTTTTATATACAAACCGTAATGAGAGGAAGAAGTCGTGCTTGAAGCCTATCGTAAACACGTCGAAGAGCGTGCTGCTGAGGGAGTTGTCGCTCAACCCCTAAATGCTGAACAAGTTACTGCACTAGTAGAACTTGTAAAGAACCCACCAAAGGGTGAAGAATCCATTATTCTTGATCTTTTTGAAAACAGAATTCCACCAGGTGTAGATGAAGCCGCTTATGTAAAAGCGGGTTTCTTAACGGCACTTGCTAAAAGAGAAGTATCTTCCTCGTTAATAAGCAAAGAAAAAGCCACTGAACTGCTTGGAACAATGCAAGGCGGTTATAACATTGATTCACTTATCGGATTTCTAGACGATGACGGTTTGGCTCCAATTGCCGCGAAAGCACTTTCGCATACTTTGCTAATGTTTGATTCATTCTATGATGTTGAAGAAAAAGCAAAATCAGGAAATGAGTACGCTAAACAGGTACTTACTTCTTGGGCTGAAGCTGAATGGTTTGTATCAAAACCTAAACTACAAGAGAAAATCACCTTAACGGTATTTAAAGTAACAGGTGAAACGAATACGGATGACCTTTCACCAGCCCCCGACGCATGGTCTCGTCCTGATATACCACTTCATGCATTAGCGATGCTAAAAAATGCGCGTGAAGGAATAGTTCCCGATGCTGCAGGGACCATTGGTCCTATTAAGCAGATCGAAGCTCTAAAAGAAAAAGGTCATCAATTAGTCTATGTTGGTGATGTTGTGGGTACCGGGTCTTCACGTAAGTCGGCAACCAATTCTGTACTTTGGTTCATGGGCGATGATATTCCTAATGTTCCGAATAAGAAAGCAGGCGGTTATTGCCTTGGTGGTAAAATTGCACCAATCTTCTTTAACACAATGGAAGATGCTGGTGCACTACCAATTGAAGTCGATGTCTCCAAGCTTAATATGGGTGATGTCATCGACGTTTATCCATTCGAAGGTCAGGTGAAGAGCCATGAAAGTGGCGAAGTTTTAGCTGAATTTGAATTGAAAACGGACGTGTTAATCGATGAAGTTCGTGCCGGTGGCCGTATCCCACTTATCATCGGCCGCGGACTAACAGATCGTGCTCGTGTCTCGCTAGGCCTTGATACTTCAGACGTATTCCGCCGACCTGTAGAGGTTGTGGACACAGGTAAAGGTTATTCGTTAGCTCAGAAAATGGTTGGTAAAGCGTGCGGTGTAGATGGTGTTCGTCCTGGGACGTATTGTGAGCCTAAGATGACAACGGTTGGATCGCAAGATACGACAGGTCCTATGACTCGTGATGAACTCAAAGACTTGGCGTGTTTAGGCTTCTCAGCTGATTTAGTGATGCAATCATTCTGTCATACATCTGCGTATCCAAAACCGATTGATGTGAATACGCATCATACGTTACCAGATTTTATTATGAATCGTGCAGGTGTCTCTTTACGCCCTGGAGACGGTGTAATTCACTCATGGTTAAACCGGATGTTGCTGCCTGATACTGTCGGTACTGGCGGTGATTCTCATACACGTTTCCCTCTAGGTATCTCTTTTCCTGCAGGTTCTGGTTTGGTTGCGTTTGCTGCCGCGACGGGTGTTATGCCGTTAGATATGCCTGAATCTATTTTGGTGCGTTTTAAAGGTGAAATGCAGCCAGGAATCACATTGCGTGATTTGGTTCATGCTATCCCTTATTACGGAATTAAGCAGGGTCTATTGACGGTTGAGAAAGCAGGTAAGATCAATGAGTTCTCAGGCCGAGTGCTAGAAATTGAAGGTGTTGAACATCTTTCGGTCGAACAAGCATTTGAATTGTCTGATGCTTCCGCAGAGCGTTCAGCTGCTGGTTGTACGGTTAAATTGTCCAAAGAATCGATTTCTGAATATCTCAGTTCGAACATTATTATGCTTAAGTGGATGATTTCCGAAGGCTATGGTGATCGTCGCACGATAGAGCGCCGTATTAAATCGATGGAAGAGTGGGTCGCGAACCCTGAGTTGATGGAAGCGGATAGTGATGCAGAATATACGCATGTAATAGAGATTGACCTTGCGGACATTAGTGAGCCTATTCTTTGTGCTCCGAATGATCCGGATGATGCTCGTGTGTTATCAGACGTACAAGGCACAGAGATTGACGAAGTCTTTATTGGCTCATGCATGACTAACATTGGTCACTTCCGTGCTGCTGGTAAGCTCTTGGACAATTATACGGGGCAACTTGATACTCGGCTATGGATTGCACCACCGACTAAGATGGATAAAGACCAACTTACGGAAGAAGGGTACTATGGTATTTTTGGTCGAGCAGGGGTGCGTATTGAAACGCCGGGTTGTTCACTGTGTATGGGTAACCAAGCACGTGTAGCGGATAACGCAACCGTTATGTCTACGTCTACTCGTAACTTCCCTAACCGTTTAGGCACTGGAGCAAACGTCTACTTAGCTTCCGCCGAACTTGCCGCTGTGGGGGCTATTTTAGGTAAAATTCCGACTAAGGATGAGTATCTGGAATATGCTAAACAACTCGATGCTACAGCATCAGATACCTACCGTTACCTGAACTTCCACAAAATGGGTCAGTATACGAAAAAAGCGGATACGGTGATTTTCCAAGAACCAGCTTAGAAAACTCGCTGATTTAGCTAAGAAAAGCCCGCTCATTTGAGCGGGCTTTTTAATGTGATGCTAGTTCTAAAAATGTATGCATAACTTGACGGAATGCTTACATGTGCTATGTCTTAATAATGAGACAGTAAATTGTAGCGAATGTCTTGATAATGTAGGGACTGGCTTAGCGGTTCGAATGTTGAACCCTTTGTTTGAATGTAATTCTCATAAAACAATAAGGGATTTTTGATGGGAACTCAATTCCGTATGGATTCTGTCCCCGGCTCACTCGTAGTGGTAAGCGGTAAGCACGAACCTTGGTTATCTGTATTAGAACAAGCTGGTTGGCAATGTCAAAGATGTGGCGACTTACGTAAGGCCGATACACTTTTACATGAAATCGGACCTTGTATTGGTATTGTCGACTTAAGTCAGGATGAATTCAGCTTAAATGGCATTGCCAACTTAGTGAGCAGTCACAAGCACGTTCGTTGGATTGCTTTTATTAGAGAGTCGCAAATTGGTTCTGACACTATTTGTCAGTTCATCGTTAACTTCTGTATTGATTTTTTTACCTCTCCTATTCCAGATGCTCAACTTATGAACACGATAGGGCACCAATTAGGGATGCTTAAATTAGAGAAAAAAGTATGGCCTAATTTTGGTAGCACTAAAGATATGGGGATTTCCGGTGAATCAGTATCGATTAAGCGTCTGAGAGAGCAAGTGAGGCGAATCGGTTCCACGGATGTCAGTATTCTTATCTACGGTGAAAATGGTTCAGGTAAAGAGAGCGTAGCAAAAGCGATACATAATATGTCGGCACGTTCTAAAGAATCATTCATTACGGTTAACTGTGGTGCGCTTTCAGAAGCAAGAATGCAGGAAGAAATATTTGGTATTGGCGCGGAGGAAGGCGTGGAATGTTTCTTAGAAAAGGCAAATGAAGGTACGCTTTTTCTTAATGACATCTTAACGTTACCACGCTCGCAGCAGCGTAATCTTTTGCGCTTTATGCAAGAAGGTAAGATAGACACTGTCGACGGTAATAAACAACTTAACGTAAGAATATTGGCGGCATATAGCTCTGATATTGAAAAAGCTTTGGTCGATAAAGATTTCAATGACGAGCTGTATCATTATATTAATGTCTTAAGGATTAACGTTCCTAGTCTTAAAGAAAGATCAGGAGACATTGGCATTTTAGCTAAGCAGTTTTTGCAGGAGTATTCCAAAGAGTACAACGCGCAGGCAAAAGACTTTTCAGACGAAGCGGTTAAGGCGATGACTCAATATCATTGGCCTGGAAATGTAAGAGAGCTTATGAATCAGATAAAACGCGCTGTGTTGATGTCTGACAGCGATATTATCGAATTACCACAACTGGATTTACCTCAGATATCAAATGGAAAACGTAGTCTGAAAATTATTCGCGAGAATGCAGAAAAAGATGCCTTGATATATGTTCTAGAGTCGCATGATGGGCAGGTATCACCTGCTGCAAAAGAGCTAGGAGTATCGAGAGCGACTATGTACAGATTACTCAATAAACATAACCTGATAACCGAAGCAATGTAGTTTTTATCCTTCGTAAAAAATGGCGCACTTAGATGCGCTTTTTTTATTTCATTTATACGCATAACCAAAGGATAGTGCTTACGCGAGTAGCATTTACATACATCACCTTCATGTGAATGACACAGAGATTTTTAGAGCAGTATTTTGCTCTGAATACTCATGGTTATACAGTGTAATAAGTTGCTATGATTTCTATAAGTCGTTAAAATTTAGATGTTTTAGTTATATTTTATAATTTAATTAAATAAGGGGTTGAAGAAACAAACAATTTGGTTACAATTTCACCGTGAATTGAAGTTCACACATTTCTTAATTGGATTAATTAGTTAGATAGGAGGCGCGATATGAAACAGTTAAAACGAATTCATTTTTGTTGCGCTTCTGTGATCTTAAAAACGCAAACCATGTCAGCAACTCATGCGGCTGATTTGCGAATAGATCTATCTGATAACTAACTAGTCCGTAAACCTTATAAGGCTGCGGAAAGATAGCAGCTAAATAGGGAACCTTTCAAATATTCCCCTTTAAGACGTTATTTTTCCCAGCAGACATACTGGAGAAAAAATATGAGTCGTTCTATTTATTTACACCTTGCTGTTCTTCTTGTTAAAGCCGATCTGAAAAGAGAAGAAAGAGTATGGAAACGAAAGCTACGCCGTTCTGTATATGATATCCCTTGGGAGAGTGCACACCTATTAAAGGATATCGGTCTTGAAACGGACGGTCGTACTATTGGTTACAGTCAACCTCGCCATGTCATCGTTGAACGTCGTATCCGTCATCTTCGTCGCGTACACCGTTCTCGAATTGTCACGTAGAGGTTGGGGGGAGCTCTAGCTTTTGGTAGGCTTCCCCCGTTCCAATTTTCAAATGTACGTAAGAATAACTAATGTAGAGAAACGTTTTTTGATTGCTTATGTTCAGATGCCAGTACTACTTTAGTCCTAAGCATTATCTCTATTAGTTAAACCAATGTACCTATCGATTTAATAATACATGAGCGAACAAGTGCTTATGTTAATTTGTCTTGATAGGCATGAATCGCATCTTTGTTATCAGTGTATTGAATGTTAAAAATAATTAATTTCCATATTATTCAATAGGATGAATAATATGGAGTCAATGTCATCGCGTGGCTTTAGCGATGCAAATTCATATGATTTTTGAGTGGTCAGTGTTGATGACGGTGTTATATAACAATTGTTTTTTGATACTGTTTTATTGAATATATTGAACAGGTTTCACCTTGGAAAAATAAGAATGATTAGAAAATGTTGCAGTCTAGTCTAAGCTTAGTATGAATAAAGGAGGATCCTATGCAAAAGATTCAGCTCGAACACTGGTTACATGCCGATCATTCTGGGAAACATATTGCACCAAAATTGTATGTCATTGGTTGTGAAGATCTGTCAAATTATCTACTTGCGGTGGAATACAAGCATAAATTGGAACCCGTTCACAAAGATGGAGAACCGATGCATTTTTCATCTCTTGAGCAAGTTAAGGATGTTCTTTCACGATTAGGTGTGGAGTCTATCTATTTACGTTTGCACAACACAGATGATGAATGCAGTGCCATTGGTGACTCTATTCCTTATCATGATATAGAAATGTCCTTGCAGACACATTAGAAATTGGTATCGACTACATTGATCTTCGTTTTATCGAATACATTGTATCTAACGAATTGGTCTCCGTAAGGACGTTAACACACGCGAAACATAAGTTTCGCTTGCATACCTAATGAGCTAGTCTTATCTTTCTGATTTGGCTAGTTCTTTTTTAGCCTTTGAGATAGTAAGATCAAGCAGTAGTTGGCCATGATTTTTTGTCGAATAAATGATCGATAATTGAGGACGTTAGAATGATTTCAAAATGGGCACAGCGTTTTTTTCAAATGGCTGAGTTAGTGGGTTCATGGAGTAAAGATCCTTCCACACAAGTTGGTGCGGTAATTACTGAAAAAAATCGCATCGTATCCGTTGGTTTTAATGGCTATCCGCATGGTGTTTCAGATAGTGCCAGTACTGATGATCGTGATATGAAATACCTTAAAACTCTCCATGCGGAAGAAAATGCGATTTTGTTTGCTAAGCGGGATCTCGATGGCTGTGAAATTTGGGTGACACATTTTCCGTGTCCAAATTGTGCGGCGAAGATTATTCAGACTGGTATTGCTAGCGTACATTGTCCTGAACAAACAGAAGATTTTCTCTCTCGTTGGGAAGATAAAATCAACGTTAGCCAAGATATGTTTTTGCAAGCAGGTGTAAAGGTAGATTGGTTACCAATTTCAGAAATTAAGTAGTCGATTGACGTTTGATAGCGGCATTAAGAAAAGTGCCGCTTCAATATTTTATGAGTGAACTGAGTTCTTAAGTAAAAGCCTCTTGGCGTCGTTTTTATTGGCTTTCCTGTTGCGCCATACGCTTGTGTTAGGACTCGACTATTGGCTGCTTTGGGTCTTAACTGCAAAACCTCTCCATGTCTCGCCGTTATCTGCTCTACTTGGCCTAAAACGATCATCTCCATTAACTCTTCCCAATCTAGTTGAAGTTGATCTTGTTCTTCTTTGTTCGGTGACCATAAGATCGGCGATCCTACCTTACGATCCGCTAACGGTATTTCGCGTTCACCTTCAATCGGGATCCAAAGTACTTTGGATAGTTTTTGTCGTACATGACTTGTCTGCCAAGTTAAACCATGTACACCGACGAGTGGTGCGACACATACAAAGGTCGTTTCTAGTGGTTTTCCTGTGTAACTAATAGGAATGCTCTTAAGCTCTATTCCTAGATCCAAGAAATCTTGTTGTGGTTTGCTTCCTGCTGTAGCACCCAGGTGCCATTCAAGTAATTGACCAACCCAACCTTTGTCGCGTTTTAAATCTGGAGGAACGGTCATATTCGCATCTTCTGCGAGCTCAAGAAATGAAAGTCCTGCAATATCTAACGCTCTTTGCAAGAGCTCCGCCTCGGTTTTTGGTTCTGGTTTCATTATTGACCACTAGACTAAAAAAGTTATTGTAACAAACTCCAGAGAAAGAACGGAGTATCTATGAGGATCTATGCCTTTTATTTGAGATGAATCCTAGTTATCCACAGGCTTGTCAGAAAAAACGCAATATTAATTGTAACTGGATCAATTAACAGTGGTTTTGGTCGGATTTTGGAGTTGATATTATCGTCAAATAATGAAAGTTAGGATCAATGATGTGGATAAGAACCCCTGTGGTTGATCTTTAACCGATCAAAAAAAGATGAAGATCTTTAGCCATTTTTTGCGACAGTTGATCCTTTGGTACTTATGTAACTTGTTGTTAAATTATGATTTCTTTTAATTATTCTTGTGAAGCGTTTTTTATCCTTGTGTAATGAATGAGCAAGTGGATTTAGTTCACTGGAATTCTTCACAAACTTATTCACAGAAAAAGTGAATAAATTGGTTAGGTGTCATTAGATAGTGTTGATAACTAGTATATTGGCTAGAGTTTATTCAAAAGTGAGTGTTGGCTAATAAATATTACCTAAACTTACACTGTAAGTTTGCGACATCTAGGGATATGTGAAAAAATCATGCCAACGAGAATTTTCTAGAGGTTGGCCAGTGATCGATGGCGATGGTTACCGCTTAAATGTGGGAATCGTGATTTGTAACAACCATGGTCAGGTATTCTGGGCTAAACGATACGGGCAACATTCTTGGCAGTTTCCTCAAGGGGGAATTGATGACGGAGAAACTCCTGAGCAAGCGATGTTCAGAGAGCTATACGAAGAAGTTGGTCTTACTAAACAGGATGTAAAAATAGTAGCAACAAGCCGTCATTGGTTAAGGTATCGCCTACCAAAGCGCCTTGTTCGTTGGGATTCTAAACCTGTTTGTATCGGGCAAAAACAGAAATGGTTTTTACTGCGCATGATTAGCGATGAGTCGCAAGTCAATATGCAACGTGGTAATACCCCTGAGTTTGATGGTTGGCGTTGGGTTAGTTTTTGGTACCCTGTTAGGCAAGTTGTTTCATTCAAACGTGATGTCTATAGGCGTGCGATGAAAGAATTTGCTTCTTTAGCTATGCCTTTTAAGGAGCGAAAGTCGAAAGGTAAACGTAAAAACCGTAGAGGATAGCAATGCTAACTCAGCTGAGGGATATAGTTGAAAAGGTTATAAGGCTTGATGATGTTCATCAAGCTTTGAACCTTTTGGTTAAAGAAACGTGTATTGCGATGCAAACAGACTGCTGTACTGTTTATTTGGCTAATGATCAGCAGCAGCGGCTTGAGTTAATGGCAACTCAAGGTCTGCAATTGCAAGGTCATTCTATTCATATAGATTACTCTGAGGCACTTGTGGGACTGGTGCGTCGCAGTGCCGAACCGCTAAATCTAGCGGAAGCCTCAAAACATCCAAATTATAAATTTTTTCCTCAATTAGGTGAGCAGGTTTACCATTCATTTCTTGGTACGCCAATCATTCACCGAAAACAAGTCTTAGGCGTTTTAGTCATTCAGCAAAAATCGCCTCGATTGTTTAGTGAAATCGAAGAGTCATTTTTGATGACACTTGCCGCACAGGTAGCAGTTATCGTTGCTCATGCCCAAACGAAGGGCCATTGGTTGCTTGCGGAACAAAAGACAATAAGCATCTCTGGTATTGCGGCTTCTCCAGGTGTCGCTGTAGGTCCATTCTGGTGGGACAATACCCAACCTGAACTCTCAAACGTTTTACCCGCTTCTGCTGTAAATACCGAACAAGAACATGAATGGTTAATGTTGGCGATCGAGAATGCAATTACCGATTTTCGGCGAATGCGCAAAAAATTCGATGGCGAGTTAAATAAAGATGCATTGGCGATTTTTGACTTATTCACTCACTTGTTAAATGACCCAATGTTGCGTGCAGACCTTAAAGCGCAGATAAACAAAGGTGATAGAGCTGATTGGGCGTTGAGACAAGTCGTGGAGACTTATTCACATCGATTTGCTCAAATGAGTGATGTGTATATGCGCGAAAGAGCTCAGGATATTAAAGAGCTAGGGCAAAGGTTGCTTTATTTTCTACACAATTCTGAATCTGGTCAAATCGTTCTAAAAAAGCCCGTTATTCTAGTTGTTAGAGAGCTTACAGCATCAATATTGGCAGGCGTGCCTAAGGAACAATTGTTAGCGGTTATTTCATTAGAAGGTGCCGCTAATTCGCACGCTGCTATTCTGTCTCGAGCATTAGGTGTCCCTGCCATAATGGGTGCTAATTTATCACCAGAAGCTATCCATGGTCGTATGGGTGTTGTTGATGGGTACAGCGGTAAGATCTTGGTTGAGCCCAACGATCAGTTATTACAAGAATACCGGTCATTACAAGGTGAAGAATTTGAGCTTTCTCAAATGGTTGAGGGAGAACTTAGTCAAGATGCCTGCACTAATGATGGAACAAAGATTGAAGTATTGTTAAATGCAGGTCTGAGTGCCGATACAAATATAGCCATTAATAAAGGTGTTGATGGTGTCGGTCTTTACAGGACAGAAATTCAATTTTTATTACAGCATCGATTCCCTTCAGAGGATGAGCAGGCTCAACAATATAGATGTGTCCTAAAGGCGTATATCAACAAAAAGGTGGTAATGCGAACTTTGGATATTGGCGGAGATAAGCCACTGCCATACCTTCCTATAGAAGAAGATAATCCATTTCTTGGTTGGAGGGGCATACGTTTTACGTTAGATCACCCAGATATATTTATTATTCAGTTAAGGGCAATGTTGCGGGCGAGCATTAGTTTGGATAATTTACGTATATTATTACCCATGGTGTCTAGCTGCCAGGAGTTAGACGAAGCGTTAAAACTTATCGATCAGGCGTTTACTGAAGTTAAGCAATTTGAGCCCAAAGTCGCTAAACCTGAGATAGGTATCATGGTTGAAGTTCCATCTATGATCTATTTACTGCCGATGGTTGCGGATAAAGTTGATTTTGTTTCTGTAGGGAGTAATGATCTTACTCAATATTTGCTGGCGGTAGATCGTAATAACTCTCGCGTTTCTGATATTTATGAATCTATCCACCCCGCCGTTATCATGGCATTGAAGCAAATACTTGATACGTGTAATCAATACAATATCCCGGTGAGCTTATGCGGTGAGTTGGCTGGCGATCCTGTTGGTGCATTGTTGCTTGTTGGTTTAGGATATCGTTCGTTAAGCATGAATACTTCAAATGTGGCCCGGGTAAAATATCTATTGAGACAAACAAGCGCAGCAGAATTAAAATCATTTTCTGACAAAGCTTTGACTAAGCGCTATAGCAAAGATACATATACTATGATGTTGAAATATTTAGAAAACAAGAATCTCGCAGGTTTTACTCGCGCAGGAAAGCAATAAACGTTCTTTTGGTCTTAAGGGTGTCTTTGCTGTATTTTTGCGTGATGTTGCGGGTAAAATGTTGTTATCCGCATAGCCAGCTATGCAATTAAGGAAGTAAATTATTATGGCTCAAGGCTTTATTGAGTTTCCACAGATTGATCCTATCCTCGTGTCTCTTGGACCTGTTTCGGTTCGTTGGTATGGATTGATGTATTTATTTGGGTTTATGTTCGCTATTTGGTTGGCAAATAGAAGAGCGGATCAACCCAATAGCGGATGGACAAGAGAACAGGTTTCGGACTTACTATTTGCCGGTTTTTTAGGTGTAGTGGTAGGAGGTAGAATCGGCTACGTGTTGTTTTATCATTTTGATCTGTTTTTGGATGACCCACTGTATTTATTTAAAGTCTGGACAGGTGGTATGTCATTCCATGGTGGATTGATTGGTGTTATATCCGCAATGGGATGGTATGGATATCGGAACCGTCGTACATTTTTCAGTATTGCAGACTTTGTCGCTCCGCTGGTTCCTTTTGGCTTGGGGTTGGGTCGACTCGGTAACTTTATGAATGATGAACTCTGGGGGCGTGTTACTGATGTTTCTTGGGGGGTTCTTTTTCCTAGCGGTGGTTATTTACCAAGACACCCGTCGCAGCTTTATGAAGCCTTTCTAGAAGGTGTTGTACTCTTTGTAATATTGAATGTATTTATTCGAAAATCTCGACCAGCCGGAGCGGTATCGGGGTTATTCTTAATTGGTTATGGTTCGTTTCGCTTTATTGTCGAGTATTTCCGAGAACCCGATGAGCATTTAGGGTTATTTGGTAATTTTGTGTCTATGGGACAAATACTCTCTTCTCCAATGATTATAATTGGTATTTTGATGATGATTTGGGCGTACAAAACAGATAGTCGTATACAAACGGTTAAAGGTAAATAAGTGAAGCAGTATTTAGATTTGTGCCAACGTATTGTTGACGAAGGGGTTTGGATTGAAAATAGTCGAACAGGTAAGCGTTGCCTGACGGTTATTAATGCGGATTTAACCTATGATGTAGGTAATAACCAACTTCCCCTTGTGACAACTCGAAAGAGTTTTTGGAAAGCCGCTGTTGCAGAGCTACTTGGTTATATTCGAGGCTATGATAATGCGGAAGATTTTCGTCATTTGGGCGCCAAAACTTGGGATGCGAATGCAAACTTAAATGAGGCTTGGCTGCAGAACCCATATCGTAAAGGTGACGATGATATGGGCAGAGTATATGGTGTTCAAGGGCGTAGGTGGGCTAAACCAGACGGTGGTTTTGTCGATCAACTAAAAAAAATTGTTGATGATTTAACGAACGGTAATGATGATCGAGGCGAAATCTTAAATTTTTATAATCCTGGTGAATTTCACATGGGTTGTTTAAGGCCTTGTATGTACAGTCATCACTTTTCATTGCTAGGTGATACCTTGTATTTGAATAGCACTCAACGCTCATGTGATGTGCCATTGGGGCTTAATTTCAATATGGTTCAGGTACATGTATTTTTGGCTATTATGGCTCAGATTACCGGTAAAAAAGCGGGATTGGCCTATCATAAGATAGTTAATGGTCATATCTATGAAGATCAATTAGAACTGATGAGAGACGTTCAATTAAAAAGGGAGCCTCTTGTTGCACCACAACTGAAAATAAACCCTAAGATTCAATCTCTAGAAGACTTGGAGACTTGGGTCACATTAGATGATTTTGAAGTGATTGGCTACGAAAGTCATGATGCGATTAAGTACCCGTTTTCGGTATAGTCTCGACCCTATGAAGACATTAATTAAAAATCCCCAGCATCCAAGATGGCTGGGGATTTTTTACTTCTGCGAACCTTTATATCAATCTGGAAAACTGACGGAACATGAACTTACTTAGCTTGCTGTTCGTTCTACGTTTTAGAGTTCGCTAATTTAAGTCAGCTTAAGATCACATTAAGTCGTTAAAGCGAGAATGGCACCTGGCATTACAATGAATACAGCAATTAAATAGATAGCGACGACGGATTTATTTTTCATTGCCATATCTGAAATAATATCTGCGCCTTTAAGTGGTAATTCACGTAAGAATGGAATACCAAATATAAATACAGTTGCGAGGATATTAAAGGTTAAATGAACCAGTGCAATTTGTAACGCAAATACGGCATATTCCCCCGTTACAGCAGTTGCAGCAAGTAAAGCCGTGATACAAGTACCTATGTTAGCACCTAAGGTGAATGGGTAGATATCTCTTACTTTGAGTACGCCTGTACCTACGAGTGGCACCATCAAGCTTGTTGTCGTAGACGAAGACTGCACCAAAACGGTAACAATGGAACCTGATACGATACCGTGTATTGGACCTTTACCTATCGCGCTTTGAAGAATGTCTTTTGCACGACCAACCATCAGTTTCTTCATTAATTTGCCCATCACAGTGATCGCTAGGAAAACGGTGGTGATACCTAGGGCAATAAGAATGATACCAGCAATACTGTCACTAAATGCACCTAGAGGCTCTTTGAGCGCTGATATGACAGGTTTAGTGATAGGTTTAACAAAGTTAAATCCTTTTATACTCATATCGCCAGTGGCAAGCATAGGAGAAATTAACCAATGGGATATTTTTTCTAACATACCAAACATCATTTCGATTGGTAGGAATATCAGCACCGCAAGCAAATTAAAGAAATCGTGAACAGTGGCACTGGCAAAGGCACGTTTAAATTCAACTTTGCAACGCATATGTCCTAGGCTGACTAAGGTATTGGTTACAGTGGTCCCTATATTGGCACCCATGATCATTGGAATAGCGGTTTCAACAGGTAAACCACCTGCTACCAAACCCACAATGATAGACGTGACAGTACTAGATGATTGGATGAGAGCCGTTGCGACTAAACCTATCATTAGACCAGCTACGGGGTGAGAAGCGAATTCAAAGAGTGTCTTAGCTTGCTCGCCAGTAGCAAGTTTGAAGCCACCACCTACCATTGAAACAGCAAGCAGAAGTAAATAAAGCATGAATACCAAGTTCGCCCAACGCATCAAATTCTTAATAGAGCTTTGTCGCGGTGTAGCGCTCGTTGTCGCTTGGTTCATTTTTTTCTCCAGGACCATATTTAAGTCAGTTTACTTATCTGATCGGAATAGTAGAGAATGAATATTTCAATAATATTACACTTTTATAAAATTGATGATTTAGTTTAGTGTCGTTTTAGGGGGGGGTGTATGGTCTGAAAAAATCTCTATCTATATGAAAATTAATAGATAAAATGTTTTAACCTTAATGTTTTCTTGTAAGGTTAACCTACAAATTGACAAAAAAGTGCACATCGCACCAAATTTACTGTCATCTTCGATATATAAAACTTCGGAAAAACCAGTCATTATCAGGATTTAGTTCGGATATAACGAAAATTAGGTTTAACACAGCGTATCAAGTAAGCTAGGTCAAAAGAATTCTGGAATTTACCATGTCACATTTGAATTATAACCATCTCTACTATTTTTGGATGGTGTGCAAGCAAGGTTCTGTATCTAAAGCCGCTGATGCTTTGTTTTTGACCCCTCAAACGGTCACAGGGCAGATAAAAGCACTCGAAGATAGGGTAGGTGGAAAGCTCACAAAGCGAAATGGTCGAAATGTTCAACCAACAGAACTTGGTCAGTTAATATATAAGTATTCTGACAGAATGTTTGGACTAAGCTATGAGATGCTCGATATTGTAAACTACAGTCAACGATCAAATGTATTGTTTGATGTTGGTGTAGCGGATGCCCTTTCCAAGCGTCTAGTGAGTAAAGTTCTCATGACAACAATCCCCGAAGATAACAGTATTCATCTGCGTTGTTTTGAGTCAACCCATGAGCTTTTACTCGAACAATTGTCACAACATAAATTGGATATGATTCTTTCAGACTGCCCAGTTGATTCAACTCAAAGTCCCGGCCTTTACAGTAAAAAATTGGGTGAGTGTTCGTTGAGTTTTTTTTGTTATGGCAGAATTGACGATATCGATTTTCCAGCTGTTTTAGAAGAGAGAAAAATTCTGGTACCAGGCAGTCGTACGTCAATGGGACGAAAGGTGTCTCAATGGTTTGATCAGCAGGGTATTAGGGCAAATATTTTAGGTGAGTTTGATGATGTAGCATTGATGAAAGCCTTTGCTCAGTCTCATAAAGATGTCATTTTTCTCGCACCAAACCTTTATCTTTCTGAAATACTTGAAGAGTCACCACTCCAATTAATTGCAAACGTGCACGACCTCAAAGAAGAGTATTACGTAATATTTGCAGAAAGAATGATTCAACACCCTGCGGTAAAGAATGTTTGTGATGCAGATTTTAGTAATTTGTTTGACTAAATTAGCGTTTTCTTGTGTAGATACTTGCCGAAAGCGTCATATAGCGGTAGTTTGTATCGCTATTATTGGAAAAAAACAGTGACATTACAAGAATAGACGAGTTAACCAATGACATTCCTAGCTAGTTTAAGTTTGATGGAGATTGCGAAATGAACCTACAGGATATGGAAAAAAATTCTGCTCAAGCCGTTGCTTTATTGAAAGCGATGGCGAACGAAAGAAGGTTACAAATCCTTTGTATATTGCATGATCAGGAATTATCTGTAGGTGAACTGTGTACAAAACTAAGCCTCAGTCAATCTGCTTTGTCTCAACACTTAGCATGGTTAAGACGGGATGGGCTTGTTTCGACAAGAAAAGAAGCACAGACAGTATACTATTCGCTATATAGTCGCGAAGTAAAAGAGATGATTCGCTTGCTTCATTCTTTGTATTGCGGATCTTGAGCTTATAATTCTCAAATTACAGATATAAAAAAACCGGCAATCGCCGGTTTTTTTTATCTTAAATCAAATCTTTAAAAACCCTAGGGTTAATTAAAGCGCTTTGATTGCAGAAGCGAAACGAGACTTATGACGCGCAGCTTTATTCTTATGAATAACGCCTTTATTCGCCATACGGTCTAGAATTGGTGAAACTACTGCTAATGCAGTTGTTGCAGCTTCTTTATCGCCAGCTTCAATAGCGGCGATTGTTTTTTTCATGTAAGTGCGCATCATAGAACGACGACTAGCATTATGCTGACGACGTTTCTCAGCTTGGATAGCGCGCTTCTTAGCAGATTTACTGTTTGCCAAGGGTCTAACTCCCAGAAACTTAGTTTGGTGACAATTTAAGGCGGAGGAATATGCCTCTTTATCGCCAATATGTCAAATGATTTGTGCAAAAACCCAGCTAATCCACACAATTTTTGGAATAGTTAGGTTAACGCGGTTAAGATGGCGGGATTCTAACAGTATTTCTATGCCAATGCCATTAAATAAACCAACCAATATGGATGGTTGTGAGAATCTGGTGTATAACGTCCCTAATTATCTATATAAAAGAGGTGTTTGTGAGCAAGCGACTCCTAAAGTCAGGCTTAATTGTCAGTGCGATGACGCTTATTTCACGTGTGTTGGGTTTAGTCCGTGATGTGGTTGTCGCGAATCTAATAGGCGCAGGGGCAAGTGCGGATGTATTCTTCTTTGCCAACAAAATTCCGAATTTTTTAAGGCGTCTATTTGCTGAAGGTGCATTTTCTCAGGCATTTGTTCCCGTATTAACCGAATACCAAGCGCTTGGTGATAAAGATAAAACGCAAGAACTGATCGCAAAGGTATCGGGTACATTAGGCGTGTTAGTCACGATAGTGACTTTGTTTGGCGTAGTAGGCTCTGGCGTTGTAACCGCTCTTTTTGGCGCAGGTTGGTACATTGATTGGCTTAACGATGGTCCTTCGGCACACAAGTTTGAACTTGCCAGTTTGATGTTGAAGATTACCTTCCCCTATCTGTGGTTTATTACTTTTGTTGCACTTTCAGGGGCAATATTAAATACCTTAGGGAAGTTCGCCGTATCGTCTTTCACTCCTGTATTTCTCAATGTGATGATTATTGGTTCTGCCCTATTTATCTCACCAAACTTAGCACAACCGGAAATCGGTCTCGCCATTGGGGTGTTTTTGGGAGGAGCAGTTCAATTTATTTTTCAAATTCCATTCTTGATGAAGGAGAAAATGTTAGTGAAACCGCAGTGGGGCTGGAGTGACCCGGGTGTGGTTAAGATTCGCACCTTGATGATTCCTGCTTTATTTGGTGTTTCTGTTAGTCAAATTAATCTTTTGTTGGACACGTTTATTGCCAGTTTTTTAGGGACAGGTTCTATTAGTTGGCTCTATTACTCTGATCGTCTTTTAGAGTTTCCTCTGGGTTTGTTCGGTATTGCAATTGCAACGGTTATTCTTCCTGCGCTTTCGCGAAATCATGTTGACGCTCATAGCATCGGTTTTAAAAATACGATGGACTGGGGTGTTCGCATGGTTGTGTTGTTAGGCCTTCCAGCAATGCTCGGATTAATGTTGTTAGCTAAGCCTATGTTAATGGTGCTTTTTATGCGTGGAGAGTTTTCCGTATATGATGTTCAGCAAGCCTCATTGTCTCTGTTTGCCTATGCATCTGGCTTGCTCAATTTCATGCTTATTAAGGTACTCGCTCCAGGGTATTATTCGCGACAAGATACTAGAACGCCTGTGAAATATGGCATCATTGCGATGGTGTCAAATATGGTCTTCAATGCTATTTTTGCCTATTTTTATGGCTATGTAGGTTTGGCGATGGCAACCGCTCTGTCTGCATTTGTAAATATGGCGTTACTGTATCGTGGTTTGCACATAGCCGATGTGTACAGATGTTCTAAGCAAACTATGATGTTTGTATTACGTTTAGTTGTCGCGGGAGTAGTGATGGTCTATGCCCTCCGTTGGCAGTTACCCGATATGACTTTATGGCTTGATTGGTCATTAATGGAACGAGTGTTGGTACTCGCGGCATTGATCGGGGCTGGGGGGATAACGTACCTACTTACGGCAGTGATATTGGGTGTACGTATGAGCCAATTATCACCCGTTAAATAGTTGTTTTTTTCTTTAAAAGGCAAGCAGCTAAGAATATTCTTGGATATTAAGGGAATTGTGTTACGTTGCTTAGCTATAAAAGCAGTTACGGACAAAGGATGTTTGGTATATAATCCGTCGGTTTCGCACTAATGATATTAATAAATTTGAGTTTGTAATTGATCCAATGGAACTGATTCGAGGCATTCACAATATAAAAGCGCATCATAAAGGATGCGTTCTGACTATTGGTAATTTTGATGGGGTTCATTTAGGACACTCGAAAGTATTAAGTCAGGTTGCTCACCAAGCTAAGCTTTTGGACCTTGTCTCAACAGTCATGACTTTTGAGCCTCAGCCGATGGAGCTTTTTGCCAGAGATAAGGCGCCAGCAAGGCTCAGTCGTTTACGCGACAAATACGTTCAACTGAAGAAATTGAACGTTGACCGATTGTTGTGTGTTAACTTTAACAAGCGTTTCGCTGAATGGTCAGCTGAGTCCTTTATTCGTGACTTATTAGTTAAGCGGTTAGATGTTAAATTTTTGGTTGTAGGCGATGATTTTTGCTTCGGTAGAGATAGAGCAGGAAATTTCTCTATGCTTCAAGACGCGGGCAAAAAATATGGCTTTAAAGTAGTGAGTACACAAAGTTTCTGTGTACATGAACAGAGAGTCAGTAGTACGGCTATTAGAAAGGCACTTAGCGACAATGACTTAGCGGCGGCGGAAATGCTGCTTGGCCGAGCATATAGTATTAATGGTCGTGTGTCTCACGGACAAAAGCTAGGCAGAACCATCGGTTTTCCAACAGCTAACATACCGTTAAAGCGTTGCGTTTCACCTGTATCCGGTGTGTATGTAGTACAAGTACATGGTGTCGGCAATAAGCCTTTTGGTGGTGTCGCGAATATAGGTCAACGGCCTACTGTAAATGGTGTTCGTCAACAGTTAGAAGTACACCTATTTGATTTTAGTGATAACTTATATGGAAAGCAGCTCGAAGTTGCCTTATTGAAGAAACTTCGAGATGAAAAACGTTTCGATTCGTTCGAAGCACTGAAACAACAAATTAAATTAGATGCTGAAGCGGCAAGGGTGTGGTTGCATCAGCTAGAGAATTAGCCGAAATGTCGGTTAAATAATGTCTAACGCTCGCCCAAGATAACGGAATTAAGAATCAATGACAGACTATAAAGATACCCTGAATTTACCAGAAACAGGGTTTCCAATGCGCGGTAACTTGGCCAATCGTGAGCCAGAAATGCTTAAGCGTTGGTATAAAGAAGATCTTTACGGTGAGATCCGTAAAGCTAAGAAAGGCAAAAAATCTTTTATATTGCACGATGGCCCTCCTTACGCCAATGGTGATATTCATATCGGTCATGCATTAAATAAGATTCTTAAAGACATTATTATTAAATCTAAAACCCTCGCTGGATACGATGCACCTTACGTTCCGGGTTGGGATTGTCACGGTCTACCTATAGAATTAATGGTAGAGAAGAAAGTAGGCAAACCAGGCCAAAAAGTAACGGCAGCAGAGTTTCGTGAGAAATGCCGCCAATATGCTGCGGGGCAAGTTGAAGGGCAAAAAGAGAGCTTCAAACGTCTCGGAATTTTGGGTGAATGGGATAAACCTTATCGCACAATGGACTTTGGTACAGAAGCTAACATCATTAGAGCATTAGGCAAAATTGCAGATCAAGGACATCTATTGAAGGGGTTTAAACCTGTTCATTGGTGTACAGACTGTGGTTCCGCTCTTGCTGAAGCAGAAGTGGAGTATAAAGATAAAATCTCCCCATCTATTGATGTAAAATTTGCGGCTAAAGATGAAGCAACGGTTGTCGAGAAGTTTGCTTTAATTAAAGATCACGAAGGTCAAGGTGACGTTTCTATTGTTATCTGGACGACAACTCCGTGGACATTACCAGCTAACCGTGCGGTAACTGTTAGAGCGGATCTAGAATATGTTCTGATTCAGGTAGAAGGTGATAAACCGCAACGCCTCATCGTTGCATCTGAGTTGGCAAAAGAAGTGATGGATCGTACTGGTATCGAACACTACCACAACCTAGGTTTTGCGACCGGTGAAGATCTAGAGCTTGTTCGTTTTAAGCACCCGTTCTACGATTTTGATGTCCCAGTGATCCTTGGTGATCACGTAACGACCGAAGCAGGTACCGGTGTTGTACATACCGCACCTGGTCATGGCCAGGAAGATTTCGTTGTTGGTCAACAATATGGACTTGAGACTGCGAACCCTGTTGGTTCAAACGGTGTATTCTTGCCGGATACAGAGTTTTTTGCGGGTCAACATGTATTCAAAGCGAACGATTCTGTTTTAGAGGTCCTAAAAGACCATGGTGCTTTATTGCATCATCACGCGTATGAGCACAGCTACCCACATTGCTGGCGTCATAAAACACCAATCATTTTCCGTGCCACGCCACAGTGGTTTGTGTCTATGGATCAAGCTGGTCTACGAGCAAAAGCACTGGAAGCGGTTAAAGGTGTGCAATGGATCCCTGATTGGGGCCAAAGTCGCATTGAAGGGATGATAGAAGGTCGCCCAGAATGGTGTATTTCTCGTCAGCGTACTTGGGGTGTTCCGATTGCTTTGTTTGTTCATAAAGAGACGGCAGAACTTCATCCAAACTCCCCAGAGCTTATTGAAAAAGTAGCTAAACTGGTAGAAGAGAAAGGCATTCAAGCATGGTGGGATGTTGATCCTGCCGAACTGCTTGGTGAAGACGACGCAACTAAATATGAAAAAGTACTCGATACTTTGGATGTTTGGTTTGATTCTGGTGTCACTCACTATTCGGTTGTAGACAATAGAGAAGAGTTTAACGGCCATAGTGCAGATATGTACCTAGAGGGTTCAGATCAACATCGTGGTTGGTTCCAGTCATCAATGATATCTGCTGTCGCTATGAAAGGTGTTGCACCTTATAAGCAAGTGCTAACTCACGGTTTTGTGGTAGATGGTAATGGCCGTAAGATGTCTAAATCTATTGGTAATGTCGTGGCTCCGAAGGATGTCACTAACCGACTAGGTGCAGATATTCTCCGTTTGTGGGTTGCTTCAACGGATTACACCGGTGAAGTGGCAGTATCGGATGAGATCCTAAAACGTAGTGCAGACGCCTATCGCCGGATTCGCAATACCGCTCGCTTCTTCCTAGCGAATCTAAATGGGTTCAATCCAGAAACAGATCTTGTGCCAGTAGAAGATATGGTTGCAATCGATCGTTGGGCCGTAGGTCGTGCAAAAGCAGCACAAGATGAAATCGAGAAAGCATACGATGAGTACAATACCCATGGAGTAACGCAACGTTTGATGCAGTTCTGCTCTATCGAAATGGGTTCGTTCTATCTCGATGTTATCAAGGATCGCCAGTATACCGCTAAACATGGCGGTAACGCTCAACGTAGCTGTCAGACGGCATTGTATTACATTGTAGAAGCATTGGTTCGTTGGATGGCGCCAATCATGTCATTCACTGCTGATGAGATATGGAATGAAATGCCTGGCAAGCGTAATCAATACGTGTTCACAGAAGAGTGGTTTGACGGGTTATTTGGAATATCAGATGGCGAAGAGCTGAATGACGAGTTCTGGAATGACGTTCAAGCTGTCCGCGGAGCGGTGAACAAACTTCTGGAAGTTGCTCGTAAAGAAAAAGTGATTGGTGGTGCTCTGCAAGCCGAAGTAACATTGTATGTTGATAGTGCGTTAGCACAGAAACTAAACAAACTTGAAGATGAATTACGTTTCGTTTTATTGACTTCAAAAGCCGCGGTTAAATCAATTGATGAAAAATCAAATGAAGCACAGGCAACGGACGTCGAAGGCCTCTATGTAGAAGTTAAAGCTTCTGAAGCTGAGAAATGTGATCGCTGCTGGCACCATGTTGCAGATGTAGGCACGGTTAATGGTCACGAGAATATCTGTGGTCGCTGTGTTACAAACGTCGAAGGTGACGGAGAAGAGCGTCATTTCGTTTAATTAAAGGTAGATATGAACGTTAAGTCACTGACAATTAGACAATCTGGAGTACGTTGGCTTTGGCTGGCGGCTCTGGTGTTTGTTGCTGATATCGGTATCAAGTTATTGGTGATGGATAAAATGGGATACGGTTGGGCGAATCGAATAGAGATAACGCCTTTCTTTAACCTGCTTTATGTACATAACTACGGTGCTGCATTTAGTTTTCTGAGTGAAGAAGCAGGTTGGCAAAGATGGTTTTTTGCCAGTATTGCTTTCTTTGTCAGCGGATTGCTTATTTTTTGGATGAGCAAACTTCCTGCAAGAGAGAAATGGAATAACATTGCTTATGCGATGATAATCGGTGGTGCGATTGGTAATGTTTTTGACCGAATTGTTCACGGCTTTGTAATTGACTATCTTGATCTGTTTTGGGGTTCCTACCACTGGCCTGCATTTAATCTAGCGGATAGCACTATTTGCATCGGTGCGGCAATGATTATATTAGACGGGTTTAGGAACAGAAAAAGCGATTAGTCAGTAAGGAATGGCTTAACTGATTTTTAAAAAAACACCAGAAATTGACTCTCTGGTGTTTTTTTATGCATTCTGAAATGTGATTTGGTTCTCTTTTTATTAAATGAAATATTCTTAATTAGGTGTAGAGATCCAACCTAGAAGCCTTCTAACATCTTACTTCTTGTGTTATTTTTGGTTATTCTTAAAATTGAGACAGTTGTTGTGGTGTAATTTATCTTATTTAATGGTATGGGATTCTGTGTTGATTCAGGCTAGAATGGAATAAATGACAGAATGATTAATGAGAGGGGCCGTGACATGCGTAACGATAATCTAAAATTGAGTCCTGTTGATAGCAAGACAAAAGCGGCTTTTGCAAAAGTATGTCAGGATGCAGGCCTTACTCCGCGCGAGGCTTTGACATTGTTTACTGAGTCTGTTGTTGAGCAGGGAGATATCCCCTTTCATCTAAAGGCGAAGCAACTAGAGTCATGTATGTATGGAAATGGTGCTTCTTCTCAAATTCGAGTTCCAACGCAAGATCTTCAGAAAGAAGATATGTTGTTTGCTGATACTGAAAGCCGTTTCTTCAATGAATTGATGGGTATCTAACGCTGCTCTTTCTCACAACTCTTACGTCCTGAATAAACTTGTGGTTTTTTATATCTTCACTTGGTGGTTAAATAGAGAAATGGAAAGTCTTTATTTTCACTAAGGAATGCCTTAACCCATGTCTCAAATTCAAACTAATGTCACTTTAGACAACTCAACTATTACATCCAACAGCACGGTCACTCTGCATTTTACAATCAAGCTAAGTAATGGCTCCGTTGCAGACTCAACTCATAATATGGGTAAACCGGCTCAGCTAGCTATTGGTGATGGTAGCCTTAGCCAAAATTTCGAGAGTCATCTTATCGGTTTATCTCCTGGTGATACTAAAGTAGTCGACTTGAAGGCTGCGGATGCATTCGGTTCGGCAAATCCAGATAATATACATCATATGGACAAAGCAAAATTTGTTGGTGATGCCGCCGTTGAAGTTGGTACGATAATGGCTTTTTCTGGACCAGATGGAATCGAAATTCCCGGTATAATAACCGATATAGCAGGTAATTCCGTTACCGTTGACTTTAATCACCCTTTAGCTGGACAAGATGTTACCTTTGAAGTTGAAATATTATCGGTAGAATAAACGCTAAAGAGATATCAAGAGCAAATTAATGAAAGTATTACTCGCTAATCCTAGAGGATTTTGTGCCGGAGTTGATCGTGCAATCAGCATCGTAGAGCGCGCATTAGATTTATATCAAACACCAATCTACGTAAGACATGAGGTGGTACATAACCGTTTCGTCGTTGAAGGGCTTAAACAGCGAGGTGCCGTTTTTGTTGAAGAACTCAGTGAAGTGCCAGATGATAACATCGTTATTTTTTCTGCTCATGGCGTATCGCAGGCTGTTCGGGAAGAGGCAAAATCTCGCGATTTAACGGTCTTTGACGCGACATGCCCATTGGTTACCAAGGTGCATATGGAAGTCGCGAGAGCCAGCAAAAAAAATATGGAAGTGGTTCTGATTGGTCATGCGGGTCATCCCGAGGTTGAAGGGACAATGGGGCAGTATGCGAGTGATAGTGGTGGCATGTACCTTGTGGAAAGGCCTGAAGATGTAAATAAGCTTGTGGTTAAGAATCCGAGTGAGCTGCATTATGTAAGCCAAACTACGTTATCGGTTGATGAAACCGCCAGCGTGATAGACAGGTTAAGAGAAGTCTATCCCAATATTCAAGGTCCTCGAAAAGACGATATTTGTTATGCAACACAAAACAGACAAGATGCTGTTCGCGGTTTATCTTTGGAGGTGGATGTATTGGTTGTCGTTGGTTCAAAAAACTCCTCAAACTCTACGCGGTTAAAAGAGCTTGCAGAAAAATTGGGGACAAAAGGATACTTAACCGATTGTCCGGAGGACATTCGAGCCGAGTGGTTTGAAAATGTGACCAAAATTGGTGTGACCGCTGGTGCATCTGCACCAGAAGAACTTGTTGACCAGATTCTTAATAAAATAAGAGAACTGGGAGCAACGGAAGTAGAAGAAGTTCAAGGAAGGAAAGAGAATATGTTCTTTGAAGTGCCTAAAGAGTTACAAATTAAAAATGTGACTTGATAAATAATTTATGAGTTAAAGCTGTTTAATCAAAAAGGGTTCCCATTGGGAACCCTTTTTGATTAATGCTTAACACTTTTATTCAATGCTAAGGTTATGTGTTTGAGCCAAAAGTGATTATGCAGTTTTAACCGGAGAGTCGGGTTCGTCTTCATCTGCTAAGTCTGTTTCACCCTTGCCTTTCGATACGGTAATAACATAAGCAGCAGCGCCGATAGCGGATACAACACCGATTACAGTAGAGATGGTAATTGGTAAGCCAAAGCCTAACTTAGCGCTGCTCATGATGAATGAGATACACACTGTTGTCATGAACATCGCGGGGATAGTAGCAATCCAATGTAATTTATTGTGGCGAAGTAGGTAAGCTGCCGCAGTCCAAAGCATGATAGTTGCTGTAGATTGGTTTGCGAACCCGAAGTAGCGCCAGATAATACCAAAGTCAACTTGAGTTAATATACCGCCAACTACGAATAGTGGAAGCGCCATAAGAAGACGTTTTGGCAATGTTTTTTGCTCAACATTAAAGTATTCAGCAAGGATGAGACGGCTTGAACGAAATGCGGTGTCACCTGATGTGATAGGGAGAATAACCACGCCTAGGAAAGCTAAGATACCACCAAATACACCAAGAAGACCAAATGAGGCACTATATACTACGTTACCTGGACCACCAGCTTTAACCGCTTCTTGAAGGCCTTCAACTGAACCGAAGAAAGAGAGCGCAAGTGTACACCAGATAATAGCGATAATACCTTCACCAATCATTGCACCGAAGAATACGAAACGGCCATTCTTTTCATTTTCCATGCATCGAGCCATCAGTGGAGACTGCGTTGCGTGAAAACCTGATATAGCACCACACGCGATAGTGATAAACAGCGCTGGCCATAGAGGCATATTGTTCGGGTTCATGTTGTTGAATAGGTCACTAATAACAAAGCCACCCATTACCGTGTGCTCACTAGAGAAAGCAACCGCAGCCATCAAGCCAACAGACATGAATACAAGTAATGCACCAAAGAACGGATAGAAACGACCAATGATTTTATCAACAGGGACAATCGTTGCGATTATATAGTATGCAAAGATGAGCACGACCATACTTACTTTAGACATTTCGAAAGATGTTTGCTCATTCACAAGGTTTGTGATCATGCCAGCGGGGGCAGAAACAAACACAACGCCGACTAAAAGTAAAAGAACGATAGCAAAAACATTCATAAAATGACGAGCACCGTTACCTAAGTAACGACCAGTTATCGCAGGTACGGAAGCCCCTTTATTACGAATTGATAGCATGCCAGAGAAGTAATCATGAACCGCACCCGCGAATATACAACCTAGTACAATCCATAACAGAGCCGCTGGCCCATATAGTGCACCCATGATTGGACCAAAAATTGGACCCACACCAGCAATATTGAGTAACTGTACAAGATAAACCTTAGGTGTTGACATAGGCACAAAATCAACACCATCTTGCATTGTGTGCGCTGGAGTTTTACGATTTTCATTAATACCGAAAACCTTTTCAACAAACGCACCGTAGATAACGTATCCGCCAATTAAGGCTGCGACACAAAAGAGAAACCACATCATAATATTCGTCCCACTGTTATTAGTAATTTGTATAATTCAGTGTCAATACTAAAACGAGTGAATGCTAGCTGCATCCGATTCTTGAGTGAGTGGTACTATTCAACATTAAGTGGTTTCTGTGTAAATTTAATGGTTTTATTACTTCGATTGCTCGAGTTTGATGTTTGGTTTCTAATTAACAGAAAATAGTGGTAGTTGAAACTATAGGTGTTTGACTTTCAAAATAAAATAGACCATTTTTGTATTGCGTATATTTATATTAAGGGATTTCCGATGTTGTTTAACAAATTGGTCGTGTTTACACTTTCATGTTTGGTCGTGGCTTGTTCATCTAGTAATGTCGATCTTGCCCAAAAAGGAGATTGGAACGAAATTGGTTTTTCCGACGGCATTAAAGGACATCATTCTCGCTCTTTTAGCGAACTACAACAATTAGGCCAAGCAAATCAAGCTGAGTATGATCAAGGTTACCTTAAAGGTGTTGAAGAATATTGTAATCCTGATTTTGCCTACCAAATAGGCCTTTCTGGACAATATTATGAAGGTGTATGTGAAGGTACTGAAGAATCTCAGCGATTTCGTATGGAATGGCAAAGAGGTTGGAACGAGTCAAATTAAAACATATTCGCATATTAATGGTGTGCTAATAGTAGAAACCGGGAAGGGGTGTCACCCTTCCACTGCCTTTCTTAAGAAACCATTTTGTTTGTCTAGTTGTATTTTTGCCTGATCTTTATCCATGTTGGTGAGTAGCATTAATATGGCCAACTTCACATCATAATCAGTCTCAATAAGGGTGTTTCTAGCAATCGATTCGTCGCATTCTGTTGCTTGCATGACAATACGAACCGCTCGAGCCGTGAGTTTCTTGTTGGTTGCCTTAACATCGACCATTAGGTTTTGATAACTTTTTCCGAGTCGAATCATGCTAGCGGTGGTTAACATATTTAGAATAAGTTTTTGTGCAGTACCAGATTTTAGTCGGGTGGAGCCTGATAGTGCTTCAGGTCCAACGACTGGACTTATATCTATAGCGGCAATTTTAGCGATGGTTGAGGTTGGGTTGCACGAAATGGCTATCGTTGTAGCACCAAGTTTATTAGCAAATTCTAAACCACCTATTACATAAGGTGTTCGGCCACTAGCGGCTATACCGACTAAAACGTCATTGTTATTGAAACCAATTCTGCGGAGTTCATCTTGACCAAGCATCGCAGAATCTTCTGCTCCCTCTACGGCATTAAACATGGCTTGGTGGCCACCTGCAATTAAACCAATCACCATATCACGAGGAATACCAAAGGTTGGCGGGCACTCTGATGCATCTAGCACACCGAGTCGTCCGCTTGTTCCTGCGCCCATGTAGATCAATCGACCACCATTTTTAAATGCCTGCGTTATCTCATCTATTGCGATGGCCACCATAGGTAACACCTTCTCGACAGCGCAAGGAACAAGTTTATCTTGCTCGTTGAGCTTTGTTACAATTTCAAGAGATGAGAGTAGATCAATATCCATGGTTTGAGGATTTCGCCCTTCTGATATCAATTGAGATAAGGCGGAAATCAGTGCTTCATTGGTCATTAGAGTACTCCTATTACTCAGAGGGGTAGATAACACCTAAAGATGCGTATCTAGAGGCTCCGGTTACGTCTGGTAAATTGCTTGGCAATCCCTTCACTCGCCGATAAGCTAACCAAGCAAATGCGATGGCCTCCATATAATCACTGCTTACTCCTTTCTCATCCGTAGTGCTAACCGTCCAAGCCGGTAGATAAGTATTGAGTTTCTGCATTAACAAAGGGTTACTTGCTCCACCACCACATACAAGTAACTCTGGATTGGTTCCTATCGTATGATTTTCTATTTCCTGACATATAGTGACGGCGGTAAATTCTGTAAGCGTGGCTTGAATATCTTGTGGTCGAAATGGGCTATCAAACTGCTCGAGTATATCGGTTAGCCAAGCTAGATTAAAAAGCTCTCGTCCAGTGCTTTTAGGGGCGCTTCGTGAGAAATAATCTTCGGTGCATAGACGCTTTAGTAATTTAGGTATAATTTTTCCAGACGCTGCATATAATCCATCTTCGTCAAATTTCTTACCTGTCTGCTCATATATCCAAGCGTCTAATAACATATTTCCTGGACCAGTATCATAACCGATGGTGGGCATGTCCGGCCTAAGTACTGAGATGTTGGCGATTCCACCAACATTTAAAACCACCACGGTAGAATGAGTTGGCTGAAATATTGTTCGATGAAAAGCAGGAACTAAAGGCGCACCTTGCCCTCCAAGCGCCATATCTTTACGTCTAAAGTCGGCAATAGTCGTAATACCAGTTTTAGCCGATATGATGTTGGCATCACCAAGTTGCATGGTAAATGGATTGTTGCCAGTGGGTTGGTGGTATACCGTTTGGCCATGGTTACCAATTGCGACGACATCTGAAGCGTTGATTCCGGTCTTGTTTAAAAGTTGTATCACGGCATCGGCATATAAAATACCAAGCGATGTCTCGAGCTGCCCTATGGTAACAATATCGGTAGACTGTCCTGTTGCGAAGCTGAGAATACTTTTTTTAATATGTTCGGGTATGGCGTAGCAATCAAAATCAATGAGTGTTGTTTCATTATCGTCAATTTCTACTAAGGCAGTATCAATACCATCTAGGCTGGTTCCTGACATGACGCCAATATAGAGTTCTTTTTTATTCATAAAAATGACTACCCTCAGTAGAAAGTGAATTGTTTAGATAACGTGTTGGAAATTGATTATATCTAAGGTACTTAAGGTTATAATCATTTTTTGATTGTACATCAACATTTTCGGGAGATTATAGATGGGGCCACTTTGGATCGATATTTCAGGATATGAGCTAGACGCAGAAGATAGAGAGATCCTGCAACACCCAACGGTAGGCGGGTTAATTTTATTCTCTAGAAACTTCCACGATAATGAACAGTTATTGGCTCTGTGTGATGACATCCGAAAAGTAAGTAAAGGTCGTGCCCTTATTGGTGTGGATCAAGAAGGAGGTTTGGTTCAGCGATTTCGACAAGGCTTTACCCTTATCCCTTCGGCGCAAGCACTTTCACAATATGAAAATAGTGAAAAATTAGCTCATCAAGCAGGTTGGTTGATGGCGGCAGAATTGATAGCGCATAACATAGATCTTAGCTTTGCTCCTGTTTTGGATAAAGGGCACGAATGCAAAGCGATAAGAAGTCGCGCATTCGGTAATGACATCCACACTATATTGAAGAATAGCACCGCCTACATGAAGGGTATGAAATTGGTGGGCATGGCGACTACTGGAAAGCATTTCCCCGGGCACGGCGGTGTTATTGCTGATTCTCACTTGGAGACCCCTTATGACCATAGAGATACTATTTTTGAAACCGATATGGCTATTTTTAAAGTTCAGATCGAGGCTGGTATTTTAGATGCGATGATGCCAGCTCATGTTATCTACCCTCATTACGATTCAGAACCTGCAAGTGGCTCTACGTATTGGTTGCAAGATGTTTTACGTGAAAAATTAGGCTTTTCAGGTGTTATCTTTTCGGACGATTTGAATATGGAAGGGGCATCGGTCATGGGCAGTGCAGCAGAACGAGCAGAGCAGGCGCTAGCCGCTGGTTGTGATATGTTGTTACTTTGTAATAATCGCAACCGTAGTGTGGAGATTTTAGACAGATTGCCAATAGTGCAGATCCCAATAGCAGAAACGTTGTTTAAGAAGCAAAGCTTTACATTGTCAGAGCTAAAGCGAGCGAGGGAGTGGACTGAGGCCAGTGAAGCAATGAAAAAAGTCGTTGGTTAACTCATTGTTAATCTAAGATCTAGATGATTTAGACAATACCTAATTTCTCTTTTAGTGATTTTAGGTATCGACGGCTAACCGGAACGGGATAATCATTTCGCGTTATAATTTCGGCTAAGCCATTTTCTAACAATTTTATTTCTTTGATGGCCTTAGTGTTTATTAAGTACTGTCGATGGCATCGAAGAAGATCAGTCTTCTCCTCTAATACCTTTAATGTCAACTGACTGGATGCGATTTGGTCTGCGCTTCGGATATGTACACCGCTGATATCACTGAATGCATACTCGACGTCTCGAGTTGGAATAATCATGATTCTATTTAAGCCTATACATGGGACTTGTTCCAATGATGCGGGGGCAAGTATAGACAAATCTTGTGTTTCAATTTGTTTGTTATGTTGTTTTACTAAACGACAAACCGTCTTTTCTAGTCGTTTTATTTCGATAGGCTTTAACAGGTAATCAAATGCATTGTCTTCAAATGCTTGAATGGCGTATTGATCAAAAGCAGTAACAAATACAACCATCGGCATAGTATCGGGATCAAGCATTGCAAGCAGTTCAATGCCTGATATTTGAGGCATCTGAATATCTAAGAAAATAACGTCAGGTTTCAATACATTGATCTTTTTTAGCCCTTCAATTGCATTGCTGGCTTGATCTATGACTTCAATGTTATTCGTGTCATGCAATAAATTGGTGAGTTCTTCGCGAGCAAGCTGTTCGTCATCGATGACTAATGCAGTAAGCATTATGATCCCTTATTGTGTTATTTCTCATTAGGAATGATAAAGCTCATTCGTGTTATTTGGTCTTTTTCGACGTGAGTTTTTAGCTCCCCGTCACGGCCAAAGTAATTAGATAAGCGCTTGCTCACAATTTGCATACCTAAACCTTTATGATCTTTCCTTGGTTCTAGATAGCTTCCAGCGTTATCTTCAACAATTATTTCACAGCCCATGTCGTTACATTGACTATAAATCTTAACTTTTCCACCTTCTAACATGTGGGACACCCCATGCTTAATCGCGTTTTCAACGAGAGGTTGTAGCGTAAAACTTGGTACTTTTCTATCCTGTAATTCAGAGCTTATGTTCATCTCTACTTCTAATCGATCACTGAAGCGTGCCTTCTCGATAGTTAGGTAGGCATTTACGTGAGCTAACTCCTCTTTCAAGCTAACCGTTTCTATATTTTGTTTAAGATTACTGCGGAAAAAATGAGAAAGATGTTGAATAAGCTCTCTTGCTTTGTCAGGGTTTTTACGAATAACGGCACTAATTGTGTTGAGTGCGTTGAATAAAAAATGAGGATTAACTTGAGCGTGGAGAAGCTTTATTTCAGATTGAGACAGCAACATCTGTTGTTGTTGATAGTCACCATAAAGAATTTGGCTTGAAAGCAGTTGAGCGATTCCTTCAGCCATGGACATATTGATAGTAGAGAATAGTTTTCGCTTGGGCTCGTAGAGCTTTATTGTTCCGACGACCTTATCACCAGCCCTTAAAGGAATAATGAGTGCTGACCCCAATTTGCAGTTTTCGGAAATAGAACATTGATAAGGGTTGTCTTTACCATTTAAGTAAATGATGTCATTTTTTTCAATGGCATCCAAAGTACATTGAGACGAAATAGGGGTGTCTGGTTTATGGTGATCATCCCCAATACCGACAAACGCCAGTATTTTATTTGTATCCGTTATTGCGACTGCCCCCACATTCGTTTCTTCATAAACAATTCGTACTATTCTTGCCGCATTTTTAGAGTTAAACCCGGAATTCAAAATACCGACAGATCGTTCCGCAATATTAAGAGCTCTTCTGGAAAAGGTAGCTGAATATTTTTCGAAAATGGTTTTTCTGTCTTGTAGAATACTCATAAAGAGTGCTGCACCAATTGAGTTGGCAATAATCATAGGTGCAGCGATGGCGGAGACGAGGGTATAAGCTTGATCAAAAGGTTTTGCCACAATAAGAAGAATGAACATCTGAATGATTTCAGCGAAGAGGGTGATAGAAAAAACGACGCTAGGGTTAAACAGTTGTTCCTGCTTATTTCTTTTTATTAGGTAACTATGAAGTACACCACCAATTACCCCTTCGGCCGTTGTTGATATCGCGCAGGCGATGTCAGTAAATCCACCTAAGGTGTAACGATGTATACCTCCGGTGAAGCCCACTGCAAAACCAACAATAGGCCCGCCAAAAATACCGCCCATGACAGCGCCGATTGCACGAGTGTTAGCGATGGCATCATTAATTTGCAGCCCGAAGTAGGTTCCCATTATGCAAAATAGTGAGAAAATTACGTAACAGTTAAGTTTGTTTTCAAGACGGTTTGATATATTAAGTAGAGGTAAAAATACGGGCGTTTTACTGAGCATATAGGCCAAAACAAGATATACGCACATTTGTTGTAACAACGAGAGAATCAATTCCATATGTTTAGCCCAGTAGAAGTTATTGCAATGCATCTTATGCAATTTTAGGTAAATTGCGTAGAACCTAGATCGTATTTATAATACTTGGTACTAGTTAATTATGTGTAAATTTATTTTTACACGTAATGTTTTTATTTATTTACACTTGAAAGTTTTGTTAATACTGGTAAATTAAGCATTAAGTTGGCTGTTACGAATCACTGACGAAACTAAGTGTAAAAAATTATTTACGGAAAAGAAGATGAAAAAAAGCACATTAAGCAATATCAACATCAGTGATGAACAGGTTTTAATCACACCTAATGAGTTAAAACAGAAACTGCCTCTTAGCGACAACGCAAGACAGTTTATCCAGGAATCTCGTCAGACGATTTCAAACATTATACACAAGAAGGACCATCGTTTATTGGTTGTTTGTGGTCCATGTTCTATTCATGATGTAGATGCAGCGATGGAATACGCTAAACGCCTTAAAGCACTTTCTGCAGAGCTTAAGGATCAGATATACATCGTTATGCGTGTTTACTTTGAAAAGCCACGTACAACGGTTGGTTGGAAGGGCCTTATAAACGATCCTCAATTAGATGGGACCTTTGATATTGAACATGGGTTGCATGTGGGGCGCAAGTTATTGGTTGATTTGGCTGAAATGGATATTCCTTTAGCGACGGAAGCATTGGACCCGATTAGTCCACAATATCTTTCTGATACATTCAGTTGGGCAGCGATAGGTGCTCGTACTACGGAGTCCCAAACTCACCGTGAAATGGCAAGTGGGCTTTCTATGCCTATTGGATTTAAGAATGGCACCGACGGTAGTCTATCGACAGCGATCAATGCGATGCAGGCCGCCTCTTCTAGTCACCGTTTTATGGGAATTAATACAGAAGGGCAGGTCGCGCTTCTGACTACCCAAGGAAATAGCAATGGCCATGTGATTTTGCGTGGAGGCAAGCAAACGAATTATGATTCAGTTTCTGTTGCTGAGTGTGAAGGTGAGTTAGCCAAATATGACCTTGATGCCGCTTTAATGATAGATTGTAGTCATGCTAACTCACGTAAGGATTATCGTCGCCAGCTTTTAGTCGCTGAAGATGCAATTTCTCAAATACGCGAAGGTAATAAATCCATCATAGGACTAATGATAGAAAGTCATTTGAACGAAGGGAATCAACCATCTGATATACCATTAAAGCAGATGGAGTACGGGGTTTCTATTACAGATGCGTGTATTAATTGGCAATCAACTGAAGCACTATTACGTAATGCACATAAAGAGCTGGTGCCATTCTTACAAGATAGAGTTAAGTGATGAGTCACTGATTTAAGAGATGGAAGTGACGAATAATTTTTACCAAACAGTGGAGCGGCTTTTAGTTGCTTCATTTTTATTTAGTCAATACAGATAAAGGCAAATTTGATGGCAGTTGAGTTAAATGAGTTACGTGATCAAATTGATGAAGTAGATAAGCAGATGATTGAGCTTCTGGTTCGTCGTCTTTCTCTTGTCGAAAAGGTGGGAGAAGTCAAAAGTGAACACGGCTTGCCTATCTATGCCCCAGATAGAGAAGCGGCAATGCTTGCTTCTCGTCGACAAGAAGCAGAGAAGCGTGGTATTCCACCGCAGTTAATTGAAGACATCCTACGCAGAACAATGCGAGAATCATATGCGAGTGAAAAAGATTCTGGTTTTAAATGCTTAGCTCCTTCGTTGGGTCCTGTGGTTATTATTGGTGGTAATGGCCAATTAGGCAGTTTGTTCGGCCGTATGTTTACACTTTCTGGGTATCAAGTGAAAGTGTTGGGTAGTAAAGATTGGGATAATGCTGACGATCTGTTACATGATGCTGGTTTAGTCGTTGTTACCGTACCTATTCACTTAACAACGGGCGTTATAGAGAAGTTAAATGCGCTACCTGATGACTGCATTCTTTGTGATTTAACCTCGATAAAATCTAAACCACTAGAAAAAATGCTGAGTGTTCACGCTGGACCAGTGGTTGGTCTGCATCCAATGTTTGGACCTGATGTACCGAGCCTAGCAAAACAGGTTATTGTCTATTGTGATGGTCGCGGTAGTGAGGAATATCAATGGTTGTTAAAGCAATTTGGTATTTGGGGTGCCAGCTTATGTAATATCGATGCGAAAGAGCATGATCATGGAATGACGTTAATTCAAGCTTTGCGTCACTTTACTTCGTTTGCATATGGTCTCCATTTAAGTCGTGAAAACCCTAACATAGATATGTTGTTACAGTTGAGCTCACCTATCTATCGCTTGGAGCTCGCTATGGTGGGTAGACTATTTGCTCAAGATCCAACTTTATACGGTGATATTATTTTATCATCAGAAGAAAATATAGAGATGATTAAGCGTTTCCATACTAGCTTCGGTGAAGCGATCAAAGTACTTGAAGGTCATGATAAAGCCACATTTGTTGAAAGCTTTGAGAAGGTGAGTGATTGGTTTGGTGATTATTCACAACAATTTATGACTGAAAGTCAGAACCTTCTTAAGCAAGCTAACGATGCGATTCATCGTGGTTAAGTTTGTTTAAGTTAAGATCTAGATTATTTAAAAGCCCTCTATTTATTTTGAATAGAGGGCTTTTTATTGAGAAGATTAGCTGCTTTTTTCTCGTTAATCTTCTTTAATTTGTTTCTGTTGTGGTTTCCAAATTGCCATCTTTTTCTTTCTTGAAAGCAACAAATTCTGCTTTGTTTTTAAACACTACTCGGTTCAGTATTAATGCAAACACTACGCAAGCTATTAGTGTAATAGCCATTAAGTGGATAAAGTGCAGACCAAATGGCGCAGTACCGAATGTGAAATAGCCATAGAGCGCTGTACCAAATACGACTGACATTATTACTGATTCTGCGCGGACGTTGCGGAACATTAGGCCAGTGATGAATGCGGATAAGATAGGCATACTTAATAGGCCATTCAATTGTTGAAGTAAGTTAATCAAGCTGTCTGCTGTAGCAAATGCAGGGACAAGAAGAAGCGCGATACACACGAAGCTGATAGAGACAACATTGTTCAAGCGTTTAACGTTTGGTTCCTCATTGAAGTATTTCTGGTGAATATCGCACACGTAAAGAGCTGCAGATGAGTTAAGTACAGAGTTAAAGCTGGTTAGTACTGCTGCTGCCATTACCGCTGCGAATGCTCCTGATAGATAGTTAGGTAGTAAATCGCCTACGATACGACCATAAGCTTGGTCACCAATGTCGCCATATAGTTTGTAAGAGACAATACCTGGAATAATAACGATTGCAGGGACAATCAGAATACGGATACAGGCTGCGGCTAAAACCCCTTTTTGTGCTTCTTTAACGTTCTCTGCCGCCATAGCTCGCTGAGTGATAGTTTGGTTAGTACTCCAGTAATAGATCTGGATAAATAACATACCAGTAAATAATGTAGGCCAGGGAATTGGTGAGTCAGGTCCCCCTATGAGAGTCAGACGTTCTGCAGGAATGCCAGATAAGTCAAAATCAATGGCACTTAGAGAAAGATATACAATTAGAAGCGCCATTAATAAAAGGCCAACGCCACTAAAAGTGTCAGATACAGCGACTGCACGTAGACCCCCAAAAATGGCATAAGCCGAACCCACGACAGCAAACATGATCGCGATTGGCATAATACCTATTTCAACGTTAAACATGGTTTGCATAAACAACGCTCCACCGTAAAGCATCGCGGGAAGATAAATAAATATATTACCCAATAGGAATAACGTACCTACGGTTGCTCGAATATGTTTATTGTTGTAACGGCGCTCTAGAAGTTCGGTTGTTGTTGTGCAGTTGTATTTGTAATAGATAGGAACAAATATTTTTGCAAGAATGATTAGACCAATAAATCCGCATAATTCCCAAAGCGCAAGAAGTGCCATCTGGTTACCATTCATACCAACCAATTGGTCGGTACTAAGATTGGTTAGCGTGATAGAACCAGCAATAAATACCCATGAAAGACCGCCCCCCGCAAGGAAGTAATCTTTAGCACCTTCTCCTCTAGGGCCTGCCTGAGCACATTTACGGTAAGTCAGGTAACCAACTAGAGCCGTAAGACTGATAAATACGATTAGTTGTATCGCTGAATCCATATTTTCCACCTTTTTGTCAAACTAAATTAATGATGAACTGGAATCGTTTACAAAGGGCAATGAATACGTAAATAATTTAAATTGGCCTTTATAGTGTTTAAATTCGGAAGTTCTGCAGATTGTATGAGGTGAGAATACGTTGGGTTAGCAAGTAATTCCGTGATCTACATATGATTAGTGTAAACGTTTACCCTTATGGTTTGATTTATTTTCATAAAATTGTTTGCGATCACATGAAAATGAAACAAAAAGTTGATTGAGTTTCCCTGAACTTTAAATAATCGTTGATTTATTAAGTAATATTGTAATTAATGTAAGCTGTCAGTAATGTTTGCGCTATACATTTTCATTTTAGGGTAAGTAAAGTAAATATAAGATAATGATCCGGGTGTAGATCATATTTGTCCGCGTAGGATTTTTTGGAGGAGAGTGATCGCCTCTATTTTACGTAACACAAAGGCGATATCTGTAAATGTATTGAGTTAGCTCTGCTTGGCGAACAGGAGCTGTCCGTATCGCTCTAACTTTGAGAGCCTATCTTTTGCGTTGGTCATAAACTCCGTCTTTGCTTGCCCTTTAAGCGATTTTGATTGAGGCAACTTGACGGTTCTTGGATTTTTGTGAACACCGTTAACAAGGAATTCATAATGAAGATGAGGACCGGTTACACGCCCTGTACTACCTAATGTTCCGACGGATTGTCCCTGTTTAACTCGTTGGCCAGTTTTAACATAACGACGTGTCATATGTAGATATTTGGTAATATAAGTGTTGCTGTGGCGTATAAATACATAATTACCGTTGTACTGATTATAGCCAGATTTTTCCACTACGCCGTCACCAGCCGCCCATATAGGTGTTCCTACTGGAGCCGAATAATCTGTCCCTCGGTGAGCAACAACTTTACCTGTAACAGGGTGGCGTCTTCTTGGGTTAAAGTTGGAAGTTACCCGCCTAAAATCTATTGGAGAGCGTAAGAACGCCTTTTTCATCGCCCTGCCGTTCTCGTCGTAATAGTTGCTTGTGTTGTCGTCAAGTATTGCCTTAAACGTTTCGCCTTGATTAGAAAAAATGGCAGCAATAATTCGCCCGCGTCCCATTTTTTCTCCTTCGACCACTTTTTCTTCATAGAGCACTCTAAAACTGTCTCCCGAACGAATATCAAGAGAAAAATCTATATCCCAACCAAAAATACCTGCAAGTTCCATTATTTGATTGGGCGTGAGGTCGGCAGAAAGTGCTGCGTTCCAGAAATTTGAAGTGATCTCAGCTTCAGTGTAATTAAACTGAATATTAACGGTTTTCGTTTCGAATGCTGCTTTATATCCGACATCGGCTTTACTTATTCGAAAGGTTTCAAATGGAGTGATAACTCGTCTTATCTGCAATAACTCGTGGTTTTCATCAAAACCAAATGTGAGTTCTTCACCCACGCGAAGACGAGAAAGCTGTTTGTTGATTTCTGTATCACTAGAGATAAGTTTGTGTAGTAGTTGTGCCGATAATCCAATTCTATTGAATAACTTAGCGGCGCTTTCACCGGAAGCTATTTTATATTTCTCCCAGCGAACGACTGATTCAGGCAGAATACTGTTATTTGTTTCTAACGTTTCGAGAGATATGGCGAGGGGATAATGTCGACCAATTTCTAGAGTATTTTGGTTTTTAGTTAGATCTTCGCTATCAGGAAGAAAAATAACAACGGTAATTAGCGCTGAAAAAAGCAAAATCAGAGCGCGATGGATAATCGGAAGTCGAAAAAAAGTAGAAAGCATGGTCGATAATTATTAAATTTGGTGAAATTCGTCAATACTGAGTTTAACTGGTTTCAAAATACATAGCTATTCAAGTAAACTGTGCAACTATTAATTTTTGCCAAATCTGTGGGAGTTAACAAGAATGGCGAGTATAGAAGCAGCATTGGCTGAGATAAAGCGCGGTATTGATGAACTTTTACCGGAAGAAGAACTGATTGCAAAACTGAAAGAGAATCGTCCTTTACGTATTAAGTTAGGCGCAGATCCAACGGCACCTGATATTCATTTAGGACACACCGTTATATTAAATAAATTACGTCAGTTTCAAGAGTTGGGACATGAAGTTACATTTTTGATTGGTGATTTTACTGGTATGGTTGGTGACCCATCAGGTAAAAATACAACGCGACCACCGCTGACTCGTGAAGATGTGTTAGCAAACGCAGAAACGTATAAACAACAAGTATTTAAGATACTAGACCCTGAGAAAACTAAAATTCAGTTTAACTCAGAATGGTTATCAGAGCTTGGTGCTGAAGGGATGATTCGCCTAGCCGCAAATCAAACCGTCGCACGTATGTTAGAGCGAGACGACTTTAAAAAACGCTATTCGAACAATCAACCAATCGCGATCCATGAATTTATGTATCCACTTCTTCAAGGATACGATTCTGTTGCGATGGAGACGGATGTCGAATTAGGTGGTACGGACCAAAAATTTAACCTGTTAATGGGACGTGAACTGCAAAAGGCAAATGGTCAAAAACCTCAGTGTGTGCTTACTATGCCTCTTCTTGTTGGCCTTGATGGTGAGAAGAAAATGTCCAAATCAGCTCATAACTACATCGGTGTGAGTGATGCGCCTAATGATATGTTTGGTAAAATCATGTCTATTTCTGATGTTCTTATGTGGAGTTACTACGAGTTACTGTCCTTTCGTCCATTGGCAGAAATTGAACAGTTTAGAGCCGATGTTGAAGCTGGTAAGAACCCTCGCGATATTAAAATTCTACTTGCGAAAGAGATTATTGCTCGTTTCCATACTGAAGCTGACGCTGAAGCAGCGGAACAAGAATTTATTAATCGCTTCCAAAAAGGTGCGATGCCAAATGAAATGCCAGAGTTTGAATTTGAGTCAGGTATTGCCATTGGTAATTTGCTGAAAGAAGCGGGTTTAGTGAACTCAACATCAGATGCTATGCGGATGATTCGCCAAGGTGCTGCAAAGATTGATGGGGATAAAATAGAAGATACGAAACTGATCCCCGAAATAGGAACAGCAGTATATCAAGTAGGTAAGCGTAAATTTGCCCGTATCACATTGAACTAATGATTATTCGATAATCATTATAAAAAGGCGCTTTTATAGCGCCTTTTTTACATTAAACTGACGTGTAAACAAGTCCTATAGTGATAGAATACGCTCGCTGCAAATCGCAGTAACCTTGGAGATTCATATGAACAATATCGACCATCCTCCTAGTATCAAGGGAGAGAAATAACCACGACGGTATTGGCATTCTTCATTCCTACCCAACAGTAGGCGATCTTTTGTTTCATCCTTCCTCTCTATTTTTCTCCAGATATTATTAAAATTACCGATCTGAAATCAATAAGGCGTTCTTGTGTTTGGTTTTTGTTGAACGGTGATAATGATGGTCGTCAGCTAATCGGGAGGTTCGCAATGACGGTAATAAACCATGAGTATTTAGAAACAAATAGCCCCTTTTCATTCATAGAAATAGGAGCTGCGAGAAATGCTTTTTTGCAATATGAACAAGATCAACAAATTCATTTTCTGACTATTATGCCAATAGAAGAAGCGGTGGAGATCCTTAAACACTGCACCGTTGGTTATGTGCAACATTTAATTCAGCAACTCGAACTTCAGGGCTTTGATAAGCAAGCACGGCACTATGATCACCAATTAGGCTTTATACGCTCGGAGGCTGAGCCCACGAAAGGTTACCTTTCCACTGGCGTTTTGGACCATGTAAAACAACGTGTGGGATGGATAGTGATGCTTGCATTATTGGGCATCGTATCGGGCCTTATTATCTCACAATATGAGGACACGTTAAGTCAATTGGTATTGCTAGCGATATATATGCCTGTCATTGCGGCAGCAGGGGGGAATACAGGTTCGCAAGCGGCAACATTAGTGATTAGAGCGTTAGCGACGGGCGAACTAAAAAAACGGCAGTGGTTTAAGGTTTTTTTGAAAGAAAGTCGTATAGCCGTTTGTTTAGCGGTGGTAATCGCGTTGGTCATTGTCGCTCGTATTTTACTTTTTAGTGATCCTGGAGCAACGGGAGGCTTCGATATTAATATTATCGCGCTAGCGATTGCTATTGCGCTGTTTATTCAGGTTACTATGTCGACGACATTGGGAGGATTACTGCCGATATTGGCGAGAGCGTGTAAGTTGGACCCAGCAGTCTTGGTGAGTCCGGTGCTTGCTTCTATCGTTGATATATCTGGGATGTGGATCTATTTTACGGTAGTGAACTACTTTTTGGGGATTGCTTAATCAGATCTCGATAGAAGGCCTGTTCAAACTGATATACAGAGGGGAGTGAATTAGATTCCTTCTCCTCTTTGTTTGGAAAGTAGTCACTAATAAATTGCACAAAGATTGATTTTGGTCGGCCATTTTCATCTAACACATACCCAGCCATATTATAGGTGCCATAGACGGAGCCACTTTTCGCTTGCATGTATCCTTTTATAGATGGTTTTTGCATGCTTTTTCTGTATTTTAAAGTACCAGTCTCACCCGATTTTGGCAGCATTGCCATTAAATTAAGGGTTGAGTCATTCTTCCAGATATAATCGAGTACTCTACTCATGTCGCGGGCTGTAATTCGATTGTTTCTAGATAAACCAGATCCATCAGCTAATTGAGCGTCGCTTAAATCTATACCACTGTTAGAGAAAATGATCTGTTTAATCGCTTCAGTGCCATTATTAAAACTACCTGCTTGAGAATAGAATCGAGCCCCGAGCGTTTTAGTAATATTGTCTGCAATTAAATTGGATGATTTTTTTAACATGGTATCCAACATTTCATTTAAGGGAATTGATGTATGGGATGCAACTATTTTCCCTTGTATGTCATTGTGTTTAGAGATCTGACCATTGAATGAAATGTGATGCTTAGCCAGTAATCTCCGTATTACTGACTCTGTGTAAGCCTGTGTTTCTTGTACTGCAAATTTTAGCGGTAAAGGCTTTTTCATTGCCGTTAAACAACCAGAAAGGTGATAGGTATTGTTATCTGCAGTCAGCAATTCTAATTGGCACTGCCTCTCTTTCTGTTCTTCTTTGGAAACGGTAATGGCCGTCGTTCGTACAGTAATAGGCTGGTGCTCTGGTACGTAAACTCGAGTCGTTCCATCTACATTCGTATAGATAGATGCTTGTACACAGTTCCCGTCGAGGGTTATTGCGCTCGAAGGAGCGCTATAACAGACGCCTAAGATATCCCATGGCCAACCAACAGCTCTTTCGTATCCAGTGAAAATACCATTATTAAGCCAGATGTTTCCTTTTATAGTACTTATTCCCTGTTGGGATAATCGTTTAAATAAGGCATCTAAATTTTTTGTTGTTAGCGTTGGGTCACCAGAGAAGCGCACAATAATGTCGTTATCTTTTGATTCCAATTGGGTTTTGAATCTGAAATTATCACCGAGTTCCAATTTTGCTGCTAACGCAGTAATCACTTTCAAAGTACTGGCTGGTGGGAAAAGTTGGTCTGAGTTGATAGATAAAGGTGAACCAACGGAATTGTTTACCAATAAGCTAACGCGACTGCCTTGGGGTAAGGTGTCTATAGGAGCGTATCCAAATAGGTAACTTGAAAATCCTACACATATAAGTGTGATAATAGTGCGCATAGTTAACCTAGTGGGATAAATCGAAGAAAATTGAGTATATAGAATAAAAAAAACGCCCGCTATCAAAAGCAGGCGTTTTCTAAGTAATCAACTTTTTTCTAATCCAATAATGAATTAGAAATCGTAGCGAAGACCTAGTGCGATTTCATCTTCTGCGCCACGCTCGCCAACTGTACCAGTACCTAGTTGGTCATTTTTGTCCAATAGGTTGAAGTTGTAAGAGATGTACGTACGGAAGTTAGGCTTGAAGTAATAGGTTGCATCTACTGCTACGTTGTCAGCTGATGTGTGGCTACCAGTTTCTGCGTTGTTGTATGTAGTCGTGAATACAACTTGATTCATTTTGTATGCAGCAGCGAGTTCGTAACCTGTGTAGTCTTGAACGCCAGAGAAGTTGCTTGAGCCACCATATTGAGCGCCATCAAAATCTTTCTCTCCGTCGGTAAACGTGGTCGCGGCATAGAAAGCGCCAATCTTGTATGATGCAGCAAGCATGTATTCATTGTTTTTATCTTGATCTGCGTAACCAGCACCCAAAGCAAGGCCAGTATCAGCAACACTATAAATAGCAGATAGAGAATAGCCGTCTTGGCCATTGTCTGTATAACCGCCATTTACGTTGTCATCTTGAGAATCAGCAAAGCGATAGCTTGCTTTTACTGCTAAATCAGAAAATGCGCCTTTATAAGAAACCATGTTATCTGCACGGTCCGCTGCGTTTATTTTGTCAGCAGCGCTGTTACCGTGATATGCCATGATATCAGTGAAATCTGTGATGACTCCAAGAGCGCCATCATTTTTACCGTAAGTGATTTCACCAAATGTGCCACCAAATCCAGCGTATGCATAACGGTTAGTTATGCTATCACTATTTGAATCAGTAGAAGCACCGGCATCAGAAGTAACGAATTCACCTTCATAGAAACCAACACCGTAAAAATCGTCGGTGATTTGAGTTTTACCTAAGAAGTTTAAACGTACACGAGATTTGTCATCAGCAGTACCATCTTTAATAGACATACGCGCTTCTGCACGGCCACCTATTTCTAAGCTGTTACCATTTGAACTATATACTGTTGTTCCGTCTATAGAACCAGCTTGCTTGCCGTCAGCTGAAGCAAAAGCGCCTGTTGACAAAGTTGCTGCGGATACTGCTAAAACTAAAATTTTCTTGTTCATGTGGATCATTCCTAATCTGCCAAATTATCTAAGGGGTAAATAATTTTTTGGTTTAAACACGGACTAATACAGCACCCGAAATTGCCTAAACTCTTTGTATAGACTTCAAGGTGTTGTGTTTCCTCGTGAACAATTTGTACAGCGAAAGTTCCGTTATTCGTTAGTAAAATTATATAAAAAACACAATTGAACACTGTTCACTTAACTATAAGTAATTGATTATATAGGATTTATGTTGTCTTTCTGGCAATTTAAAATTATGGGAGTATTGATGTTTTTTAGATTTTTTTAGTTATTGATTTGAAATGAAATGAGTAAAAAAGCACAAAGTTGCTGCTCAGGTTTGTTTTTGTGATACAAAACGTGAATATAGATGATTAATCACTAATCTTTGTTTACACTAATCAAAATCAATTCGTTTCTAAACCCACTCAGCACTTGTTGAGCGGGTTTTTATTGTCCAAAGCTGACTTTGGTCTTAGAGGTTTAAAATGGAAAAAGTCCCAATGACTCTACGTGGTGAAAAAAAACTACGTGAAGAACTAGAAATATTATTAAAACGTCGTCCACTTATATCGGCTGCAATCGCAGAGGCTCGTGAATTAGGTGATTTAAAAGAAAACGCTGAATATCACGCAGCCCGAGAAGAGCAAGGTATCTGTGAGGCTCAAATTAGAGATATTGAATATAAGCTATCAGTAGCTCAAGTTATCGACGTCACTAAAATGGATAATACGGGTAAAATTATCTTCGGTACTACGGTGACCTTAATTGATTTAGATACAGAAGAAGAATCCACGTATCAAATTGTCGGCGAAGATGAAGCGAATATTAAGGCTGGTCGTATTTCTGTAACCTCACCAATCGCACGTGGTCTCATTGGTAAGTTGGAAGGTGATGAAGTGATTATTTCTACCCCTGGTGGAGATAAGGACTACGAAATCGATAAAGTACTATACGTCTAGACGAGTAATGAGTTCGAGATGTAAAAAAGGTCGCTTTAATTGCGACCTTTTTTATTATTCTGTTACAAAATAATTCATTACTTACTTTCTAGGTATCTCAATTTTTCGTTGTTCAGATTGGCGATAAATAACTAAAACTTTACCTATGCCTTGTACTTTTTCGGCCTTAGTTTCACGAATAATTGCATCAATAATGAGTTCTTTGGTGTCTCTATCTTCTGATGCAACTTTAATTTTGATTAATTCGTGGTGATCAAGGGCCAGTTCTATTTCCGCCAGAACAGCCTCGGTCAATCCGTTCGCGCCCATTAGCACAACTGGTTTTAAGTTGTGTGCTAGGCCTTTAAGGTGCTGTTTTTGCTTGGTGCTTAGATTCATTACGCGGCCAATTATGTTAGTAGTTAAAAGTGCTCAAGTTTCAAAAGATTAAAAAATCGCATGATAATTTTTGAAAGTTAAGCGGATTCGGGGTTGAAAAACCGTATTTTAACGCCATCTAATCACGAAGACTAATTTTTCTACCATACTTATTTGGTTATTTGTCGAAATTTACTAGGAATAGAATGAGTAAATCGAAACTTTCAGCAAGTTCTGGACGTTGGCTTAAAGAGCACCTTGATGATAAATATGTCAACGAGGCGAAGAAAAAAGGTTATCGTTCACGTGCTATATTTAAGATTGAAGCGATTCAAGAAAAAGACAAATTGCTTAAACAAGGCATGTCTGTTGTAGACTTGGGTGCAGCTCCAGGAGGATGGTCACAATATGCGACCAAAGTCGTTGGTGATGCAGGCCAAGTAATTGCGTGTGATATTTTGCCAATGGATTCCATTGCCGGAGTGAATTTTTTACAAGGTGACTTTAGAGAAGATGCAGTATTAGAGGCACTATTAGCGAAAATTCAACCGGATATGATTGATGTGGTTATGTCAGACATGGCGCCGAATATGGCGGGAAACTTGTCAGTTGATCAACCAAGAGCTATGTATTTAGTAGAGCTTGCACTTGATATGTGCCGACAGGTTCTTGCTCCTAATGGTAGCTTTGTTGTTAAAGTATTCCAAGGTGAAGGCTTTGACCAATACGTGAAAGATGTACGCGACATGTTTAAAGTCGTGAGAATAAGAAAACCAGACTCATCGAGAGCTCGTTCTCGAGAGGTCTATATAGTAGCCACTGGTTATAAAGGCTAACTAACGCGCTGTAGCTACGGACAACGATCTGTAGTACTCTACTTTTAATTACAATTAGTTATCGAGAGGCTGCCACCTTGAGTGACATGGCAAAAAATTTAATTCTATGGCTGGTAATCGCTGTTGTCTTGATGTCGGTATTCCAGAGTTTTGGACCTAGTGAAAGTAACGGCAGAACGGTGGATTACACCACGTTCGTACAAGAAGTGGGACAAGGCCAAGTTCGTGAAGCAACCTTTAATAATCAAGAAATCGTATTCTATCGTAGCGATAACTCTCGCAACGTTACCTATATGCCTTTCTATGATAATAAGTTGCTTGATGATCTCATAAATCAGAACGTAAAGGTTCAGGGTTCTCCACCTGAAGAGCAGAGTTTGCTTGGTTCTATCTTTATCTCTTGGTTCCCGATGATCCTGCTTATTGGTGTGTGGATATTCTTCATGCGTCAAATGCAAGGCGGCGGTGGCAAAGGCGCGATGTCCTTTGGCAAGAGTAAAGCTCGTATGATGAGCGAAGAGCAAATCAAAACTACATTTGGCGACGTTGCAGGTTGTGACGAAGCCAAGGAAGATGTGAAAGAACTGGTGGACTACTTACGTGATCCAAGTCGATTCCAAAAGCTAGGCGGTAAAATACCAACGGGTGTGTTGTTGGTTGGTCCTCCTGGTACAGGTAAGACGCTCTTGGCAAAAGCTATTGCAGGCGAAGCCAAAGTACCGTTCTTTACTATCTCAGGTTCAGATTTTGTTGAAATGTTTGTTGGTGTTGGTGCATCTCGTGTGCGTGACATGTTTGAACAGGCAAAAAAAGCTGCACCTTGTATCATTTTCATCGATGAAATCGATGCCGTAGGTCGTCAACGTGGCGCAGGTGTTGGTGGTGGACATGATGAACGAGAACAAACACTAAACCAAATGCTTGTTGAGATGGATGGTTTTGAAGGTAATGAAGGTATCATCGTCATTGCAGCAACGAACCGCCCAGATGTACTTGATCCAGCATTATTACGCCCTGGACGTTTTGACCGCCAAGTTATGGTTGGTCTTCCTGACGTACGTGGTCGTGAGCAGATTTTAAAAGTACATATGCGTAAAGTTCCTTTATCTGATGATGTTGAACCTTCGCTTATCGCTCGTGGTACGCCTGGTTTTTCTGGCGCAGATTTAGCCAACCTTGTGAACGAAGCTGCGCTTTTCGCAGCTCGTGGTAACAAGCGTAATGTGTCTATGGTTGAGTTTGAACTCGCGAAAGATAAAATCATGATGGGCGCGGCGCGTCACTCAATGGTTATGTCTGAAGAGTCAAAAGAATCGACGGCTTACCATGAAGCAGGTCACGCAATTGTCGGTCTTTTAGTGCCAGATCATGATCCTGTTTATAAGGTATCTATTATCCCACGCGGTCGTGCACTGGGTGTGACGATGTTCTTACCAGAACAAGATCGTATCAGCATGTCTCGTTTGCAATTAGAATCATCGATTGCGACTCTGTATGGTGGACGTCTCGCGGAAGAGATCATTTACGGTGCGGATAAAGTATCAACAGGTGCTTCAAATGACATTGAACGTGCAACTGATATTGCGCGCAAGATGGTGACTCAATGGGGTTTCTCTGAAAAATTGGGTCCTCTTTTGTACGCAGAAGAAGAAGGTGAAGTATTCCTTGGTCGTAGTGTCACACAGACGAAACACATGTCTGATGATACCGCTAAGTTAATCGATGATGAGATTCGTATCATTATCGATAAGAACTACAAACATGCTCAGAAGATTTTGGAAGAAAATATGGATATCATGCATTCTATGAAAGATGCGTTGATGAAATATGAAACCATTGATGCTGGACAGCTTGATGACTTAATGGCGCGTAAAGACGAAATACGAGAACCTCAAGGTTGGACGACTGACTCTGCAGATCTAGTAAAGAAATCGCGTGATGAAGCAAAAGCAGTGCTGAGTGGAAGTGCGAAGAAAGAAACGTCACCAGAAAAACCGGCAGACGAATCGCCTGAAACGAAAACAGAAGATCAAAGTGATGTTGAGAAAGACGACAAATCTGAGTGATTTCTGAATAAATAAAGCCAAGACCTCGATATAATCGGGGTCTTTTTGTATATTCAATATGCCTAATGATGAAACTAAAATCCAACGACAAAGAGCTTGACCTAGGTATTTCCAAAGTGATGGGGATATTAAATGTGACCCCTGATTCTTTTTCTGACGGTGGAAACTACAACAATATTAACGATGCTTTAGCTCGTGCTGAAAAAATGATCAAGGCGGGTGTCGCTATCATTGATATCGGCGGCGAGTCAACTCGTCCAGGGGCACCTGACGTTACTCTACAAGAAGAGCTCTCAAGAACGATTCCTGTCATTAAGGCAATACGGAAACGTTCAAACATCTGGATCTCAATCGATACGAGTAAAGCTGAGGTGATGCACCAAGCGATAGACGCTGGTGCCGACATTATTAACGATGTCCGTGCGCTGAGCGAGCCTGGAACACTTGAAGTAGCCGCTCAGTTTGATGTGCCTATTTGTCTTATGCATATGCAAGGACAGCCTCGAACGATGCAGTCAAATCCAATATATAGCGATCTTTTTTTAGATATAGAAGATTTTTTGGTGGGCCGAATAGCGGCTTGTGAAAATGCTGGCATTGATAAAAGCAGAATCATTTTAGATCCTGGTTTCGGATTTGGTAAATCGTTACAACATAATTATCAATTACTTGATAAATTAGATAATTTTCACCATTTTGGTTTTCCATTACTCGTTGGTATGTCTAGGAAATCCATGTTGTTTAATGTGCTAAATAAACCACCGTCGGAGACGGTAGCCGCGAGTGTTGCTTGTGCAACCGTCGCGGCATTAAAAGGTGCACAAATTATACGAGTGCATGATTTTGAAGAGACGTTGGATGCATTAAAGGTTGTTCAATGTCTAAATGAATATAAAACTATTTAAGTAGGAAATTCCCTATGTCAGAAAGACGTTATTTTGGTACCGATGGTGTACGTGGCAAAGTTGGTCAGTTCCCGATTACGCCAGATTTTATACTAAAACTAGGTTGGGCAGCTGGACGAGTTCTCGCTAAGCAAGGCACTAAACAGGTTATTATCGGTAAAGACCCTCGAATATCTGGATACATGCTTGAATCGGCATTAGAAGCAGGGCTCGCTGCTGCTGGGTTAAATGCAACGCTAACTGGACCAATGCCTACACCAGCTATCGCGTATCTAACTCAGACTTTTCGTGCTGAAGCGGGCATCGTTATTTCTGCTTCTCATAATCCATATTATGATAATGGCATAAAGTTCTTCTCTTCTGAGGGGATGAAGTTACCTGATGAAGTTGAATTGGCAATTGAAGCTGAATTAGATAAAGCACTTGTCTGTGTGGAGTCTGCCGAACTCGGTAAAGCGGCTCGACTTGTTGATGCCGCAGGACGATATATTGAGTTCTGCAAAAGTACTTTTCCGAAAGATCTTAATTTAACCGCCCTTAAAATCGTTTTGGATTGTGCAAATGGTGCAACGTATCATATTGCACCTTCAGTGTTTAAAGAGTTAGGCGCAGAAATCATAACAATAGGGGTTGAGCCTAACGGTACCAATATTAATGCTGAGGTCGGCGCGACCGATGTCAGAGCGCTTCAGAAACGAGTAGTGGAAGAAAAAGCAGATTTAGGTTTAGCTTTTGATGGTGATGGTGACCGTATCATTATGGTCGATCACGAAGGTAATAAGGTGGATGGTGATCAAATAGCTTATATCATCGCCCGTGATGCCTTGCGACGTGGCGAGTTGAAAGGTGGCGTGGTTGGTACATTAATGACAAACCTTGGCATGGAGAATGGTCTCAAGCAACTAGGTATACCCTTTGTTCGTGCGGCTGTTGGTGATAGATATGTCATGGAGCAACTACAGGAAAAAGGTTGGTCCATTGGTGCCGAAAACTCCGGACATGTCATCTTGCTTGATAAAGTCACCACTGGTGATGCTATTGTTGCTGGGTTACAGGTTTTGGCGTCGTTAATAGGCAGCGAAATGTCACTCAAAGAATTGACGGAAGGTATGACGCTTTATCCTCAAGTGTTGGAGAATGTACGATTTAACGGTAATTCTAATCCATTAGAGGCGTCTGCGGTTATCAATGCGACGAAAGAAGTGGAACAAAAACTAGGTTCAAAAGGGCGAGTCCTTTTAAGAAAATCTGGTACCGAACCGTTAATTCGTGTGATGGTTGAGGGTGAAGACGAAGAACTCGTGACATCGTCTGCGCTAAAGATCGCCGATGCGGTTAGGTCGAGCTTTGACGCTTAATTAACCACTTAGAGTTTAAGTATGAATTTTTACTTGTCAGCCTAATACCAATCCTATAGTATTGCTCGGCCTTCGATACCGGAGGTCGTTAGCTTTGCCTTTAATTATCATAGGCGTTGCTAGTTAGGCAAATAGTAACATAGGTGGAAAAATGACTACTATATTACTTGTGGTTTACCTGTTGGCAGCGGCTGGTGTAATTGGTCTTGTTTTGATTCAACAAGGTAAAGGCGCAGATATGGGAGCATCTTTCGGTGCCGGTGCTTCAAACACAGTGTTTGGTGCTGGTGGTTCAGGAAGTTTCCTAACCCGAATGACTGCAATATGTGCAACTGTATTTTTCGCTGTAGCTCTGATGTTTGGTAACATGGCAACACATCAAACTGAGTCTCAATGGATTGATCCTACACAAGGTCAAATAATCCAAGAAGAAGCTGCAGACGTACCGAGTGAAATTCCCGCTGAAAAAAGTGGCGACGAAATTCCTCAATAAGTAATTGTTTTAAAATGGCAATTGTTATTAATTTATTGATTGTTTTTTGAAAAGCATAAGCTTTAAATGCCGAGATGGTGAAATTGGTAGACACGCTAGCATGAGGTGCTAGTGCCTTAGGGTGTGAGGGTTCAAGTCCCTCTCTCGGCACCATTAATTTAAGATTGATAGTAATGTCAGGATTAGGTTGATGTAACTTGTAAATCAATCTGTTGAGCGTATAATGCTCGACAGTCGGACGCGGGGTGGAGCAGTTTGGTAGCTCGTCGGGCTCATAACCCGAAGGTCGTCGGTTCAAATCCGGCCCCCGCAACCAATACTCACTGAGTCTGATTTATAAGTTTTCATAGTTAATGGCGATTTACAGAGTCACATTAACTATGAACTAAATAATAATTATTTTTGGTTATTGTTTAGTATTATCAGGGTCCAGCAATAATAAACCCCGACTTTTTCGGGGTTTTTTATTATCTGTACTTCGCCAATTGGTCGAAATACAGTGTTATTGCTTGGGGTTTAGATTGGGCTCTGAGCCCTTTTTTTGTTTCTGGAGTGGTTAAATGACTGGTTTAGAAAGGCAACTAACTGAAATGCTTGAGTCTCCTGTAGGAGCGTCGGGTTACGAATTAGTCGGTCTCGAGTTTATTCGCGCAGGCGAACACTCAACTTTACGTATTTATATTGATAGTGAAAACGGCATTAATGTTGATGATTGTGCTGAAGTAAGCCGTCAGGTAAGTGCGGTGCTAGATGTCGAAGATCCAATCTCGGTAGCGTATAGCTTGGAAGTATCTTCTCCTGGCTTGGAGAGACCACTTTTTAAAACAGAGCATTACCAACAATTTATTGGTCACGAGGTCAATATTGTTCTCAAAATGGCTATGGGTAACCGCCGTAAATGGAAAGGTGTTATTCAAGCAGTTGACGGTGAATTGATAACTATCATCGCTGAAGAACAAACGGAAGAATTTGCATTAAGCAATATTTCTAAAGCTAACCTGATCCCTAAATTTTAGTTCTCCTAGAGAGAATTGTTTGAGAGGCTAGATTAATGAACAGAGAAATTTTAGCAGTTGTTGAAGCTGTTTCTAACGAAAAAGCGGTTCCTCGTGAGCGTATTTTTGAAGCGTTAGAAATTGCATTAGCGACAGCCACGAAGAAAAAACACGAACTGGAGATTGAAGTTCGTGTCGAAATTGACCGTAAAACAGGTAATTTTGGTACTTTCCGTCGTTGGATGGCGGTTGCAGAAGTAGAGAGTCCAACTAAAGAGATCTCTATTGAAGCAGCGCAATACGAGGACGAAACAATTGAACTGGGCGATTACATCGAAGATGATATCGAATCCGTTACGTTTGACCGTATTACTACACAAACGGCTAAGCAAGTTATCGTACAGAAAGTACGTGAAGCTGAGCGTGCTCAAGTTGTTGAACAGTTTATCGATAATGAAGGCGAACTGGTTACTGGTGTAGTCAAAAAGGTAAATCGTGAATCAATTATTATTGATTTAGGTAGCAACGCAGAAGCGGTCATCATGCGTGATGACCAACTTCCGCGTGAAAACTTCCGCCCAGGTGATCGTATTCGTGGACTTCTATATTCAGTGCGACCAGAAGCACGTGGATTCCAGTTGTTCATTAGCCGTTCAAAACCTGAGATGTTGACAGAGCTTTTCCGTATTGAAGTGCCAGAAATTGCTGAAGAGTTGATTGAACTTAAGGCAGCTGCACGTGACCCGGGTTCTCGAGCTAAGATCGCAGTGAAGACAAATGATCGCCGCATAGATCCTGTAGGAGCGTGTGTAGGTATGCGTGGCGCTCGTGTTCAAGCCGTATCTAGTGAACTTGGCGGTGAGCGTATCGATATCGTGCTTTGGGATGATAATCCGGCACAATTTGTTATTAACGCAATGGCACCAGCTGATGTTGCATCGATTATTGTTGATGAAGATGCTCACGCAATGGATATCGCTGTTGAAGCCGATAACCTAGCACAAGCGATTGGTCGTAATGGTCAGAATGTGCGTTTAGCTTCTCAACTATCTGGTTGGGAATTGAACGTAATGACGGTCGAAGAGTTGCAGAAGAAGCACCAAGAAGAATCAGTAGCTTCTATCGAAAACTTCATGAAGTATCTTGATATAGAACAAGAGTTCGCAGAGATGCTAGTTGAAGAAGGCTTCTCAACGTTAGAAGAAGTCGCTTACGTACCCGTTAATGAATTATTAGAAGTGGACGGTCTGAATGAAGAGATCGTTGAAGAGTTACGTGGCCGCGCTAAAGATGCGTTAACAACGTTAGCTCTTGCACAAGAAGAGTCATTCGATGGTCTAGAACCAGCAGAGGACCTATTAGGTCTCGAAGGTCTAGAACGTGAATTGGCATTTAAGTTTGCAGCCAAAGGCGTTGCAACACTAGAAGATTTAGCTGAACAAGGCATCGATGACCTAGAAGGTATCGAAGGTCTAACAGAAGAACGAGCAGGCGAATTAATTATGGCTGCGCGTAACATCTGTTGGTTTAGCGACGAAGATTAATTTCAGCAAGGAGGTAGCGCAATGACGCAACTAACAGTTAAAGCACTGAGTGATGAAATCGGTACACCGGTTGATCGCTTGTTAGAACAACTTGCTGATGCCGGTATGAAAAAGACCAGCAACGACAATGTTTCTGATGAGGAGAAGTCACATCTTCTTACTCACCTTAAGAAAGAACACGGTGATACTTCTGGTGAAGCAGAACCAACACGTTTAACTTTACAACGTAAAACGCACAGCACACTAAGTGTTGCTGCGACTGGCGGTAAGAGTAAAGACGTGAAAGTTGAAGTACGTAAAAAACGTACTTACGTTAAACGCAGCGCAGTTGATGAAGAAGCTCAACGCGAAGCAGATGACGCAGCAACACGTGAAGCGGAAGAAGTGGCAAAACGTGAAGCTAAAGAAACGGCTCAACGCGACGCAGAAGAAGCTGCAAAACGTGAAGTAGAAGCTAAAGCTAAGCGTGAAGCGGAAGCGGAAGTAAAAGCGAAACGAGAAGCCGAAACAAAAGCTAAGCGCGAAGCAGAGCAAAAAATGAATCCAGAAGAAAAAGCAAAACAAGACGCGGCTCAAAAAGAAGCAGATAATTTGAGAATTCGTCAAGACGAAGAAGCGAAGAAGAAAGCGGAAGTTATAGCTCTTCAATTACTTGAAGACGCTCGTAAGTTGGCTGAAGACAATCAAGAACGCTGGACGGAAGAAGAGAAGAAGAAGAAGGCTCAGGAAGAGACGACTGACTACCATGTCACTACTTCAACTCACGCTCGTGAAGCCGAAGATGAAGCGGATCGTCAAGCTGCTGCACCTGGTCCTACTAGTCGCCGTAAGCGCAAGAAAAAAGCGCCTGAAAGCAACGAAGCACAAGGTCGCGGTGGTCGTAACCAACGTGGCAGAGGCCGCAAAGGTAAGTTGGCTAAACCTACGTCAATGCAACAACATGGTTTTGATAAATCAGCAACAGTTGCTAAGCAAGATGTTGTGATAGGTGAAACCGTCGTTGTGTCTGAACTGGCGAATAAAATGTCAGTGAAAAGCTCTGAAGTCATCAAAGTGATGATGAAAATGGGTGCAATGGCAACGATTAATCAAGTTATTGACCAAGAAACTGCGGCTCTAGTGGCTGAAGAAATGGGTCATAAAGTGGTTCTACGTAAAGAGAATGAACTTGAAGAAGCGATTCTCTCTGATCGTGATGGAACAGAGCATGCGGTGCCACGTGCACCTGTTGTTACTATCATGGGTCACGTTGACCACGGTAAAACATCAACACTGGATTATATCCGTAAAGCCCACGTTGCATCTGGCGAAGCGGGTGGTATTACACAGCATATTGGTGCTTATCACGTTGAAACCGACAACGGAATGATTACTTTCTTGGATACCCCTGGACACGCCGCGTTTACCGCGATGCGTGCTCGTGGTGCTCAAGCGACGGATATCGTTGTACTTGTTGTTGCTGCAGATGATGGTGTTATGCCTCAAACAGTAGAAGCGATTCAGCATGCTAAAGCGGCTGGCGTACCTCTTATTGTTGCTGTGAATAAGATCGACAAAGAAGGCGCAAACCCAGATAACGTTAAGAATGAGCTTGCTCAATATAATGTTATTCCTGAGGAGTGGGGCGGCGAAAACATGTTTGCTCACATCTCTGCTAAACAAGGAACGAACATTGAAGGTTTATTGGAAACGATTCTTCTTCAATCTGAAGTTCTAGAGCTGACTGCTGTTGCTGATGGTATGGCGTCTGGTGTTGTTGTTGAATCTCGTCTTGATAAAGGGCGCGGCCCAGTTGCAACGGTACTTGTTCAATCAGGTACTTTGAATAAAGGTGATATCTTACTTTGTGGTCAAGAGTATGGCCGTGTTCGTGCAATGCGTGACGAAAATGGGAAAGAAATCACTACAGCAGGTCCGTCAATTCCTGTTGAAGTTATCGGTCTGTCGGGTGTTCCTGCTTCAGGTGATGAAGCCACGGTAGTACGTGATGAGCGTAAAGCACGTGAAGTTGCTAATTATCGTCAAGGTAAATTCCGCGACGTGAAACTTGCACGTCAACAGAAATCGAAATTAGAGAACATGTTCTCTAATATGGAAGCTGGCGAAGTAGCAGAACTTAATGTTGTTCTGAAAGCGGATGTTCAAGGTTCTGTTGAAGCGATATCAGATTCACTACTTAAACTTTCTACTGAAGAAGTAAAAGTGAATGTAGTCGGTTCAGGTGTCGGTGGTATTACAGAAACTGATTCTGTTCTAGCCGCTGCATCTAACGCTATCATCCTAGGTTTCAACGTTCGTGCTGATGCATCTGCACGCCGTATGATTGAAAATGAAAACTTAGACCTTCGTTACTACTCAATCATTTACCAATTGATTGACGAAGTTAAACAAGCGATGGGTGGCATGTTGGCACCAGAATTCAGACAAGAAATCATTGGCCTTGCTGAAGTACGTGAAGTATTTAAGTCTCCTAAACTAGGTGCTATCGCTGGTTGTATGGTTACCGAGGGTGTTATCAAACGTAATGCACCTATCCGTGTTCTACGTGAAAACGTGGTTATATACGAAGGTGAACTAGAATCGCTACGTCGTTTCAAAGATGATGTGCAAGAAGCGAAGAATGGCTACGAATGTGGTATTGGTGTTAAGAACTATAACGATGTTCGCGCTGGTGACCAAATCGAAGTATTCGAAACGATTGAAATAAAGCGTACCCTCGATTAGTCATTATTGGCTAACGTTTTGAAAAACGGTTGTTAAATACACCATGAGGGGCTTTAGCCCCTCATTTTTTCTAAGAGAAAAAATAATGTCAAAAGAATTTAGTCGCACGCAACGCGTGTCGCAACAATTACAAAAAGAACTCGCGCTAATATTACAGCGTGAAGTTCGAGACTCCCGCATTGGTATGGTTACTATCTCTGACGTGGAAGTCTCTCGAGATCTTGCTTATGCAAAAGTGTTCGTTACCTTCTTATGTGTTGGCGAGCAAACACCAGAGAAAAGTCTTGCTGCGTTGAAAGAACATGAAGTTAATGTGCGCATGATTTTAGGGAAGCGCATTCGCTTAAGATTGACGCCAGAAGTACGTTTTACCTACGATAATACGCTTGTGGAAGGCATGCGAATGTCTAACCTAGTGAGTGAAATAATCAGTGATGACAAACGTCGTGCTCATGAATCTGGCCGTGATGAAAGTGTTGTTCATGATGAGAGTGGTCTTAACGAGGAAAAAGAGTAATGGGTCGCAGAGGTCGTCGTAAAGGTCGCCCTGTAGATGGCGTTATATTGCTGGATAAGCCAGCTGGAATTACTTCTAATGACACACTTCAGAAAGTAAAAAGAATCTACTTTGCAGAAAAGGCAGGGCATACTGGCGCGCTCGATCCGTTAGCGACTGGCATGTTACCAATCTGTTTTGGGGAAGCAACTAAGTTCTCCCAATTTCTACTTGAATCGGATAAACGCTATCGTGTTGTCGCTAAACTTGGTGAAAGAACCAATACATCTGATTCAGATGGCGAGGTGGTTCAGACCCGTGATGTGAAAGTCGACCGTGGACAGCTCGAACGTTGTATTGCAAAATTTCGTGGCGAAACCGATCAGATCCCATCAATGTTTTCAGCTCTGAAGCATCAGGGCAAGCCGTTATACGAATACGCGAGAGAAGGCATCGAAGTTCCGAGAGAATCACGGAAAATCACTGTATATTCTATTGAGCTTCTGAACTTTGAAGGTACGGAAGTCGAAATGGAAGTGCACTGTTCTAAAGGGACATACATCAGAACGATTGTTGATGATTTAGGTGAAATGTTGAGCTGTGGCGCTCATGTTACTTATCTTCGTCGAACAGGTGTATCGAACTACCCATATGAAAATATGGTGACATTAGAGCAGTTAGAAGCATTATTAGAGAAAGCGCGCGAAGAAGATATTGCCCCTCGCGAATTGCTTGATCCACTCTTGATGCCTATGGACTCAGCGGTACAAGATTTACCAGAAGTCAATTTGATTCCAGATCTAACTCATATGGTTCAGCATGGCCAACCCGTACAAGTATTTGGTGCGCCAACTGACGGTATAGTAAGAATGACCAGTGGAGAGGAAAGACTATTTATTGGCATCGGCGAGATAGACGATGATGGTAGAGTCGCACCAAAGAGATTGGTTGTTTTTCGAGATGAAGAACTTTAGGTTCTAGATTTGGCGTATGTAGGGTTGTTACGTAAATATCGCTTGCGGTTAGATGCGTAGCAAAGTAATATGCGCGCTCATCGTGTCAGCTGAATCAGAGATTGGCGGCACACTTTATTAATTTAACTCTTATTTAGGAGAGATTATGTCTCTGAACGCAGAAACAAAAGCAGCTATCGTAGCCGATTATGCACAAGGCGAAGGCGATACAGGTTCACCAGAAGTACAAGTAGCTCTACTTACTGCTTCTATCAACCACCTTCAAGGTCACTTTGCTAACCACAAACATGATCACCATAGTCGTCGCGGTCTTTTACGTATGGTTTCAAGCCGTCGTAAACTTCTAGACTACTTGAAAGGTAAGAATCTAGATCGTTACCAAAGTCTTATCAAACGTCTAGGCCTACGTCGCTAAGAACAGTTTGTAAAAAAAGAGGCTATTTATAGCCTCTTTTTTTTTATCAGAAATATTCCTCGCTTCCATCTGCACATATCAACGTTTTTCATCTATAATACTGCCCAACTAAGCTTAGCTTAGCCAATCTGCACTTTATCTAGTATTACAGTCAGCGTAGCCGGCCTTAAGGTCGCGACTAATGAAAATTTTCTATTAAGATACTTTTCATTAGTCGCGATTGGTAATACAGAAAGGTGTATTCACTATGTGATTCTAATTACTTAGAATCCAGTTATATGAAAGGAAATATAATGTTCGCGAATCCTATCGTAAAAACATTCCAGTATGGTAACCATACTGTTACTTTAGAAACAGGCGTAATAGCACGTCAAGCAACGTCTGCTGTTATGGTAACAATGGACGATACTGCTGTATTAGTATCCGTTGTTGGTAAAAAAGTAGCGGTTGAAGGTCAAAGCTTCTTCCCTCTTACTGTTAACTACCAAGAGCGTACATACGCCGCTGGTAAAATTCCAGGTGGTTTCTTCAAACGTGAAGGTCGCCCATCAGAAGGCGAGACATTGACAGCGCGTCTAATCGACCGTCCAATTCGTCCTCTATTCCCAGATGAATTCAAAAACGAAGTTCAAGTTATCGCAACCGTTGTTTCTGTAAATCCAGATGTCCAACCTGATATTGTAACGATGATTGGTACTTCAGCGGCTCTTTCTATCTCTGGGATTCCATTTAATGGCCCTATTGGTTCTGCTCGTGTTGGTCATATCGATGGTCAACTTGTGCTTAACCCAAGCAATACTGAGCTAGAAACATCTAAGTTAGATCTTGTTGTTGCTGGTACTGATGGTGCCGTGCTTATGGTTGAATCAGAAGCGGACAATCTATCAGAAGAAGAAATGCTATCTGCGGTAGTATTTGGTCATGATCAACAACAAGTTGTTATATCTGCAATAAAAGAGTTTGCTGCAGAAGTAGCAACGCCTTCATGGGATTGGGTTGCACCAACAGTGGATGCAGATCTTAAAGCGAAAATTGCTGAGTTAGCTGAAGTTCGTTTGACCGAAGCTTACCAAATCACAGAAAAAATGGCTCGTTATGAGCAAGTTGGCGAAATTAAGTCAGACGTTGTTACCGCGCTTTCGGCTGAAAATGCAGAGCTAGACGTGAACGAAGTGAAAAAAATGCTTGGTTCTTTAGAGAAAAACGTAGTTCGTGGTCGCATCATTGCGGGTAGCCCTCGTATTGATGGACGTGAAAAAGATATGGTTCGTGCACTTGATGTACGTACTGGCGTTCTTCCTCGTACTCACGGTTCTTCACTATTTACTCGTGGCGAAACTCAGGCATTGGTAACCGCGACTCTTGGTACACAACGTGACGCTCAAATCATTGATGAACTAACTGGTGAGAAGAAGTCACACTTCCTTCTACACTATAACTTCCCTCCATTCTGTGTAGGCGAAACTGGTTTTGTTGGTTCACCTAAGCGTCGTGAAATTGGTCACGGTAAGCTTGCAAAACGCGGTATCCAAGCGGTTATGCCTTCAGCTGAAGAATTCCCGTACACGGTTCGTGTAGTATCTGAAATCACAGAATCTAACGGTTCTTCTTCAATGGCTTCTGTATGTGGTACCTCTCTAGCACTAATGGATGCTGGTGTTCCTATTAAAGCGTCTGTTGCGGGTATTGCAATGGGTCTAGTTAAAGAAGGCGACGACTTTGTTGTTCTTTCTGACATCCTTGGTGATGAAGATCACTTAGGAGATATGGACTTTAAAGTAGCGGGTACTAATGAAGGTATCACTGCACTTCAGATGGATATCAAAATTGAGGGTATCACTAAAGAGATAATGCAAATTGCGCTTAACCAAGCTCAAGGTGCTCGTAAGCACATCCTTTCTGTAATGGATGAAGCTATCTCTGGTGCTCGTGATGATATCTCTGAGTTTGCACCTCGTATCCACCAGTTGAAGATCAGCACTGACAAGATTCGTGACGTTATCGGTAAAGGTGGCGCTGTTATTCGTGCACTTTGTGAAGAAACGGGTACAACTATCGAAATAGAAGATGACGGTACTGTTAAAATCGCTGCAACGTCTGGTGAGCAAGCTGAAGATGCGATTAATCGTATTAAAGAATTAACCGCTGAAGTTGAAGTTGGCACTATTTACATTGGTAAAGTTGCTCGTTTAGCTGACTTCGGTGCGTTTGTTACTATTCTTCCGGGTAAAGACGGTTTAGTACACATTTCTCAAATCGCTGACAAGCGTGTTGAGAAGGTGACTGATTACCTAAGTGAAGGACAAGAAGTTAAAGTTAAAGTACTAGAAATTGACCGCCAAGGTCGTGTACGTCTAAGTATGAAAGAAGCACAAGATAAACCTGCTGAAGAAGCACAAGCACCAGAAGCTGAATAAGCTCTGTAGCTGCGTTAGCTAAGCTTCTTTATTGTGGATAGAGTAAATCCTGAGAGATGATGGCTTTCCTAGCGTATATAGCGTAAAGCGTGTTATAAAAGGGGGAACATGATTGTTCCCCCTTTTCTTTTGCTGCTATAAAATGGTTATGCGGAAATTGTGGATCATAAAAGGAGATAGGCGTCTGTGAAATGGTTTCAAATAGCAAGTCTGGGATTCTTGATAATACTTTCGGGTTGTGCCACTAACCCGAGTAATAATTCAAACCAGTGGGTTTATCCACCAATGGCTGTGCCGTTACAAGCGAGTATTCAGCAAGAAGTGCAGATAGCAAGGCTAAATCAATTATTAAAACGTCCAGACTTAGAAAACGCCGTTAGGGCGAAGATGTTTTATGAACGAGGAAGTTATTATGACAGCGTCGGCCTACGCGATTTAGCCCGTCTAGATTTCAATAAATCACTGAGCATCAATCCTGCTCAACCAGATATTTTCAATTTACTCGGTGTTTATTTTACTCAAGTAGGTGAATACGACGCCGCGTATGAAGCATTTGATTCGACATTAGAACTCGACCCCTCGAATGAATATGCGGAACGCAATATGGCGATAGCCCTTTATTATGGTGACCGTATCGATCTCTCATACCAAGAGATGCAAGCACATTATTCGGATAATCCAGAAGACCCCTTTAGGGCGCTGTGGCTCTATATAATTGAGCGTGAAATAGACGCAGCCAAAGCGGAAGAAAATTTAAGAGCACGTTATTCAGATAAGAGCCAAGAGTGGGGTTGGGTATTGGTTGGTATCATGCTGAATGAAGTAGGCGAAGAACAGGCTTTTAAAGCCGTTTTAAATGGGACGAGAGATAACGTTATGCTGGCGCAGCGTTTGACCGAAACCTATTTCTATTTAGGTAAACGCTACCAGTTCTCTGGACAATATGCTGATGCTATCGCCCTCTATAAGCTCGCACTGTCGTTTAATGTTTATGAATACGTAGAACATCGCTATTCTTTCTTAGAACTAGGACGTATCTATGATGACGTAAGGGCCTTACAAGAAGAAGCACAAAAAGAGAATGCGATTGAAAATGGATTGACGGTAGAAAAATAATCTATTGAGAATATTGCCTCGCTCAACTTAACTTAATAAAAAACGCTAGATGAAGATCTGGCGTTTTTTTCTTGTAAATTATTCTATCTGCACTAATATAGTTAGCCTTGCTAACCATGTTGGGTTTTTTGTATGTCTTTTCAAACCTGCTTAATCGATCTTGAACGTTTCATGTCAAAAGAGTGGCGTGTGCACGCGAAAGATGATCCTCTATCATCCCTAAGTTTCAACGAATTTGATTACTTAAAGGTTATTCAGTACTCAAGCGAACCTATTCGTATCACTGATTTAGCTTCCGAGATGATGGTAACCAAGCCTTCTGCTTCAAATATGGTGGTTAGACTGGAAAGAAAGGCACTAGTGCGTAGAATTTCTTGCCCTGAAGATGCAAGAGCGAAAAGAGTCGTCTTAACCGATAAAGCGATTGAAGGTCTATCGACTGAAGATAGTGTTCTTCAAATTATTACAGAAAAACTTGAAAACAAAGTGTCAGAGCAAGAGTTTAAACAACTCGTAAAAATCTTATCTAAGATGCTCAAGTAATATTGAAAAAATTTTAATTAATTAGTTAGCTTAGCTAACAGAGTGGCAAGAAATGGAACAATCCATCTACAAACAGTTTTGGAAATATACTATACCCACGGTTGCCGCAATGTTGGTCAACGGACTTTATCAGATCGTTGACGGGATATTTATCGGTCGTTATATAGGCGCGGATGGGCTTGCAGGAATAAACGTCGTTTGGCCGGTGATTGGTTCAGTACTAGGTATCGGTATGATGATCGGCGTCGGTACTGGTGCCATCTTGTCTATCAATAGTGGTGCGGGAAGTGACAAGAAGGCAAAGGGCACGGTAAGTACAGGGCTCGCTCTTATATTGATGGTTTTCCCATTCATCGCATTGGTTCTATGGCAATATTCTGATGCCTTATTACTGGCTCAAGGTATTGGAGGAATCGTATTCGAATTAGGGCAACAGTACCTAAAAGTTCTGATATTAGGTAGTTTGTTTTCGTTAGGTTCAATAGCGGTACCATTTCTATTGCGTAACGATGGAAGCCCTAATTTCGCTACTTTTTTAATGGTACTAGGCGCGCTCATCAATATAGGATTTGACTATCTTTTTATTGCCATACTAGGTTGGGGGTTAAAAGGGGCTGCGATAGCGACCTTGTTGGCACAAAGTGTGGTGACGACATTGGGTGTTGGGTATTTCTTTAGTCGGTACGCTAAAGTGAGGATATCGGTATCCAATTTCACAGTCCACTATGGGTATATACCTCAGATACTCTCGATAGGTGCATCGAGTATGTTCATGTATATGTATGGTTCTGTGATGGTTGCCGTACACAATTGGATGTTCATACAGTATGGATCAGTTTTGACTATTGGTGCCTACGCGGTGCTAGGTTCTATCTTCACTATGTATTATTTGACCGTTGAAGGTATTGCCAATGGTATGCAGCCATTAGTGAGTTTCAATTATGGCGCAAACAATTTGGAGGCGGTACGCAAGCTGTTTTCTATCGCTTGTTGGGCATCAGTATTGATAGGTATCGGTTTTGTCGTTGCCATGAACCTCTACCCTGAACACGTTGTAGGGATATTTAACGATGATGACCCTGAACTGATGAAACAGGCTGTTATGGGGATACGGCTGCATATGTTTGCTATTTTCTTAGATGGTTTTATTGTCGTGGTGGCCGCTTATTACCAAGCGATTGGGGATAGTAAGAAGGCAATGTTTACAACGGTTGGAAATATGTTGGTTCAATTACCATTTTTATATGTGTTGCCGACCTTGTTCGGTCTCACAGGAGTATGGTTGGCCTACCCGATATCGAATATTGTCTTAAGTGTTGTATTGGTTTTGATGCTGAAGAAAAATAAGGGACGAAAAATCGCCCCTTAGTACTAGGTTTTTTCTAAACCAGCTAATTGATGCCAGTAGCCATTACACTGAAAATCCCCTAGCTGTTCTGGATTAGAGCCGTCTTCATTTTGACGAAATTGGTCCACCTTATCGAAGGTTTCTACATTCAATGGGCTTAGTCGGACAACGTCAACTAAGCCTTTCATGCCTTTTAAATCGTTGATCAAATTGTAACAGTAGCCAGACTGTGTCTGTACACCATTAAGATTAAATAAAGATTGGCCCTCTTGGCTATTTACTTGCAAGCCTGTGGGGTACTTGATACAGCAAGTTTCGCATTCATCTTTGGGTTTGTTCTCCGCTCGAGCGGTAAAGCAGCGAGCAGAATAAGCCAATGGCAGATAACCATGACTAAAAACTTCTGTTTCAAACTGATGTTTGATACCAAGAGCTTCGCATTGCAGGAGAACTTGCTGCAACCATTCTTTAGACAGTTCGACTGGCATGCACCAGCGTGTCATCCCTTTTTTAAGAAAAAGATTGAGCGTTTGTGCATTGTAGGCATTTACAGCAGGACCAACAATAAATGGGACATTATGCTCGTGCGCTAATTGGATAGCGGAAACGTCATTCGCTTCAATGGCAAACTCACCATTATCGATATACTTTTTCATAACGTTAACTTCACTAGGTGCTTCTAATAACGCCATAGTGGACAAAACGACTTGTTTACCACTGGAAGAGAGATCCTTAGCATTACTTAACCAATCTTTGGTTTTCATTAATCGCCGTTTTGAACATACGGCTTCGCCAAGATAGATGATATCAGCACTCGAATTCTTCGCTTTTTCATAAAAGCTTTCGACATCTTGTTTTGGCCAGAAGTAGAGTAGGGGGCCAAGAGCGTATTTCAATTCGTTGGACATACTTATCTCCGGCTATTGCCATTTACGGTGGTAAGCACCGAGCGTTGTTTGAGTACCTTCAGAAACATTGTCCAGTGCGGCATTCCATGCATCTTCCACATGATATGAATCTGGGTCTGCTTTGTATCGATCGATCGCACTTCGCCATGTTCGAGTGACCTGTTCGACATAGGCGGGACTTCGTTGGCGACCTTCTATCTTGACCGAAGAAACGTTTGCAGCGAATAGTTCAGGTAACAGAGATAAGGTGTTTAAACTGGTCGGTTCTTCTAACGCATGGTACCGCTTATCTTTTCCATTTAAGTTGACATCAAATCGACCTTTACATAGCGTTGGATAACCGGCATTTTCACCTTCGGCATAGCGATCAATTAATATCTCATTAAGACGAGATTCTAGACCACCATCTGTTTCTTGCCAGCGAACATACTTGGCTGGAGAACAGGCACCAACAGTATTAGGTGATTCCCCTGTCATGTAAGAAGATAGATAACAACGACCCTCTGCCATTATGCATAGGCTACCAAAAGCAAAAACTTCGAGCTCTACACCTTGAGGGATATTGAGTGAAAGTTGTTTTACTTGATGGATAGATAATACTCGAGGTAATACAACGCGTTTAATATTGAAATTTTGTTTATAGAATTTGACGGCCGCTACATTGGTAGCAGAGGCTTGGACAGAGAGGTGTAATTCTAATTCTGGGTAAGTGGTAGCTGCATATTCTAAAATCGCTACGTCTGCAACGATAAGGGCATCAACACCCATTGCTGCTGCGTTATCTACCGCTTTAGTCCAACGTTCAAATCCATCTGGATGAGCAAATGTGTTCAGGGCTACATGAAGCTTTCTTTCGTGGTCGCGAATATACTGTACGGCTCTTTCCAGTTTTTTACCGGTAAAATTTAGACCAGCGAAGTGTCTTGCGTTTGTATCATCTTTAAACCCAATATATACAGCGTCCGCACCACAGTCGACTGCGGTTTTAAGTGCAGGTAAATTACCTGCGGGGCATAGTAGTTCCATCAGAGCCAACCAGTTGTTCTTTAGGGTTGTATTTTATGGACTATATCTTAAGACAATTTTGATATAAGGCAGGTTTGTATAACTCTGCCTTTAGAAATGTGCACGAATGTATAAAAATTGGTCTGATATTGCTAGTTTTTGTGTCTTCGGTTTTGCGCCAATAGTTCTTCAATATCATGTTTTGGTTGCGGTCTATAAAAATGGAAACCTTGAATAGTATGACAGTTCAAGTTTGAAAGTAGTGTGGCTTGTTGCCTTGTTTCGACACCTTCAGCTACGACAGTTAGGTTTAAGGACCGTCCTAAATTGATGATATTTTCAATAACGGTTACCTGTTTCGGTAACTTATCGATGTCATTTATAAACGCGCGGTCTATCTTGAGTTCGTCAATAGGAAATCGAGCCAAATATGACAATGAAGAATAACCGGTTCCAAAGTCATCAATGGAAAGCGCAAAGCCTAAATTTTTAATAGCTTTAAGCATTTGAAGTGTGTGCTCACTGTCGCTCATTACTGCACTTTCTGTTAATTCAAATGTGATACAGCTTGGGTCCAATTCCGTTGTACGCAGTTGTTTCTCCATATAATCAATTAACTTGGGGTTACCAAATTGCTCAGGAGAAAGGTTTATAGCGACACGGCCAGGTAGTATCCCTTGTATTTTCCAACGTTTAACCGTAGCAAATACTTCGCGCATAACAACCCGGCCTAAATGTTCGATTAATCCCGCTTTTTCAGCGACAGGAATAAAGGCGGCGGGGCTTATATAACCTTCAATTGGATGTTTCCAGCGAATAAGTGCTTCAGCACCGTTAATGCTAAAGTCTCTCGCATTAACTTGAGGTTGATACCAGACTTCTAAACCATTTTGCTGCAATGCTTTCTGAAGTTCGATTTCTAGCCATAAGCGCATGCGCGCCTCTTTATTCATTTGGTCATGGTACTTGACTAGACGGTTGCGGCCCCTATTCTTGGCTTCATACATTGCCGTATCTGCATTTTGCAATAATACACGAGCATCATTCGCATCACCTGGGAACATTACACTACCAATTGAACAAGCTAATCGCTTACTAAAGTGATGAAGGTCAAAGGGCTGATTTATAAGAGAAATAATTTTTTCAGCGAGAGATTCAGTAACTCGGTTATGTTCCGGTTCGGGCAAAACAATGCCGAACTCATCGCCACCTAAATGCCCTAATATAGCTTGTGAAGGGAGCAACCTTTGTAGTCTCGAAGAGACCTCTTTGATGACTTTATCGCCAATGTGGTGGCCCAAAGAGTCATTGATGTTTTTGAAATTATCGATATCAAGGTAGAGCATAACCAGTGGAATATCGTTATCAATAAAATGTTCGAGACGTCTTGTAAAACCGTAGCGATTGTAGAGTTTAGTCAGCGAATCATAATGAGAGTCGTGTCGGTCGTCTGTTGAACCTGAATGATTAGCTTCCGCATCTTCAACTACAATTATTATAGATTCACTACCTAAGATTGTGGTTTCTGCTGCACTCAAGCGAACTTTTCGTTCAACACCACATCGTGCACTAGTTAAACACACAATGGGTTCGTTTAGTAATTGAGTAGTGAACGTGTCACTAAATACAGTTTTAGCGTTTTCATCTAAGAATAAGCGGCTTATTTGTTCGCCCAATAAATCATCGACTTCCGAAAATCCTAACAAACGTAAGGCGATAGAGTTAGTCGAGATAATTGTGTTACCTTCAACCAGAATTAAGCCGTCTGGTAATAAGTCAGATAACGTAGAAAACTTAAGCTCTGACTCAGCTAAAGAGCGAGCAAGGATTTGCTTTTCTGAGGTATCACTCGCGTGGAACGAAATAAAATCAACGTTACCTTCGATAACGACCGGCGAGACACTAAAGTGCAAGCTAGTGTCGTGGTCTTCGTCATTTAAGGTGATTTCGGTTTCTATGCTTTCGCCGTCAAACGCACGTTCATAAAAAGGTTTAAGTGTTTGGTAAAATCGATCACCTAACACCTTAGTGTCATCCAACCCCTCAAGTTCTGTTTTTGATAGGCCTGCAATCTCACAATAGCGTTCATTGACGCTAACGTAGTGATGCTCCTTATCCAAAATAGCAAAGAGGAATGGACTGGCATCAGTGAGTTTTGAAAACCAGTGCTGTAACTGCTTTGTTGGCATTAATTTTCTACCGCTCTATATTAAGCAATTGAATGAATATGATTCATTATGTTTAAGATTATTATTTACTATAACCGTGAAACACCTGATATAAAAGGGAACTGGGCATCAGGTGTGATTTTTATGATACATAACAGGAATTCTCATTCGATATCCACTATTATGGCAAGAATGATTATTTAAAGTATCGGAATTCTGTAGTGTTAAACAAGCTTCGAACTCAATTAGTGCAAAATGCAGCGCAGATTTTGAGATCTCCAGTCCAAGTTTTCCCTAAACATTTACAAAACAAAATCTTAATCGAAGGGTTAAAACAAGTTTTCCATGAAGCCTTGGAAGATGGTGATTTTGAATTCCTCGAAGATAAATGGTTGAAAGTGACTATTTTGGATTTGAACCTGCAATGGTTTATTAGTTATCGAAATGATGAATTAGTTATTGCAAAAGACGCAGTCACTGAAGATGTGAGCTTTGCTGGTCAACTTAATGATTTGGTGTTAATTGTTGGTCGTAAAGAAGATCCTGACACTCTGTTTTTTCAAAGGCGTTTAAGAATTGAAGGCGACACAGAGCTCGGATTAGAGGTCAAGAATTTAATGGATAGTGTTGATCTTGATGCGCTACCAAAACCCCTTCAGTTATTTATTAATGAGTTAGCAGGCTTTGTTTATAAAGGGTTGCATAGCGAAAAAAATCAAGATGGAATGGCCAATGCTTATTAGAACCGAAGCTCCAGCAGACATATTACCTATTAACGCCTTGCTTAAATCTGCGTTTGAAACAAATGCAGAAGCTGAACTTGTTATGAGTTTAAGGGAAAATAGCCGATTTACGCTCTCACTGGTGGCGTGTACCGATGATGGAGAATTGGTTGGATATGCTCTTTTTACTCCAGTATCATTGAATGGCGAGCAACTTGGGTGGCAAGGTTTAGCGCCTGTAGCCGTGAAACGTGAGTTTCGTCATCAAGGTATCGCGGGTAACATGATTAAAGAAGGACTAGATTCTCTTTATGAATTTGGCTATTTAGGTTGTGTCGTGCTGGGTAATCCAGCATTTTATAGTGGGTTTGGTTTTGTCGACGCGACCTTATTTGATATGCGCTCGATATGGGAAGTGCCTGAAGGCGTCTTTCGTGTTAAAGAGTTAGCAGAGAATGAGTTCTTCGGTAAACAGGGCTTGATAGAATACAGCCCTGAATTTTCATTACTCTAATGATGAATAACAATACTAGCATGCAATATCTTGAAGAAATGGATATTCAGAATTGGGCATTACTTCACCCTTCAAGACTTTCTGGTTGTTCAATTGAAAACGTTGATATACCTGAGTCTTGCCAATTATTGTTGGTTTCACCCGAGAAACCTGAAGGTGACATTGTTTTCATGCTTGAAAAGGTGCTGAAAAGCATGCACTTAGAACTATCGCAAGCGATGCATATTTCCCCTGAACAGTTTAATTATCTAGGTTCCCATCAATTAAAATGGGTCTGGTTTGCTGGCTGTGATAAAACAGGGATACTCCATTTAAATACGCTTGTCTCTCCCGTGTTAACGAAGATAGATGGCAACAATCAAGAGCGACGAAACTTGTGGCAGAACATCTGTTCTTATGACAAATAAAATAGAGCCTTTAGCAGAAAATTTTCTGCAAGATGTGTGGCGGATTGAACAAGATGCGCATAGCCACCCTTGGGCACAGTCTATGATAAGCGATGTGACTAGCCGAGGAGCCTGTCATCATGTACTTCTGTGTGACGAAGAAGTCGTGGGTTACTTTTATGCCCAGAATATCGTCGGCGAGGTAACATTGCTCAATATTGCTATCGATCCGCAAAGGCAAGGGCAAGGACTGGGTAAAGTGCTTCTCGAATACTTTTTAATGATGTGTGAAGATGCGAAGGCTGAAAGTGTTTGGCTAGAGGTTCGAGAGAGTAATCAAAAGGCTCGTTCTTTATATGAGGCTTTAGGGTTTAATGAAGTTGATAGACGCTATAATTATTATCCTAGTAAAAAAGGGAAAGAGGATGCTGTTATCATGAGTTATCTGTTTTTTTAGAGCTAAGTAAATCACTGATTCAATCAGACCTCCACAGTAAGCCTGAATATATGTCATTGATTTTGTCCATCCTTCTAGCATATGACAAAATTTCGTCTGCTATATGCACACTGTTATTGTCTAAAGGGGCAAGATCGGACAAAATAGGCGCCAATTTCGATTAACTACTCAAAGTTAGCTTTTTACATTTTGTTTTAAGCGGTTTTGTATTGCAATTTAGAAGACCCGTATCCATGTCAAATAGCCCTTTTATAGGTGAAGTGTCTAAACGTAGAACCTTCGCGATCATCTCTCACCCAGATGCAGGTAAAACAACCATCACCGAAAAAGTGTTACTTTTCGGGCGCGCTATTCAATCTGCTGGTACTGTGAAAGGTCGAGGCTCAAACCAGCACGCTAAGTCAGACTGGATGGAGATGGAAAAAGAACGTGGTATTTCAGTGACAACTTCTGTAATGCAATTTCCATTTAACGGTAGTTTAGTTAACCTACTTGATACCCCAGGGCACGAAGATTTCTCTGAAGATACTTATCGGACGCTCACGGCTGTCGATTCTTGTTTAATGGTTATAGATTCAGCAAAGGGCGTTGAGGCCCGCACACGTAAACTGATGGAAGTTACGCGTTTGCGTGACACTCCTATAGTTACCTTTATGAATAAGCTAGACCGAGAAATTCGTGACCCTATGGAGCTTCTAGATGAAGTCGAAAGTGAATTAAAGATAGCGTGTGCTCCAATCTCTTGGCCGATAGGCTGTGGTAAAGAGTTTAAAGGTGTTTACCACATTCATAGGGACGAGACGTATCTCTATTCAACGGGACAAGGTCATACTATTCAAGAAGAAAAGATTATTAAAGGGTTAGGTAATCCTGAACTTGAAGCGGCTATTGGCGATGAACTTGCAGAACAGCTTAGAGATGAACTGGAATTGGTTATTGGTGCATCACATGAATTTGATCAAGAGTTGTTTCTTGCTGGAGAATTGACGCCGGTGTTCTTTGGTACGGCTCTTGGTAATTTTGGCGTGGACCATATGCTAGAGGGGTTAACACGTTGGGCCCCTCAGCCATTATCTCGCCAAGCCAATGAACGTGAAGTAAAAGCAACAGAAGAGAAGTTCTCCGGCTTCATATTTAAAATTCAAGCTAATATGGATCCAAAGCATCGAGACCGTATTGCGTTTATGCGTATAGTTTCCGGAACATACTCTCAGGGTATGAAGATGAATCACGTACGTTTAGGCAAACAGATAAATATCTCTGATGCTGTTACGTTTATGGCGGGTGATCGTTCTCGTGCAGAGCAAGCTTATGCGGGTGATATTATTGGCCTACATAATCATGGAACTATCCAAATTGGCGATACCTTTACTCAAGGAGAAACGCTTAAGTTCTCCGGTATTCCTAACTTTGCACCAGAATTATTTCGCCGTATTCGCTTAAGGGATCCGTTAAAACAGAAGCAATTACTCAAAGGGTTGGTCCAGCTCTCTGAAGAGGGGGCAGTACAGGTGTTCCGTCCTCTACAAAATAACGATCTTATCGTCGGTGCGGTAGGTGTGCTTCAGTTCGATGTCGTCGTCGCACGTTTGAAATCAGAGTACAACGTAGAAGCGATTTACGAGAGTGTTAATGTGGCAACGGCTCGTTGGATTGAATGTGATGACGAGAAGACACTGGATGAGTTTAGACGTAAAGGACAGGCGAACTTGGCTCTTGATGGTGGTAATAATCTCTCTTATATTGCGCCAACTATGGTAAATCTAAACCTAGCTCAAGAGCGTTTCCCTGATATCCAATTCAGAGCGACACGCGAACACTAGTAGCATTGTTTAAATAATGTATAAAAAACGGAGCCAAATGGCTCCGTTTTTTTATCGCTCTAAAGCTGTTATTCACGCTCTTTGGTGTATGGAACACCAACCGCTTTTGGTCCAATGGCTTTACCAATGAAACCAGCAAGTAGGAATACGGTGAGAACATAAGGAATGGCTTCTATTGCTTGAACCGGAATCGGGAAGTCACCAATAGTTACCCCTTGCAAACGAATCGCCAGGGCATCAAGGAAGCCAAATAACAGACAAGCCGCCATTGCAGTAATAGGTTTCCACTTACCAAAGATCAATGCGGCTAGCGCCATATAACCCTTGCCTGCACTCATGTTTGGAATAAACTGTGCTGTCTGCCCAACAGAAAGGTACACACCGCCAATCCCGACTAAAGTTCCGCAAAGGATCATCGCAAGATAGCGCATTTTAACCACAGAAATACCAGCCGTATCAACAGCACTGGGTGATTCGCCTACAGCACGTAGTCTTAGACCAAAACGAGTTTTATACATGATAAACCACGTTAGAGGCACAATAAGAATAACAAGGTACTCTAGTGCGGAGTGACCACTTAATAGCTCTGAATAAAGGAGGCCAATTATAGGGGTGTCCGCTAATGAATCAGCGCCAGGTAAGTGGATTGGTGCAAAGCGTGCATCTCCAGATAGCGCTGGAGTTTGACCACCCTGATGGAACCAATGACGCCCCAAAGTAACAGTAAGGCCAGCCGCTAAAATATTTATCGCCATACCACTCACAACTTGATCACCTCTATGGGTTATCGAAGCAAAGCCGTGTAAGAGGGCAAGTAATATAGAGACAGAAATACCAGCAAACAACCCAAGCCATGCAGATCCAGTCACATGGGCTGCTGCTGCACCTGCAAACGCTGAAGCTAGCAATTTACCTTCTAAAGCGATGTTAACAATACCGGAGCGTTCACTTACCATACCCGCAAGTGCTGCCAATATGAGAGGAGTCGCAACACGTATGGTTGCATCAAGCATCAATATAATCGTTTCAAACATGATTAAGCTGCTCCAGTTTTAGTTTTACCGAACACTCTAAGATAAGTACGCTCGAGGGATGGTTGGAACATATGTTCTAATGCACCAGAGAAAAGAATAACCAATCCTTGCAATACCACAACGATATTTCGGTCTACACCGTATTCAAAACTCAGTTCTGCTCCACCTTGATAGAGAAAGCCAAATAGCAAACTGGCTAGTAATACCCCTACAGGATGATTACGTCCCATTAAGGCAACCGCAATACCTGTAAAACCGAATCCTTCTACAAAATTCAGTTTTATCTGATGCAGCTCTCCCTGAAGAACATTGAGACCAAAAAAGCCAGCTAGCATGCCAGATATCAGCATGGTGATAACCACGACTCGTACGTAATTAATACCAGCGTATCCAGATGCAGATGGGTTTGCACCAACCGCTCTTAATTCATAGCCCCAACGTGTATGCCATATAAACAACCAAACAAAAACACAGCAGAGTAGAGCAAATACAAAACTCAAGTTTAGTGGGCTAGGGGCAATGTCGAATCCAAACACTGCAACCATTTCGTGCATTTTTGGTAGCCAACTGCTGACGGCAAAAACCCTACTTTCTGTGGCCATCGTGTTTTCAGGTTTTAAAACATCGACTAAAAGATAAGCCATCAATGAGGCGGCAATAAAGTTAAACATAATCGTGGTAATCACGATATGTGAACCTCTTTTCGCCTGTAGGTAAGCAGGGATGAAGGCCCATGCGGCACCAAAGAGCCCACCGACGATAATCGCGACAGGGAAAGTGATATACCAAGGCGCATATTCACCTAAGGTAAGGCAGACTAAGCCAACACCTAGGCCACCAATATAGGCTTGTCCTTCTCCACCGATATTGAAAAGGCTGGCATTAAATGCCACCGATACTGCAAGTCCAGTAAAAATAAAACCAGTGGCGTAATATAGCGTATAACCAAAACCTTCAGCGTAACCAAATGCACCGGTCCACATCACTTTGGCGGCGTCGATAGGGCTAATGTCTATATAAATAAACAATAACGCTGAAACTAAAAATGCCACCATTACATTTATGGCAGGCAGTAACGCAACGGTTACCCAAGCAGGAATTTTAGCCTGACTCATGATGCTTCTCCTTGGGATTCACTGTTGTTTTTAAGATGTTCAGGCATGATGTTCGCCATCATTAATCCTAGTGTTTTTTCATCGGCTTGGTCTGCTTGTACTTCACCAACAATGTTGCCGTCAAACACCACGATAATACGGTCTGCAAGACTTAATATTTCATCTAGTTCGACAGAAACGAGTAATACAGCTTTGCCTGCGTCGCGGCTCATTATTATCTGTTGGTGGATATATTCGATGGCACCGATATCAACACCGCGAGTGGGTTGACCAACGAGTAGAACGTTAGGATTCTCTTCCATTTCTCTTGCAATAACGAGTTTCTGCTGATTGCCGCCAGAGAAATTGGCTGTCTTGAGCGTGACATCATTTGGGCGAACATCCCATTTGTCCATGCTAGACTGACAAAGCGTTTTAATCGATTCTTTATCTTGGAGTAAACCTTTATTGTATTTTGGTAGATTATGATAACCAAGAATATAAGCTTCTTGTGCTTCAAACTTGTTAATTAAGCCTTGTTTATGCCTATCTTCCGGAATATGCCCAACACCCATAGCACGAACTTGTTGTGGGTCGCTAGGTTTTTCAGCCGTAAGGATATTGCCATTAAGTTCAATGCTCCCTGACGCTGGTTTTAGGATGCCAGAAAGCAGGCCGAGGATTTCAGATTGACCGTTACCAGAGACACCAGCAATACCGACAATCTCACCCTCACGAACGGAAAAGCTGATCTCTTTTATTCTTTGCACTTTGCTATGATCAAAGTAACTCAGTTTATTGACCTTGATTCGAGCTTGTTTTGGTTGTGCTGGTTGTTTTTCTACTTTAAGTCGAACTTTACGTCCAACCATGAGTTCAGCAAGTTGATCTTGATTAGTATCTGCAGTCACAACATGGTCAACCATCGTACCTTGGCGCATCACAGATATGTTATCTGTGATGGCGAGGACCTCACGCAATTTATGCGTAATAATCATAACGGTGGTGCCTTGTGCACGAAGCTTGTCAAGGATAGTGAAAAGGTGGTCGGCTTCTTGTGGTGTTAGTACACCTGTAGGCTCATCAAGTATAAGTATTTTGGCATCACGATATAATGCTTTTAGAATTTCCACGCGTTGTTGTAAACCTACAGGTAAATCTCCCACAATCGCGTCAAGAGGAACCTCTAAGCCATAATCTTTTTCAATTTGAACGAGCTTTTTACGAGCAGATTTCAAGCTCTCTTCTAATTTCCAGCCATTCTCTGCGCCTAAAATAATGTTTTCCAAAACGGTGAAAGTTTCCACCAACATGAAATGCTGATGAACCATACCAATACCGGAACTAATTGCTTCTTGAGAATTGGATGGTTTGTAGTTTTTATTATTAACGAGCATAGAGCCGGTATCGGCATGGTAAAAACCGTAAATGATGCTCATTAACGTGGATTTACCCGCACCATTTTCACCGATAATGCCGTGAATGGTGCCCGCGGGAACTTTAAGATCAATATCACGGTTGGCGTGTACTGCGCCAAAACGCTTATTTATCTGATTTAGTTCAATGGCAAAATTTTGAACTTGAGTCACGTGAAATTCCTGAACTGCAAAATAAAAATGAGTACGCCGTTGCTTAAAGTTTTTGAACTAAGAGCAACGGCGTAAAGATCATCTAATAACTGATAACTTTATGATTAGTAGTTACAAGTATTGTCTGACATGTAGTCATGTACAGCGATCTTTCCTGAGATGATGTCTGCTTCAATACCTTCCACATACGCTTTCATTTCTGGAGTAATTAGGCCTTCGTTGTTTGAGTCTAGAGCCCAAGCAACACCACCCTCTTTAAGACCAAGAACTTTAATCCCTGGTTTCCATTTTCCATCCATGTCTGCAATCCAAGCATCTTTGGCTGCAATACCAACACGTTTAACCATAGACGTTAGCATGGTGCCTGGCTGAAGATGGTTTTGGTTAGCATCAACACCGATAGCGAATTTACCCGCATCTTTTGCTGCTTGATAAACACCAAGGCCAGTACCACCAGCGGCCGCGTAAATTACGTCAGCGCCTTTAGAGAACTGTGATTTAGCAAGTTCAGAACCCTTTGCTGGGTCAGCAAAAGCAGCAGGAGTTGAACCTGTCATGTTTTGAAGCACTGTAGCATCAGCGTTAGCGTATTTTGCACCTTGCTCATAACCACAAGCAAACTTACGAATTAGTGGAATATCCATACCACCAATAAAACCAACGGTTGCCGTTTTAGATTGTTTTGCGGCTAAAGCACCAACAAGGAATGAACCTTCATGCTCTTTAAACACAATAGACTGAACGTTTGGCTTATCAACGACCATATCAATGATGGTGAATTTGATTTCAGGGAACTCAGTAGCCACTTTCTCTACTGCTGACGCCATGTTGAATCCAACTGCTACGATTGGGCTAAAACCGCGGCTTGCTAAACGTCGAAGACCTTGTTCACGCTGAGCTTCATTTTGTGGCTCAAATTCGCGAACTTTAATGCCTTTTTCAGTTTCTAATACTTTCACACCATTTTGATAAACAGCTTCGTTAAAAGACTTGTCAAATTTGCCTGCTGTATCGTAAATAACGGCTGGTTTTGGTGCTGCGAACACGCTAAAAGAAGATACTGCTAGTGCTAATGCAGATAGCTTAAGAGTAGTTTTTTTCACTGTAAGAATCCCTATGTTTTTATCCCAAACTCAAACGAACAAATGAGTGCCATTTATATTTATATGCAACTGCGTTGATGGTCTTGTGCAATTATGTACACATAAACAGTTATCGCCCGTAAGTTTATCGTTTGCTTGGCAAAAAAAAAAGCGTTTCGCTCACAGGTAAACTAGGTAATAGAACATCGTAGTACGATAATTCTTGGTCTGGATCACGTTTTCGTGGGGTAGGGTGTCTTGGTTGCATTCCAGCTCTGGATTCTAGCTCTCACAAATTAGGCGTTTTCTAGAAGAAAAGGTAAGAATAAAGGCTAAAGGGATATAGGGTTACTGAAAGAGTGTGTTGGTTTTTAGGAGATATGATTATGATCAAGAATTTTAAAAAGGCCATTAAGCGTTATGATGAATGGTGTAAATCGCTTGGTTTAACACCAGAACAAAAACGTTGCTGTGTACCAATAAAAAAAGAAGATATTTTTGAGCCAAAAGAGAAAAAAAATGAATGAGGATCATATAAAACTTTTCGATACACACTGCCATTTAGATAGAGATGAATTCTTAGAAGATGTAGAAGAAGAGATCGCTATAGCAAGGCGATTTGGGGTTGTTAAGTTTCTTGTTCCTGGTTGTGGCGCTTTTAATTGGAAAAGAGTAGAGATGCTCAGCAATACTAGTAGAGGAGTGTTTTTCTCTCTGGGGTTGCATCCCTATTTCATTGACCAGCATTTGGATGAACATATTGAATTATTGGATACATTATTATCAGGCAGAAGTAGTCGTTGTGTTGCTGTAGGAGAATGTGGGCTAGATTTTTATCAATCTCGCAAGTCCGAGGGGGTTCAAAAACAGTTATTTATAGAACAGATTAGATTAGCCAATAAATACCATCTTCCATTGATTCTCCATTCCAGAAAGGCACACCAAGATATAATCAAGTTACTGAAAAAAAATAAAGCTCGCTATGGTGGAGTGATTCATGCTTTTACCGGGAGTTATCAGCAGGCAATGGAATATATTAACCTCGGTTTTCATATTGGTGTTGGTGGGTCGATTACATACCCTAGAGCCAAAAAGACACGTGACGCCATTTCTCAATTACCTCTTCGTTCGTTGGTGTTAGAAACGGATTCACCTGACATGCCGATTTTGGGTCGCCAAGGTGAAATAAATCACCCCAAGAATTTAAAACTCATACTAAATGAACTGAACGTGCTCCGAAGTGAATCTGAGCAAACGATTGCAGAGCAGGTTTTTGAAAATAGCAAGTCGATGTATGCAATTTGTGAACGAGAATGTAGTTAAATGTTTCATTGTTGAACGTTTTCTGATGTAAATGCGATTGCGTTCACACTTCTGTATGAATCAATGGTGAGTGCAGTACAAAAGTGTGACTTTGCCATTACTTTATATCTTGGGGTCTGTTTATAATCGCCTCGCTTTTTAGCACCAATTTTATCACACGCCATTTAACTAAATAAGGAAGCCATAAACCATGAGCCTGTTTATGAGCCTAATCGGCATGGTAGTACTCATTGCAATCGCAGTACTTCTATCCGACAACCGCAAAGCAATAAATGTAAGAACTGTGGGTGGTGCATTCGCTATCCAATTTATTCTAGGTGCATTCGTACTATACGTGCCTTGGGGTAAAGATTTACTCGGTGGTTTCTCTAGCGGTGTCGCTAGCGTGATCGATTTCGGCAAAAGCGGTACTAGTTTCCTTTTCGGTAACCTAGTGAGCTTTTCAGTAGATGGTCTTGGTTTTATTTTCGCATTCCAAGTGCTACCTACACTAATCTTCTTCTCTTCACTAATATCTGTGCTTTACTACATCGGCGCAATGCAGTGGGTAATCAAAATTCTTGGTGGCGCATTAGAAAAAGCTTTGGGTACGTCTCAAGCTGAATCTATGTCCGCAGCAGCTAACATTTTCGTAGGTCAAACTGAAGCACCTTTAGTGGTTCGTCCGTTTGTTCCTAAAATGACTCAATCTGAGCTGTTTGCAGTAATGTGTGGTGGTTTAGCGTCAGTAGCAGGTGGTGTACTTGCTGGGTATGCTTCAATGGGTGTTCCTCTAGAATACCTAGTCGCAGCCTCTTTCATGGCCGCACCTGGTGGATTACTGTTTGCTAAGATAATCAAACCTGAAACTGAAGAATTTGCTAGTGATGTTGCAGATGCTCTTGACGGTGGCGATGATAAACCTGCTAACGTTATTGATGCAGCTGCTGGCGGCGCGTCTGCTGGTTTGCAACTTGCGCTTAACGTAGGTGCAATGCTTATCGCATTCATCGGCCTAATTGCGCTAGTCAACGGTATCCTTGGTGGCATCGGTGGTTGGTTCGGTATGGAATCATTAAGCCTAGAACTTCTTCTTGGTTGGATCTTCGCTCCTCTTGCATTCCTTATCGGTGTGCCTTGGGAAGAAGCGACACTGGCGGGTTCTTTCATCGGTCAGAAAACTATCGTTAACGAATTCGTTGCTTACTTGAACTTTGTACCGTACGTGGGTGAAAATGCTCAGGTAGTCGCGGCAACAGGTCTAGTAATGACTGAGAAAACGACGGCAATCATCTCGTTCGCACTATGTGGTTTTGCAAACTTATCATCTATCGCCATTCTATTAGGTGGTTTGGGTGGTATTGCACCAGGTCGTCGCCATGATATCGCACGTATGGGTATTAAAGCGGTTGTTGCTGGTACATTGTCTAACCTAATGGCTGCAACTATTGCTGGTTTCTGTATCTCTCTTGCTGCATTCTAAGTTTGTCGCAATATAGAGAACAGTACAGATAATGCTGAATCAAAACCGTAGCAAGAAATTGCTACGGTTTTTTGTTGTCTTAAGCCAAACAAAATTGAAAAACAGTTACGCCACAGCGTTTATTTGAACTTTTTTGAGATACAAAACGTTTGCGTTAAATGATACCCCTATCACATTCTGTTGTAATGGCTATAATATATACATCTGGAAAACGTATTAGCTTGTGATCTGGATAGATAGAAAAACGAGAACACAAGCAAGTGAATACGTCATATTTTTCCAGTAGGTAATACACGACGTATTACCTTAGATAAACACCGCAATCACAGATTGTTGTGCCATTAGACAAATTGGTACTGTGCGGTGACAGGGATAGCAATTAGTAGGTTGATTCGACGGAATCGTTACTAAGTCTTCAAGGAACCAAGTCCGTTCATTTCGTAACCTAAAAGCGATTCATACACTACCATCTATACTAGATTGGACTGAGTACGCTTTTCGGTAAACAAATTGAATATTTTGATCGGAGATAGAAATGAGCGAATTAAAAGCTGCAGCTCTACGTGCACTAAAACTTATGGATTTAACGACGCTAAATGATGACGACACTGATGAAAAAGTGATTGCGCTTTGTCATGATGCGAAAACAGCGGTAGGTAATACGGCTGCGATATGTATATACCCTCGTTTTATACCAATTGCTAAGAAAACACTTCGTGAACAAGGTACGCCTGACGTTCGCATTGCAACGGTTACAAACTTTCCTCATGGTAATGACGACATTGCTATCGCAGTAGCAGAGACAAAAGCGGCTATCGCTTATGGCGCTGATGAAGTTGATGTTGTATTCCCTTACCGTACGCTTATTGCTGGGGATGAGAAGACAGGTTTTGAGTTGGTAAAACAATGTAAAGAAGCGTGTGGTGATACTTTACTAAAAGTGATCATAGAAACGGGTGAACTTAGAACAGAAGCACTCATTAAGCGCGCGTCAGAGCTTTCTATTGACGCTGGTGCAAATTTCATTAAAACGTCGACGGGTAAAGTGCCTGTTAATGCGACACCAGAAGCAGCAGAAATAATGTTGAAAGTTATTCGCGATATGGGTGTAGCTGAAAAGGTTGGCTTCAAACCAGCGGGTGGAGTACGAACAGCTGAAGATGCTGCTGCCTTTCTTGCGATGGCAGACGATATTCTTGGTGCTGAATGGGCGGATAATATGCATTACCGCTTTGGTGCATCAAGCTTATTAACTAGCTTACTCAATACATTAGAAGTAACGAAAGAAGTTGCGGATCCAAGCGCTTACTAAATAGAAGAAAACGCCCCTAGGGATAGGTTCTCGTAAACTATCGTATCTTTAGGGGAATGATTCCTTTTTTTAATTTTAAAGCAGGACAATTCTAATGTACTTACCACAAGAAATTATCCGTAAAAAGCGCGATGGCGAAGTGTTGACGAATGAAGAAATAGATTTTTTCATTCAAGGTGTCGCAAAAAACACAGTATCTGAAGGTCAAATAGCCGCTTTTGCAATGGCTATATTTTTTAATGAAATGACGATGCCTGAACGTATTGCCTTAACTTGTGCAATGCGAGATTCTGGCATGGTCATCGATTGGGACCACATGAATTTTGGTGGCCCGATAGTAGACAAACATTCTACCGGTGGTGTCGGTGACGTAACCTCTTTAATGCTTGGCCCTATGGTGGCAGCATGTGGCGGTTTTGTCCCTATGATATCGGGTCGAGGCCTTGGTCACACTGGTGGTACTCTAGATAAGCTTGAATCTATACCTGGTTATAATATAACGCCAACCAATGAAGTATTCGGCCAAGTGACAAAAGAAGCTGGCGTTGCCATTATTGGTCAAACGGGTGACTTAGCACCAGCGGACAAACGTGTGTATGCAACTCGTGATATCACAGCGACCGTTGATAATATTTCTCTAATTACGGCTTCTATTCTTTCTAAGAAGCTAGCCGCAGGATTAGAATCTCTAGTAATGGATGTGAAAGTCGGTTCAGGTGCATTTATGCCGACCTATGAAGCATCTGAAGAGTTAGCAAAGTCAATTGTTGCCGTTGCTAATGGTGCTGGAACCAAGACAACAGCAATCTTAACCGATATGAACCAAGTACTGGCGTCTTCCGCGGGGAATGCCGTTGAAGTTCGTGAAGCCGTTCAGTTCTTAACGGGTGAATATCGAAATCCGCGCCTATTTGAAGTGACAATGGCATCATGTGTTGAAATGTTAGTATTAGCTAAATTGGCAACAGATGAAGATGATGCGCGCAAGAAGCTACAAGCCGTATTAGATAACGGTAGCGCAGCACATTGCTTTGGTAAAATGGTGGCGGGCCTAGGTGGTCCAATCGATTTTGTTGAAAACTACGATAACTATCTCGATAAAGCTGAAATTATCAAGCCTGTTTATGCAAAAGAGAGTGGTGTTGTATCCGCTATGGATACTCGAGCAATCGGTATGGCAGTTGTTGGTATGGGTGGAGGCCGTCGTGTTGCAACCGACACGATCGACTATGCTGTAGGTTTTAATCGCTTTATTCGTTTAGGTGAAACGGCTAATGAAGACAAACCTTTAGCCATCATTCACGCACGCAATGAAGAGCAGTGGCAAGAAGCAGCAACGGCGTTACAGAAAGCCATTGTTGTAGGTAATGCCCCATATATTTCAACCCCAAATGTGTACCGCCAAATACGCGCGGAAGATGTGTGATTTTGCCCATTATTCAGGTGACCACATTGACTATTTCTTCTGACGGAGAGCAAAAATGAAAAGATCAATTATTTTAGTTTTAGATTCATTTGGTATTGGCGCGACAGCCGATGCGGACAAATTTGGCGATGTTGGCTCAGATACTCTTGGACACATTGCAGAACACTGTGCAAAAGGATTGGCTGACAACGAAAACCGTAAAGGGCCACTTACGTTACCAAACCTTTCTAAGATGGGGCTTGGCCTAGCATCTCAAGAGTCAACAGGACGCTTTCCTGAAGGCTTAGATGAGCACGCTGAGATTATCGGTGCGTATGGTCATGCGGCTGAGATGTCTTCAGGTAAAGATACACCATCTGGTCATTGGGAAATCGCTGGTGTTCCTGTGTTATTTGACTGGGGGTATTTCTCTGATAATACCAACAGCTTTCCAGAAGTCCTGTTAGATAAAATTGTAAAACGTGCGAACTTACCCGGTTACCTGGGAAACTGTCATTCATCTGGTACGGTTGTTCTTGACGAGTTGGGTGAAGAACATATGGCTTCAGGAAAGCCGATTTTTTATACCTCTGCAGATTCAGTATTCCAGATCGCGTGTCATGAAGAGACATATGGCCTAGATAACTTATTAGATCTTTGTCACATTGTTCGCGAAGAGCTTGAAGATTACAATATTGGTCGCGTAATTGCTCGTCCATTTATTGGTGCGAAAGCGGGCGAATTTGCACGTACGGGAAACCGCCGTGACTTATCTTTAGAGCCACCAGCCACGACTGTTCTGCAAAAGCTTGTAGAAGAAAAAGGTGGAGAAGTAGTATCGATAGGTAAGATAGCCGATATTTATGCGGGCTGCGGGATCACCAAGAAAGTGAAGAAAACGGGTCTAGAAGAGCTATTTGATGCGTCTTTAGAACAAGTAAAAGAAGCAGGTGATAATACTATTATATTCACTAACTTTGTCGATTTCGACTCGTCTTACGGCCATCGTCGTGATGTAGCAGGTTACGCTGCAGCGTTAGAATATTTTGATAAAAGACTTCCAGAGATGATAGAGATTCTTGAAGAAGATGATGTCTTGATACTGACGGCTGACCATGGTTGTGACCCAACCTGGCCAGGAAGTGACCATACTCGTGAACATATCCCTGTTCTTGTATATGGTAAAAAGATTCCAGCAGGTTCTTTAGGTCGCCGCGAGACGTTTGCGGACATTGGCCAGAGCCTAGCAGAGTATTTCGGTACCTCTGATATGGATTACGGAAAAAGCTTTTTGTAATAGAGCGTTGTTGGGTTGCCTCAGGTTACTCAACAACAGTTTATGATTGTTAGTTCCTGCACAATGTGTGCTTCTCTTAGGGCAAAGAACCTTAGAGATAGGAGCTATTTAAAACCTACAAAGGAATAAATTAATGGCAACTCCACATATTAACGCTGAAATGGGTGCTTTTGCTGATGTCGTTTTAATGCCAGGTGATCCACTACGTGCCAAATACATTGCGGAAACATTCTTAGACGACGTTGTTCAAGTGTGTGATGTTCGTAATATGTTTGGTTACACTGGTACATATAAAGGACGTAAGATCTCAGTTATGGGTCATGGAATGGGGATCCCATCATGTTCTATCTATGTTACTGAGCTAATCAAAGATTTTGGTGTTAAGAAAATTATTCGTGTAGGCAGTTGTGGCGCAGTAAGCGAAGACATCAAGGTTCGCGATGTTGTTATTGGTATGGGGGCAAGTACGGACTCTAAAGTTAACCGTATTCGTTTCAAAGGTCATGACTTTGCTGCTATTGCAGACTATAAAATGGTCAAGGCAGCTGAAGAAGCGGCAAAAGCTCGTGGTATCGACGTGAAAGTGGGCAACTTATTCTCAGCTGAACTTTTCTACACACCGGATCCAAGCATGTTCGACGTAATGGACAAGTACGGCATCGTTGGCGTTGAAATGGAAGCAGCAGGTATCTATGGTGTTGCGGCGGAGTATGGTGCCAAAGCATTAGCGATTTGTACCGTATCGGACCATATTAAGAGCGGTGAGCAAACCACTTCTGAAGAGCGTGCTACCACGTTTAATGAGATGATGCTAATAGCACTAGATTCAGTATTGCTGGGTGATAAAGACTAAAGTATCGATATGCTTCAAACTAAAAAGCTCTGATTTTAAATCAGAGCTTTTTTATGCAATCGTAGTGACAAAAATGGCCTAACGGGTTTGGAGGAGCGAATCCGTTGTATGTAATAACTGGCGCGACTCCAACCTATTATTCTCGTTCCTTTACTAATAGGTTTTCCTGTTTATTTTTTGGTTTTCTAATCAAGATTAATGTGATTAACATACCACTCAAAAAACTAATTATTATCATGACATACATATAGCGATCACTATTACGGTAATGATGGTCTGAAATAGCCGTAACCATCCCCTTTTCAAACGTTATGCGAACATATCCAATCAGGTTTTTATCGTGAAAAATAGGTTCTACAAGTTGTAGTCGACCGATGCTTGCTGTCTCTAAAGGCGTGTCTAACCCTAATATCTCTCTGGTTGATTTAGCTTCTTCACTTGCCGCAAGTTTAATACCTTCCGAATCGTAGATAGTGGCATCAAAAACGAGTCGTTCTCTGGCTAATTGATTCGTTAGCTTCAGCAGCCGCTCTTGGTCACTGTTTGTGATCATATCACTGGCAGACAGAGATGCTTGAGATACGAGTACTTTCGTCAGCGTTTCTAGTTGGCGAGACTGAATCTGTTCGTTACCTTTACTTATCACAACGCTGTTTTGTGCAATGTAGCCAAATATTAAAAGTAGAAAAATAATGGCGATACTTTTTAGAAATAGACCTATAGAGAAAAGTGAACGTTTCATTTTTGACCATTATTCTTTGTTTTTCAATGTAATTACATATTGGCGCTTGCCTTTTGAAATTGCAATAGGTTAACGTTTAGCTTAAGTGAATTTAGTGGGCATGGACGCAGTGAAAACTTTACCGATAAAAAAACAGACAAAACTTATTCAACGGTTACCTGAAACCCGACTTTCAAACCAATTGGATAGAAAAAATGCAAGTTGGGTAGTATTTTCGACTTATCTTTCACCTCAACTCTTTGAGGATATTGATTTTCATACGCAGACCTATAATTCTGTGTTGGAAGTGTGGAGCGTTGGACATTATGAAGTGGCTTTGATGTCCGGTGAACTAACAAATGAACATGAAAAAGTACTCAAAGCCTTGAAGGTTGACTACGCCTCTCTCTCCGAAGTGCCAGACCTAACTCAACCAGGTCTTATCGTTTTTGATATGGATTCTACCGCTATACAAATAGAGTGTATCGATGAGATCGCAAAATTGGCTGGTGTTGGTGAACAGGTATCAGAAGTAACAGAAAGAGCCATGCAAGGTGAGTTAGATTTTGAGCAAAGCCTGAGGCAACGAGTATTGGCTTTAAAAGGCGCTGACGAAGATATCTTAGATCAAGTGAGAACGACGCTGCCATTGATGCCAGATTTGAGAGAACTCATAAGTAGTCTACAAGGGTTTGGATGGAAAACGGCCATTGCTTCTGGTGGTTTTACTTATTTTTCTGATTACTTAAAGCAAGAGTTAAAGCTTGATCATGCACAGTCGAATACGCTTGAAATTATTGATGGGAAGCTCACCGGTGCCGTTATTGGAGGGGTGGTATCCGCTCAGGCGAAGGCTGATATTCTTCAACAGCTTGCTGAAGAATATGGTGTTACTCAACAAAATACTGTTGCGGTAGGTGATGGCGCGAATGATTTAGTGATGATGGAGGTAGCCGGTTTAGGTATTGCCTATCATGCCAAACCGAAAGTTGAACAACAAGCTCAAACGTCGGTAAGATACGCGGGGCTCGGTGGGATAATGTGCATACTATCGGGTCTATTAGCTAAGCATCGGAAGATCAGTTTTTAATGTGCTAGCACTTTAATTAAATTACCCTAGATCGTCGTATTTAGGGTGATTTGGTGACGCTTAAGTTAGTTCTAATCGAATTAATATTTCTTCCGTTATGTCTATGATTTCACCAAAGCCAACTATTGAGCTGAATTCTTTGTCGAGCGCTCTTGCATGATGCATGCTTGAAGATGCAAGTTCATTTAGTTTTTTTATCAAAATCTTAGTTGATGTGTTTTCGACGGGTACACCATTAATACGCAATACGTAAAACTCGCCCAGTTGTTTTGATTTCTTAATAAATCGCAACCTTTCTTGAAGTGTCGGGAACTCATCATAAAGCTTCGTGTAGATAGCTTCTATCTCGTCGTCATTCTTGATTACGGCAATATAAACGTCATGGTATACCGGTTTTGCCCCAGGGACTGGACGAATGGGGTCTTTTAGTAGTCTTGCACTTCTGTTTTTAAAGATGGGCTCTAAAGAGAAGTTTTTTTGATGCCCTAGTTTTTCCAATACTTTTAAGTGTGGCTCTAGCGGATAATTAACGCCAATCGCGATTGGTTGCAATACACTATCTTTTTTAGATATATAAAATGGTGTACTGGCTAATCTGGGTAGTACTATGTCATACATAGTATGCAGTAGCTCGATTTCAGGCAGTTCTTCGTCAGTGAGTGGTAGCTTATTCTTATTATGGGTAATGAGTTTTTTTAGGAAATTCATTGCTCGGTTTGTGAGGCTGTTCTCCTCCAGAGACAAATGAATATTCAACCCATTTGGGCTAATGCGCACAACGGTATAGGGGATGTGCGTTAATGGTGCAGATTGATCATACTGCTGCAACTCATTTAGACTAACCTTTATCGTGTTTCCAATCCTACACTGCAAAGGTTGGGATAAAGAAACAAACAGTCCGCGAGACGAAAAGTTAATTGTTTCTCCCGCAATCGGCACGTTTCCGTCTATAGTAATTTCAATAGGGGAGCGAAATTTAAAACGTTGCTCCTTTCGACGTGATACGTCGTCGTAATAGACACCTTTCGGGCTACCAACGATTTTTCGAGAATGTCTAAATTTATTCAATATGCTTGAGTTTAAAGGTGGCTTTTCAGTTAGTTGATAGTCCCTTACTGATTCCACGTTAGATATCTCCTGTAATAGGCCAAAATGGGTTATGTTGTCTTCTTCTGCCTTAGCATATACACCGGCGATGCTATTTTTCTCTTCAGGGCTAAGTTCGTGCATATGAATACGATAAACTTTCCAGCTATTTCTACGTGCGCCTGTATGCCAAAAAAGTTGTCGTTCGGCTCTGGTGGCTTCTGGAAGCATCAGTGAATAGTGCAACTCTTTATCTTGGTGTTCATGGACAAACGTATAGATAACATTACTTGAATGTTTAGCACCGAATTTAGTCAGTTCATTCATTCGTGAAGCATCAAACAGAGAACCTAGTGTTTGTTGATATCGTTCGTCATGCCAGTAATCCCAGACCTCTTTATTGAAATCATTAAGAAGAGCGTATTTTAATTCTGTGCCTGAGAAAAAGAGAGGTAGGTTTCGGGTGTATTTGATGTAAGCGTGTTCATAACCATGGGCTCTTGACTGTAATATTTTATCTTGATTATCATGATTGGCTTTTTTAATGTTGCTATTCAACATGATGTCGATGGCTCGACCAATGATATGGGTGTCGGTGAGTTTGATGGCACGTAACCATCGGATACTATCGTTTTCATAGCACTCTTCTATACCGATGATTCGATAATCAAGCGATGCGCTCAACTCATTAAGTTTGCTCTGTTTCTCTAGCTGAAAAAAATGCATTTCAACCATTTCGCCAAGGTTATAGTCGAACGCACTTGGCACTTTGAGTTTTACGCCCGAATTGGACAAATCAACGCTGGAGGCATGAATCTTTTGACCATTTCTCAATGTAATATCTACTTGTGTAGACATTTTTAGTCGTTTTTCTTGTCTGTTCAGAACCAACCCTAGTGTGATAGGTTCGACTTCAAACGGGCTTTCTGGGTTGGTTAAACCAGAACTAGAATTAGATTTTGTATTCTGGTGCATAACACGAAAATTATTTCTCGTGTTGACCATTGCTTCGTATACCCCTTCGGTATAACTACCAAATCGTTTTATTTTTTTATGATATGAGTTGATCGCAACGTCATCTAACCAATGTGTTCGGCCGTCCAATTTGTATTCTCTACACTCACCCTGAACTCTCCCTCTCAAGTCTATAGACCTAGTGCATGGGTTCATCAGTCGATTTAATTCCATTTTTGCAATCACTTTTGCTGACGCAGGTTCACCGTACGTTAGCTGCTCTAACACTATATTGAAGTCAGGAGAGCCATAAACAGGAATTAATCTTTCTACTAAAGAGAGTATTTCAGATTGTTGCATTTTTTCTGGTAGAGTGTGCTCAGTTAGGTTTATTGAGTATATATCGGCTTACTAACGATTTACTTTAATATATCGTTTCGATTCAAATGTACGTAAAATTTCGATTAATTGATTTAGATAACATTTATTGAGGATCCATGGCAAAAGTTAAACGAGCCTACGTTTGTAACGATTGTGGGGCTGATTATCCTAGATGGCAAGGGCAATGTAATGCATGTGGGGCTTGGAACACTATTACAGAGATACGTCTCGCGGCCTCTCCGCAAGTGGCAAGAAATGAAAGGCTGGTCGGCTATGCGGGTGCTGTAGAGTCTACCGTTCAAGTCTTGTCCGAGATTGACCTGCAAGAGGTTCCTCGTTTTACTAGTGGTTTCAAAGAGTTAGATCGAGTTTTAGGCGGTGGAGTGGTGCCTGGAGCGGCTATTTTAATCGGTGGTAATCCGGGGGCCGGTAAATCTACTTTGCTTCTGCAAACTATGTGTATGCTATCCTCTCAGATGCCTGCGCTCTATGTGACAGGAGAAGAATCGCTACAACAAGTTGCAATGCGAGCGTCTAGGCTAGGGTTACCGAAAGAGCATCTAAAAATGCTCTCAGAGACAAATGTAGACAAAATCGTCCAGATTGCGGAGAAAGAGCAGCCTCGCATCATGGTGATAGACTCGATTCAAGTTATGCATGTTTCAGATGTCCAATCTTCACCTGGCAGTGTCGCTCAGGTACGAGAGTCCGCAACCACGCTTACTCGATATGCAAAACAAAATAATGTCGCCGTGTTTATGGTTGGTCATGTTACCAAAGATGGCTCACTTGCAGGACCGAAAGTGCTGGAGCATATAATAGATTGCTCAGTACTATTTGATGGTGGTTCAGATAGCCGCTTCCGAACACTGAGGAGCAACAAAAACCGATTTGGTGCTATCAATGAACTCGGTGTCTTCGCAATGACCGAACAGGGACTCAGAGAGGTCAGCAATCCTTCGGCTATTTTTCTTTCTCGTGGAGAAGAAGAAACATCCGGTAGTTCTGTGATGGTGGTCTGGGAGGGGACGCGCCCGCTTCTCGTTGAGATACAAGCGCTAGTTGATTATTCACAGCAAGCCAATCCACGCAGAGTGGCCGTTGGTTTAGATCAAAATCGGTTGTCGTTGTTGCTTGCGGTGCTCCATAAACATGGTGGCTTGCAAATGGCAGATCAAGATGTGTTCGTTAATGTTGTCGGTGGCGTAAAGGTGACAGAAACAGGTGCAGATCTAGCGCTAATAATGTCATTACTGTCCAGTTTTCGAGACAGGCCATTACCTAAGGATGTCGTCGTCTTCGGTGAAGTGGGTCTTGCGGGTGAGATACGCCCAGTGCCTAGTGGGCAAGAAAGATTGATGGAAGCTTTTAAGCACGGGTTTAAAAAGGCTATTATCCCATCGGCAAATATGCCTAAAGGCGGAATAGCCGGAATGGAAATACATGGTGTTAGAAAGTTATCGGAGGCAATTGATGCTTTTGATGAGGTCTAATTGATAAATGAGATCTCTTTAAAAGTAGTCTATAAATGTCTTAATAATAAATTCTCTACTCGATGACAAATAATGTCTAACTACAATTAAATCTACGTGGTAAGATAAGCCACTTTTTTATAGAATCAACGCACGTTAGGGTATCAGTCTCGAGAGATTGTGGTATACTCTGCGCGCATTTTTATACCTTATTAACAGAGTAAGACAATGACTGATTTATCAAAATACAGAAATATTGGTATTTTCGCGCACGTTGATGCGGGTAAAACTACTACAACTGAACGTATCCTTAAACTGACTGGTCAAATTCATAAGACTGGTGAAGTTCATGATGGCGAATCTACAACTGATTTCATGGATCAGGAAGCTGAGCGCGGTATTACCATCCAGTCAGCGGCAGTAAGCTGTTTCTGGAAAGACCACCGCCTAAACGTTATCGATACTCCTGGACACGTTGACTTTACAGTAGAAGTTTACCGTTCACTTAAAGTACTTGATGGCGGCATCGGCGTATTCTGTGGTTCTGGTGGTGTTGAACCTCAGTCAGAAACTAACTGGCGTTATGCTAACGATTCAGAAGTATCGCGTTTGATCTTCATAAACAAATTGGACCGTATAGGTGCAGATTTCTTTAATGTTGTTGGTCAAGTTAAGAAAGTTTTAGGCGCGACGCCACTTGTTATGGTTCTACCTATTGGCCGCGAAGACGACTTCGTTGGTGTTGTAGACCTAATCACTCGTAAAGCATTCGTTTGGGATGACACTGGTCTTCCTGAAAACTATGCGATTCAAGACATCCCAGCAGACATGGTTGATGATGTTGAAACGTACCGTGAAGAGCTAATCGAAACAGCGGTTGAGCAAGACGACGATATAATGGAAGCGTACATGGAAGGTGAAGAACCTTCTATTGAAGACCTTAAGCGTTGTATCCGTAAAGGTACTCGTGATCTAGCGTTCTTCCCAACATACTGTGGTTCTGCATTTAAGAACAAGGGCGTTCAAATCGTTCTTGATGCTGTTGTTGACTATCTACCTTCTCCAACTGAAGTTGATCCTCAACCTCTAATGGACGACGAAGGTGAAGAAAATGGCGAGCACGCGATTGTTTCGCCAAATGAAACATTTAAAGCACTTGCATTTAAAATAATGGATGACCGCTTTGGTGCACTAACTTTTGTCCGCATTTACTCAGGTACCTTGAACAAGGGTGACACCATCCTTAACTCATTTACTGGTAAGACTGAGCGTGTTGGCCGTATGGTTGAGATGCAAGCTGATGACCGTAACGAACTTACTAGCGCTCAAGCTGGTGATATCATTGCGATTGTAGGTATGAAGAACGTGAAAACTGGTCACACTTTATGTGATCCTAAGCACCCAGTGACGCTTGAACCAATGGTTTTCCCAACGCCAGTAATCTCGATTGCTGTATCACCGAAAGATAAAGGTGGTTCTGAGAAGATGGGTATCGCAATTGGTAAGATGGTTGCTGAAGATCCTTCATTCCAAGTTGAAACAGACGAAGAGACTGGCGAAACTATCCTTAAAGGTATGGGTGAGCTTCACCTAGACATTAAGGTAGATATCCTTAGACGTACTTACGGTGTAGACCTAACGGTTGGTGCACCTCAAGTTGCTTACCGTGAAACTATTACTCAAGCAATTGAAGATAGCTACACGCATAAGAAGCAGTCTGGTGGTTCTGGTCAGTTTGGTAAGATCGACTATCGTATCAAACCAGGTGAACCTGGTTCAGGTTTCTCGTTCAAATCAGTTGTTGTTGGTGGTAACGTACCTAAAGAATTCTGGCCTGCAATCGAGAAAGGCTTTGGCGGCATGATGGAAAACGGTGTTCTTGCTGGTTTCCCAACACTAGACGTTGAAGTTGAATTATTTGATGGTGGCTTCCACGCCGTGGATTCATCTGCAATTGCATTTGAAATCGCAGCGAAAGGTGCATTCCGTCAGTCTATGCCTAAAGCTGGTGCGCAACTTCTTGAACCAATCATGAACGTTGACGTATTTACGCCAGATGATCACGTTGGTGATGTTATTGGTGACCTTAACCGTCGCCGCGGCATGATTAAAGATCAACAAGCGGGAGTTACTGGTGCTCGTATTAAAGCAGACGTTCCTCTTTCAGAAATGTTTGGTTATATCGGTCACCTACGCACAATGACTTCTGGTCGTGGTCAGTTCTCAATGGAATTTGCTAACTACTCTCCGTGTCCGAACAGCGTTGCTGAAGCAGTCATTGCTAAAGTTAAAGAAGACAAAGAAAGAGAAAGAAAAGAGAAGAAATAACTTCTTTGTTCTGAGTTAAAAAAACCCGAAAGTGTAAGCTTTCGGGTTTTTTATTGGGTGAAATTTGCTAATACTACGATTAGTGGTGGGTTATTTTATTGCATATTAAGCCAAAGGCTTTCAACTTTCGTTCTCGCCCAATCTGTTTTGCGTAAAAATTTTAAGCTAGATTTGATGCTTGGATCTTTCTTAAAGCAATTTATGTTGACCATACTGCTTAATTCCTCCCAGCCATAATGTTCGACGAGATCCGTGAGTAGTTTTTCAAGTTTAACCCCATGAAGTGGGTTATTGAGTTGAGTCATAATGTACCTACAAATAGTTTTGCCGTTATTATACGTTATATCTACCGATGATAGATAATCTGTAAAAAAATAGGGGTTGTCGATATAAAAACTGAACATCAACCTTACTTAAATAAATATTTTCAGACACTGCTAAAGGGGCAGTATACGGACAGTCTTTCAGTCGTTGCAGAGTATTTTTGTGGCGATGAATGGAATGCGAATGAATGCGCTCGTCTTGTATTGAAAGGAATTAAAACCGCAACCTGCAGCTTGAAGGCTGCTTACAATCTCGAAGGTGAAGTGCTTCCTTAAGTTGGCTGGCTGATGGTCTTACTGAATTGGGATGAGGTGCCTGTCTGTATCATAGAAACAAGGTCTATAAAGCAGATACCATTCAATCAAGTTTCAGAATATTTTGCATTTGCCGAGGGAGAAGGGGGGGGATAAAAGTTATCGGGGATGGCATCTCGCTCACACCAATTTTTTTCGTTCGGTGTGTGACGAGTTAGGTATTAAATGGTCAGAAATATGGAGTTAGTTTGCGAAAGGTTTAATGTTGTTTACCGCGGTGAAAGATAAGTTCATAAGATAAATGAGAGAGACCCCATACCGAGTGATATAGGGTCATTAGGTCTAGACAGAAAAGAGGTTACTCTTCCCAAATAACCACTTTATCTTTTGGCCAGTTAGCGCCAACGTCGTGATACTTCTTCTCTAGAATATGGCGCTTAATCTTTAAGGTTGGTGTTAAAATATCATTCTCGATACTCCACGGTTCTTTCACCATCAAGACACCTTTAATTTTTTCATGAGATTCTAAATCTTGATTCATACGTTTAATGACGCGTTCTGCTCGCCTCTGATAACGTTCTTTGTCAAAGTTAGGGAACTGATGAGGGACGGCTAAAAGAATGGGCGCAGGCATACCTAGACCTATTAAACACATCATTTCCACTCGGCTGTACTCATAGAGTTTTTTCTCAATAGGTACAGGCGCGACAAATTTGCCTTTTGCTGTTTTAAATGTATCTTTTTTACGTCCTTGTATGGAGAGATAACCTTCGTCATCTAACGATCCAATATCACCAGTATGCAGCCAACCATCATCATCAAAGGAAGCTTTGGTTGCTTTTTCATTCTTGTAATATCCAGCGAACATACCTTTACTACGCACCATGATTTCTTCGTCGGTAGCTATCTTAAGTTCTATACCCGGTCCGCCATTACCAACTGTCCCGATTTTTTCAGATCTGAAAGGGTAGTTGAGTGTGCTGTAAGCAAACGACTCTGTCATCCCCCAAGCTTCGGTTATATTTATGCCTACACTGTGATACCAATTGAGAAGTGCCGGTGATACGGGTGCAGAGCCACAGCCTAAGACCCGGCTTTGATCCAGTCCTAATCCTTCTATGATTTTCTTTTTAACGATTGAATTCACAAATGGTATTTTCAGCAGAAAGTTGAGTTTCTTTTGAGGCATTTTGTCTTGGATACGTTGTTGGAAGAGAGCCCATAGACGAGGTACAGATATAAACAGTGTCGGCCTTTGCATTTTGACATCGTCAATAAATGTGTCCAACGACTCAGGAAAGGCAACCTGAACACCGCCAACGATAGACGAACCAAAGATATATACACGTTCTGTAATATGTGCCAACGGCAAATAAGAGAATGCGCGATCTTCTTTTTGAACACCAAGGATCTCAACTAAGCGCTCGGCTGACCAACTGAAGGCGCCATAAGTAAGCATTGCTCCCTTTGGTGTTCCAGATGTACCCGAGGTATAAACCAATGACATTAGTTTGTCGTCGAAGTGTTGAGGACGCTCGTCCGTTGGTCGTGAAGTTTCTATCATGGTGTTAAATTCGAAGTCACATTTTGGTGCCGTATCATAAGGCAAAGATATCGTTAAAAGCTCAGGATGAGCATTTATTACGGATTCGACAGCAGCAGCGTTATCTAGCTTGCCAATGATAGCTGCTTTACTTTCGCTGTGATTAATACAGTAATCAATTGTGTCTGCACCTGCGGTAGGGAAAATAGGGACACTAACAAAGTCACCCATCATTAATGCTAGGTCAGTGATAAACCATTCCGCGCAGTTTTTAGATATCAACGCTATCTTATCGCCAGGCTGTAATCCTTTTTCTCTCAAGGCGGTAACAAATTTTAGGGCCATCTGTGCAACCTGAGAATAGGTATAGGTAACGAATTGACGGTCAATAATCTGTTTAAGATAAACCTCTTGGGGTCGAGAGTCCGCCCATTTAAGCAAAAGCTCATTGGGTGGTGGCAATGAGCAAGATTGCGAGGCCACTTCTTGGTTAAGTTCTACGTCTGCATGTATTGGTCGACTCATGATTACCCGTTCCATCGTTAGTATTTCGTTACTTTATTGTAACATACTAGCAACATATTGGTAGTTTTTAAACGAGCGTTTGAATGCCACTATGGTCGTATATACGACCATAGCGGAGAAGAAAAATATAAGCTTTATTTGAATGCTTCTTATTAATAATGACTACGTCCAATTTTATGAGGTTAATTCCATTTCTGATAATTATATCAAATAAAAAAATAATCGATTTTTTCTATAAGTAGAAAATTGACAGACCAATTCTATGAGCTACATTTTAAATACAAGGAATTATTAGTGATCTTAGTTCAATAATATAATGGAATAATTGTCTTGTTTTTGAGAAATAGAACATTTTCTTTAATTGTGATGCAGTTCTCAAATAGTGTGGTTAGGTGTCCCGTATATGAGACGGGCGTTATATAAGTTTAATAGCAGTTAAAATTAATAAAAAGATGTTGATTTGAATTGTTTAAAAGCACAACTATCATTGTAACTAATTGTAATTAAAGTTATTTAATTTTTGTCATGACTATTTCAGAGTTAAGATGTTTAATTTTTAGAGTAAAGGACCTTTTGGTGCCGATGAAGTATTGCTCTAAATAAAAACTTCAGAATTTCATAGGGTTTAAATGACAATGTCATCATTTGGGCTATAGTTAAAATTAGCTTTGGCATATTTTGAAGTTGAGATGTGGTTTTTCTACAGGCTCAACCCAAGTATGAAGAATGGGCTGATTGTCTTATTATTTAATAAGGTGACGGGTATATGTTTAAATTTTTTAGGATGTCATTTTTAAACGGTATGATATTCTAAATCTCGTTCTTAAAGTGTTCTCTACCTTGTTTGGGTAGGTGCTTTATAAACAATGAATATTAATAATTCAGATACTTACTTTGGTTGTTGGTGATTAAAGCTGAGTAATAATCAATTAGATACGATGTGGAGTCTATTATGTTTCTTTCAACTTATGTTAAAACAAAACTTTTTCTAGAAGAATTCAAAAATGATGAACGCGGTGTAACAGCGATTGAATATGCAATTGTTGCGGTTGCGGTTGCAACTGTTGTTGCTCTAGCAATTGGTACGACAGCTGGTGGTACGCTCGGGAAATTAATCACAGATTTACTTAATAAAGTAGCAAACGTTGCTGTGTAATTACCAAAGCAAACCAGTAATAGTTTAACTGTGGCAGCTACTGATATATGCGCGGTCATTACAGCTTTATTACTTATTTTTGTAATACAAAGTGACTTTCGTCATAGAAAAATCCCTAATACAGCGTCAGTTTTATTGTTGATAAATTCGACGCTGTATTGTGTTTTTAATGGTTATTGGATGCAGTGGCTGATTGTTGTACCAGTTTTTCTTTTTGGTCTTCTTTTATGGCGATTGAACGTTTGGGGAGCAGGGGACGCAAAGTTGCTTGCTGCAATATCACCAATGATATCCCCAGATTATTTTATCTCTACTTTGCTGTTGGTTGCATTTCTTGGTGGAGCACTGTCAATTGTTATTTTTGTTAGCTCGCGGCTTAGAAAAAATAGAGTAATTGCTCATATCCCATACGGAGTTCCAATTTCTATCGGATGTTGGTTAGGGATAATGGCTTCAATCCCTTAGGGGTATATAAATGAATTTTAGAATATTAATACCTGTTGCACTTATCGCTATTGGTGCTGGGCTTTATGGTTTATCAGGCAATCTGATAAAGCAAGATGCAGAGCAGAATGTGGTTGATGTTGTTGAAGACGTCAATATGATCACCGTCTGGAAAGCAAAGGAAGATATAAAGCGGGGTCAAATGGTAACGCGCACGCAGTTTTATGTGACGAAAGTTACCGAGCCTGAAGCGAATGACAACGGCATCACGGAGGATGTTGAGATAGAGTTTGTTCGTGGTGAGGTCTCTTCTAAAGATATAAGTTCTGATGGGTGGGTGACTCAATTAGATCTTATAAAACCCGACCAAGATGGATATATAGATTTGATCATCGCTGACAATATGGTGCCCTACGGAGTAAAAGTTGATTCTGATACTATCATTGGTGGTGTTATTACTCATGGCAGCTTAATCGATGTTGTCGCACTTTCGTCGCTGAGTCAGAATTTAGCGTCCAGTGATAAAGTCCAACCAATTCAGACCGTTTTCTTCTCCCCTATTCTTATCGCGGTCAAAGTCTTGAAGGTTGAGCAAAATGTGCTTGAAGACGACACAGAAGTCAGCTTGGTATTGGAACTGACGCGAAAGCAATTAGCGAAGTTGGTGATAGCAAAAAAAATAGCACAATTAGAATTTCATAAGTCAGTTGGTGCCGAACAGGCAGAATTACTCCAAGCCAATTCAGGTGATATCTTACCCACCTATCGAGCGATCAAAGAGTTTCGCGCGGGTGATGTAAATATAAAATAATAAAGGTTAAGTGGTATGGATACTCGTAGGTTATCTCAGTGGTTAGTATTTGTAGCGTGTCTGTTTAGCTTCTCTGCACTTGGCGCGCGTATAGTGAATTTATCCGAAGGTGATGCGGAAACAATAACAGTGACGGAAGAAATTGGCTCTGTATTCATCTCTAATCCAGAAATTGCTGACTATCAGGTTATAGACAAGAATAAAGTTGTGTTTTTTGGTAAAAAAATTGGCAATGCTTCGTTGATTATTTTTGATGAAGAGGGGCAAACACTGGCATCGAGAAAGCTGGTTGTCAATAAGAGCATGGTTCACATACAACAACAGATTCAACTCAGATATCCCGATGTAGACGTCAATATATACAACCTAGGTGATCAAGCAGTTCTCAGTGGATTAGTGTCAAGTGATCAAGAGAAAGAAGACATCTATCATTTGGTAGGCGAACTGTTGGCTAAAGACGCTGAGATCACGATTGTCGAATGGGATTTAGGTGATACCCAATACGAAATGGATTTTATGCGCAAGTATCGTTTCCCTGGCTTGGTTAACAATATTGAGGTTGCAACAACGAAACAGGTGAACGTTAAACTGTCCATTGCTGAAGTCTCTCACTCATTTATGGAACAGTTTGGTATTCAATTAGGCAGCAGTGGACAGACCGCTGGTGTTTTCGTCGATTATCTAACCAACTTTAGTGCCGATGATATCATATCAGTCATTACTGCAATCGGTGATGATAGCGTCGGTCAGATACTTGCAGAGCCGAACTTGTCGGTTATTTCTGGTGAGACTGCAAGTTTTCTTGCTGGTGGTGAGCTACCTGTTGTTACCTATGTCGACGGTGCGACAAACGTGGAATACAAAGAGTATGGTGTCCGTCTTGAATTGATGGCGAAGGTACTTAGAGATGACAAAATTAAGCTCTCATTAATGCCGGAAGTGAGTGCGTTAGATGATGTGTTTTATAGTGACGATACCTACAACGTACCAGCACTAAGAACCCGCCGTGCAAGAACGACCGTTGAGTTAGGTGATGGCCAGAGCTTCGTGCTTGCTGGATTACTGAGTTCTGAAGATACTGAATCACTGAGACGAATCCCTTATATTGGCGATATTCCTATTCTAGGTGCGCTGTTTAGGCACACTGAGACTACTCGAACTAAGACCGAACTGCTCATTATCGCAACCGTTAATCTAGTACAGCCGATTCAGGCCAACCAGATCCAGATTCCGACGATGGAAAAAACATCCAATTTACACCGCTTTTTTGGTATTGAAGGTACTTACAAAAAAGCAGATGAGAAATGGGCCAATGAGGTGTTAGCTTCTGGAGGGTTCAAACAATGAAAAAAATAAAATTATCGAAGGCTCTGGTTATAATATTCTGCGCTTTAGGCCTAAATGCATGTGTGGATGTTATTGGCGAGAGGAAGGGGGCGGAACTACAGGTCGTACCAATTACTTACACGTTGAATCTGAGCGTTAAGAAAAATAATGAAAAAGCCGCTTGGCGAGAGCTCGACCAATATGTAGAAAATAATTGGAATAGGATTGCGACTCAACAACTTAATTTTACATGGTATACCTCTACAGGGAATAAGTTAGCTGAAGAGTACCAGAAACACCTGCTTTCAAAAGGCCTAAATAGGAATCAAATAACGATAACTAAGGGGGGCCTCCAAGAGGGAGGAATAACGAAAGATCTGACATTTGAAACGGTCGTTAATAAGGTATTTTCGAATATTTGTAGCTATGAAAAAGTGGGCACATTTGGCAAAACGGAAAGTGGTTGCTATGCAGAAAGTGCAAGATGGCAGTCGATGGTCAATCCTGAAAAAATGCTAGCTGAAACCAATAATAAATAGGATGTGCAAGGATGTTTGATTTAGTTGATATTCTTAAAAAAGATAGTGCACATGGAGATGATGGGCCAAAAGATGAAATCACATCGGTACTATTTTATCAGACAGATAAATGTCAGGCTCTGGTTAAAGAGGCGTATCGTTTCGAAGGGTTAGTAACTCCGGCTATCGTTCAAAATAACGATGAGAATATTAAAGAACATGTCCGAAATGAGAGTATCGAGATTGTAATCGTTGAGCTTAACGAAAGTAATAATGTAAGCCAAGATGCAGAAAGAATCAGTCACTTATTACCAAATGATGCATCAGTAATAGTGATTGGTAGTGAAGATGCGATTTCGACGATAAGAAACCTGAAAGGAATGGGCTTCTACTATCTATTTTGGCCGATTACCAAGCATGAACTTATAGAGTTCGTGGTCAGTGTCCACGAGAACCGAAATAAGAACAAGGGACTTGGTAAGAAGCGGAAAGCAAAACAGATAAGTGTTATCGGTTCAAAAGGGGGGGTCGGGACTACATTGATATGCTCGGAGATTGCGTATCTCTTGTCTGAAGACAAGAAGTCGTCATGTGTTCTGGTGGATAACGATTACCAGGGTGGCAACATCGATATAATGCTTGGTATGGAGAAGTTTGAGAAACGCCAAATCAGGCCTGGTGCATTTGCGACCACATTAGATAATACCTCCGCTCAAGGCATGTTAATCAAACATAATAAATTACTATCGGTACTATCTCTGACGTCAGAGTCACTTGCCAATGCAGAAATAAAAGAATATACAAAAACGGTTGTGGAACATATTGCTGCGGACTGTAACTTTATTATCGATGACCTCTCTTCCATTGCCAGACAAAACTTCAATAAAGAGGAAGTGGTTGAGTTGTCGGATAGTGTCATCCTTGTATTAGAACCGACAGTTTCTTCGTTGCGAGATGCGGCAAGAATCAAACAGCAACTAGAAGACCAAAATCAAGAGAGCAATATGCGAGTATTTGTCGTACTAAACTATTGCTTACCTACCTCTTCAGGCACGATCACTCTAAAAGAGGTTGAAAAATACCTACGAAGAGAAGTCGATGTAATTATCCCTTTTGTAAAACAGCTAGATGCTCTCGTTTTAGAACGTAAAAGAATTTCTAAGATAGGTGGTAAGGCAGAAAAAGGACTGCGTAGGTTGGTATCACTCATAGTGGGTGAAGATGAAAAAAAAGGTTTTTCACTATTTTCTCGTAGGAAATAACGGATGAGTGAAACAAAAGAAATTTACGTTAATATAAGAAGACAGATTTATGATGCCCTAGATCCAGAGGCGATAAACCGTTTATCAGACAGTCAATTAGCGCAACAACTCTCTAAAGCGGTTGACATGCTTGTTGAGAAAGATGCACTTCAAGTTCCTGTCGTACTACGCAATGAATTTGTTCAAAGTTTAGTCGATGAGCTCCATGGTCTTGGACCTTTGCAACCTTTAATGGAAGACGATTCCATTACAGATATTATGATCAATGGGCATGAACACGTGTTTATAGAGCGCGGTGGACTCGTTGAGAAAGTACCTGTTAACTTTGTTGATGAAGCTCAAGTGTTGGAGATTGCAAAGCGTATCGCGGGAAGGGTTGGTCGACGTGTCGATGACTCGTCTCCTTTATGTGATGCTAGACTTGCAGATGGTAGTCGCGTAAATATTGTTATCCCTCCGATTGCTCTAGATGGAACCTCTATCTCTATTCGTAAGTTTAAAAAGCAAGCGATCGATTTTTCTCAACTTGTTGGTTTTGGCGCGATGAGCCCAGAAATGGCTCAAATCTTGATGATTGCAGCAAGGTGCCGGCTTAATATTTTAATTTCAGGTGGTACCGGCTCAGGTAAAACCACCATGCTTAATGCCTTGTCTCAATTTATTTCCGAGAAAGAACGTATTGTCACGATAGAAGATGCTGCAGAATTGAGGCTACAGCAACCACACGTTGTTCGGTTGGAAACACGCACAGCTGGTATTGAAAATACCGGTGTGATTCACCAAAGAGATCTGGTGATAAACGCATTGCGTATGCGGCCCGACAGAATCATTGTCGGAGAGTGTCGTGGTAGTGAAGCATTCGAAATGTTACAGGCGATGAATACCGGACATGATGGTTCAATGTCGACCTTGCACGCCAATACACCAAGAGATGCCATCGCGCGTGTTGAATCCATGGTAATGATGGCAACGGCTAACCTTCCACTGGAAGCGATTCGAAGAACCATCGTCAGCGCGGTTGATCTTATTATCCAGATAAGCAGATTGCATGACGGTAGCCGTAAAGTGATGAGCATTACCGAAGTAGTCGGGCTTGAAGGTTCTAGTGTGGTACTGGAAGAAATATTTCAGTTTAGACCAGAGCACGGAGATGCTAATGCTGAGAAAGTGCAGGGAAATTTTGTAACCGCGGGATTAATGAAACGCTCGATTTTAGTGGAAAAAGCACGCTTCTTTGGCTTAGATGAACAGCTAGACGCTCTGTTCCAGAATAAAAGAGGGCGTTCATGATATATCTATTTTTGGTTATTTTGGGTGTTGTCCTCATCGTTTTTTCTCTTGCGACAGATAGAAAAAAAAACAACTATTTAGAAGAATACAATAAAACGGTTCACGTTTATTCTCTAAGTGGAGATGACGATGCGGTCGATTTTAATACCCTATCAGACAGAACTCTTTGGCAGAGAATTCAGGATAGAATAAGTAATCTTAAGAAACAAATAGGTGCACTCGCATCCATTAAGATAATCCTATTTGTCGTTGCATTACTCTTTGCAGGTAATGAGATTAATCAACGTTTTTTACGCGGTAACCTTATTCTTATTGAGGTTGTTACCGTCTTTATTGGACTGCTATTTGCGTATTCATGGTTACAGAAACGAGAGAGAACGCAATTTGAAGAAGCTTTTCCTGATGCATTGAATATATTGGCAAGTGCCGTGTCATCCGGTGAGAGTATTATGCATGCCATCATGTATGTTGGTAAGAACCTAGACGGGGATGTTGGGGCAGAGTTTAAGGTCATGGGCGACCGCTTACAAATGGGTGAAGCTCCGGATGAAGTTTTTAGAAAATCGTGTAAACGCTTCCCATATCCATCTTTCTATTTTTTTGTAATAACACTTAGGGCAAATATGCATCGTGGCGGGCAATTAAAAGACGTTATCACGAGACTAAATCGACTGATGTTTGATGCCAGAGCGATAGATAAGAAAAAATTTGCGCTTACTGCAGAAGCTCGAGCTTCCGCTAAAATTGTTGCAGCAATACCATTTATCTTCTTATTGCTGATGCAGTATATCAGCCCATTAAATTACGAATTTGTCATGTTTAGTGAGGAAGGTAGGCCGATTTTATACTACGTCCTAATAAGTGAAGCGATAGGTATAACAATTATTACCGCTTTGCTCAAAGGAGTTAGGTGATATGGAGTTACTAGCGAATAAGCAATTCTATCTGGTACTGTCGATCTGGTTCTTGGCTGTCGGTATAGCCACTATCGCCTATGTGTTGTACGAGCAAGTAAAAAGAAGCAATAAACTCAGTAAAATTGGCTTATCTGAAAAAGAACATAAAACAGAAAAAAGAAAAAAAGGATTGGAGTCATTAGGTAAAAAAATATCAAATCTCGTTGCGGCGTCTGATTCTGAAATTGCGAATAAATTTGTAGCAGCAGGGATCTATAACACGAAATTTGCCTATCTATTTGTCCCGCTTAAGTATCTCTTGTTAGTGATTGGCGTGGCGCTGGCAATTACTCTTGGATTACATTTTCAACGTGACCCATCTCAATACCTCGTATGGTCACTCATTTGGGCGATCATTATCATTATAGTTCCAGATGGGTATTTAGCGTTTAGGACGAGTAATATAAAAAGAAAGCTATCCAGTCAGCTCCCTTATCTTCTTGATATGATGGGTGTTTGTGTTCAAACGGGCATGACAATAGAGTCTTCTATGACGTATCTAGCTCAGGAAATGGTGGGCTTTGATATCGATATGGCTCATATGCTGAAACGAACCAATGAGCGAGCTCAAATGGTCGGTCTAGATAAGGCAATAGAAGAGCTTTACATACGAGTACCTACACCTGAATTTCGTAGTTTTGTGATGACTTTGAGTCAAAGTCTTCGATACGGTTCATCTATCTATGAAGTATTGACTCGTTTGGCTATGGATATACGGGAGATACAGATGTTGGGTCTGGAAGAAAAGATAGGTAAATTATCTGCAAAAATGTCCATACCATTGATACTTTTTATCATGTTTCCTATCGTGATTTTAACGGCCGCACCCGGTGTGATGAGGATGATGTAATTGAAGAATCTAATCCTTAAGTCATTGTTCTTTGTTTTTGTTCTCAATGGATGTGCCACTAATGGCAATCTGTCCAAGGAAGAGATTGCGGAACAGGCAACGTTTGAATCCAGAGAACAGATGCTCATTAGCGCTCGAAATCAGGAACGATTAGTCGACTTTTACAAAGAAGCACTAGCGAAAGAAGAGAGCAGCGAAAATAAGATCAAATTGATAAACGCCTATATTCAAAGTGGCAATACGGAACTGGCCGCGTTCCATTTGGGGACAATAAAGGTTGATGATTCCAATGTCGCTGAAGTGGTCTTTTTAAGAGCGAAGGTGTATCTGGAGGAAGGGTTGATTGATAAAGCTTACATTAACTGTCAAACCGCTTTATCACAGAGAGATAAGTACCCAGAAGCAGAAAACCTGATGGGTTTGATCTTGGCAGAAAAAGGTGAGTTTGAGAAAGCGCGAAACTATTTTCTTTTAGCCAGAGGCCATTATCACGACGACCTCATTATCAGTAATAATTTGGCGGTACTTGATCTCATTCAAGAAGATTATGATGCAGCGATAAAGCGTTTGCAGCCCATTTATGCAGCAGGAAATGCGGACAGAAAAATCAAATCGAATCTCGTTTTTGCACTTACAAAAAAAGGGCAGTATAAGCAAGTAGAAACTATACTTAGAGAGCAAGGCTATAAAGAACAACAGATACAGACTATTTTCATTGCGTTGAGAGAAGCGAATAGTCAACTGGTTCGCGTACCAACCTCAGAAAGTCTTGCGACTGATCTTGATCCTGCAGCGAAAAAACGGATTAAGGTAGTGAAAGGGGAGGCATATGATTCGGAAAATTAGAAGAAAGCAAGATGGTGTCGTTGCGATAGAGTTTGCTATAGGATTCGGTGCTTTCTTGTTGATGATGGCCGCATGGATGGAAATTAGCTATATGGGTTATGTATCCGCTATGGGTGATCTAGCGGTATCTGAAGCGGCTAGAGCATCTAAAAAAGAAACGGAAAACTACATAGACACCTTTAAAGCTACCTTGACAAAAAGTGATAGTGTTTGGAGCAAGTTTGTTGATACATCTAAAATTCGAGCGAGCGTCCAATACGCAAAGAGTTTAGATGACCTATACGACATAGAAAACACATGTCTGCCAGCATCTAGCGGGGGTATTACAACGTGTGGCTCAGAAACTGATAGCGCCGTTGCCATCTATTACGTTGATTATGAATTCGACGGTATTTTTACTGTGTTTTTTGATCAAAAAACGATATTTAGCCGTGAAATTATTGTGATACAAGAATATGAAAGAACTCAATTCCAAATTTAGAGCCAAGCAGAAGGGTACGTTTGCTATCGAGCTTGCTATGGTTTCTATGGCCTTCGTCATGATGTTGATGTTTGCTGGCGACGTGATAACAAAAATATCAATGAAAGGGAAACTAGATAGGCTTTCGTTTTCAGCGGCAAGTGTGGCCAAAGAGCGTACTCAACTGTACAGCGACGATTACACTATGTCTAATCAGCAGATTAATGACATTTATAAGATTATGGCCAAATCTCTTAAGCGGACCTATACCAATTATAAAGAAGCAGATTTTGGTATGTTGTATGAAGAGCAGACTTATTCTGAGTCGGGAGCTAAGAATGCGCTTGTAACCTGGAACACACCAGGTGGAATTACGTGTAATATTTCAGAGAGTCTGGCTCAAATTGAAAACAAACTTGCCGTCACGACATCCTGGGGGCGCAAGAGCACAATGTATCGGGTAACTTTATGTTATGAAACAGAAAATTGGCTTATTGGTTTCGCACTGGGAAGTGGGTTTACTCGAGTAAGCTCTAGCTCAGTGATATTAGGTAGGTAAAATTATGCGCCCTATACAAAAACAGAAAGGTGCCGCTGCTCTAATGTTCATATTAGTATTGGTCCCCATGCTGGGATTCTTTACGATAGGAACGGATGGCGCTTTAATGATGCAAAATGATGCGCGCCTCAACGATGCGTTGGAGGCGGCAAGTCTAGCTGTCTCAGCCGCCAATGACCCAAACGATGATGATGATGACGGTGTCGATGATGGAAAGTTCGGAATAGGCAGTAATTTTAACCAAACGTTAGCCAAAGCCTATATTTCAGAATACATGAATAAGGATCTGAAAAGCATCGGATCGGTGAAAGTAGCAAAATTAACCTGTGAGGATATTCCAGAATGTGTTGCTGGGATAGAAAAAGGCGAACCTAGATTTTTTGAATTCCAGGTTACGGCAACGACTAATCACGATGTGGTTTTTGGAACCGAATTTACCAATATAGATAGTTATAACGTTACCTCTAATGGGAGATCACGTAAATATCAAAACCATGCTGTCGATATCGTTTTTGTATCCGATTTCTCAGGGTCTATGGAAGATTCTTGGAATGGCGGTTCAAGGAAAAAGTACTTGGATCTCGTCGATGTTATCGATGAAGTAACCGTTGAGCTGGCAAAATTCAATGGGCTGGTCAATATGGACGATAATACCGTCGGCTATGTTGGCTTCAATCGATATACTCGAAAATTTGTGTCTTCTACAAAACTATCAAGAAGTCAATATATACGGTTTGGTAATAGAGATCGCTGGATAAGTCGTGGAACCACTGTGATTGAGTTGTGTGTATACAACCAACTTTATGGAAGTAATTGGACTAAGGCTGTCAATAACATATTTGTTGAAAAATCATGTCGTTCTACAAGGAAACGTTTGGTTTTGGGGAAAGAATATAACAGTGATGGTGATGATGCCTATTTTTATGATGTTGATTTGACCTCTGATTTTACAGCCTTTAATAACACGATTTCTTCGTTTTCTCCAGATTCTGGCACCTCATCATATCAAGGCTTGATACGAGGAGCTCAGATCGTGGCAAAAGGCGATAATCCTCGAAGATTGATCATAGTGTTGTCAGATGGTGATGATAATAGTTCATCGACAACCTCAAGCTTAGTTAACGCAGGAATGTGCAGCACTATCCGGGATACGCTCGATGCGAAAGTAACGTCCAACGGAGATGATGTAACATCCAAAATTGCCGTAATTGGTTTTGATTATAATGTAAGTGGTAATACGGCGCTTCAGACGTGTGCTGGGACGGACAATGTATTTAAAGCTGAAAATACGAATGATATTTTAAACAAGATATTAGAATTAATTAGTGAAGAAATCGGACATCTAAAATAATTAGGGTTAATTGGATAAATAAATGGAAATGCATATGAGCAAAAATAATAAAAACACCACCCTAGCTTTTCTTGTTATGGCATCAAGCGCATTAATTACAAGTACTGTATATGCGAATGAGCAAGTGAATAATGAAATAAAATATTTTTGTTCTAAGTCAGATATAAATACAGAACAAACGGTCTCTATTGGAAAGAGTCGTCAAGTTGATCTAAATAGTGGTTCCTTTTATCTAGTTGAATCCCAAAGCGATTTTCAAGTGACGTTGGATATGATTTCTGGTGAATTAGTCAACATGGGTGTCGATCCAGAATGCGCCGAATACCTAATGACACACAGTCGCCTGCAGGGTTATGAACAGGGCAACGTGATGGCACGTGTCTATTTTGACTTTGATAAGTTTAACCTTACTGACGAATCGAAGTACATACTTGGCGCCGTCGCGAATGTGGTTAAGCAAAATCCATCTGAGCTTGTTTTAGAAGGACATACAGATAATACGGGTTCGAAAGACTATAATTTTGCTTTAGGTTTAAAACGTTCTGAGGCGACGCATAATTACCTGCTTAGTCGCGGAGCCGAAGGTGATAACTTTGCTATTGCTTCGAAAGGAGAGGGCGAACCAATCGCTGATAATAAAACGTCAGTTGGTCGTAAGAAGAATAGACGTGTCGATATTGTTGACGAGTCGCCTGTAAACTAAGAATTTATGAAAACGAAAAAAACGCAGCCTAAGTGCTGCGTTTTTTTATCGCTGGTTCTAATGTGTACTTTGGTAAAAAAGACGAACCCAAAGGCTCGTCTAATGCACTTTTAATAAACGATAAGGTGACTTATTAATTACTCGTGATACAAATTTCGTCAGCGTCAAATAAATGTACATCAGATGCTGCGCAGCTTAATGCTATCTGCTGGAAACTCTTCACTTCTTGATCACCAGGCAGGTGAACCTTGAATCCGTCCATACCAGAAGATTGACCAAACATATAAGTACTGTTACCTAAACGTTCTACCACTTCACTTTGGAAGGTCAGTTTAATATCCGCCTCTTCGTTAATGAGTAGGTGCTCTGGGCGGATACCAAAGATGATGGCATCACCAACGGTCAGCGGCTTCTTGGTGAAAGGTACAACAAACTTCGTATCATCATTCGCTTTTAGCGTTATGCTCTCCGCTGTTACTTCGGTTACTGTTGTTGGTACGAAGTTCATTCTAGGAGAGCCGATGAAACCCGCAACAAAGAGGTTACCAGGGCGGTGATATAAATCCAGTGGTGAGCCTACTTGCTCGATACGGCCATCCCTTAACACAACGATCTTGTCTGCTAAGGTCATTGCTTCTATTTGGTCATGTGTCACATAGACCATGGTATTTTCAAGTTCTTGGTGAAGTTTTGCTATCTGTAGACGCATCTCTACACGCAATTCAGCATCAAGGTTAGATAAGGGCTCATCGAATAGGAAGACTTTAGGGTCTCGTACTATTGCTCGACCAATCGCAACACGTTGACGTTGGCCTCCAGACAGTTCTTTAGGTTTACGCTTACGTAGGTGATCGAGTTGAAGCGTTTTCGCTGCAATATTAACTTGCTTCTCGATCTGTTCCTTCGGTACACCATTCATCTTTAAACCGAAACCCATGTTATCTTCAACGGTCATATGAGGATAAAGAGCGTATGATTGGAACACCATTGCTACGCCACGATCTGCAGGATCCACATCGTTAACGAGAACATTATCGATGCTAATTTCACCCTCAGTTATTTCTTCCAAACCAGCGATAAGGCGCAGCAGCGTTGACTTGCCACAACCTGATGGCCCAACAAATACAACAAACTCGCCACTTTCAATTTCTAAATCAATGCCGTGGATAGTTTGTACGTCACCAAAACGTTTAATGACTTTTTTTAGCGTAATGTTTGCCATTACTGACTCCTTTGTTACTGCTTGGCTGAGTGTCTATTTGCATGAATTCTGCAATTCGTACTTTAATTAGTATAAAACATACCCGTTCTGACAGGATTTGTTAGTAATGAAATTTGAATTGTTGATCTCAGTCATATTTATTACATGAATTTAAGTTAATTTTGTGGAAACGTTTACAAAAAGACATCTTGGTTGTGCAAATTATTGGCCTAAGTTCTATGATTAACTGGTAAGCGGTCGTGAATAATAGCTATTAACCCCATTTGAAGATTTTTAATTAGGCCTTCGAACATAGTCATTACGCGGCATAATTAGTGGGAGTGTCGGACAAATGGAGCCTTCAGTGAAAACGATCTACCCAGAGAACCGAATGCCTTCGGTAAGTAAGAAAAGGCGCATCAGTTCAAAATTGTCACCATGGCTGTTTCTCGCACCAGGCTTGATAGTTTTCTTGATATATGTGGTTTACCCGATCCTTAGCAGTATTTGGTTAAGTTTCTATGAATGGGATGGACTTGGTGAAAAGGTTTGGGTTGGTTTAGCTAACTACCAAGAGCTTTTTAATTCTGAAGCATTTTATACCGCGCTAAAGAATAACGTATTGTGGTTAGTCTTCTTTATGTTGGCCCCACCAATCGGTATGGCTATAGCACTGTTTTTGAATCAGCAAGTGAGAGGTATCCGTGTTGTTAAGTCACTTTTCTTCTTCCCATTTGTAATCTCACAGGTTGTTGTGGGTCTGGTTTTCTCTTGGTTTTATGATCCAAACTTCGGTTTGTTGAATATTGCTTTTGGTTGGTTTGGTATGGAGCCAATCTCCATTCTAGCGGATGAAGACTTAGTCACCTACGGTATTATAGCTGCTGGGTTATGGCCTCAAATATCTTATTGCATGATTCTTTACCTCACTGGTTTAAATAATTTAGATCCAGAGCAATTAGAAGCTGCACGTCTTGATGGCGCGAAAAGGTTTAAAATGCTTTGGTACGTTGTTATTCCACAACTGAGACCGGCGACTTTTATCGCTATTGTTGTAACGGTTATTGGTGCACTTCGCTCGTTTGACCTTGTTGCAGTAATGACGACAGGTGGTCCATGGGGCAGCTCTACGGTTCTGGCTTACTTAATGTATGAGGAATCTATCTTTAACTACCGCATGGGTTATGGTGCATCCGTTGCTGTAATGCTGTTCTTGATCATGGATATTTATATCGCTTACTTCTTGTGGCGTATGTTGAGGAGTGAAAAATAATGTTTCCAAAACCGATTGAAAAGTCTGGACGCTTTGTCAATATAAGCTATCGAATAGCGCTGCCTATCTCTCTAATGTTGTGGCTTCTACCGCTAGCAGCGGTAATGATGACATCGATTCGTTCTCTTGAAGATATAAACACAGGTAACTATTGGGGAATGCCAACAGATATTCAGTTTATCGCAAACTATTCTCAGGTATTTACTCAAACCCCTATGGGGCAATATCTAATTAATAGCTTATTAATTACATTGCCTGCTGTTGCAGGGGCGGTAGCGTTATCGACGCTCGCTGGATTCGCATTGGCCAAATATAAATTTAAAGCGAGCATTTGGATTTTTGCTCTATTTATCGCGGGTAACTTTGTACCATTTCAGATTCTTATGATTCCTGTGCGTGATATCACTATTGCGTTCGGGATCTATGATACTCACTGGGCGTTGATATTTTTCCATATCGCTTTCCAGTCAGGTTTCTGTACTTTGTTTATGCGTAATTTCATCGTTGGTATCCCAGATGCCTTGATTGAAGCGGCGCGCGTTGAAGGTGTGAGTGAGTGGAAGATCTTCTGGCACATTGTATTGCCACTCGTTCGACCGGCTCTGGCTGCGCTTGCTGTACTTGTATTTACCTTTATTTGGAATGACTTTTTCTGGGCATTGGTACTCGTACAAAGTGATGAAGTTCGTCCTGTAACCGCGGGTCTTAGTGCTCTGAAAGGACAGTGGACAGCATCATGGCAATTTGTGTCTGCTGGTGCGGTTGTCGCAGCAGTACCTCCTGTTATATTGTTCTTTACTATGCAACGCCATTTTATCGCCGGATTAACTTTAGGTGCTACTAAAGGGTAACGAATAACAGCGACTTAGTAAGTAAAATGACTAAGCCGCTGTTTTGGTTAAAGCACTTGATAGAGATTGAGTTTAATGAACCACTGTTCTAGAAAACATAATCGACATTAACCCCTTAACAAAATTGAGAAATAAACTAAAACTATAATTAGTCATCGGACCAACCTAAGCTACGGCTTAATTAAAAAGGACCTCAATAATGAAATACGTGAAACATATTGCTACCTCTGCAATGCTGACGGCCTCCTTATCAGCAACAGCATTTGCAGGCGAACTCGTCATTAACTCTGATCAGGCAGACCCTGCACCAAAAGCGGCTTGGGCAGAAATCATTAAGCTTTTTGAAGCTGAAAACCCTGATGTCACCGTCAAATACAATCTCTACGATAAAGAAGCGTATAAAACGACCATTCGTAACTGGTTAGTAACGTCACCACCAGATGTTGTTTATTGGTATGCTGGTAATCGTATGAAAACTTTTGTTGACCGTGGCTTGATCGAAGATGTCAGTGATATTTGGCAAGAGCAAGGCATGATGCAGGATTTCAAATCGGCTGCACCAGCAATGACAGTAAATGGTAAGCAATACGGTGTACCTTACACATACTATCAATGGGGTGTTTACTATCGTAAAGATCTTTTTGAAAAGTTCGGTATCTCTGAGCCAAAAACCTATGACGAGTTAAAGGCGGCGGCAGCAACACTGAAGAAAAACGACATCGCCCCTTTTGCTATCGGTACAAAGTATCTATGGACTGCAGCGGGTTGGTTTGATTATCTCAACTTGCGTACTAACGGCCTAGACTTCCACATTCAATTGATGGACGGAAAAGTAGCCTATACGGATGAGCGAGTTAAGAAAACATTTGAAAATTGGAAAGAGCTTGTAGAGCCGGGTTATTATCTAAAAAACCATGCATCTTACTCTTGGCAGGAAGCACAACCATTCCTTTATAATGGTCAAGCGGCAATGTACCTCATCGGTAACTTTATTGCTCCTAACTTCCCAGCCGACGTAAAAGACAAAATGGGCTTCTTCCAATTCCCAGTGATCGACCCTGCTGTTCCAATGGCAGAAGACGCACCGATGGATACTATTCATATTCCATCGAAAGCGAAGAACAAAGTAGATGCACGTAAATTCCTTAAGTTTGTTTCTCAACCTGAAATCCAAAAGCTTGTTAACGATACAATGCTTCAGATCCCTACCAACAGCAAAGCAACGACGGTTGATAACGAGTTCTTGAATATTGGTGTGAAGATGCTTGCTGAAGCTGAAGGTACTGCACAATTTTATGACCGCGATACTAGCCCAGCGATGGCTAAAGAAGGCATGAAAGGCTTCCAAGAGTTCATGGTTAAACCTGAGCGTCTAGATGCAATTCTGAAGCGTCTTGAAAAAGTACGTCAAAGAGAATTTAAATAGTCTCTTGCTAGAATAATGTAAATGAAGAACAAGCCGCAGCTAGCATAGCTGCGGTTTTTCTCTTCGCTCTATATTCATTGGACTAATCAATTAAAGCGGGTAACTAGCTTAAGTTGCTTATTCCAATTGATATAACTATTAGGCGATTGAATATGGACACTATTCATCTATTTAGCGCGAACACTAGCGTTGTAATCCTCTCGACACCGGCTCCTCAAATCCTATATTGGGGGCAGAAACTCAACCATCTCGACGAAACCCTTTCCTTGTTAACCGAGCGCGCCGTCTCTCAGGCGCGTCTTGATATCGATATCCCTATTACAATATGCCCAGAAAGCGGTCGCGGACTGTTTAGTTCAGCAGGATTAGAAGGGTTTAGAACTGGTAAGGATGGTAGAAACCTAGATTGGGCTCCCGTATTCGAAACTACAAAGGTTGAGTCGAACAACAATAGCAGCGCACGTTTTGTTTGTGTTGATGATATTGCAAAGCTAGAACTGTCCGTTGTTCTACAGTTGGATAAATCCGGTGTGTTACGTAAATCCTTATCAATTAAAAACTTAGCTTCAGATCCTTATCATTTGAACCGCTTGGTCAATACCTTGCCTCTACCGCATAGAGCGAATGAAGTCATGAGTTTTCATGGTCGATGGAGTCGAGAGTTTCAAACGCAACGAGTATCAGTAGATCATGGTGCTTTTAGTCAAGATAATAGGCGTGGTCGAACTTCCCATGAATACTTTCCAGGGATGATGGTCGGAAATAAAGGTTTCTCAGAGCAAACGGGAGAGGTGTGGGGTTTTCACTTGGCTTGGAGTGGTAACAATCACCTGCGATGTGAGACGAAGAGCGATGGTCGGCGTTTTGCACAAATGGGTGAATTGCTTATCGCTGGCGAGGTATCTCTTGGCAAAGACGAAAGTTATAGCACTCCAGAATTGTACGCCTGCTATAGCGATATGGGGCTAAACGGCATTCGCAGTCAATTTCATGATGTAGTGCGTAGTAAAATACTGACGTTCCCTAATAAGGCGCTAAGACCGGTTCACCTTAATACCTGGGAAGGGATCTATTTCGATCACGATCCTGACTATATTAAGCAGATGGCAACAGAAGCAGCAAAAATCGGTGTGGAACGTTTTATTATTGATGATGGTTGGTTCATTGGTCGTGATGGTGAAAGAGCAGCGCTTGGGGACTGGTTTTTAGACAAGAAAAAATACCCAAATGGATTGGAACCTGTTATCGAGCACGTGAATCAACTTGGTATGGAGTTTGGCCTTTGGGTTGAACCAGAAATGGTAAATCCAGATTCTAATTTGTTTCGTAAACACCCTGAATGGATGCTAGGTATTGAAGGGTACGATCAACCGAGTGGTCGATATCAATATCTGTTAGACCTGCAAAATAACGATTGTTTTACCTATCTATTTAACTGTTTAGATGCACTGTTGACGGATTATAACATTGGTTATTTTAAGTGGGATATGAATCGTGAATTGGTCCAACCTGCACATGAAGGTGTTCCCGCGGCCAGCGGACAAACGAAAGCCTTTTATCGTCTAATCGATGAACTAAGTAAAAGGCACCCGACAGTCGAGATTGAATCGTGTTCGTCTGGGGGAGGGCGAATCGATTTTGAGGTATTGAAAAGGACGCATCGATTCTGGACTTCAGACTGTAATGACGCGCTGGAAAGGCAGACTATTCAAAAAGGGATGAGTTACTTTTTCCCACCCGAAGTGATGGGCGCACATATTGGTCCTTATGAAAGCCATACTACACGACGTCGACACGATATTAACCTGCGAGGCATAACAGCACTTGGCGGCCATATGGGCGTTGAATTAGACCCTGTTAAAGAGAGTGAAGAAGAAAAGTCGCTCTTTGCGCATTATATTGAGTTACATAAACGTTTTCGCTCATTGTTGCACTCAGGTGACGTCTTCTATCTAGATTCGGTTGATACGACTCGCAATGTATATGGTGTGAAAAATACCAATGAAATGCTATTAACGATTTGCCAGCTTGCTATGCCAGATTACGCAATCGCAGAACCAATTCGCTTTGGTTATCTTGAGACAGAAAAACAGTATTCAGTCGAGGTTGTTGATTTTCCACAAGCGAGTAAAAAGCTTAATAAGGTGATGCCTTCATGGATGGATAAACCTTTAGTATTGAGCGGTGAATTACTCAATAAGATTGGTTTAACGATGCCAATTCAAGATCCAGAAACAGCAATGCTTATTAGTATCAAGGCTGTATAGAGGGGCAGAATTATGGTTACATTTGAAGCGTTAATTACTCGTCGTGATTGGGAGAACCCTCAATCTTTTCAGGCTAATCAGTTAGAGGCACATAGCCCACTTAACCATTTTATTAGTGTGGAAGACGCACTCGTGAAACGAAACCAATCCAAAGTGAGTTTGAATGGTGATTGGAGGTTTAAGTTATTTGCTAAACCAGAATTAGTACCTGCCAATTTTATTGACGAGAACTATGAAGATGCATCGTGGAATCGAATAAAGGTACCGAGTAATTGGCAAATGCAAGGTGATGAGTTAAACACAATGGAAGGTTCGAAAGATGAGAGGCGAGACAATCCCATCTACCTAAATATTAAATATCCATTTGAAGTAAATCCCCCATTTGTTCCTCAGGACAATCCGACAGGTTGTTATCGTACTCAATTCGAAGTGAGTGCGGCGGATCTAGAGATGCAAACCAGAATCATCTTTGATGGTGTGAATTCAGCATTTCATTTGTGGTGTAACGGCATTTGGATTGGCTACTCTCAGGACAGCCGCTTGCCAGCAGAGTTTGATCTTTCTGACTCTCTTAAAGGCGGTGTGAATACGTTATCAGCCATGGTCATTCGATGGAGTGACGGTAGTTATTTGGAAGATCAGGACATGTGGTGGTTAAGCGGCATTTTCCGTGATGTGACACTTTTGTCTAAACCTAAAACCCATATAACCGATGTATTTGTCACGCCGAAACTTGATGCTTGTTTTAGAAATGGTTTGATAGAGACAGAGATTAGCTTAGCAAATCCAAGTGAAAATCAGGTACGAATACAACTGTTTGATGGATCGAAAGCAGTATCAGAACAAGTCGTTGGTACGATACAAAACCGTATCGTCGACGAGAAAGGTGGATGGAATGACAAAGTATTCTTATCTGTTGACGTAAAAGAACCAAGACATTGGACAGCCGAGACACCAAACCTGTATCGATTTGTTGTCACATTACTAGACGTAAACGGCAATATTGTTGATGTAGAAGCCTATGACATTGGTTTTAGAAACATCGAAATTAAAGATGGCCAGTTGTTGGTTAATGGTAAAGCACTGCTTATAAAAGGAGTGAATCGACACGAACACGAGCAAGACAACGGTCATGCTATCGGCGAAGAAAGTATGATTGCCGATATCAAATTGCTTAAGCAATCTAACTTTAATGCCGTTCGTACAGCGCACTACCCAAATCATCCTCGGTGGTATGAGTTGTGTGATGAGTACGGATTATATTTAGTGGACGAAGCCAACATTGAAACCCACGGTATGTTTCCGATGGAACGCTTGTCGGCCAATCCACTTTGGAACGCAGCTTATATGATGCGCTTTACTAAGCTTATTGAGCGTGACAAAAACCATCCGAGCATTATTATTTGGTCATTAGGGAACGAGTCAGGTCATGGTGGCAGTCATAATGCTATGTATGCTTGGGCCAAAGATAGAGACCCATCTCGTCCAGTACAATATGAAGGTGGTGGTGCCGATACCACTGCGACTGATATTATCTGTCCAATGTATGCACGCGTTGACCAAGATCAGCCATTCCCCGTAGTACCAAAATGGGCTATTAAGAAATGGATTGGTTTACCGGGTGAGGATAGGCCTTTGATTCTGTGCGAGTATGCACACGCAATGGGCAACAGTATTGGTAGCTTCAATAAATATTGGGAAGCATTTCGTCAATACCCACGCCTTCAAGGCGGCTTTATTTGGGATTGGGTTGATCAAGGAATCACGAAAATAGATGAGAACGGTAACGAATACTGGGGCTATGGTGGGGATTTTGAAGATAAAAGCAATGATCGTCAATTCTGTATCAATGGGCTAATCTTCCCAGATAGGACACCACATCCGACGCTTTTTGAAGTGAAGTATTGCCAGCAACCTTATCAAATAGAATGGCTTGGGAGTGAAAATAAGGGACTGTCTATTATATGGAAACTTAACGTGACCAATGAGCAGCTTTTTCAGTCAAGTGGCGATGATGCCTTTATGTGGACGCTTTTAGAAGACGGAATGCCCGTCTCTTTAGATGCGTCTACGCTAGATATCCCAGCAGATTCAAGCCAAGAGTGGCAAATTAAATGTGACTACACATTAAAATCAGGGTGCGAATACTACCTTAATATCGATGCAAAACTAAGCGCTGATAAGCCTTGGGCCGACTCGGGTCATGTTGTTGCAACAGAGCAGTTTAAAGTCGTAAACAAGACTAGTTTAACTATTGCGGAAGCACCTAATTGTTCAACTGAATTGTTGTTAACTGATGAACCTACCTCATGGAAAGTTCAAGTGGCAACAAGTGAGTACGTTTGGAATAAGCAAACAGGCGAACTTGATGGCTGGTCAAAAAATGGCATTTCATTTTTAGCCGGTGCGGTTAGAGACAACTTCTACCGTGCGCCGTTAGATAATGATATTGGTACCAGTGAAGCCGATTTTGTCGACCCTAATGCGCCCGTTACACGTTGGGGAGAAGTGGGCGTAGGATGTTGGGACAAAACCTGCTTATCTGCTCATCTAGAACAAATAGGTTCTACCATTCAGGTGACGAGTCGATTTGCTTATCGATTCCAAGATCAGTTAATGGCGATAACGAAGTGGGTATTCACGCTAAACCCATCAGATGAGTTGACGCTGGATATTGAAGTCGATGTTAGCGAGCATTTGCCACCCTTACCACGAATTGGTATTGAAATCGCCTTGAATCCAGCAATTGTCGACCCTGATGTGACTTGGTATGGCTATGGTCCGTTTGAGAACTACCCAGATCGCCTTTCTGCCGCTCGTGTAGGTTATTTTAAAGAGCCAATTGATAAGATGTTCACTCCGTATATTTTTCCTTCTGAAAGTGGTTTACGATGCAATACAAGTTATATTGAATTGGGTGAACTTACGGTCGCAGGCAAATTTGATTTTACTGTGAATCAGTATGACCAATTTAAGATCGCCGCTGCAAAACATCCGAATGAATTAGAAAAGGAAGACGCGGTATATCTTCGTATCGATCATAAGCATATGGGGGTGGGGGGGGATGATTCATGGAGTCCTAGCGTCCATAAAGAATTCTTGATTGAAAATACGCATTTTCGATACCAGGTCACCTTCTCTTAATCGTTGAATATTGTCTATTAAAACGCTCCCTAGTGGCGCGTTTTTTATTGTCTAACGTACTGACACTTCAATAAAAATAGGCGTCATTATAGTATTAGACCCCCTACATTTATGAGGATGATGTGAATGGGAATAACGGAATGGTAAGGGCTGCGGAGTTGAATGGGTTTTTTATAAAAAAATCCCGAGCAATTGCCCGGGATTCTAATTTAAAGGAGAAAGGACTAAATTAGTGCTTCCATTTGACCTTTAATGATTTCAGAATGCGTACCAAATACCGCTTGGAAGTTATCACCTCGAGTGAATACACCAGCAGCACCTAGTGCTTTCAGCTTATCAGTATCAACAAGTTCAGCATTGTTAACAGTAACGCGTAGACGAGTGATACAGGCTTCTAAGTCTTTAATGTTTTCTTTTCCACCGAATGCTACTGTGATGTCTTTTGCTAAGTCATCGTTGCTTGTATTCGCTTTAACTTTTGCTTCACTTTCATCTTCACGACCTGGTGTTTGCAGGTTAAACGCTTTGATTAGGAATACGAAGACAGTAAAGTAGATGACCGCATATACAAGCCCTACAAGTGGTAACATCCAACCGTTTGTTGAGTGACCAAATAGTAACGTGAAGTCAAACAAGCCATGGCTAAACGTTGTGCCGTGTTTGATGCCAAGTAAAATCATCACAACAAATGCAGAACCAGCTAACAGTGCGTGAACAACATACAGTAATGGTGCAACGAATAAGAAAGCAAATTCGATTGGTTCAGTAATACCCGTTAGGAATGAAGTCAATGCAGCAGAGCCAAGGATTGAAGCAACAACCTTTTGCTTATCACTTTTAGCCGTTACATACATGGCTAGACATGCTGCAGGTAGACCAAACATTTTAAACATGTAGCCACCAGCTAGATTACCAGCTGTTGGGTCACCTGCTAGGTAACGAGGAATCTCACCACGAACGACTTCGCCAGCAGCTGTTGTGAACTCACCAACTTCATAGAAGAAAGGTGCATTCCAGATGTGGTGCAGACCGAAAGGAATAAGAGAACGCTCAACGATACCGTAAATACCGAATGCAACTTCAGGAGACTGGTATGCAGCCCATTCTGAGAATGTCGCAATGCCAGCACCGATTGGTTGCCAAACAACCGCAAGGATGGCGGCAACAATACAAGCGGCTAGAGAGGTTACGATTGGTACAAAACGTTTACCACCGAAGAAACCAAGGTAAGTAGGGAGTTTGATAGTGTGGTAACGGTTAAACAGCTCAGCTGCCACCAGACCCATAATAACACCACCAAATACACCAGTATCGGTACCCTCTGCAACAACACCAAGTACGCGAGTCATGGTTAGGTAACCTAATGTTGCTGCAAGTGCTGCAACACCATCATTTTTTGTAAAGCCTAAAGCAACACCAATAGCGAATAGAAGCGCCATGTTTGCAAACACCCCCAGACCAGCCTCGGTCATGACTTGTGCTACGATATCAGGTAAGAATTTTGCTACTTCTGAGTTACCACCAATACCGAGTAAAATACCAGCTGCTGGCATACAGGCAACAGGAAGCATTAGGCTGCGCCCCATCTTTTGCATTGTACTAAAAAAGTCCATTAGAACCCCCGTTCAATTTTATATTAGAATATTAATTTCATGACTAAATATGAGTGAAATTAATATAGTTATTTATTCAAATGTATTAATAAAAGGGAGCGAATATATATCGCATAAATTTAAATTAATTAATTACATTTGAATAAGAAATATGTGTTCTGTCTACGGGGAGTATATTAATTGGTCGCGACTATTATTAAAGAGGTTACTGTCACGCTCAACGTAACAAAACGTAACAGAGTGCAAGGGTTAGTAATGCTGAGGTAAAAATGTGCTAAATTCAAGTTACAAACATGAAATTGGCACTTTCCTATAGATAGTGTTTAGTTATTGCTTTAAAAATTTAATACGATTAAATAGAGATACGTTGTGAAAACCCTGCAGCACACAATAATAGAAGGATGAGATTTATGTATGCAAACAAACGAATACTTGTTGTTGATGATGATGAGGAAATTCGCGACCTTCTTGAAGAATATTTAACAAGAGCTGGATACAGCGTTATTTTGGCATCCGAAGGGGAAGAGATGAAGCGCCGATTGCTTGAAATTGAGCCAGACCTAATCTTGTTAGATGTCATGATGCCAGGTGACGATGGCTTTACATTGTGTCAATACGTTCGTAAATCTTCTAATGTCCCTATTATTATGCTAACAGCGGTCTCTGATGAAACGGATCAAATTGTCGGGTTAGAAATTGGTGCGGATGATTATGTCGCAAAACCGTTCAGCCCGCGCCAACTCACGGCGAGAATCAAGGCGATGTTACGTCGGACTCAAACGATGGAAGTGGCAAATGAAAAGCATAAACCAAAATCTATCCAATTCGCTCATTGGAAACTCCATGTTCAGTCTCACACTTTAACGAACCTTGAAACCAATGATGAGTTTGAGTTATCAGGTAAGGATTTTACTCTGTTGATGTTATTTCTGGAGAATCCCAATCAGATATTAGATAGAGACAGTATCTCTCAAGTCATTAAAGGTCGAAACGCCTTACCAACGGAGAGAGGACTTGATGTACAATTATCTCGCTTGCGCCAACAACTTGGGGATAGTGGCAAAAAACCGAAGTTAATTAAAACCATGCGTGGCGACGGGTATATACTCTCTGCCGATGTGATATATGAAGATTGACCTGTTTAAGAGTAGCCGGAATATAAATAAACTAGTTGGCGTGTACGAAAGTATACTCGAAAGGTGTGCACCCATTGTGCCTCGTTCACTGGTTTCTCGAACCTTATGGTTAACCTTATTGTCGGTAATACTTGCCCAGCTTATTGCAACGACTATCTGGTATACCCAATCAAAAGACAGAGAAATAGAAGGGCTAACATCGACCGCGACAAGCATGGCAAATAACTTTGCTTCAACTGCAAACTTTTTCCAGTCGTTGCCTTTAGAATATCGACATATGGTATTGAACCAGCTAAGAAATATAGGTGGGACTCGATTTTTCGTTTCGTTCAATGAAGAAGAAATAATCATTGATCCTGCACGTCGGGGTGAGATGAAAAATGTCACCGTCAACGTTGTCAAAGACGTATTGGCAAAGAAGCTAGAAAAGCTCAGCGATGTGAATGATGTAAAAGTGGAGTTCTCTAGACCAGAAAATCTGCATGTATTAACCAATGATACGCTTCTTGGTGATCTACCCAAATCTTGGGCTCATTACACACTAATACTGGAACCGCTTAACCCGCCTATTTTGGTGGTACAGATAAGATTGGCGGAAAATGAATGGCTTTATATCGCCGCCTTGCTTCCTGCTCCATATGCTTTACTTGAAGATGAGGTCATATCCAATCAACAGATGTTTTTTATCTTCTTTATTACTGCGTTGTTGATGACGTTTACCTACACTATGGTTCGTAGACAGGTTAAGCCTTTGAAGAACCTCGCCAAAGCGGCGAACGCTTTAAGTACCGATATAAACCAACCCCCTTTAATTGAAGAAGGAGCAAGTGAGTTGGTGACGGCGACACGCGCATTTAACCGTATGCAGGAAAGTCTTAAAAAGCACATTGATGATAGAGAGCGACTATTTACCGCTATTTCCCATGATCTAAAGACACCGATTACTCGACTGAGAATTCGTTCCGAACTTATTGAAGACGATCAAAGAGGATTAAAATTTAACAGAGACTTGGATGAATTAGAACTCATGGTGAAAGGAGCTCTGCAAACGGTAAAAGATACAGATATACATGAGAACTTAGTGCAAGTTGACGTCGTCGACATGCTAGAAAGTATCGCTGAGCAGTATAATACTCACGATCAGCGTGTTGTCTTTACCTCATTAAAGATAGAACCATTAGTATGCAAACCACTGGCTTTAAAAAGATGTCTTTCCAACCTTATTGGTAATGGTGTGAAGTACGGAAATAAGGTGACTGTTTCTGTGAGCGATGAAACGAACTTACTACGAATCATTATTATTGATGAAGGTCCGGGGATTCCTGAATCAAGAATGGAAGACGTATTTAAACCCTACTTTCGTTTAGCTAAAGATAGTGAAGGACATGGATTAGGCCTTGGGATATCCAGAAGTATTATTAATTCACTTGGTGGCCAATTGGTCATGTGTAACCGAGAGGAAGGCGGTTTACAAGTACAGGTAGACTTACAAAGAGCAACATTAAGATGACAAAAATTCTAGATTTATTCAACGTACAACAGATCGTCAAAAAAATGGTGTTCTCATTTATGTCGCTTATTTTCGCGATGTTATCCGCCTCACTAACCAATGCGAGTGAGATCGAGGTTTTGCATTGGTGGACGTCAGGGGGGGAAGCACGTTCGGCTGAATTGCTAAAACAAGGTGTTGAAGAGAGAGGTCACATTTGGAAAGATTTTTCCGTTGCCGGAGGTGGTGGGCAGAGTGCGATGATGGTATTAAAAGCACGCGCGGTATCTGGAAACCCACCTACATCGGCGCAGATAAAGGGGTTTGATATCCAAGAGTGGACAAAATTAGGCTTTCTTACCAGCTTAGATGAAGTGGCCAAAGAAGATGATTGGGACTCTCTATTACCTAAATTAGTTTCTGACACCATGAAATACAAAGGGCGGTATGTGGCCGCGCCGGTGAATATTCATAGAGTAAATTGGCTATGGATAAATCCCAAAGTGATGGAAAACGTTGGAGTTCCTATCCCACGTACTCTTGATGAGTTTTTTGTTGTGGCTGATGCTATAAAAGCCGCAGGATATATTCCTTTAGCCCACGGTCGACAGCCTTGGCAGGATGCAACAGTATTCGAGTCAATTGCTATTGCTATCTTAGGACCTAACGATTACTACAAGGCCTTTGTAGAGTTGGACTTAGATGTATTGTCGAGTAAAAAAATGGAGCAAGTGTTTACTGCATTTAAGAAGATGCGCACCTATATCGATGATAAAGCGTTAGGTAGAGATTGGAATGCCGCCACACAAATGCTGATGAATGGTGAGGCCGCAATGCAGCTTATGGGGGATTGGGTAAAAGGAGAATTGACGGTAGCAGGAAAAGTCCCAGGTAAAGATTATCTTTGCATTCCTGCGCCGGGAACTGAAGGGATCTTTAGCTACAATATAGATAGCTTTGTGTTCTTTAAATCGCATGATCCATCTCGAGGGCAAGGGCAAAAAGAGTTAGCAAAAACGATCATGTCCAAATCCTTTCAAGAAGCGTTTAACTTCAGTAAGGGGTCTTTACCGGCAAGAACGGATGTGTCTATGCAAAGATTTGATGATTGCTCATTTAAATCCAAGACGGCCTTTACTATGGCTGAAGGGAGCAAAAATTTATTGCCAAGCCTTTCAGCAGATATGTCCACAACCAGCTACATTCGAGATGCCATGATAGATGTGATCAGTGAGTTTTTTAACGATGAATCAGCCGACCCGAAAAAGGCACCACAAAGGTTAGCACGGGCAGTGAAAGCCGCTATGTAACTTGTATTGCGTCACCAAGAAAACCCCTTAGCGACGTATATGGGTAAGTTATGGGAGTAAATTGTCTATATCAGCTAATAGCTTTTGAATGGTTATTTTGTCATACGACGTGTTGTCTTTGATAGCGGTACTCTTTCTCTTAATGAGTTTGGTTTCCACTTCCTCTTTTTTATTATTTCTATTCTCAACTGAATCATCAAGTGCGAGATCTACGGCTATCTGACCAATAGCCTGAAAATCTTGTTTTATGGTCGTCAATGGTGGAGAGAAGTAAGCGCAATCGGTTATGTCATCGAAGCCAATAACGGCGACTTGTTTAGGTACCGAAATAGAGAATTCGTCTAACGCTCGCAATACACCTAATGACATTTGGTCACTTGCAACAAGAATGGCGTCAAACTTTACCCCTTTTGCGATCGCGTGGCGCGTATGAAGGTAAGCACTGCTCGCATGCCAATCACCTTCAAAGACTTCCTGTATTGTTGCGGTACTACTGGTGAGTATGTCTTTCCAACCTTGTAGACGTTGAAGTGAAGCACTAGAGTCGCTAGGGCCAGTGATAAGAAGCAATTGTTCTCGTTTATCATCTATCATTAACTGAGCGGCAAGGCATCCACCGTTGTAGTGAGAACTGCATACCGTATTTACCCTTGTCGACGTCGGCACATCGATAAAAACAAAATGAATATCAAGATGCTGCTGAACCAGTCTTTCCGCGTCATCTTGACTCATTGGAACATTTAAAATGATGGTTTCGGTTTTTTGTGATTTTAGATCTCGAACACAGTTAAGAACACTTTCGAATGTTGGTTCGATGAGGACAGAAAATGAGGTACCAAACCCTTTTTCATCTGCCTGTTTTCGAATGCCGTTGGCGATTAAAGATACGCCATGTAACCCAATATCTAGTGTCACTAATCCAATAACGTTAGACTTAGCTCGACTAAGTAATTGCGCACCCTTGTTAGGTACATAACCTAATTGTTCTATCGCGGCCGTGACCTTTTTCCGAGTTTCTTCTGCGACATTGCTTGAATCGTTTGTAACACGAGATACGGTTTGAGTTGAGACGCCTGCTAATTCTGCGACATCTTTAAAAGTGACACTCATGGTCCATTAATCCTTTATGTTTGCATCTGACAGAATACTAGCATTCCAATCAATCAATCCGTTAACACTCTTGTGGTAAAGTAATAACTAGAGCAAGTCTTGAATAATATGGTTTGTTTTGTTTTCAAAAACATTAATAACTAAAAGGTTTGACGGGCAAAAATTCCAATGACTGCGTTTTCACTAAACAATGATTTACCGTCGAAAATGTTTGATAAAATATCAGAATAAACAACATGAAATCTTTTGTGGAAACGTTTACACACTTTGATTTTGATCACAGCAAAAGAGACAGATTGTCTCTACACTGCATACATATTCTATATATAGGCTCTCTTTTAAAAAGAGCACTTATAGAGTTCAATTTTATACGCGAAATAGTGAAGATAGAGAGGCTAATGTGAAAGTTTTAGTTACTGGTGGCATGGGTTACATAGGAAGTCATACGTGTGTTCAAATGTTAGAAGCAGGTATTGAGCCCATTATTCTTGATAATCTTTGTAATAGTAAAACAGCAGTCCTTAACCGAATTGAAGCTCTTACCAATGTACGCCCTACGTTTTATGAAGGTGACATTCGCGATGAAGCATTTTTAGATAAAGTATTTTCTGAACACAAGATTGATTCTGTCATCCATTTTGCCGGATTGAAAGCCGTTGGTGAGTCGGTCGCAAAACCGCTTGAATATTATGACAACAATGTAAACGGTTCACTTGTATTGGCTAGAGCCATGCGTACTGCTGGTGTGAAAAGCATTGTATTTAGTTCTTCTGCGACCGTATATGGTGACCCTGAAGTGGTGCCAATCACAGAAGACTCTCCTGTTGGGGCGACAACAAATCCATATGGTAGTAGCAAATATATGGTAGAGGGAGTGCTAACTGACTTCTTCAACTCACAACCTGATTGGAGCATCACGTTACTTCGATATTTTAACCCCGTTGGAGCACATCCGTCGGGAACCATGGGGGAAGATCCTCAAGGAATACCTAACAATTTGATGCCATTCATCGCTCAAGTTGCCGTTGGTCGTCGTGAGAAATTGTCGGTCTTTGGTGCTGATTATGCAACACCGGATGGTACGGGTGTCCGCGATTATATCCATGTGATGGATTTAGCCGATGGCCACATCGCAGCCCTTAATACCGTGGGTAAAAAATCAGGCTTGCACATATACAATCTAGGTACAGGCAAAGGATCTAGTGTGCTGGAAATGATAGCTGCGTTCGCTCAAGCGAGTGAAAAACCAGTACCTTACGAACTGTGTCCTCGCCGTCCTGGTGATATTGCTGAATGCTGGGCGAGTACCGCCAAGGCAGAGAAAGATCTTGGTTGGAAGGCGACTCGTACCGTAACGGAGATGACTGTCGATTCGTGGAATTGGCAATCGAAGAACCCACAAGGTTACTAATCAAATCTAAAACCAGGTGCTCGAATGAGTGCTTAGTTGTCACAAATTATCGAGAACTTGTATGTCTGAAATAAAATTCAATCCAATTGATCACCCTCATCGTCGCTACAACCCTCTCACGGGCCAGTGGATTTTGGTTTCACCACATCGTGCAAAACGTCCTTGGAGCGGTCAAGATGAAAAGCCCGATACAGCGGAACTAGCTCATTACGATGAAGGTTGTTTTCTTTGTGCAGGCAATACTCGTATCTCTGGTGATAAGAATCCAAATTATGAAGGTACGTACGTATTCAGTAATGATTTCGCTGCATTAATGACCGATTCACCCGATGCACCTGAATCTGAGAATCCGCTGTTTAAAACACAAGGTGTACGTGGTCTTAGCCGAGTGATCTGCTTTTCACCTGATCACAGTAAAACATTACCAGAACTTCCAGTGAACGAAATTCGTGGCGTAATTGATACATGGAACGAACAAATTGAAGCGTTAGGTAAAGATTATCTTTGGGTTCAAGCTTTTGAAAACAAGGGCGAAGCAATGGGGTGCTCTCAACCGCATCCACATGGACAAATATGGGCAAACAGCTTTTTACCCAATGAAATTGAACGTAAAGAGAAGAACCTTAAAGCGTATTACGACGATCAAGGAACCAATCTTCTGGTTGATTACGTTCAAGCAGAAATGAAAGATGGTGAACGAACCGTTGTTGAAACAGAACACTGGATTGCCGTTGTACCCTATTGGGCTGCATGGCCATTTGAGACAATGCTGCTTCCCAAAACACACATTCGTCGTATGAGTGAATTGAATGACGAACAACGTGATGACCTAGCATTGGCGATTAAAAAGCTCACTAGCCGATATGACAACCTATTTGAGTGTTCATTCCCCTACTCAATGGGATGGCATTACGCACCTTTCTTTGAGGAAGGAACGGATATAGAACATTGGCAACTTCATGCACTGTTTTATCCTCCTTTGTTGCGAAGCGCATCAGTGCGTAAATTTATGGTTGGCTATGAAATGCTGGCGGAGTCTCAACGTGACCTTACCGCAGAGCAAGCGGCTCAAAGACTGCGAGATTTAAGTGACATTCATTTTAAAGAGCAGAAGTAATCGATCTGTTCAATTAAAACGAAATATCAGAAACGAGCAGTAAAGAATTATGGTTCTCAACTTTCTTCGAAAGTTGGTGTGTTGAGAATCAACCTAAAATGAAAAGAGAAAATACTATGACGACATTATCTAACAGCGTGAAAGCTTCATTTAGCCGAGTGCTAGGTTATGAAGCCACACACCTCATTCAGGCACCAGGTCGCGTAAACCTTATTGGTGAGCACACGGATTACAATGATGGTTTTGTGCTTCCTTGCGCAATTAACTATCAAACGGTTGTCGCCGCAGCAACGCGAGATGACAACATTGTTCGTGTCGTTTCTGTTGATTATGATAATGAAATCGATGAGTTTGATATCACTGAAGAGATCCTATTTCAAGAAAACCGTATGTGGGCAAACTACATTCGTGGTGTAGTAAAGTGTTTAAGAGGGCGCGGATATGAGTTTAAAGGTGCCGATATTTCTGTAAGCGGTAATGTCCCTCAAGGTGCTGGATTGAGCTCTTCTGCTGCACTAGAAGTCGTTATTGGTCAAACATTTAAAGAATTATACAAATTAGATATTAGCCAAGCAGAGGTCGCACTAAACGGCCAGCAAGCAGAGAATGAGTTTGTAGGCTGTAATTGCGGCATTATGGACCAGCTTATTTCAGCAGAAGGTAAAGAACACCATGCATTGCTCATCGATTGTCGTTCACTTGAAACGCAAGCCGTTTCAATGCCAACGGACATGTCTGTGGTTATTATTAATTCAAACAAGAAACGTGGTTTAGTCGATAGTGAATATAATACTCGTCGTGAACAGTGTGAAGAGGCGGCTCGCATATTCAATGTGAAAGCATTGCGAGATGTCACTATCGAGCAATTCAAAGCTCGTGAGACAGAGTTAGACCCAATAGTGGCTGATCGGGCTAGACATGTTATCACTGAAAATGATCGCACCGTAGAAGCCGCTAAGGCTCTTAAATCGGGTGATATGAAGCGTATGGGAGAGCTAATGGCCCAATCTCACGCTTCTATGAGAGACGACTTCGAAATTACTGTTAAAGAGATTGATACTCTGGTAGATATGGTTAAAGAGGTTATTGGCGATAAAGGTGGTGTTCGTATGACTGGCGGAGGTTTCGGTGGTTGTATCGTAGCACTTGTACCACCGGCACTTGTTGATAGCGTAAAAGAAACAATACAAGAGAAATATGAAGTAGCAACTGGTCTCAATGCGTCTATCTATGTGTGCCAAGCAAAAGATGGTGCAGGGTTAGCTTAGCAGCAATACTACGAACAAAGGTAATCAATGGTCATGGCTGACACACTAATTGAAACGATGACGGAAGAGGCGGCCTTTGATGGGCAGCCGGCTTCGTTAATCAAACTTGAAAACAAATCTGGAATGACCATTACCTTGATGGACATCGGCGCAACATGGCTTAGTTGCGTTTTGCCTATTGGCAATAAAAGTAGAGAGGTGCTTTTAGGTACCTCAAATATGGAAGACTTTAAAAAAATGTCTTCCTACATGGGCGTTACCGCGGGCCGATTCGCCAATCGTATCGCGTTAGGCCAGTTTGAGATCGATAATAAAAAATATCAAATTCTGACTAATCAGGCCGGAAACGCCCTTCATGGTGGTCCAAATGGATTTAATGTAAGGCGCTGGAACGTGGCTTCTCAGGGATCCAATTATGTTCAGTTTAACTTAGTATCACCGGACGGTGACCAAGGTTTTCCGGGTAATCTGGATGTCTTTGTGACCTATCAATTGACCGATGATAATCAGGTTGTTATCAGCTTTAAAGCGTCAACAGACAAAGCGACACCTATCAATCTCACTAACCATGCTTATTTTAATCTGGAAGGTGAGTCTTCAGGTAAAGATTGTAAGCCATACGTTTTACAAATAAATGCAGATCGCTATTTGCCAACCAATGATGTTGGTATTCCGCTTGGTGCATTAGCGCCAGTCATCGGTACGGGGTTTGATTTCAGAGCCGCGAAAACGATAGAACAAGATTTGTTAGTCGACGAGCAACAGCAATCTGCTAACGGATACGATCACTCTTTCTTTTTAAATCCAGAGTGTCGTACCGGTGCGTGTGCAGCAACGGTCACTACAGTCGATAAGAAAGTAGAGATGAGAGTATATACGAATAAGCCCGCTATTCAGTTATACACAGGGAACTGGCTTGCTGGAGAGAAAGGGCGTACAGGTAAAGCATATTCTGCCTACGCTGGTGTCGCATTAGAAACTCAGTTTTTACCTGACTCTCCAAATCACCCTGAGTGGGAACAAGAGAGTTCGATCTTACGTCCCGGAGATGAATACAGTTATCAAACTCGATATGGATTTGAGTTTGGGGCACAATCAAAACGGAGTAATTAATTTAGAATCCCACGAAAGTGGGATTCTTTTTTGCATTCGTCGTAAAGCAGAGCTTGTGCGGTTAAGTGTTTACGATTTCGACTGCGTAAATCGACATTACTCTTTTGGTTGAGGGAGCATTTCTATTTCGCGAAATTCTCTTGCTGTGACATATTCTGAATTCTGTTTGTCTATTTTGTGTATGTGTTTTTCGGTTAACTCAGCAGCTTTACTCACAAAACTACGACAACCACATTCGGATTTCTTAATGTCGCTACATAGTGTAGAACCAACAGCATTTAAGAATTCTTGTGATAGCTGGTTAGAATGTTCACCTTCGCCAAGTAAAATTGTGGCGGAGTAAAGTGCGCCACATGTCCCTTCTTTAGCTCGCCCACCGCCAGCCACGACAGCTGAACGAATAACCTGTTCAGACATGCCTGATTCTGGTTGAAAGGCTTTTAAGACGGCTTGTGCGCAATTGTAACCTTCTTTTCCGTGAAAATAGTTTGATGCCCGATTGCTTTTCATCGTTATCCCTCCGCTAGGCCAAATAACCGGAACTAAATTTTTACTACTGATTCTCTGCGGACTATCGTAGGGGAGAAACGATTCGCTTCCGGTTCGATACTCTCTTTTTTCGCAAGAGAAAGAGAAAGTCGAGCCGCTTTTTCCGCCATTAATTTAATAGGATAGCGTATCGTTGTAAGTTTTGGGTGAATATAGCGAGCGATTAACCCATCATCGAAGCCTACTATAGACATCTCTTGCGGCACTTTCATTCCGTTTTCTTCAAATATTGAGATAGCACCTGCTGCCATGTAGTCGTTGTAAGCGACAACAGCCGTAAAAGGGACGGATTTAGTCAACAAGTTTGTTGCTGCATACTCGCCACCTTCACTATTAGGCTCACCGTATTCAATGTGACTTTTGGTTGCCACTAAACCATTATCCTTCATAGCAGCCAGATAACCTTCGACTCGTTCTTCGACATCTTCGATTGCATGTGATGAGGTGATACAAGCAATTTTAGTATGACCATGACGAATTAAAAACTCAGTCGCTAAGTAAGACCCTTTACGGTTATCTAAAGAAATACATCTATCGGCCAATTCGGGAATATGTCGATTGATAATGACCATTCCAGGAACTTCATTAGCAAAGTCGATCAGTTCGTTATCGGTTAAACTTTTAGCATGGATGATTAAAGATTCGCAGCGGCTATTTATCAAAAGCTCGATGGATTCTCTTTCAAGTTTTGGGTCGTGGTAACCGTTACAAATTAGGATATGTTTACCATGATCCTGAGCAACGTTATCAATAGCTTTTACTGCCGTACCGAAAAAAGGATCTGATACGTCAGAAACGAGGACACCAACGGTGTTTGTGGTCTGATTGACAAGCGCTCTTGCATTCGCATTTGGTCGATAACCTAACTTGCTCATTGCTGCTTTTACGCACTCTACGGAGGCTGCGCTCGCTTTAGGCGATTTGTTTATTACCCTTGATACTGTCGCAACAGAAACACCTGATTCTCTTGCTACATCTTTGATTGTTGACATACGTCACCTCGGTTGCATCCGTTTATAATTAAACAATGATAGTGGAACTAACGCAATGCGGAGTGTCTCATAATCAAAAAGTAGTAGGTAAGATGTTGTTTTTTAAATTAATATCTTTATGTAAACGTTACACCTATATGATTGTATATGCTTGATATAGAAGATAAAATAGTGAAATACCGCCAGAATAAGCGGTATTTTTTAGTGAATGGATTCAGCAATAGCTATATCAAATTAAAAAAGTAATTGCTCACAAACTGACTTAGCTTGATATTACTTCGTTATATTCCACGTTCTAGCCACGTTTTCGGCTAGATTTGCGAGATTGGTTTCTGCTTCTATGAAGGCAGTGGCTAAGTCAAAAGGCCTTGGGATGGCGACAAATACAGCATCAATACCGTGGTCGTACACCGCTTGATAGTCTTTGCCCACACAACCCGCTATTGCAATCACGGGAATATTGGTCTTTTTCGCTTCTTGTGCAACACCCATCGGGGTTTTTCCATGTATGGTTTGCCAGTCAATGCGACCTTCGCCAGTAATGACTAAATCTGCCCCCAGTACCTGCTTTCCTAGTTCAACGGTTTCCATCACAATATCAATTCCTGGTTTTAGTTCTGCAGAGGTAAAACCTAGCAAGGCGCCCCCCATCCCACCTGCAGCACCTGCGCCAGCGACATCGATGATGTTTTTGCCTAGTTGTTGTTGAACTTTTTCACCAAAGTTGCGCATTCCCGCGTCGAGAAGCGTCATATCTTGCTCCGTTGCCCCTTTTTGTGGACCAAATGTTGCCGTAGCACCGTGTTCTCCACAAAGAGGGTTGTCTACATCACACGCAACCAACACCTCGCAATGTATAAAGCGAGGATCTATATCCGAGTTATCGATAGTGGCAATTGAACCTAATCCTGCACCGTTAGGTTCAATACGCTGTCCTTCGTTGTCAAAGAACTTAACACCAAGCGCATCCAACATACCGATACCACCGTCATTCGTTGCACTGCCGCCTAAACCAATAATAAGTTTCGTAGCGCCATTATCTAATGCATGAAGAATGACTTCACCTGTACCGTAGCTAGAGGTAAGCTTCGGATCACGCAAGGCGTTTTCGACATGGTGTAGACCGCTAGCGGCTGCCATTTCAATAGCAGCGGTCTTACCGTCGCCCAAAATGCCATAGAAAGCGTTGACTTTTTTTTGTAATGGTCCCGTCGCGATAAGCTCAACTATTGTTCCCTGAGTCGCATCTACCAAAGACTGTACGGTTCCTTCGCCGCCGTCGGCAACAGGCACATGTACGATGTCAGCCTCCCTCCAGACGCGACGTAGGCCATTCTCAATAGCTTGACAAACTTCTTTGGCAGTTAGACTCTCTTTGAATGAATCTGGTGCGATAACGATTTTCATCTTACTTCCTAAATGATGGTTTAAAGCAGCACTAAGCTAAGGATATAAACGAGCGTCATAGCGGTTATACCTTGTACTAATGTTGCCATTGTTTGTGCTCTATAAGCTAACCCAACACTCATGCGGCTAAACTGAGATACGACCCAGAAAAAGCTATCATTAGCATGAGAAACGGTCATTGCTCCTGCGCCAATTGCCATTACCGTCAATACTCGTCCCATTTCAGAGTCTAAGCCAAGTTGAGACAACATTGGTGCGACTAGTGCTGACGTTGTTACAAGCGCTACGGTAGAGGAACCTTGAGCCGATTTGAGCGCTGCTGCGACTATAAATGGCATGAATATACCGACACCTAATGCAGAAAGCGTTGCACCTAAGTACTCACCTAACGGCGTTGCTTTAAGAACTGCGCCAAAAGCGCCACCTGCACCTGTAATTAATAATATCGGTGCTGCTGCGGTAATACCTTGGCTAATACGTTCACTAAATTCAGCAATTTTGTTTTCCGTTTTTAGCAAGCGTACAGATAAGAACAGACCAATCACTAATGCAGTAAGTGGTTGCCCGAAAAATGCGAATGTTTCAAATACAAATCCGTTGCCTAAAGGGTTGCTCGGAAATTTTGCAATTGAACCAAAACAGATAAGTAAAATCGGAACAAAAATTGGAGCGAAGGCTTGATTAGCGGTTGGTAGTTCACCATATGAAGCTTTTAGTGCTTTCCAGTCCTGCTGTTCTTCATACTGTTCATCAACAAGATCGGGTTCTACATCTTTAAAACGGTTTGCCCAAAGCATTCCTGCGATTGCCGCTGTAGCAGCGACAAAAATACCAATACCGATGACGAGGCCAAGGTTCGATTCTAAACCGAGATTACCTGCTGCTGCGATAGGTCCGGGTGTTGGCGGGACGAAAGTATGCGTAGCATATAAACCAGTGGCAAGAGCAACACTCATCGCTACGCTTGAGGTTTTAAGGCGTTTTGATAACGACTCTTTTAGTGAGTTCAATATAACAAAACCTGAATCACAAAATACAGGCACGGAGACAATGTACCCGATGATGCTCATCGTAAGCGTTGGATAACGTTCGCCAAGTACCTTTATTACTGAGTCTGCCATGGTAATCGCAGCGCCACTTTTTTCTAAAATAATACCGATGATAGTACCTAATACAATGACTAAACCGATATATCCCAGTATTCCTCCAAAACCACCTGCGATCGTTTTAGCAATGCTATTAGCGGGAAGGCCATAAGCAAATGCAGCAAGGAAAGCGGCAACGATTAAGGCCAAAAAGGGGTGTAGTTTAAATTTGGTGGTGGCTAAAACAATAAATGTGATAACACCGAGTAGGATAAGAATTAGACCCATGTTTAACTCCGTTTATTTAGTAATTATTATTTATTGATGTCAGAAATTAATTCTGGCTAGGGAGTATTATCAACAGTTAGGGTAGGAAATACTTTAGGCGATAAACCAAAATAAGAGAGAGTTTTAGGTAGCTTATTGTGCATCCGAACAATTATGTCTGGTTTTTAGAGATCTGGTTCGCAATGTATAACTCGACGAGGCCAGAAAACTGATGCGGGGAAATCGTCGTGATTTTTTCTATTTTGTCTAAGCGGTAGCGTAGAGTATTTCTGTGGATGAACAGAGATTCAGCGCACTCTTTTAAGTTGCCTTGATGTTCAAAGAGAGAATGTAACGTTTTGGTCAATTGACCAGACTTATCTTTTTTTAGTAATCGGTAATAGGGTTCGCATAATTGTTTACCTTGCCAAGAATCACTTAATGGCGAGAGCAGTACGGGCAACCGTACATCTTCAAATAGATATTTATTATTGTTAGGTAGGTGCAATTGTCCATACGCCATTACTTGTAAGGCGCTTTTGAATGAAGTGAACAAGTTTTCAGGGCCAGAAAAATATTTACCTAAGGCGATGTTTATGTTGAAGATACCATTTTGTTCTAATCGTTCAATAAGTTGATCAATTCTTTGGCTTTCCTTTTTACTGAATACCTGCCCACTACTATCAACATAAGGTTTAAGAACCACAACTTCATTGAGTGATAATATCGCCACGAGGTTGTCTCGCTCTGGGTATTCAAGTAATTCAACAACTTGGCGAATAGTGCTTTGACTGACTGAGGTGTTAGAACGATTAAAGCGAATGACAGCAGCAATTCTAGGCTTAGACAAATCAATATCAAGTCGAGACGCCCAGTTTTGGAGTTCGATGACCGACAGTTTATTGTTTATCCACGCGGTTATAAACTCTTCTTTATGTCTTCTGTCCCACTGCAGTTGTTCAATTAGCCTTGCTTGCTCGACAATCATTTCTGCCGTCATTTTGACCAATGCAGCGTAGTTACGGATGGTGTCAGGATTACCGGTTATGCCAACCACGCCGATGACTTCTCCTTCCGCTTTCAACAGTAGGTTAATACCGGGTTTCACACCTTTTAAACTGGAGGCATCTGAGAGGCTAACTTCAACGGTATCGCCATGTTTAATTGCGAGCAACGCACCATCATGTAGTTTGCCTAAACGTTTTGTATCACCGCTTGCGATAATCGTCCCTGCATGGTTCATCACATTGATATTATTACCAATAATGTCCATGGTTCGATTTACAATCTGTTGTGCTAGCTGGTGGTCGAGAAACATGACGATGAGACACTTAAAAATGTAATGACGATGGCAATGATAGTAGCGCGTAATACAGAAAAGAAAAAGGGCTGGTAGTCCAGCCCTTTAAGTCATTTAGTATTTCAAATAATTATGGATGATTAGTTATTGCTATGTAGCTCGCTGTTTAGCTCAACGGCTGATTTGTTTGTGAGGCACTCAATCTGACCTGTTACAGAGTTGCGGCGGAACAATAGATCAGACTTACTTGCTAGTTCTCTGGCTTTCACTACTTCGACTTCTTGACCTTGTGAGTCAAGCATACGAACCTTAGAACCAGCCGTAACGTAAAGGCCCGATTCAACAGTGCAGCGGTCGCCTAGAGGGAAGCCAAGGCCAGAGTTAGCACCTAGTAAGCTGCTTTCGCCAATAGAAACGACCACTGAACCACCGCCAGAAAGAGTCCCCATAATAGACGCACCACCACCGATGTCAGAACCATTACCGACCAAAACACCCGCCGAGATACGACCTTCGACCATGCTCACGCCACTGGTACCCGCATTAAAGTTAATGAAACCTTCATGCATTACCGTTGTACCTTCACCAACGTGAGCACCTAGACGTACGCGAGAAGTATCCGCGATTCGAATGCCCGCAGGAACAACGTAATCCACCATTTTAGGGAATTTGTCTACGCAATCGACACTGATAATCTCGCCTGCTAGGCGAGCATCTATTTGACGTTCAGTTAACTCAGGCAGATCGATAGGGCCTTTGTTTGTCCACGCAATGTTATGCAGAAGACCAAAGATACCGTCCAGCACAGTGCCATGGGGTTTTACAAGACGGTTAGAGATAAGTTGAAGCTTTAAGTAACCTTCCGCGACCGATTGCGGTTTCTCATCTGACGCTAAGATAACGAGAACAAGTGGCTGTTCTGAGTCCACGGCTTTCTCTGCAAATGAGGCATTTTCTACGTCAGCGTTTGCTGCAAATGCTGTTGCAATCTCACCGCTTAGTTGATTAGAAATCTCAATGGATTGGTTGCCGCCCTGATAACCACTCACCTGACCCAAAGCAGAAACCAGAGCGTCGCTTGGATTTAAGATAGGGCTAGGGAAGTATGCTTCAATTATTTTACCGTCACGGTTTTTTGTTGCGGTACCAAATGCGAGAGAAAAGTTAGCCATTTGTACGTATCTCCAAAAATGTATTGTCTGATTGTATTGAATGAGAAAGAGTTCACTTAAATAGAAACCAATTTTTCTCGTGATGCGTTAAGCAGAATAGAATTATCGTTCACTATAGGGTCATCATAATGAGAGCGAACAATAGATGAAAGAGGAAAATAAGAGAAAGTCTGTAAACTGATACGCCTTGTCTTTTTGGCGATATATTTCTTTAAAAAGAAAACTAGAAAGCAAAAAAAAGCGCAGTTTATTACTACGCTTAGATGTTTTTACGCCGCGTCTTCTTGCGGGTCTTCAGCAGCTTCTACTTTTTTTGGCTTTTTAGGGACGGGTTTGCGTTTCGCACCTAAGGCGTAAAGCAGTTCTTCTTTGTTTTGAGCCAAAAATAGCGATAACTCTTCTTGCTTTGATTCATCTTCAAGAAGCTTACTCTTACCAATAAGCTCAAAGAGCTCATCAGCCGTATCTAACATTTTGTCGTAAGCGTCAGCTTCAGCCTTAGAGGTAAAAGTCATCTTTTCTTCTCCGTTGCGCTCCACCACGTACTTGACGATTACAGCCATGGTTATTCCTCAAACATCGTTAAAATATCTACTGTGTGTTTATACAGTTTATTGTCAGGTAAGTCCACTGTGATCTCTGTTTATGAGAAGTGAAAATAACAAAATAACTGGATGACACTAAACCTAATGATGTGGGATTTCGAGTTTTTTCTCAAGCATTCTGACGCCTTGAGATACAATTAATATTAAGACAAGATATTCGATAACCAATACGCTGTATATTTCTAGGGGTAAATATTCGTTGACGACAAGTTCGTTTGCTTTTCTTGTCAGGTCATTTAAACCGATGACGCTCACTAATGATGACATCTTTAAAATATACACAAACTGATTACCCAATGGCGGCAGCATTTGTCGGATGGCCTGAGGAAGGATAACTAATCGCATTTTTTGCCAATAAGTAAGCCCTAAAGATTCTGCTGATTCATGCTGACCTAACGATACGGATTGAATACCGCCACGAAATACCTCCGCAAGGAATGCACTTTCTGCAATAGAGAGTGCGATAACACCAGCCCAAAAGTGATTGAGGCTAACATCTAATAGTGTCGGCATTCCGTAATAGACCCAAAGTAGTAGCACTAATACGGGTATGGAACGAATAACCTCGACGTAAACTCTGTTAATAATACGGAGTAAACGAGAATCAGACAGAGAAAGAAAAGCGATGAATAGCCCTATAATCATTGCTAAGCCCATGCTGATCAGGGATATATTAATTGTCTCGTAAAATCCTGACACTAAAAACCCAAGGTTAGCCGCCCCTTGTTCGGTGTTTGGGTTGAGTACATACCAACCCCATTCATAGTCACTGCATCCAGTGAGTAAAAATAGGGACAAAATAAGAATTAGATATGGCTTATGAAAAAACGGCATGGTCACTTTTCTAGAAATTCTTCTCGTAAGTGCTATGTTAACAAGTACTGCACGGTTATGGACAAATTAAATAGGAATAACAATGAATAAATGGATCTTACTAATTCTCACAACAATGCTAAGTATTGGCAACGCATCGGCAGAGACAAGCCGATTGAAAGAAATTTTGAATTCTGGGGTGCTTAAAGTAGGAACGACAGGCGACTGGAACCCTATGACAGTGAAAGATCCAGCAACGAATAGTTACAAAGGATTTGATATTGATATCACGACAGAACTGGCGAAGGATCTGGGTGTAAAAGTGGAATATGTCGCGGCAGATTGGAAAACGCTGGTTAATGGTATCACTGCAAACAAATATGATATTACGGGCAGTGCATCGCTAAACATGTCTCGGGCGAAAGTCGCGGGGTATAGTCAACCCTATTTTTATTTGGCTTTTGTTCCCGTCGTTCAGAAGAAATCGTTAGACAAATTTAATGACTGGAGTGATATAAATAAAGCGGATGTTAAAGTGGCGGCGACCTTAGGTACCGTTCAGGAAAAAATGGTTAAAGATTTTTTCCCGAATGCAGAACATATTGTCATTGAAGCGCCTGCTCGGGACTTTCAGGAATTACTTGCTCGCCGTGCGGACGTATCAGTAACGTCAAACGTTGAAGCGGCTACATTGGTAAAACGCTTTAAGCAATTGGCCATTGTTCCTGTTAAAGAAGCGCGAAAGCCGACCCCCATTTCGATGCTTTTGCCTCAAGATGACCAAGTGTGGATTAACTATATTAATCACTGGGTAGAGCTTAAGAAAACCCAAGGCTTCTTCGATGAGACAGCCAAAAAGTGGGGACTGAAAAGTTTGTAGTTTTGTAAATGAAAAATCCCCGGCTTAAACCGGGGGTTTTATTAGATACTATAAAAGTAGTAAACCTGTGATTTCATTCTAATGATTATTCCACGAATAATATCGAGGAAAGAGAGAAATGTAATTGGCTTTTCTGCACTTACCCATGCCAATCCTACCGAACCAACGGGAATATCGTAGCCCTCTGGTTCTTCAATCTTTAACCTTACAAAGTGATGCTTATTTTGTAGGTTCTTCCCCGTTGTTGCACGAACCGAGTCGTCAAAGCCGGTTAGTGACCCTTGTGATTCTCCGGTCGCTTCTACAATGCCCTCTACCTCAGCTGAAAATACTTTCCCCGGGTAGACGGCTGATGCGAACTCCGCAGTCTGTCCTGCTTTTACGTTGCGAATAGCTTGGTGGTTTACTCGCATAAGCACATATTTTTCATCGGTATACATTTGTAGACGAGGCATGGTTGAGACGCGTTGCCCTTCACGCAGTATAAAGTTGGTCACAAAGCCGTTTGTCGGTGCTTTCACAATCGTACTATCTAGATCCCATTGAGACTGAGCCACCGCTTGTTTTGCCGAAGAGATATCATTCTGGCGACTTGTCACGTTGAGCTCAGCTTTGTCAATGTTGAGTTTTGCTTTCTCGACATCAAGTCTTATCGACACGAGTTGTGACTTCTGAGTCGACACCTTTTGTTTTGATAGCTCTAAAGCTGTCGCCTGTTTATCGATGTCACTTTCTGTAATAGTGTGATTCACCGCTTTGTTTTGTTCTACATATCGCTTAAGCGTTTTCTCTTGAAGTTTCTGATCAGCCTGTGCTGCTGCAATTTGAGACTGCGCCGTTTCAATTTCTTGCAAACTCGCTGTGTGATTTGCTTTGGCAATGACGACCTCTTGTAACGCGGTATTCAATGCCGATTCTGTCGTTATCTGTTGAACCTTTGCTTGGTTCAGTGCAATGATAAAAGACGTGTCTTCGATCTCATAAATCAGCTGATCTTTTTCAATCTTCTGATTAGGACTAATGTGTATCTTGGTGGTCTTGCCCTTCACATTAAGCGAATCAGGACGCAGTTGAATATGGGGTGCCTGCACCACAGACCCCCCGGATAGGTCCATCGGTGCATAATTAATAAGCCCAACCCAAACAAACATTAACCAAATCACGCCACCAAGATAAGAGAATACTTTTGAATAACTATTCCACGGCATACCCACCAATCTGAGTAGGTAAATAAAGAGTGCCCAAATGGCTAAACCTTCAATCATGATTCAATTTCCTCTTTATTTGTGGTGGCGGGAGAGTGTTTCCATGTATCTCTTAAATTTATGATCGCTTTTTCGATATCGACAAAGGCGATGATTACGGCAATAACCCATACCCAATGCCAGATAAATCCAATCCAGGTGAGCGCGGTAATCAATCCAATTTGTTGGTGGTTTCGGCTATGAGCTTTATTTATCGGCATTTCGTGAAAGCGCCAAAAACCATATATAGCCGCAGCTACGCTAGCGATTAGCACTACCCCCGCAACAACATGTAGTGCGGTATCGGCTCCTGTAGCCACAAAGGGGACACTTAATAAACTCATCTCGATTCCTGATTAAAAACTGATGGCATCATAATGAATGACATCAGAGTCATTAGTTTGGAAAATGACAGGTTTGTTTAATATTGAACTATTATTGATTAGATCTGCTTTTTTGTTTTAGGGTGATATAAGTGCAAAATCGTTATTTTTCGCGGGTTATGATGCAATTAGGTTTGTACCGCAAAGCAATAGAAACCTATGGGCAGGCTGTCAATGAACTGAATTTACCAGAAAAAGTATTTGCTGAACCAATGAATTTGATTCCAGTGGCCGAGGTGAGTACATGGTATTTAGCGTTAGAAAAATTAACCAATGACCCTGATTTCGTTATTAAAATGATTAAGGATGAAACGCTCGACAGAATGGGGCCGATCAGCCATTGGATCTTTTCTGGCAGCGATTTGGCTACGACTATTCGTAGAATAAATACAGGAATAAACTGTTTGCAATCGGGTGCCTTTTTGGCAGGAGAAAAGGTTGGCCCGTTACTAAAGTGGGTTTATGAAAATCCCTCGGTAGACGCAAAGGCAAAAACCCATGACAGTGTGCGGATTACCGTGTTTATGACAAAGGTTTTGCGTCGTTATTTAGGCCCGAGGTTTAATCCTATTCGAGTTATGCTTCCAGGAGCCGGTCGAAACCTCGGTATATATCAAGATTACTTTCAATGCGATATTGGTTGGAATCACAACAAAGCGGAAGTTTGGTTTAATGCTCATGAAAGGTTTACGCTTTCTCACGTTAATGTATCGACTAAGGGATCGTTAGCTATGAGCTTTACAGATTTGGACGACCTTCTGAACATGCCTGACCCAGCCGATGAAATAAAGGTTATCTACGAGACGATTAATTATTCTCGTCATTTAGGGGTACCTAGCGTCGATAATGTGTCTAGATTATTGGGGTTGTCGAAGCAGCAATTCAGTCGGCGCTTGCATTCTTTAGGTATTAATTTCACCACAATATCCAGTTATGTGTTGAGTAATCTAGCGGTGAACTTATTTATTCGTGGGTATTCGATCGAGCAGGTCTCAGCAAGCCTCGGCTATACCCATGTCGCGAGTTTTAGCCGTATGTTTAAAAATAACAGAGGCCTTACCCCCATTCAGTTTTTGGATAGGCAGCATTAGTTAGACCTTACCACGCTTTTAGGCTTAAAAATGGCAGCGAATCTTGATTAAAATAGGGGTAAGCATATAACCTTTGATAAGAAGTCGATGGAAGGAGAGCGCATGAAGCTAAAAAAGTGTCATGGGAACAAAAATCAAAACGTTGTAAGTCATTGTCTACTAGATGACCTTGCGGATGCTATCTACCTTATCGAACCTGAAACCTCCAATGTATTGTATGTGAATCAAAGGGGCTGTGATTCACATGGCATGACTCGTGACGAGGTGCTTTATCAATCCGTAATGAGCTTGCAAGAAGATGTCATTAATCAACCACAATGGACAGAAATTGCGGAAGTCATATCTCAGTCTGAAGAACCCTATTTGTTTCTTGGTCGTCATAAACGCAAGGATGGCAGTGCCTTTCCTGTTGAAGTAAGGACGAGCAATATTCACCGTGATGTAAAACATCTTTTTCTTTCTATCGCACGCGATATCACTACTCGAGTAATGATAGATGAAGAGTTAAAAGGCCATCAACACAGTTTATGGTATGCATTGAATGACGCGACTGATGGGATTTGGGAATGGAATATTCAAACCGATGAGATATATGTTAGTCCCAAATTAAAACAGATGAGAGGGTATGGTCCTCAAGAGCCTATTTCCGATGTGAACTTCTGGAAAGAGGGGATACACCCTGATGATCTTGAACAGGTGTTTGCCTTATTGAACGAACATCTTAAAGGAAACTTGAATAAGTTTGAGGCTAGGTACCGTCTGAAAACCCGAGCTGGACACTATATTTGGGTACAAGATAAAGGGAAAGTGAGTGAGTATGGACAGAACGGTGAACCATTAGTAGCTGTAGGTATGGTGCAGAACATAACAGAACAGGTAAAACTGCAACAACGTTTGGAAAATCAAGCCTCTACAGATGAATTAACAGGCGCTTTTAATCGTCGAGTTTGCAGAGAGAATATTGAAAATAGAATTATTGAGTCAAAAAAAGAGAGCAGCGAGTTCTCTATTGCTCTATTAGATATTGATCACTTTAAATTGATTAATGATGAGTTTGGCCACTCAGCGGGCGATATGGTGCTGAGAGCATTGGTGGAACGGATAGATCGATTTTTAGGTAAAAAAGGTATTCTATACCGTTGGGGAGGAGAGGAGTTTTTACTATTTTTCCCATCGCTAGATAGCAATGAAGCACTAATTAAGCTTGAATTCTTGCGAGATGAAATAGCGAAATCTACAGGTGTTCTGCCACTTAACGTAGACAACGAGCTAACGGTCAGTGTCGGTATCGCCAGCTATCCCCATCATGGCACTACGTTAGGGAAATTAGTACAAAGTGCCGACATTGCAATGTATACGGCAAAGGCGAAAGGACGAAATCGAATAGAAATATCAACGAAGGATGGGTCTAGCTAGTCTATTTTTATTCCCTGATAGTCTAGGCAAAACTCTATAAACTTCTGAACTAAAGGGCTTTGGTATTTATCGTTGTGAACGATAAGCCAATAGTCTCGCTTTGTGGTTAAAGGAAAGTCTAAACAGACGACTCGTTCATCTTTAACAGCTGACTGAATGGAAAGCTGAGAAAGACATGCTAAACCTAAATTTGCAGATGCGGCATTGATTATTGCTTCGGTCGTGTTGAGTTCAAAAGATTCCTTCCAATGCGTTAAATTCGCGGCTAAATGTTTGATGAAATACTCTCGGGTGCCAGACCCCGGCTCTCGAAGTAGCCACGCCTGTTTCTCCAGTTCTTGCAGTGTAATTCCTCGATGCTTTGCCAAAGGGTGTGTGGGGGATGCAACAATCACCATATTGTCAAAAAACCACGGGGTAGCCTTGATGTTACTCTGCTTCAACTCGCCTTCAATTAATCCGACGTCCAATTCGAAATCGATAAGTTTCTGACCGACCTGTTCGGTATTGGCAATGACAAGTGTCTGATTAAAGTGATTGTACTTTTCTCTAAAACGACTGAGTAACAAAGGAACCACTTGGTTCCCGACGGTGTTGCTTGCGCCAATGTGTAAGTGACCGATTAACGTATTACTCGAGACAAAAAGCTGCTCTATATTGTGGGCACGACTGATAAGCTCGTCAGCTAAAGGTAGCAATAACTGACCTTGTTGATTGAGGACCAAACGGTTATTAACTCTATCAAACAGAGTATGGCCTAGCTGTTTTTCTAATTCGCCTAAAGAGAGACTTACTGCTGCTTTCGATAAACAAAGCGACTCCGAAGCAGCAGAGAGGGTCCTATGCTGGGTTATAGCAATAAACACATTGAGTTGCTTTAGAGATATGTTCATAATTTCTTAAATAGAAAGGATAAAAGGTTAGGCATTTTTAACTATAATATGGGTGTGGATAATTCGCTATCTATTAATCTATCTTATTGATTGCCAATGACAAGGTTTTGACTTGAAGTGTTATCTTGAGGTTACTTGCCAATAGTAGTTATGCTAATCTGATTCAAGCGTTATCTAATTGCCTTAATGGATAGAGGACCTTCCTTGTTTACCGTTTATCACTCTAATCAAATCGATGTGCTTAAGTCTCTCCTTGCGGAGCTAATACGAGCGAACCCGTTGGACCATCCGTTCGATACGGAGCAGATCTTGGTGCAGAGCCCAGGGATGTCTCAGTGGCTCAAGATCGAATTGGCAAAAGAGCTTGGAGTCGCAGCAAATATTGAGTTCCCACTGCCTGCAACATTTATCTGGAATATGTTTGTTCAGGTGCTAGATGAGGTTCCGGTCAAGAGTGCGTTTAATAAAGAGTCGATGACTTGGAAGTTGATGCATATATTACCCAAGTTGTTGGACAGTCCTGACTTCATTCAATTGAGAAGTTATTTGGTTAACGATGATGATCAGTCCAAACTCTACCAGTTATCGGAAAAAATCGCCGATATCTTTGACGGCTATTTGGTTTACCGACCCGAATGGATAGCAATGTGGGAACAAGACAAAGAGGTATTGGAACTGAACGGTGAACAGCCATGGCAGAAAATCTTGTGGCAAGCGCTGTATGATCATACCGTCGTTTTGGACCAATCTCCCTACCACAGAGCCAACCTTTATGAGCATTTCATAGAGACATTAGATCAGTATACGGGGCGCTTGGAGTCTATGCCTAAGCGCTTATTTGTATTTGGTATCTCTTCTATTCCACCGCGTTATATGGATGCATTGGCCGCATTGGGTCAACATATGGATGTACACCTGATGTTTACTAACCCCAGTCGCTATTATTGGGGAGAGGTAAGGGACCGTAAATATCTAGCAAGGTTAGCGATGAAAAATCGCCAGCATATCGAGTGGAACGAAAGTCCCGAATCGCTAAATTCTTATGAACTTTTAGGTGAGTCAGCACAACTGAAGCAACCGATTGATGACGATGAGCTCGATACGCTTCACACCGAGGTTATCGGAAACGGTTTATTGGCATCATTGGGTAAACTGGGGCGAGATAATATGTTTCTGCTGTCCCAGCTTTCGTCCAATGAAATAGAAGCCTTTGTTGAGGTGAAAAGAGATAACCTACTGCATCAAATTCAGGCGGATATATTAAACCTTGAAGAGAGACAAGATGATCAAAACCTCTACTCTAGTCACCATAAAAACCAGATAAACAACACGGATAGCTCTGTAACATTGAATGCTTGTCATAGCTCAATGCGCGAAGTGGAAGTGCTGCATGACCGGTTGCTCGAAATGTTTGAAGACAATCCGAAACTCAAGCCACGCGATGTTATCGTGATGGTGGCGGATATTAATACTTATAGCGCGGCAATTCAGGCTGTTTTTGGTAATGCACCGGGCAAACGCTATATCCCATTTTCAATTTCTGATCGGAGTGCCTCTCAAGAGAGCCCAATCCTGAATGCTTTTATTCGTTTGTTAACACTGCCAGATAGTCGGTGCGGTGCGTCTGAGGTTCTTGAATTACTCGAGACACCAGAAATTCTTTGTCGATTCTCTTTAAGTGATAATGAATTTGAGAAAGGCAAACGTTGGGTCGAGGAAACCGGTATTCGGTGGGGGCTTGATAGTACAACTGGAGCTGAGTTTGACCTTCCAGATACCAAGCAAAATACCTGGTTGTTTGGCATTCAACGTATGCTATTGGGGTATGCGATGCATGAAAGCATCAATGTTTATGAAGCCTCAAATCAATCTATTGCGCCATATAATGAAGTACAAGGAATGGACGCGGAAATAGCCGGAAAATTCGCCCATTTTATTGATCGTATTACTTCCTATCGCCGTGAACTCGCTCAGACTCAATCAATAGGGGACTGGCAAGCATTGCTTTACCGTCTAATCGATGATTTTTTCCTTGTAGAATTAGAAGGTGAGGTAGCACTAAAATCTATTCGTGATGCGTTGCAACAACTGGCGACGCAACTCTCCGACGCCAACTATTTGCAATCCCTTTCACCCACTATTTTGGTGGATTATTTACAGTCTAAACTCTCGGCCTCACGTGTCAGTCAGCGCTTCCTTGCTGGCTCGGTTAATTTTTGCACATTGATGCCTATGCGCTCCATTCCATTTGAAGTCGTTTGCCTTCTAGGCATGAATGATGGCGTCTATCCTCGTGCAATGCCACAGGACGGATTAGATTTAATGAATAAACGGGCGAAGGCGGGTGACCGATCTCGGCGTGATGACGATAGATATCTGTTTCTGGAAGCATTGCTGTCGGCACAACGTAAGCTCTATATAAGCTATGTTGGACGTTCAATTCAGGATAATAGTGAACGTTCTCCTTCAATTCTTGTTTCTGAACTTCTAGATTATTGCGGACAAAACTTCTGTTTAGTCGGAGAAGAAAATACAAACAATGATGACTCTGCCCGCTCGTTAATAAGTAACTTAACGGTACATTACCCCATGGTTCCTTTTAGTGAGAAAGCATTTGGTATTGAATATCAAAGCTATGCTAGCGAATGGCTTCCTTCGGCCAAAAGAGACGGGCATAGGGCGGAACCATTCATACAGCCTTTACTCGATTACCGTGATATTGCCGAGCAACCAGAGCACCTTCCATTGGCTGAGTTGCAACGTTTTTGGCGGTTACCTGTTCAGTACTTTTTTAATCGTCGTCTCAAGGTGTTCTTTGAAGAGTTTGGCCGAGCGACAGAAGATGATGAACCTTTTTTGCTTAATAACTTGCAGAGCTTCAACCTGAGAGATGAACTCTTACATTCATTGCTTAAAGCCAAACTAGAGAATCAAGATGAAAATACGGTTTACCAGAACTTTGTTCAACAGCAACGGGCGAAAGGTGGCTTGCCAGTTGGTGCATTTGGTGAATTAGAACTGAGTGTTAATCGAGAAAAGACCGATAAGTTGGTGGATGAATTATTGTTCCTTTGCCAAGCGCCACTAGGCGATATAGAAGTCGACCTGCAGATAGAATTGGATGACTGGAAGGAAGCGATCAACCTTAACGGTTGGATATCGGGTAACTATCAATCCGGGTTAGTTCGTTATCGCAGCGGCAGAATTCGTAGTCAGGACCTACTTCTAGCTTGGATAGATCACCTCTGTTTGGCAGTGGTAGGAGAGCATAAAAAAACACACCTAATCGGTTTTAATGACAAATCAGGGCTAGAACATAAAGTCATTCTTCCTGTCGATAAACAGCAAGCTAAATTATGGTTGGTTGAACTGGTGCAGTACTATTTTAAAGGCCTAAATCAACCGTTAGCGTATTTTCCTAAAACAGCGCTAATTGGTATGGAGAGGTTGGTTTTAGGGAAAGAAGACGGTGATGTCAAAATGGCTAACACGTTTAACGATGGTTATCAGTTTAGTGGTGAAGGGAGCAACCGATATATTAATCGAGTATGGCCAGAATGGAATGAGTCACTGTACCAACAGGTTTCTGTACTCGCCAGTGAGGTGTTATTAAGTGTACTGAAACAGACACAAGATAGTGAAAATGTAGAGGTATAGAAGTCAATGAAAAGGAAAAGAATGTAGGGTGGCCGTCCGCAAATCATTATTATTTGTAGGGCGTTTACAGTACGGCCACAATGGCCAGAGGGACCATAAATTCTTTGAACAGATATTAACCGTAAACCATACGCTTAACCGTGATTGTGATCGCGCTAATTGTAACTGATAACCGAGAAATCGAACTATGCCGCAAACCTTAAACACGATGAGCTTTCCACTACATGGAGCAAGGTTAATTGAAGCCTCTGCAGGTACAGGGAAAACCTTTACCATCTCCGGTTTGTACCTGCGATTGCTTTTAGGGCATGGTGATCAGGAGAGCCGTCATGCCTCGCCATTAACCGTGGACCAAATATTAGTTGTTACTTTTACGGAAGCGGCGACGGCAGAGTTGAGAGAACGCATACGAAGTAAGATTCATGACGCAAGAATCGCATTCCTAAGAGGTGAGAGCAGCGATCCGGTCATAAAGTTATTGCTTAAGCAGCTCCCTGATACTAAACGGGTGATATCGGTATTACTAAATGCCGAGCGTCAAATGGACGAGGCAGCAATCTTCACTATTCATGGATTTTGTCAACGAATGTTAACGCAAAATGCATTTGAATCTGGCAGTCGTTTCAACAATGAATTCATCACGGATGAAAGTAAACTAAAAGCTCAAGTGGTCGCCGATTATTGGCGTCGAAATTTTTATTCTCTTTCGTTGAATCTCGCTAATGAAGTGCGAACCATTTGGCGTGAACCAGAGTTACTTCTTAAAGATATTTCTACCCAATTAACCGGCGTTCCGGTCACTCTTACTGTGGACGCAATGGAAGATACGTTGGAAGCGCTTCACCTTAAAAATCTTGCAATGATAGATTCGCTCAAAACGTTCTGGAAAGAAAGTGTTGAGGATATTCCTCAAATAATAAGTAACTCCGATGTAAGTAAGCGCTCATTCACGAAAAAGAATTTGCCAGCCTGGATTAATGAAATTTCTCAATGGGCAGAAAACCCAACAGAAGGGTACCAGTGCCCAGATAAGCTAGAGAAATTCACGCAGGAATTTTTGATAGAAAAAACACCGGAAAATAAAGTCATTCCAGAGCACCTTCTTTTTGCTCACGTGAGTAGATTTATTGCGAATAAACCCAGTATTAAAGAGCCGCTTTTGGCGCATGCAATTCAGGTGTGTAGAGGCAACTTGCAACAGATAAAGCAAGAGAGACACTGGCTCTCATTTGATGATCTCTTAACCAACCTCTCTGCTGCCATTGACACGGATGAACAAGGAAATCTTGTAGCAAGGATACGTCATCTTTTTCCCGTCGCGATGATCGATGAATTCCAAGATACCGACCCAATGCAGTACAGTATTTTCAGCCGTATCTACCTTTCTAATCCAGAATCTGGCCTATTAATGATAGGGGACCCCAAACAAGCGATTTATGGCTTTCGGGGCGCAGATATTTTTACCTATATTCGAGCAAGGAATGAGGTGGCGGATCACTATACGTTGGATATCAATTGGCGATCTAGTGCGGATATGATAAATGCGACGAATGGGGTCTTTACCCAAGCTGGTTCTCCCTTTGTGTATGATAAGGACATTCCTTTCTACCCTGTTAACCCTAGCCCGGATTCAGAAAATCGCAGCTGGTGGCTGGATGGGGTTAAACAGAAAGCACTGACCTACTGGCTACAAGAAACAGACGAACCAATTGCAAAGACCAACTACACAAACGGCATGGCTGCGGGGACCGCAGAAAAAATTAGCCAGATATTACAAAGCAGTGATGAGGCCTATTTTGTGGACTCAAAAGGGCAGAGAGAGTCGATACAAGCCGGTAATATTGCGGTTTTGGTAAGAACGGGAGGTGAAGGTCAACTCGTTCGACAAGAGCTAGCGAAAAAAGGGGTGGCGAGTGTCTATCTCTCTAATAGAGATAGCGTATTTAAGAGTGCGATGGCGAGTGCCATACTACGTTTACTACAAGCGGTGCTTTACCCAGAAGATGAGCGGATTTTACGAGCGGCATTGGCTTCTGATGTACTCATGAAAAGCAGCCGAGCACTTGATAATTTAAATGAAAATGAGATCGAGTTAGAAGCGAAGATTAACGCGTTCAAAGCGTTTCGAGTCGTTTGGCAGCAACGAGGTGTCATGCCTATGCTTCGAGCGATAATGTCGGTAGAAGGGATTGGTGAAAATCTATTAGCGCAGGAGTTTGGAGAGCGATTGATTACCGATTTTCTACACTTAGCGGAATTATTGCAGCAAGCAAGTTTAACGTTAGATAGTGATCATGCGTTGGTTCGTTGGTTTGCCGAGTCAATTCAAGACATTCAACAGGGCGGTTCAGCGGGTGATGAACAGATTCAAAGGTTAGAGTCGGAAAGAAATCTAGTACAAATTGTGACTATCCATAAATCGAAGGGGTTGGAATATGATCTGGTCTTTTTGCCGTTTGCGTCAGCCTATAGAGAATCGAAAAACGGTCAATATTACGATCAAGACCTTGAAACCACTTTTCTAGATATTACCCTGCAGCCCACGTCAGTTGCCTTATCAGATAAAGAACGTTTAGCGGAAGATTTACGTCTTTTATATGTGGCGATTACTCGCGCCGTTTATGGCTGTTTTGTTGGTATTGCTCCGTTGAGGAAAGGTCGTTCTAGAAAAGATCCAACCGGTGCACACTTAAGTGCTGTTGGTTACCTTCTTCAGAATGGAGAGGAAAGTTCCACAGCTGAGTTTGAAAGTACCGCTCACAGCCAAGTAGCAAAGCATCACGAGCTCATGGCTATAAGCCACATACCAGAAATAACTGACAACAAAACACAGGCAAGCTTGGTAGACCAGATAGAGCTTTTTGATCATAGTGATCTAAAAGAACACGATGATCTAAATGCTCGTATTATGTATGGAGATATTGACAAAAGTTGGCGAGTCACTAGTTACTCTGGGCTTGTTAAACAAGGGCATAGCAAAATTGATACCAGTGCCCAATTTGAGATCGAAACTCAATCGACGGGTCTTGATATTGATTCAGCTGAAGATAAAGATGAGTTGCAGTTAGATGAACCCGAAGCCACTATTTTTAGCTTTCCGCGAGGCGCCAGACCTGGGACTTTCTTACACACCATTTTTGAAGAAATTGATTTTACACTACCAGCAACGAGTGGTGAGACCAGTAAGATAGTATCTGAACTGTTGCAAGTAGCGCAGTATGAAGAGAAATGGTTACCTATATTACAAGGCATGATAGATACGGTATTGTCGGCCCGGTTAGACGGCATGGCGTTACAACTTTGCAATAAAGATTGCTCAACAAAGCTCGTTGAAATGGAATTTTTATTGCCAATTCAACATCTCTCGTCAGTGTTATTTAATGACTTAAGTAAACAATACGATCAACTATCTCAGAAAGCGGATGAATTAGGGTTTAGTGATGTGCAGGGGATGCTGAAAGGGTTTATCGATCTCGTGTTTGTTCACGAAGGCAAATACTATATTTTAGATTGGAAGTCGAATCATCTTGGGGATGAAAGCGATGCTTATCAAGAGGAAGCACTACAACAAGCGATGATCGATCATCGATATGATTTCCAATATCAAATCTATGCACTCGCTCTTCACCGATTTTTACGTAATCGAATTGCTGATTACCAGTATGACAAACATTTTGGTGGGGTTTATTACCTATTTCTGAGAGGCGTTGATGACTGCGGAAATGGTATATTCTATAGCAAACCAGACGCTGAATTTCTAGATCGGTTTGATAGCTTGATCGATGGTAAGCAAGTAGAGGTTTTAAATGCTAAGTAATCTGGAAGCCTTAAGCGCAAAAAATAGTATTAGGCAGTTGGATGTTCAGTTTGCACGGTTTATTTATTCGATAGAGACGCAATACGCTGATGAAGTGGCTTTTATATCCGGTATTGTTAGCTATGAACTGTCTAAAGGCCATATATGTATCATGATTAATGAACTTAATTTTATAGAGATGTTAGGGCTCTATGGTCACGCTTCTGAGTCATTATTGTCAAATCTCGACGGGGTCGATTGGCAAGTGGTTTTAACCGAGGCGTCTTGTGTCGGTGATGATATTAATAATCAAAATCAACCTCTTATATTTGATGGGCAGAGACTCTACTTACAGCGATATTGGTACTATGAACAGTTTATCGCGACCAAGCTAAATACGTTGGCAGAACCAATATCATTTTCAGATCAGGAGAGCGATACCCTCTCTAAAAAACTCATTGAATTGTTCCCGGAAGCCAAACGGCAGTTCGATGAAATTAACTGGCAAAAAGTGGCGGTAGCGGTTGCTTTAAGCCGTCGACTTTCCGTTATTTCTGGGGGCCCGGGAACAGGAAAAACGACCACAGTAGTGAAATTGCTTTCGGCTCTGATTGAACACGGTATTCAAAAAGACAATATCCCGAAGATAAAACTGGTGGCTCCAACAGGTAAAGCGGCGGCACGTTTAACTGAATCGATAAGTGGTGCTGTTAAAACGTTAGCAATTAATAGTGAAATCAAATTATTGATACCGAGCAACGCAAGTACCATTCATCGGTTATTAGGCGCGATACCAAATCGAGCTGAGTTCAGACACAATAAGAGTAATCCATTGCATCTCGACCTTCTGGTCGTGGATGAAGCATCGATGGTCGACCTTCCATTGATGGCGAAGCTTCTCGAAGCGTTGCCAGAGCATGCACGGCTCGTATTGTTGGGTGATAAAGACCAACTTGCCTCTGTAGAGGCTGGTGCCGTACTTGGGGATATCTGTTCATTTCTCGATGATGGTTATAGCGAAGTGCAAACTAAGTTACTTTCGCGATTAACGGGTATCGAGGAGCGTGCGCTGTCACCACATAAACAAAGAACAGAATCAGTCGGTCTATCAGATAGCTTATGTATGCTCAGAAAAAGCTATCGGTTTGATGAAAGTTCGGGGATTGGTGTTTTGGCCAAAGCGATAAATGCGGCGGATGTTCCTAAGGTGAGGGCAGTATTACAGCACGGATATCAAGACATAAAATATGACCCGTTAACGACAGAAAGCTATCAGGAAATGATAGCCTTTCTCGTTGCGGAATATACAGACTATCTTAATTGTGTTCAAAACGCGGCGGGAATTGAGTCTGATTTAATAGAATCACACGCCCTCGAAGCGCTTTCTCTGTTCTCCAATTGTCGACTGCTCTGCGCTATTCGAGAAGGAGATTTTGGCCTGTCGGGATTAAATCAACACATAGAGAAAGCACTGAATAACGCTCGAATTATCCAAAGTCGTAATGATCTTTGGTATGTGGGACGCCCTGTGATGATTACTCGAAATGATCATGCCTTGGGGTTGTTCAACGGTGACATAGGTATCACGATGTTGGTTTCAGAAAAAGATGAATCTGGAGAACTGCATCGATACTTAAAGGTTTTCTTTGAGCTGCCTGATGGGAGTGTAAAAGCGGTGTTACCGAGCAGGATCCCAGAACACGATACCGCTTATGCGATGACCATTCATAAATCACAAGGCAGTGAGTTCCCTACGACCGTGATGGTCTTACCCAGAACCTATTCACCAATATTAACGAAAGAGCTTATCTATACTGGTGTAACACGGGCAAAAAATAGGTTATTTATTGTTGCGGATAATGCGGTGTTATTAAAAGGGATAAGGAGAAAAACACAGAGGTTAAGCGGGTTGCAACAAAGACTGAAAATCTCTGAGGTTAATTAAAATAAAGGCTAAGTGTGAACTTAGCCTTTATTTTTAGAGAGGTTCAAAGTTTCTTGTCTACATTCTCTCAGAAACAGTTTCTGAAAAGGAGACATGTTGGATGCTGTGTCGTCTCTGACAATGCATAATCATTGTCTTAACACTATCGTTTGCAGGGAAAACGCAGTGTACATTTAATCCGTTAAGAAAATTATTTTCGGCCATGTCTAAAAAACTCTGAACCGAATTACAAATGATAGTTTTCATAAAAAGTGCTCATCAGAATGATCCTTCAATTTTCAAATATTTGTATTAGTCTAGAAAACTGAATCCTTGAGCCAACTGGACCCGCGCATATTAACAGTCAAATAATCAAATGCAAGCGGTTATCGATGCTCTACTTTGAGCTAATTAATAAACTATTGATTTGTAAATAGATTCAATAAACGTCCAAGATTAATATTTTTGATTTTCTTTGGAAGTTATAAAGATTCTGCTTACCCATCGGAAGTTCCGATACTTCTACTTCTTGAAAGCCTTGCTCTCTAAACCAATGAAGGCTGTGCGTAGTAAGTACGAATATTTTTTCTATACCCACGTTACGCGAGTATTGCTTCATCTGGTTCAATAGATCGAGACCGCGATTGCCATCTCTATAGTCTGGATGTATTGCAACACAAGCCATTTCGGCCATTTTCTCCTCTATATATGGGTAAAGAGCGGCACAACCAATGACCAAGCCATCTTTTTCAATCAATGTAAACTGATGTATCTCCTGCTCCAATTGCTCTCTAGAACGACGGACAAGGATACCCTGTTCTTCTAATGGTCTGATTAGCCCAAGAATACCACCGATATCGTCGATATTCGCTCTTCTCACCTGTTCTGCACTGGCCATAACAACCTGTGTACCGATACCATCGAGCGAGAAAAGCTCCTGAATAAGTGCTCCATCCACGTTGTAGCTAATTAAGTGACTTCTTCTAACGCCAGCTCGGCACGCGGAAATTGAGCCCCTAAGAAAACGAAGTGTTCCCGAGCTATTGTCGGTCGTAAGATCGCTATCTGATTCTAATGTATGCAGAATATTTTCAGCGTGGTTTGGAAAGAGCTCTGCAATGACGTCGCCATTATTATCTACAATACCTTGCTCAGAACAAAAACCGATAAGTTTATCCGCTCTGAGTCGTATCGCGACCTGAGTTGCGACCTCTTCGGAAAGTAAATTAAAACACTCCCCTGTGACGGAACTCGCGACAGGGCCAACCAATACAATCGACCCTTGGTCTAGTACTTGATTGATCGCTTCAGTATCGACACGACGTACCTTACCACTATGACTATAATCAACCCCGTTATCGATACCGAGTGGTTGGGCGATGACAAAATTTCCGCTCACGACATTGAGTTGTGTGCCGGCCATTGGTGTATTATTTAGGCTCATTGATAATCTAGCGGTGATCGTAAGTTGTAATTGTCCCGAGGCCTGCATAACAAGATTTAGCGTGGAAGAATCAGTAACCCGAACTCCTTTATGGTAAGGCGTGGTCCCTTTTTGCGACTCAAGTATTCTATTTATTTGAGGCCTTGCTCCATGGACGAGAACAATCTTCACTCCAAGGCTATGAAGTAGAGCAATATCGCTGATAATATTAGTGAAATTGGGTGCGTCAACGGCCTCTCCACCGAGCATAATGACCATTGTTTTGCCTCTGTGAGCATTCACATAAGGAGTCGATTGTCTAAATCCTTTAACTAACGCGGTGTTGCGAATCTTCATAGTGGGACACTGTTGAATTATTATATGATTATAATGAATTAAAATTCATGACTGAGCAAATGTTTTTTCTGACTAAAGTGAAATTGGATTTATCTGTTCTCCCTTTAACTGCTCTTATAGTTTAGTATTTGGTATCGGATAGAGTATGAAACGAAAAGTATGGCAAATTCAGCAAGCAGTAAATTGATCAAAAAACAGATCAGAGTGAAACGAGCCGTTATTATCGTTGTTTCGCTTTTATTGATTTTTATCATTGGGTTATCAAGTGTTTTAGTTGCGCGTTATCTTGATGATTCGCGTTCAAAAACACTAATTTATGGAGTATGGGAAGAACAGAATGTGCCTTCTTTTGCTCAAGATAGGTTCGAAGTTCGTGAGGAAGCGATTTATATTGAAGAGCGTATTGTAGATACGCATTTTACCTTTGATGGTTCAACGCTTATTTATGAGTTTGAAGGCAAGAAATTTGAATATATTGTGCTAGACGACAATGTCACTGAACTTCAAAGAATCGCTCCTCTACATTACGAGTCCGTTTTTCACGTGCGTGGGAAATACAAACCAAACGAAGAAGAATCTAGCTATGACTAAGTCTTCTTATAATATGGATATTATCAGTGTTATCAAGCTATAAATTATTAAAAAATAAGAGGATATTTGTCCCTCTTACTTGTCTTTCAGTGTTGGTTGGCTGCAGTCAGTCCACGAGTTTGGCACAGCAATATAACGGTGATACTTTTGATGCGGACCTGAACCAGGTAGCCACTATTGATTCGAACAAGCCGAGAGATTTTTCCAAGTTTTCGATGCAAGCTGAACAAGTTATCGATAACTCACCATCTATGGCGAAACGCTATCAAGCACTTTATGAGCAATTGAATACATGGGTAGTACAAAGCGGTGAACCGACTGAACTCGCCAATTTTGGGATTCAAACTGCGCAGTTAGGTGGTGGTGATAAAAAAGGAAATGTGTTGTTTACGGGGTATTTTTCTCCCGTAATGGAGCTCCGACATCAAATCGATGAGACCTATAAATACCCTGTTTATGGCCTACCTGATTGCAGTGAAGATTGTCCGACACGAACTCAGATTTATAACGGTGCGCTAGAAGGCCTCGGATTAGAGTTGGGGTATGCCGCCAATATGATTGATCCATTCATAATGGAGGTGCAAGGTAGTGGTTTTGTTCATTATGAAGACGATGGGAGCCTGCAGTACTTCGGTTATGCTGGGAAAAATAATAAAGAGTATGTGAGTATTGGTCGTCTTTTGATTGAATCTGGTGATGTTGCTCGAGAAGATATGTCTTTGAAAGCGATAAAAGATTGGGTATTGAGTAATGATGAGCAAGCCGTTCAACAATTACTTGAACAGAATCCATCATTTGTCTTCTTTTCACCACGTAATGATTCTGCGGTAAGAGGGTCAGCAGGCATTCCATTATTACCGATGGCATCGGTTGCGGGTGATAGAACGCTATTCCCTATGGGGACGCCTATTTTAGCTGAGGTTCCTTTATTGAATGCCGATGGGACTTGGAGTGGGGTGCATGCATTGCGGTTACTTATTGTTCTCGATACGGGTGGAGCTGTTAAGCAAAATCACCTCGACCTTTACCATGGTATGGGATCGAGAGCAGGAACCGATGCCGGTCAATATAAACACTTTGGTCGGGTATGGAAATTAGGGCTGGCAGAAACCTCTACATCGTCACCTTGGATATCATCAAGTGATTTGGAGTTGAGCTTCCCGAAAGAATAGTGAAACAGTCAGGTTTTTTCAGTAAACTTCGATCTAGACATTTCTAATAAGAGTGCGTATAAAACGCACTCTTTCTTTTTCAATCTCGCTTTGGAATACAAATTATGCGCGATCTCAATACGCCTGCTTCTGACCGTTATGATCAACGATTTGGTGGCACTCGCCGTTTATACGGAAACCAAGAAGTGGATATTTTGAGGGCAGCACATGTCTGTGTTGTTGGAATTGGTGGCGTGGGTTCTTGGGCGGTAGAAGCCCTCGCAAGAACAGGGGTCGGTGAATTGACTCTGATCGATATGGACGATGTTTGTGTAACAAACATTAATCGACAAATCCATGCGGTATCTTCTACTGTTGGTCAAAGTAAGATAGAAGTTATGGGGCAACGTGTTGAGTTGATTAACCCTGACTGTAAAGTGAACCTTATCGATGACTTTATTACCGTTGATAATGTGTCACAGCATATATTGAAAGACTATGATTATGTTCTTGATGCTATCGATAGTGTAAAACCTAAAACAGCTCTGCTTGCATATTGTAAAAGTAATAAGATCAAGGTTATTACGACCGGTGGTGCTGGTGGACAAACCGATCCAACTCAAATCCAAGTAGCGGATCTTGCCAGAACGATTCAAGATCCATTGGCCAAAAAAATAAAAGAAAACCTACGTAGATTTTACAATTACAGCAAAAATCCACAGCGAAAATTTGGTATTGACTGCGTATTTTCAACTGAGCAGCTAAAATACCCTCAAGTTGATGGCTCTGTTTGTTCTACTAAATCGACGGCTGAAGGGCCAAAACGAATGGACTGCGCGACCGGGTTCGGTGCCGCTACCGTGGTTACGGCAACGTTTGGATTTGTTGCGGTGTCAAAGATTGTAGAAAAGTTGTTAGCAAAACACATGAAGTAGCGTTCTTTTTATAAAGAATCTGAATAGAGAACTGTATGAATTTCCCTTTGTCTCCATTTACAAATGACATAACACCATGTGAAATTATTGCCACCATGCAAGGTTGTAGAGGTTGGGAAGAAAAATATCGTCAGGTTATCCAATGGGGTAAGATTTTGCCCAAAATGCCAGATGAGCTGAAATCTGACAAAATTACGGTTGCGGGATGCGAAAGTCTTGTTTGGTTACTCGGAGAACAACGAGATGAGAAATGGTTTTTTTGTGCTGATTCTGATGCACGTATCGTTCGTGGTTTAATTACCTTAGTGATGGCTGCATTTGATGGCAGCACGACTGAAGAGGTTTTGGCATTTGATGTTGAAGGGTATTTCCAAGATCTGGGGCTAATTCAACACTTGAGCCCCTCAAGAGGCAATGGCCTAAAAGCGATCGTGGACAGCATACAAGAACAGGTTAATCAGTCACTGTCTCTTTAAAGCATATCGACGGCTTTTCTCACCGCTTTAATTAGTTTATCTACATCCTCTAACGTGTTGTAGATACCAAATGAAATACGCACCGTTCCTTTTATATCGAGCGCGTCCATCAGTGGATGAGCGCAATGATGACCTGCACGAACGGCTATGCCTTGTTGGTCGAGTAACATTGCGATGTCTTGGTGGTGAACGCCTTCCATAATGAAGCTAATGAGCGAGCTTTGTGGTTGAAAACCGATCACGCGAATATCTTCTATGTCACATAACGCGTTGTATGTCTTTTCTTGAAGTTTATGAATATGATGTTCTACCTCGAATCGTGAAAAACCTTCTAACCAACGTATCGCGGCGGCTAGCGCAATAGCGCCTGCAATGTTTGGTGTTCCAGCCTCAAATTTCCCCGGTAATGCTGAGTAAGTCGTGCCCGAGAATGAAACCCTATCGACCATCTTTCCACCACCATGCCAAGGCGGCATCATGGTGAGCAAATCTAGTTTTCCGTATAGCACGCCGATGCCGGTTGGTGCGTAAAGTTTATGGCCGGAGAACAGATAAAAATCAGCGTCTAACTGAGCCACATCCACATCTTCATGAACAATGCCCTGAGCACCATCAATAACAGCAATAGCGCCGACGTCATGGGTCAATGAGATGATTTCTTCGATTGGATTTCGAGTAGCGGTGACGTTACTTATATGTGCAACAGTGACTATTTTTGTTCTTGAAGAAAGCAGCCGACTAAAGGCTTCCATGTCGAGTGTACAATCTTTTTGAATCGGAACCTTTACAACGGTTGCTCCGGTCTGTTGTGCGACGATCTGCCACGGAACAATATTGGCGTGATGTTCCATTTCGCTGACCAGTATCTCATCGCCTGATCTAAGAGTGGTTCTTGCATAGGTTTGAGCAATGAGGTTTATTGCTTCCGTTGCCCCCCGAGTCCAAATTATCTCTTTCTCCGAGTTGGCCTGAATGAATGTCTGAACCGTTTTTCTCGCCGCTTCAAATTCCGACGTCGCGTTTGCCGTTAAACGGTGACTACCTCTATGTACGTTCGCATTTTGCTTTTGGTAATAGTGCCTAATGGCATCAATGACAATCGCAGGTTTTTGTGTTGTTGCCGCACTATCTAAGTAAATAAGTGAATCTTGGTTTGCTAATGCGGGAAATTGTTCACGAACCTGACAAGCATCAAACATTATTGTTTACCTAATATATTGTAATGAAGATTTGGCAAGGTCACCATAGGCTCAGCGATGGACCAAGCGTGCGCTTTACCTGATAACTGAATAATGATTTCCATTGCAAATTCCAACGCAGAACCAGGCCCTTGGCTGGTTATAAGCTTGTCTGTAACGTCGATTGTTACGCGTTTATCCCGCCATTTTTTCTTCGGAATATGATCTTGAAATGAAGGATGGCAAGTCATGATCGCCTCTGGGTATATCTGGTGGTTTTGCAAGACAAGTGCAGGTGCAGCACAGATTGCCGCCATCCATCGTCCGTCGTACTTTTGCTGCTTGACCATTTCTACGAGCAAAGTGCTGTCTCTAAATATCTCACTACCATCTACGCCTCCGGGAAGCGCAATTAAGTCAAATTCCTCATCAGCGATATCGACGAGTTTACAGTCGGCCGTTAACGTCACGCCACGAGAAGCTTCCATTGAAAGTGAACCTTCAAAATCTGCACTGGCGACAGTAACTTGGTATCCAGCACGATTCATTATGTCAATAATAGTGATGGCTTCCATCTCTTCTGTGCCAGGAGCGATAGGAACTAAAATTTTGTAAGTCATATTAACTCCATGACTGTTCGATGGTTTTAATTCTACTATACAAATCTTGGTTGGTGGGGACATTAATCCCATGACGTTGTGCAATCTTACATAGATAACCAGTAATGTATCCAATCTCTGTTGCTCTTTTGTATTGAATATCTTGTTGCATCGAGGAGTGATTTTTGGCGGTAGCTGAGATAACTTGATGCACTGTATTGAGCAGCGATTCTGAGCATACTTCTATATTTTCAGCTTTCATCACCGTGCTTACTTCACCGATCAATTGCACCACCTTGGTAGAGAATTTTTCTTGCAATAGATCGCCATTAAGACACTGATGTGTAGCGGTCAATGGATTGATTACGCAGCTAATCGCAAGCTTATTCCATAAAGCGGTATTGATTGAATCGCTCCAATAAGAACGAGGTAGGGCGTGGTCAAAAACATCGGATAAGAACTGACACTGGTGTCCTAAATGATTGTAACCACCAAGGGTTGTATTTCCTAACCCCGTGTGATGAACGTTATGTCTGTCTGGTTTGAAAGCACCGTGCGTCGTTGTTGCAAGTACAACAGGGTGTCTATCAATGGTTGTTGATAACTCTTCTATCACGCCCATGCCATTATGCATAAATACAATAATCGTTTCTTGTGTCAAATGGCTAAGTAAGGGAGAGATCGCACTCTTTACCTGCCACGCTTTCACGGTAACAAGAATGACGTCTGCGCTTTTGAGTTGTAATACACTATTGGTAATGAATTGATTTGGATTTTTATCATCCAGTGCAATAGAGACACCAGATTTTTCTGGCTGATGAGACCATATTGAAACGTTGTGACCAGCGTCGGCTAGATGACATGCCCAAAGTGAACCTATCGCTCCTGCGCCTAGTATAGTGATATTCAAAGCGTTTTAATCCCAAAGAAGTGTTATCTAAGGATAGCGATTGTATGAAATTATTCCAAATAAAAAAGGCGCTGAGTGCGCCTTTTTCCAAATTGTTACTACAAGTTAACTTAGAACTTGTAAGTTACTGCAACATAGTGGCCTACACCTGAAGTATCAACGGTGCTAGTCCATGGTAGTGCTTTGCCATCTTCAAATCCGTAGACGTCTGAAAATAACTTCAAGCCATAACCAACAGCATATCTTTCTGAGTGCCAGTAAATACCATTAAACATGGCACCGCCAGTCTTTGAAGTTGTGTTAAATTTGTTACCAGCGTCATCGTCCATCGCAAATTGGTAGTCGATATAACCTTGGTACGAAATAAATGAGCCATTTTCAAAGAAATAGAATGGTTTGAACCAGTTAGTTGATAGTTGGAAACCATTCCAATCTTTTTGGCTACCTGCATATGTAGCGAATAAGTTTAGGCCCATTTTTCCGAACCAAGGAACCATAATGTCTGAACCAAGACCAACTTTGTGATTATTTACGCCGTTAGCACCGCCATCCCAAGTTAACTCAGCAGCTAGGTATAGCTCTTGAACTGGACCGAAAGAAAAATCTTTGCCCGTCATTGCATCTAAAGATGCGCGAGGAACGAATTTCATAAACATCTTGTCTTTGCCAGCTTTATCGCTGCTAGAGTCAGATGTTAGGTTGAAGATATCGATGTAACCATACAGATCGAAGATACCCGAGCGACCACCAAATTCCATTTCTAGATAATCATGTGTTGATTCTGGGCCAGGGCCTTTCTCGTCAATTGCACCCATAAGGTTAAATTGCATCCACTTGTAATCATTTTTGTGGATGTCGCCTTGTGAATAATCAGCAGCCAAAACTGGAGCTGAGGTCGCGGCTAATAGACCAAGAGTAATAAGTGATTTGCGCATAGGGGAACTCTCTTTAGTTAATGTTGTATAAGCCGCATCCGTGGCCGCTCATTTCCGTAGTGATGCGAATCATAGCGATATATTTCACAATTAAAAGTGAGGTAATGTAGAAACTACAATTTTATTTGTGATCAATATCGAACAAATGATCTAAATAAAGGAACTTTTATCCGCGTTGTTTTTATTGCAGTATTGTTGCAGTAATTTAGTGATTTGTTTCACGTTTTTTCTGGTGTTGGCAGTTATTCGATTGCCTTCACTCTATCAACAGTAAAAGTTAGTTAGTTCCCGCAAGCCTTGTATTTATTGGTTTTATGAGTCATTGATATCCATTTTCGATATAAACATCAATGTTATTTGAGCGTGATATCTTTATCGCCATGGCAATAAATTAGTTCTAAATTTTGATGTTAGACGTATTTGTTGTGAATAAAAAGGTTCTAAGTTGTTAATAAAAAACGAGTTTATAATTTATATGAATTTTATTTATGCCAATTGTGAGTACACTCATATTACAGAGCTATCGATTTTTCAGATTGGTATGAGAAAGCAGATTCCAATAAAAAAGGGCAACTGATTATCAGTTGCCCTTCAAATACTAAGTGAATAGATTACTCTTTACGATATCTTGCTTTCTCCAGTAATTCATTAAAATAATGTCGTAATGAGTAAAGCATTATCAGGCTAGGAATGACCATAAGAGCCGTAATAATAAAGAAGAGTGACCAATCATTAAGATAGTCCGCAAGCTCCCCGCTGAATGAGGCTAGTGTTGTCCTACCTAAGTTACCCAGTGACGCTAAAAGTGCGTATTGAGTTGCTGAGAAGGCCTGTCCGGTTAACATGGTTAAGAAGGAGACAAACGCAACAGTAGAGAAAGCCGTTGTAAAGTTATCTACAATAATTGTAGCCAAGAAAAGGTGTTCATTTGCACCTACGCTGGCCATCCAAGCAAACATTAAGTTGCTTGAAGCCATGGCGATACCACCAATCATTAATCCGCGAACAATGCCAAATTTAACATTGAACATACTGCCGACCAGTGTAAAGAATATGGTGACCCACCAGCCGATGAGTTTGGAGTATTGTCCAATCTGTTCATTACTAAAGCCAACCTCTTTATAAAAGGTTATCGACATTCTTCCCAAGAATGCCTCACCAATTTTAAAGAGAAAAACAAACAAGAGTAGAGTCAATGCTACTTGCACTCCGTTTCGTTTGAAGAAATCTAGGAATGGTTCTACGACGGTTACACTGATCCACGCTGCGACACGGGATTTGACGATTTTGTTATGTCGTTCAAGAGCAATATTCTGAAGCTCTTCACGTTTCGTTTTAGGTTCTCCAACGAGCAAAGTGAAGACCATTAGGATGACGATAACGAAAGCCATGCCGTAATACACGCCGTTCCATCCAATGCTATCAGCGTTGATGAAGGCGAGATAACCAGGTAATGAGTATCCCGTCCACCAACCGATGACTGCCATTGCTGAGGCCTGTGGTAGCTTACTCTCTTCAGATTTAGGGAACGTGTCGATACGAAATGCATCGATTGCAATATCTTGAGTAGCGGAAGCCGTAGCGATACCTAGAGCGAGCATAGAGGTCAGCATTAAATCATCGGCAGGGTTTACTCCCGCGATAAATAGTGTGCAGATTAAAATGATGCACTGACAGAAAAAGACCCAGCTTTTTCGCTGTCCTAAGAGTGAATGTAATACGGGGAGTTTGACCCTGTCTACAATCGGTGCCCACAAGAAGTTAATAGCATAGACAGCAAACACAGAGCCAAAATAGCCGATAGCGGCGCGAGTCAAGCCAGCATCTTTGAGCCAGCCAGACATGTTGGAACCAATCAACACCCACGGAAAACCACTAGAGCAACCTAACATCATCACCCATAAGAGCCGTTTATCGAGGTAGCTTTTAAGTGTTTCAGTCCAAGTCATTTGATTTGTCATCCAACATTCCTTGTTAATGGATAGAATGGAAAAGGGGACATAAAAAGAGTCGACAATGGTCGACTCTTTTTTGATAAGGTTACTTTTGTATCGTTACTTTCGTTATGACGATGGCTTTAACAGGGACGTCATGATAACTACCGATAGACGCGGTTTGTTGCGTTGCCATTTTCTCAATGGTATCAAAACCTTTCGTGACCTTGCCAAATACGGCATAACCAGCACCTTTCTCTGAAGCATCTAGAAAATCGTTGTCGGCATAGTTGATAAAGAATTGGCGAGTAGCAGAATCAGGAGCTGATGTTCTAGCCATAGCAATCGTTGTTTTCTTGTTTTTTAGGCCGTTATTCGCTTCATTCTTAATTGGGGCATAGGCTGTGATTTTGTTCATATCGGTATCAAAACCCCCACCTTGAGCCATAAATCCACGAATAATACGGTGGAATACTGTGCCTTCGTAACTGCCATCTTCGACATACTTGAGGAAGTTTTCAGTTGTAATAGGTGCGTTTTTCGAGTCGAGTTCGATGGTAAAGTTACCGATAGACGTTTCCACGTTAACATTTGGAGCCGCCATTACAGAGGCACTAAAAAGACAGAATAGAGAGATAAACAGATTACGCATTAAAAGCGCTCCTTCATATAGTTATTAAGTTCAGCATCATTTGCTATTTCGGCCAACACCAAGCTCGTGACATCATTTACAATCTGTTCAATTTGAGAATCAGAGGCGCTAAAAGTTCCCGTTTTGCTTGCAGAACCATTAAATATTTTCACTAACTTTCCAGCCGGTGTTTCTGCAGTTATTTGCAGCGTGATTTTGGCATCCATTTCATTGGACATAATACTGTGTTGTACATTTACTAACAGCTGCTGAATTTCAAGTGTAACGCTGTTTTCACTGTTAACTGACGTTCTGAAGCCCTGAGATTGAAGTTGATCTTGAAGGGCAGACTCCAATGTGATTCTGATGTTCTGTTTTGCGTGAACAGGTTGGATGTTATTGCGGCCACTATCGATAAGCGCAACATATTGAGCTGAACGCACATCTTTGCTATCTAGCGAAAACATCAGATTATCAACGGTTTTATTTTGGCTTGTTGTTGTTTGCGGAATAAAATTAACCTGAGGCTCCTTTGGGGAAGAAGAACAAGCCGCCAATAATAATATGGATGCTGCAATTAACAGTTTTTTCATGAATAATGTCCTTTTAATGTCTATGCAATAAATTTTGCAAAAATTTGAATTTTACAATCATAAGTAATTACTTAGTCGCTTGTAAAATAACAAATTTATTATTGCTTGCTATTTGTTTGACTTGTGACCGAGTAAACAGTCTCACTAGTTTATCATCGTAGCCTAGGTGGCGGTTACCAATAACTATTAGTTTTCCATTGCTACCTAGAACTTGCTTTGCATCGCAGAACATCTGCCAAGCAATGTGATCAGTTATTGCGTTGTTTTGATGGAATGGAGGATTACAGACAACTAAATCGGCACTTTCTGGACGAAATCCATCCAGACAATTATTAGCAATAAATTGAAACCGGTCCGATTGCTTAATTGCGCTCTCTAAATTGAGTTTTGCCGATGCTAAAGCCATATAGCTTTCATCCACGCAGGTTATTTTGGCTTGTGAGTTTAGCTGAGCGGCTTTAACCGACAGCACGCCATTACCGCAACCAAGGTCAATAATATGCGTCAACTTTGGATCACTTGGCAGATGTTTAAGCATCAGTCGAGCACCGAGATCTAGACTTTCACTAGAATAGGTGTTTGGGTAGTTCTTAAGTGAAAATGATTCATCGTCAACGGGCCACTCGGTAATTGGCTCGACGAGTTGAATTTGTTGACTGTTTGGTTGACTGAATACCAACCTATGTTTTTTCTTTGCAAGTGATGTTGTCGTTGTACCAAGATATTTCTCAAACAACTTAAGCGTTGAGGAATGAATATCTTTCGCTTTATTCACGGCAATAACGGGGCAGTTTTTCGTTAACTGAGTCCTAAGTTGGTATAACTGCCACGTGAGCAAGCGGTTGTTCTTAGGTATCTGTAATAAAACTAAGTCAATGTTTTTTGGGATGTCATTTAGAGCTTCAAGGCATTGAATAGGTTGGTTTTTATTGACATCAGTATTTCGTAAAGCACCTTGATGAGCAATATAAGAGTCGCTCATCATGGTGACATTGTGTTTTTCTGAAAACCAGCACGAAAGAGCACCAAAATTATCATTCAAAATGAGGACGTTGAGACCATCTGTTAAATTTAACCCTTCAACATGATTGATTAAGTATTCGTCCCCCGCATCCCAAGCTTGTAATGGCTCGTTTGGTCGCTTAGGAAAACGGAAAAGAGACAGATCTCTTTGCAATATAGAAAGGTGAGTATTCGCTTCGCTCATAGTGTTGCAGGCTGTCTGACTGAATGAAAAGGATGAAGATTATCGCAGATGGTTGAGTAAGTTGCTATTGTTAGCGTTCACCTTTAAGGTTATTCGTTTTTTGTGATGTTAACGCCATGATATAACCCCTATTAGGTATTAATGTCTATCCTGGAGACAAGTATCATATTCGCCCTTGCAGGGCGGTTAATCCAATAAAAATGAGAGACCAGATTATGCGTCAAGAAATTATCGAAAAAAAATTGCATAACGCCTTTTCCCCGAAACATCTGCAAGTCGTCAATGAAAGCTATATGCATAATGTTCCCGCTGGATCCGAGAGTCATTTTAAAGTCATTGTGGTTAGTGATGAGTTTGATGGGCTGCGTCTGATAGCAAGGCATCGTAAGATAAACCAACTCCTTGCCGAAGAGCTGCAAGATGGTTTACATGCGTTATCTATTCACACCTATACAGAATCTGAATGGCTGATAGAAAGTGGATTGGTTCCAAAAACGCCAGATTGTTTAGGCGGAAACAAAAAATAATTTAATGCTAAGACAGTGCACGTTATTGAGATAAACGACCTAGAATTTAGACAGACAAATTAGAGCTTTAATCAAGCGCAGAGTGCTTACTCATGGCAAATGTTAAGGAAATGGATCAGAATCAAACATTGACTCCATGATCTGTTGCTGAAAATTTTAACAACCGTGCTTAAGTTCAAACTTATTGATATTTGATCGATGTCTGGGCCGTAAGGTGAAAAAAAATCACAGTCATTGGTGCCCTAGACCATGGCGTCATGTCTCGAAAAAATGCTAAACTGTCGAGCCTAATAACCCTCTCTGTAAGTATTGTGAAGGGTTAATTAATAGAATGTTGCAATCTCGACCCATGTGAGCGGTCGGGAAATGACACAAGCATGTCGTGTGTAGATGTCACGCAAAACAGAATCTTTTTCCCGATAAAATAGTGCAAGTGCGTATGATTACAATAAAAAAGGGTCTAGACCTTCCGATCTCGGGAGCTCCTGCCCAGGTGATTAATGATGGTAAATCCATCAAAAAAGTCGCCTTGCTAGGCGAAGAGTACGTTGGTATGCGTCCTACGATGTATACTCGCGTTGGAGATGAAGTAAAGAAAGGCCAAGTTCTTTTTGAAGATAAAAAGAATCTAGGTGTTCTATTTACCTCTCCTGCAAGTGGTAAAGTTATCGAAGTGAACCGTGGCGCAAAACGTGTGCTTCAATCTGTTGTGATTGAAGTTGCAGGTGATGAGCAAATTACATTTGATAGCTTTGATTCCAAATCATTAGCAACCCTTGACCGTGAAATAGTTAAGAAGCAGCTAATTGACTCTGGAATGTGGACTGCATTGCGTACTCGTCCGTTCAGCAAGGTCCCTGCTGTTGATTCAAACACCAAGGCAATTTTCGTTACAGCAATGGATTCCAATCCACTGGCTGCCGATCCTGAAGTGATTATCAAAGAGCAGTCCGAAGCATTTGTTGCAGGTCTTGATCTGTTAGCAAATTTATCTGATGGTAAGGTGTTTGTTTGTAAGAAAGGCACTAGCCTTCCTCGCAGTGAGCAGTCTAACGTTGAAGAGCATGTGTTTGATGGGCCTCACCCAGCTGGCTTAGTCGGTACACATATGCATTATCTGTATCCTGTAAATGCAGAAAATGTGGCTTGGAGTATCAATTATCAAGATGTTATCGCTTTCGGTAAACTGTTCCTAACCGGTGAAATCTACACTGACCGTGTGGTTTCTTTAGGTGGCCCTGTTGTTACTAACCCTCGTCTTGTACGCACACATATGGGTGCATGTATAGACGATATTGTTGACAACGAGTTAATGCCTGGAGAAGTACGTGTTATTTCTGGTTCTGTTTTGACTGGTGTTCAAGCTGCTGGCCCTCATGCCTACCTTGGTCGCTATCACACACAGATCTCAGTATTACGTGAAGGCCGTGATAAAGAATTTTTTGGTTGGGCAATGCCTGGCAAAAATAAATTCTCGGTAACCCGATCTTTCTTAAGTCATCTATTCACTGGACAGTTATTTAATATGACCACGTCTTTGAATGGTGGTGAACGTGCAATGGTCCCTATTGGTAATTACGAAAAAGTGATGCCTCTTGATATGGAACCAACTTTGCTGCTTCGTGATCTATGTGCTGGAGACACAGACAGTGCACAACGTCTAGGTTGCCTAGAGTTAGATGAAGAAGATTTGGCATTGTGCACCTATGTATGTCCTGGCAAATATGAGTTTGGCGAAATGCTTCGCGATTGCCTAGATACAATAGTGAAGGAAGGGTAATCCATGCTTAAAAAGATAATTGAGGATATCGAACCGTATTTTGAAGCGGGCGGTAAATACGAAAAGTGGTATCCGCTTTACGAAGCGACAGCAACACTTTTCTATACTCCAGGTACGGTAACCCAACGTAGTTCTCACGTTCGTGATAGCGTTGATTTGAAACGTATCATGATCATGGTGTGGTTTGCTGTATTCCCCGCTATGTTCTGGGGAATGTACAACTCTGGACATCAAGCTATTGTTGCCCTAAACCATATGTACGAAGGTGCTCAACTTGCAGAAGTAATATCTGGAAACTGGCACTACTGGTTGACAGAAGCCATCGCCGGCAGCCTTGGGGCTGATGCGGGGTGGGGTACTAAGATGCTTCTTGGTGCGTCATACTTCTTACCTATTTATGGCATAGTCTTCGCCGTAGGTGGTTTTTGGGAAGTACTTTTCTGTATCGTTCGCAAACATGAAGTAAATGAAGGGTTCTTTGTCACTTCTATTTTGTTTGCTCTGATTGTTCCGCCGACGCTTCCACTTTGGCAAGCGGCACTAGGTATTACTTTTGGTGTTGTTGTTGCTAAAGAAATATTTGGTGGTACGGGTCGTAACTTCCTTAACCCTGCACTGGCTGGTCGTGCTTTCCTATTCTTCGCTTATCCTGCTCAAATTTCAGGTGATGCGGTTTGGACTGCTGCGGATGGCTTTTCTGGTGCGACGGCGCTAAGCCAATGGGCACATGGTGGTTCTGGTGCACTTATACACAATGTAACTGGCGAACCTATCTCTTGGATGAACGCATTCTTAGGGAATATTCCAGGTTCTATCGGTGAGGTTTCAACGCTAGCATTAATGTTAGGCGCTGCATTGATTGTGTATATGGGTATTGCCTCATGGCGTATCATTGCAGGTGTAATGATCGGCATGATAGCGACTTCATTCCTATTTAACGTAATTGGCTCTGATACAAACGCAATGTTTGCAATGCCTTGGCACTGGCACCTAGTACTTGGTGGTTTTGCATTTGGTATGTTCTTCATGGCGACAGATCCAGTTTCAGCTTCGTTTACCGACAAAGGTAAATGGGCTTACGGCATTCTTATCGGTCTGATGTGTGTGCTTGTTCGAGTAGTCAACCCAGCGTACCCAGAAGGTATGATGCTGGCGATTCTATTTGCTAACTTGTTTGCACCACTTTTCGATTATTTTGTCATCGAGAAAAACGTTAAGCGGAGGCAAGCACGCTATGGCAAGTAAAAACGATAGCATTAAGAAAACGCTGTTTGTTGTCATCGCAATAAGTTTGGTGTGCTCAGTAGTAGTTTCTTCTGCTGCGGTATTCTTACGCGACAAACAACAAGCAAATGCTGTTCTTGATAAACAGAAAAACATCGTAGCGGTGGCTGGACTTGAAAATAAAGAAGGTTCAATTACAGAGCTATTTACTCAGTATATTGAGCCACGCTTAGTTGATTTTGATTCTGGTAACTTTGTCGAAGGTGATGCGTATGCATACGACCAACGTCAAGCGGCTAAAAACTCGAAGCAGTCGGTGAAATTAACGGGTGAGCAAGATGAGGCGAAGATCATTCGTCGTGCCAACACTGGCCTTGTTTATCTTGTTAAAGATGGAAACGACGTGTCTAAAGTCATTTTACCGATTCATGGCAACGGCCTTTGGTCAATGATGTATGCATTCATTGCTGTCGAGACAGACGGTAACACGGTTTCTGGTCTCACTTACTATGAGCAAGGTGAAACGCCTGGGCTTGGTGGTGAAATTGAAAATCCACGCTGGCGTAGCCAGTTTGTTGGTAAGAAACTGTTTGATGAGAACCATAAGCCAGCCATAAAGATTGTTAAAGGTGGCGCTCCAGCTGGTAGTGAGCACGGTGTTGATGGTCTTTCAGGTGCAACATTGACGGCGAATGGCGTACAAAATACGTTTGATTTCTGGTTGGGTGATATGGGCTTTGGTCCTTTCCTAACTAAAGTACGTGATGGAGGTCTGAACTAATGTCTATTGATGTTAAAGAGATGAAATCAAATCTTTTCGCTCCGGTCATAGATAATAACCCGATTGCCCTTCAGGTTTTGGGTGTGTGTTCTGCACTAGCAGTAACCACCAAACTTGAAACAGCATTTGTTATGACAATAGCGGTAATTTTTGTTACGGCATTCTCGAACTTTTTCGTTTCTCTTATCCGTCACCACATTCCAAACAGTGTACGGATCATCGTACAGATGGCGATTATCGCATCATTGGTAATCGTGGTAGACCAATTTTTGAAAGCGTATTTATATGATATATCTAAACAGCTTTCGGTATTCGTTGGTCTGATCATTACGAACTGTATTGTAATGGGACGCGCTGAAGCTTATGCAATGAAATCAGAACCGATTCCTTCTTTTTTAGATGGTATTGGTAACGGTTTGGGTTATGGTTTTGTACTTATCACTGTCGGTTTCTTCCGTGAACTATTTGGTTCAGGAAAACTGTTCGGAATGGAGGTTCTTCCTCTGGTTTCTGAAGGTGGTTGGTATCAACCAAACGGCATGATGCTACTAGCACCATCGGCATTCTTCTTGATTGGTTTTATGATTTGGATTATCCGAATTATTAAACCAGAACAAATAGAAGCGAAGGAGTAAGGTCGTAATGGAACATTATATTAGTTTGCTTGTTCGTTCGATCTTTATCGAGAACTTAGCACTTTCGTTCTTCTTAGGTATGTGTACCTTCTTGGCGGTATCTAAGAAAGTTAAAACATCTTTTGGTTTAGGTGTAGCAGTTATCGTTGTTCTTACCATTGCGGTACCGGCGAACAACTTGTTGTACAACCTAGTTCTAAAAGATAGCGCGCTGGTTTCGGGTGTGGATTTAAGCTTCCTTAACTTCATTACCTTTATCGGTGTTATTGCAGCGTTAGTACAGATTCTAGAGATGGTGTTAGACCGTTTCTTCCCTCCTTTGTACAACGCTCTGGGTATCTTCCTTCCACTTATCACAGTGAACTGTGCAATATTTGGTGGTGTGTCATTCATGGTTCAACGTGATTACAACTTTGCAGAATCGGTCGTGTACGGCTTCGGTGCTGGTGTTGGTTGGATGTTGGCTATTGTGGCATTAGCAGGTATTCGTGAGAAAATGAAATATTCAGACGTGCCTCCAGGCCTTCGTGGACTGGGTATCACTTTTATCACTACTGGATTGATGGCGTTAGGCTTTATGTCTTTCTCTGGTGTTCAACTGTAAGTCGGGTAAACGACACAATAAATAAGGAATAGTAAATGCAAAGCATTATTCTTGGTGTAGTGATGTTTACCGTGATCGTACTGGCACTCGTTTTAATCATTTTAATGGCTAAATCGAAGCTCGTACCATCAGGTGACGTTACAATTACTGTCAATGGCGATCCTGAAAAAAGTTTCATTACTTCTCCAGGTGATAAACTTCTCAGCGCTATGGCTGGTAGTGGTATATTTGTATCTTCCGCTTGTGGCGGTGGTGGTTCATGCGGCCAGTGTCGTGTGAAGGTAAAATCTGGTGGCGGCGATATTCTGCCTACAGAGCTTGACCACATCACCAAAGGCGAAGCGCGTGAAGGTGAGCGTTTGGCTTGTCAGGTTGCGATTAAAGCTGACATGGATATCGAACTACCTGAAGAGATCTTTGGTGTTAAGAAGTGGGAATGTGAAGTTCTTTCTAATGACAATGAAGCGACCTTTATTAAAGAACTTGTACTTAGGATCCCTGAGGGTGAAGAAGTACCGTTCCGTGCTGGTGGGTACATTCAGATTGAAGCTGAAGCTCATCACATCAAATACTCTGATTTCGATGTTCCTGATGAATATCGAGGAGACTGGGACAAGTTTAATTTGTTCCGCTACGAGTCTATCGTAAAAGAGCATTCGATCCGTGCATACTCTATGGCGTCATACCCAGAAGAGGAAGGCTTGATTAAGCTTAACGTACGTATCGCTACTCCACCGCCGAATAATCCGAATGTGCCACCGGGCATTATGTCTTCGTATATTTGGTCTTTGAAAGCAGGGGATACATGTACTATTTCTGGTCCATTTGGTGAGTTCTTCGCTAAAGAAACGGATAATGAAATGGTCTTCATCGGTGGTGGTGCTGGTATGGCTCCAATGCGCTCTCATATCTTTGATCAGCTATTACGCCTGCAATCTAAGCGTAAAATGACTTACTGGTATGGTGCGCGTTCTAAGCGTGAAATGTTCTATATTGAAGATTTCGATAAGCTGGCCGCTGATAATGAGAACTTTGAGTGGCACGTAGCCCTTTCTGATCCATTGGCAGAAGATAATTGGGATGGTTACACTGGCTTTATTCACAACGTGATTTATGAAAACTACTTGAAAGATCATGACGCACCAGAAGATTGTGAATACTATATGTGTGGTCCACCAATGATGAACGCAGCCGTTATCGGTATGCTGAAAGACCTCGGTGTAGAAGATGAGAATATCTTACTCGATGACTTCGGTGGTTAAGTTTTAGTCACTTAGCGATAAATTGATGGCTGACTCTAATGAGTCGGCCATTTGTTTTTCTGTGGTGATTAGATACACAGTACAGAGTAAATAAAAAAACGTATGATTCCACAATCTGCACGTGGCATCTATTTTTACTTAGAAATATGCTAATTTTTATTCTTGTATTCGCTCTATCGAAATCGATCCTATTTCATCTGAACAACAATGCGGTGAAGTAGATATCTTAATTAAACAGTAGAATAGGAAAGCGGAATGACGCTTAATTCTTCAAAAATGGTTAGTCAGATGAAAGTTATTCTATTGTTCATCTGTTCTATATCTCTATTAGTTGGTTGTAGTGAGACGCGAGAGCAAATTCATCTTACTGGTCCAACTATGGGCACGACTTACAATGTCAAGTTTATCAATGGTGATGGTATTCCGTCGTCAGAAAAATTACAGTCTGAAGTAGATAGGCTGCTCGAGCAGGTAAACGACCAGATGTCGACCTATCGTAAAACTTCGGAGTTGAGTCAATTTAATCAGTATAAAGGGTCTGAGCCTTTTGCTGTTTCACCGGATACAGCGCAAGTAACAAAAGAAGCAATCAGGCTGAATCGCCTTACATTAGGTGCATTAGATGTTACGGTCGGTCCTCTAGTTAATCTTTGGGGTTTTGGCCCAGAAGCGAGGCCTGAAGTGGTACCAACAAATGAAGAGCTAGCCGCGCGTAGGGCAAATGTTGGTATTGATCATTTAACATTAGAAGGAAACAGCCTTACGAAAGATATCCCTGACCTTTATGTCGATTTATCAACGATTGCAAAAGGTTGGGGGGTAGATGTTGTTGCCAACTACATCGAGCAGCAAGGCGTTCAAAACTACATGGTGGAAATCGGTGGAGAGATGCGGCTTAAAGGTAAAAATCGTGAGAATGTGGCTTGGAGAATTGCGATAGAAAAACCGGATGTCGATGAAAGAGCCGTACAAGAGATTATCTCACCAGGAGACATGGCGGTTGCAACGTCGGGTGACTATCGGAATTATTTTGAACGTGATGGTATACGCTACTCTCATATTATCAACCCAGAAACGGGTAGACCAATTGATCACAAAGTCGTTTCTGTCACCGCTCTGCATGCTTCAAGCATGACGGCTGATGGCCTAGCCACTGGTCTGATGGTGCTGGGTGAAGACGTAGGAATTGACGTCGCGAATAAGAATGGTCTCGCGGTATTTATGGTAGTAAAGACAGATGATGGCTTTAAAGAAGTTTACTCTGATGCTTTTGCTCAATATTTAAAGAAATAAAGAACGAACAATAGGGTGATTCTATGGGAACTTTTCTAGTAACGTTTGGTGTTTTCTTAGCCGTTATAGCTTCTATGGCTGTCGGTTACATATTCCAAAAGAAAGCGGTAGCAGGAAGTTGTGGTGGTTTAGATTCTGTAGGAATAGACAAAGTGTGTAACTGCCCGGAGCCTTGCGATGCACGTAAGCGGCGTGAAGCTAAAGAGGCTGCACGTGCAGTCAAAATGGCGGAATGGGAGCAAAACAGACTGCTTTAATAGTTTAAAACCTCAAGAGTCACTTCTTGAGGTTTTGTTCCTAATCAACATCTTCAGAGATGACTCGGTTTCTACCGGTTTCTTTTGCAGCGTATAATCTCTCATCTGCGATACGAATCATGGTATCAATATCTCTTTTCGCTCTTGTCACTCCAATACTCATGGTGAGCTTAATGTCTTCTCCATTGTAAGGGATCGCTGTTTTTTCTATACGCTGTCGCATGTTGTCTAAGCGTTGAACGAACGCATCGTAATCGCCGTAATTAACGATACAGAACTCTTCTCCGCCGATTCGTGCGGCTAGATCCTCTTTAAAATAAATCGCAATAATATGACTGATAGTAACCAGTGCTTGATCTCCCGCTTCATGCCCGTAGTTGTCGTTAATCCTTTTGAAGAAATCGATATCTAGCATCGCGACATTACGCTGTTCTTTGTTGTTATCAGCATTTGAGAATAGGTAGCGTCGGTTCCAAAGACCCGTTAATGCATCTTGATTCGCCATTTTGAACATATCGTCACTGATATCTTTCATATTTAGCAGGTTTTGTATTCGACAATAAAACTCTTCCTGATTAAACGGCTTTTTTAGATAATCGTTTGCACCCGCTTTTAGAAATTGTGCCGTGACAGTTTTGGACTCGGCCGTAGAGAGACCGAGTATCGCGAGCTGGCTGCGGTCATAAGTCAGACGTATCTCTCTCGTCATAGAGATACCATCTTTTTCCGGCATGGTATTGTCGGTGATGATCAACGTTATCTCTGGATCAGCTTTGAGTATTTCTAGTGCTTCTACACCGTCCTCTGCCTGTACAGAACGGATATAATGGTGGTCAAGTAACTGAACCAGATGTCTTCGTACAGTCAATGAATCGTCAACAACCAATGCTTTGTGACATTTATTTCTATTTAACCGAGTCAATAAAGGGAGTAGATAGGAAATAGACGCGAAACTATCCTTTAGTATATAGTCGATAACCCCTTTTGCTAACATCGCGTCTCGCAACTGCTCATCAAATTGCCCTGTGACAACAATTACCTTCATATCATAGGAGAGGGCTAGATCGATTACCTCACCATCGGGTCCATCGGGTAAACAGAAATCTAGTACAGCACACAAAAAATCAGTGTCATTTTCTAATATGGCTTTTGCTTCTTTTAGCGATTCGGTCGACACCACTTCCATGTTGATTTGGCTTATCTGATTATTTAGATAGTTTCTAAAACTTCGACTATCTTCAACCACGAGAATTCGGTTATTCAATGAGTGTACCAACCTTTGTATTTTGATCTGCTTAACGGCTTAACCTAAATATAGAATAAATAGTCCGTGCTATGTATATGTTTAGACAAAATATGTTGATGAGCTAGATAAACCACCACTCCGAGGAAGTAACAATCCCAAATATTAATATGGATTATCTCAAATTTCGGTGAAATTATAAGTTATACTGTTTTTTTATACAGCCAATTATATCCTAACGACGATGCTAGAAACGCCCGACAAACTTAGAAAGATCATTCATGTTGATATGGATTGCTTTTATGCAGCTGTAGAAATGAGAGATTTTCCCGAATATAAAGATATTGCATTAGCGGTTGGCGGAAACGAAAAGCAACGGGGTGTTATTAGTACGTGTAATTATGAGGCAAGGAAGTTTGGGGTGCGTTCGGCTATGCCGACCGGGCAGGCATTAAAGCTGTGCCCTCATTTGCAATTGGTGCCTGGTAGAATGAAGGTCTACAGCGACGTATCTAAGCAGATAAGACGTATTCTTGAAAGATATACATTAAAAATCGAACCCCTTTCGTTGGATGAAGCCTTTTTGGATGTGACCGATTGTAAGATGCTTCATGGTTCAGCGACATTAATTGCGGAGGCAATACGTAAAGACATTCGGGATGAGTTGCAACTCACTGCATCCGCAGGCATTGCACCTATCAAATTTTTAGCCAAAGTAGCATCCGATATGAATAAACCTAACGGTCAATTTGTTATACCTCCTGAGGAGGTACAAAATGTGATCGATAAACTGCCATTAGAGAGGATTCCCGGTGTCGGAAAGGTGAGTTTAGAAAAACTACAACAAGCTGGTTTTTATATATGTGAAGACATAAAAAATAGTGATTACCGAGATTTGTTGCTTAAATTTGGTCGATTAGGGGCTTCACTATGGAAAAAAAGCCACGGTATTGATACACGACAAGTTGAAACTGAACGTGAAAGAAAATCGGTAGGAGTGGAACGAACCTTCTCTAAGAATATCTCAAGTTACGATCAGTGTTGGCAGATCATTGAAGAAAAACTCTATCCTGAGTTAGAGGCGCGCTTGCTAAAAGCCACACCAAATGGCGAGATTTTAAAGCAAGGGATAAAAATGAAATTTGCCGACTTCCAACAAACCACCATAGAGCATGTCCATAATCAGCTAGAATTGGCATATTTTAAAGAACTACTGCATGATATTCTGCAACGCCAAAATGGTAGAGAGATCCGGCTTCTTGGATTGAATGTGATGTTAAAGCCAGAAGAGCAAACGAAACAACTGAGTTTGGAACTATAGTGGACAAAAACTTACTAATTAATACCATTGTTGAACAGTTAGAAAAAATACACCAAATCGCTTTGAGTGCGACTCAGACGGCGATAGACGCAGCAACGGATGAAGAGACAGTACCTGAGAACAAGTACGACACATTGGCTTTGGAGGCCGCTTATCTTGCGCATGGACAGGCTCGTAGGGTGCAAGAGTGTGAATCGGATATTCAGCAGTACAAACGTTTGCCCATCAGAGCGTTTAATCAGGATGAAAAGGTGAATATTGGTGCACTGATTGAGTTAGTGGATGCAGAGGATAGCCATTCCCTTTTTTTCATGGGACCGTGTGCGGGTGGTGTGACGGTTCATTGTCAGAGCCAAAATGTGGCGCTCATTACCGCTAAAGCCCCTTTAGGCAACGCCATGTTAGGCAAACAGATAGGTGATGAGATTAACTTGGATATTGCTGGAAAACAGATTTGGTATGAGATTATTCATATAATCTAACCCAATATTGACGAACTAAGATTATGACTTGCTATGATTTGGTTGATATGACGAGAATTCGAGGACGTGATGAATAAATTAACAATTGGATTGATGCTCTGCTTTAGTGTCAACGCCCATGCGGCGAATCAGTGTAACGTTGATATCAAAAATGAGGTTCATCTCGATGGGCAACAAGTAGAGATAATTCAGAAGGATACTTCTAGAGTACTCATTGATGAAAATAACAACGTCTTCATTAATGGCGAAAAGCTCGATTTGAGTCAGGCGCAAGAAGACGCGGTGAGAAGCTATCGTGAACATATGAATAAATACGTTCCGAAGATGTTAGATATCGCTCGAGATGGTTTGGTATTGGCGCAAAGCGCCTTAGACGAGATAGCCATTAGCTTTAATAATTCAGAAGCATTCAATAGCGTTAAAGAAGCACTGGAAGAATTTTTTAACGGGGTGGAGCAGCGCTACAAGAATGATGAGCAATTTGTGCTTCAAGAGGCGGCGTTTAGCGATGCTGTCTCGACGTGGAAAGAAGACCTCGCCGCGGCAAGAGAGACATTTAATGCCGAATTTTTTTCCAGTGCATTTACTGCAATTTCAGATCAAATGAAGGCAGAAGGTGGGTTAAACTTGACTGAACTGAAGGACAAACTGACTGAGCTACAAGCGAGCCTAAATACCAAATTAAAAGCGGATTCAAAAGGATTAGAAAAAGACGCGAAACAGTACTGCGGTGACTTGGAAAAAGTAGCGGAAGAAGAGAAAATGCTGCACGAGAAGATCCCAGAACTTAAAGATTATCAGGTGTTTTTGATTTAATGCGCATGAAAGTGATGTAGCCCAGAACCCACAATATTGTCGCCATTCACACTGGAATGACAGTGAACGGATGGGTTCTGCGAGAATAAGCCTCTTATGCAGAGGCCACTGGAACCACCTGCATTGCAGGTGGTTATTATCTAAATTGTTTCGCTTCGGTCAAAAACTCGAAACCTGCTGTGGCTAGTTTCGTTTCCAGAGCTTTACGGTCAATGTCAAAGAACTTTACTAACTCATTTAAGTCGCCGTTGAAGTCGTCCCTAAGTTTTAGGTTAATGATGCTCATCAGCATAATGGTGTCCATGCTTTCGAATTTAGATAGATCCATCTTTAATCCTCAAAATCAGAAATAAGTAAGTTAGCGGCAGCAAATGCGGCTCTATCTCTTACATCTTTAATCAGTGTTTCATCTGCTGCAATATCATTAAGGGTTTTAACTGCACAAGTAATTGCTTGTGGTATATAGCCTTGGTCGCCACTTCCAATTTGAGCATAAAGTTCGCGAACGAGGTTGCAGCAATCATATATTTTCATTTCGTTATCCAAATTTTCATATCAATATTTATTCGCAATAATATACACAGCGACGCAGGGGATGACAAAGTTTGATTTGTTATCCCCTGCGTGAGCAGTGAGATGACGAATCAATGTTTTGATACGAATGCCATCTCCTCTTTTTGCAATAAATAGAAAGTAACGAAACAAAAAAGGGGCTGCAAATATGCACCCCTTGTTCCGAATGGTTTGAGCGTAAATTAACTCAGTTGAGCTTTAATATGCTCAACAACAGAATCCATAGCAATAGCGACTTTTTCTCCGTTGCGACGATTCTTATATTCGAAGTTACCTTCGTCCATACTACGATCGCCAATAACGATAGTGTGCGGAATACCAATCAGTTCCATATCTTTAAACATGACACCTGGACGCTCTTTACGATCATCGAACAGTACTTCGATACCTTGAGAGGTAAGATCTGCATAGAGTTGCTCTGCCGCTTCTTTAACACGACCAGACTTGTGCATATTCATAGGAACAATAACGACGTGGAAAGGGGCAATAGCTTCTGGCCAGATGATGCCGAACTTGTCGTGGTTTTGCTCAATGGCCGCCGCGACGACACGAGTACAGCCGATGCCGTAACAACCCATTTCCATTATCTGGTTTCTTCCATCAGGACCAAGAACACCAGCATTCATAGATTTTGAGTAGTTGTTACCAAGTTGGAAAATATGGCCAACTTCGATACCGCGTTTGAACTGGAGGGAACCTTTACCGCAAGGGCTAGGATCACCTAAAACAACGTTGCGTAGGTCTTCAATCTTTCCTAGTTCAACATCACGTCCCCAGTTAATACCAAAGTAGTGCTTGTCATCAACATTTGCACCAGCACCAAAGTCGCTCATTACCGCAACTGCACGGTCAACAATGACGGGTAGTGTAAGGCCTACCGGGCCAAGTGAACCGGGGCCAGCACCAATCAATGTACGTATCTCTGCTTCTTCAGCGAACTCGAAAGGTGAGGCAACTTCAATTAGGTTCTCTGCTTTGACTTCGTTTAGGTCATGATCACCACGAATAAGTAAAGCAACCAAGTCGGCATCGATTTCTTCAGATGCTTTAACAAACAGAGTCTTCACGGTTTTCTCAATCGGAAGATCAAACTGTTCAACTAGCTCTGCAATCGTTTTTGCGTTTGGCGTATTAACTAACTCAAGTTCTTTCGTTGCTTGAGCTAGAGTTTCTGTTGGTGCTAACGCCTCAGCTTTCTCGATGTTTGCTGCGTAATCGGAACCGTCAGAGAAGGCAATCAGATCTTCACCGCTTTCTGCAAGTACATGGAACTCGTGAGAAGCACTACCACCAATAGAGCCGGTATCGGCTAATACTGGGCGGAAATCCAAACCCATACGGTTGAATACATTGCAGTATGCTTGATACATTTCCTGGTACGTTTCTTCTAGACTTTCTTTGTCTAAGTGGAACGAGTATGCATCCTTCATGATAAATTCACGCGAGCGCATTACACCAAAGCGAGGGCGCACTTCATCTCGAAATTTTGTTTGAATTTGGAAAAGGTTCAAAGGAAGTTGTTTGTATGACTTCACTTCATTACGAACCATGTCCGTGATCACTTCTTCGTGCGTTGGACCCAGCACAAACGATCGGTCATGTCGGTCTGCAATTCTTAGCAGCTCAGGACCAAACTTGTCCCAACGGCCTGTCTCTTGCCATAGTTCAGAAGGTTGAACCACGGGCATTATCATTTCTACAGAACCGGCATTATTCATCTCTTCTCGAACAATATTTTCGACTTTACGCAGTACACGTAAACCGGTAGGTAGCCAAGTATAAAGACCTGAAGCAAGTCTGCGGATCATACCTGCACGTAGCATTAGTTGGTGGCTAATGATCTCTGCGTCGTTTGGCGTCTCTTTCAGGGTTGAAAGAAGATATTTACTGGTACGCATTTATGGTATCCGTTCATCATGGTTAATAAAAATTAGCTGAATATGATATCAGCCATTTGCTTTAGTCAAAAGCGTTCAATGGCAGTGACGATAACTAATTCGTCGTTTACCTTAAATTTAACGTTTAGATCGAACAGGTTTGCTGCATATTCTTTACTGTCAATCTGGTTCTTTTTATAGGCGGGTCGAGGGTCTTGCCTTAACACCTCATTAATTACCGCTCTAACCTGTTCTTTATTTGCATGAAAGCCTATTTGTTGATCGGCTAGCGCAGAAAATACAACCTTGAGTAACTTTGGTTCCGTTTGGGCAAACCCACCATTGGCATCAAATACCGAATCTGAATAAGGTATATAGGGCTTGATGTCAATAATTGGGGTTCCATCAACCAGATCGACGCTACCTAATTCAATCCAGATTTGACCTTCTTCTTGTTTAACGCCTTTTAGTTCGACAGCAGACATACCTATGCCGTTGGGTCGAAATGGAGATCGGGAGGAGAAAACACCGACACGTTCGTTTCCCCCTAAACGAGGTGGTCTGACGGTTGGTGTCCAGCCGGCGTGAAGGTTCTGGTCAAACATAAATAGCAGCCACAGATGACTAAACTGTTCGATTCCTCGAACAGCTTCAGGTGAATTAGATTGGCCGCGTAATTGAATTTTTGCGGTAGCGCTAGGTGCCAATCTAGGCTGCCTAGGGACGGCAAATTTTTCTTTATAGGGCGTATGAATGATACCAATTGGCTCTAAAGTGTAATCCATCTGTCTACTAGGTAAGTGGTTAGTACAGATAAAATAGCATAAAAATCGGGCAGAATTTAGTTTTAGAGAACCGGGTTCGCTGAGTCATAGATCAACGATGATGACATTCACGTCAGCAGCTTCGATTATTGCTTCATTAATTCCAACAGGTGTTGACTGGCTAATTGTGGGTCGTCTGCGTGACAGATCGCGGAAACTATCGCAATGCCATCCACGCCGGTTTTTGATACCTGATGGATATTTGATGGATTAATCCCACCAATAGCGACAACAGGTAGCGGGCTCATTTTTACAGTGCGCTCTAGTCCTTCTAATCCCCACTGCTTCACGATATTGGTTTTTGTTGGTGTCGAAAAAATGGCACTAAGACCAATATAGTCAATAGGCAGATGTGTAGATGCTTCGAGCTGTTCTTCATTTTCTACCGATAAGCCAATAACCATTTTATCACCCACCAATCGACGAGCGGTGACCACGGGCATATCGCTTTGACCCAAATGGACTCCGTCAGCCTCAACCGCTAGCGCAACATCAACTCTATCGTTGATGATCAAAGGGACACTAGTACCTTTTAGGATCGCTTTTACTGCCATAGCTCTTTCAATAAACGCTTGAACATCGCCATGTTTTTCACGTACCTGAACCGCCGTTACACCTCCTAGGATCGCTTTTTGTACTACTTTTTTTAGGGTGCCAATATCTTGCTGATCATCCGTAACCAGATAAAGTCGATACAGAGTAGATTTGTTATTCGTTGTTAATTCCACTTGTCTTTTCCCTTTTATACTAATTACCAAGCTAAGTAAGATTGTGAACAATATGGAGATCGTTCCGCAGTTGCTCGACTATCTCCATACGACTGATCCATTAATGTTCTAGATTAACGACCTTCGCGAGTCCAGTTTTGCCAGTGGACTGAACTAGCTTACCTTCAAGCGACTAAGCAGCAATTCATCATCCAGTTGATAAAGCGTATCCAGAAGGTTTAATTGCAATGACCCCGGACCTGATGATTTCTCTGCCGAAATCTCTCCCGCCACACCCAATATTGCCGTCGCGGCTAAACCGCTCGTGTCGCCTACGGCTGCAAATGCACCAATAAGTGCCGTATGGGTACAACCCATTCCGGTGACATAAGGCATCATCGTGTCACCATTATTCAGTTGCACAACCTCCGTTTCAGAGACCACATAATCGGTTGCACCCGATATAACAACACTGCATTTATACTCTTTAGCCAAAAACTGGGCACTATCTAGTGCTGCATCACTAGAATCTAGGGCATCAACGCCTTTGCTTTGAGCTTGTTCGCCTGCTAACGCAATGATCTCCGATGCATTACCTCGCACAATAAGTTTGTCAGCCGCTTGAACAATGCGCCGCGCGGTCTCTGTTCTTAGTTGACTTGCTCCACACCCTACGGGGTCAAGGACCACTATTTTATTATTAATATTGGCTTGCTCAACGGCAAATTCCATACGCGGAGCCCACACACTATCAAGTGTGCCGATGTTAATAACCAATGCACCTGAAAAGCTCATCATTTCCGCCATTTCTTGCTGGCTGTGCGCCATAATAGGGGATGCGCCTATGGCGAGAAGAGCATTGGCGGTATTGTTCATTACCACGTAGTTGGTAATATTAACGACCAACGGTTTCTGTTCCCGAACAGCCTTTAATTGTTTGATTATCTGTTGTTTTTTCTTGTTCATCGTTGTCATCTCTATATCCTTTGTTTAAATCGCAGCGTCTAATCCTTGCTGCCAAAATGCAATTTCCATTCGCGTTGCTGTTTTAAATACATCACACAACTGCTGCCCCCGTTCACTCTCAAGCGTTATTTCAGCGAGTAATTCATCCAATTGATTTGCACTGGTGTTCGCACCGGACTGAAACTCATCACCGCCATAAAGAGCTATCCAGTTCAGATACGGGTTGTTGTTCGTTTCAGTATCGGCACTGTACAAAAGGTTCTTCCCGATGTCGGCATAACCTAAAGAGCAAGGTGCTAAGGCTACATAAAGGTCGATTAGGTTCCCTGACATTCCAGTGTCCAAAACGTAACGTGTGTACGCGACCGTACTGAACGCTTCTGGTTCTGCTTCCATATCCGCTTCACTAAGCCCCCACTTTTGGCAGTAGGTAACATGATGCGAGATCTCGCTGTCCAGTAGAGCTTGCACACTTGGCAGTGCCATGCGCATTTCCGCTAATGTTCGAGCTTTGTAGATTGCCATCGCATAGGCTCGCGCATAATGCTTTAGGAATAGAAAATCTTGTTTAAGATAATGTAAGTAAGCGTGTTCATTAAGCTTGCCAGTCGCGAGTTGTTTAACGAATGAATGGCCGGTGTAGGCTTGCCATTCATCTATGCATGCGTTGATAAGATCTTGATGCTTCATCCTATTTCCTTCGTATTACAACGTTGGTACAAAATCAGATGCTTTAGGTTTTGAGCGAATGATTTTGTTGTTATATAGAAACTGAGTGAACTGGTCGTAACGTTCCAGATCAACGGCTGCGGGCCTAAGGTCAAATCGTGTCAGCGTATCACGCCAAGCTCGTTTGTTTAGTTCGTTGTTTAATGTGTCTGGTGAGTAAGCGGCAAACTCTATCCATGCGTCTTGCGGGTGGTTAATAATGTATATAGTGGCTTTCTCTATCGCTTTATTAAATCGACGGATAGCATCGGCGTCATAATGATTTGCGTTGGCTACAACAACAAGTTCATCGTAGGCAGGGACGCCATGTTCTTCAGGATAAAAAGCCTTAGCTTTATAACCTTCAATTGCGAGTTGATTTGACTCAAAATTGCGTAAACCTCCCCAGATTGCATCAACTTTCCCAGATGCTAAAGAAGACGAAAGTGCCCAACCAACGTTGATTATCTCCACATCATCGAAGGTAATACCCGCTGATTCGAGCATGGTTCCTACGGTTGCTTCTTCATTGCCGGCAATAGCGATGCCTATTTTTTTACCTTTTAAATCAGCAAGGGAATGTATCTTGCCATTGTCTAAAACCATCAAGGTATTGAGTGGTGTCGCGATGAGAGTAGAAGCGCGAATGAGAGGAAGGTTCTCAGCGACATCAATGGTTAAGCTGGTTTGATAGGAGATAGCCAAATCGATTTTATTTGCAGCGACAAGCTTAGCCGGCATACTTGGGTCGGCGGGCTCTTGAATCACAACGTTAAGCCCTTGGTCATTGAAGTAACCTTTTTCTTGCGCTATGACGATAGGACCATGGTTAGGATTCACGAACCAGTCCAGCATTAACGTAACACTCTTTTGCTCTGCGCTTGCATTGAGAGAAAGGCCAGAAAGTAAAAGAGCCAACCATCCTTTTATTGCGATAGAACCTGTTCGGGTTTGGGAATGCATTATTTTTCCTTAAGTATTGATGGGTTTAGGTTAGAGCTGCCAATGGATAGCTCGTTTGAGTAATCTGTCTGTGATGAAATATAGGGCGATAGAAAATAGGGCTAAAATAAACAATGCGGCAAACATCTCATCGATCATCATTCGTGCGTTAGCTTGCAGCATTAAATACCCCAGTCCAGCACTGGAACCTACCCATTCACCAACTACCGCGCCGATTGGGGCAACGACGACGGCAACCCGAATGCCTGAAGCAAGGGCTGGTAATGCGGCTGGGAGGCGGACGTGCCTTAATGTCTGCCATTTAGATGCTGACATGGTTTTAGCAAGGTCAAGATAACCGTTAGGGGTGGAGCGCAGTCCGTCGTAACAACATGTCGTCACAGGGAAGAAAATAATGAGTGCTGCCATGACCACTTTAGATGCGATTCCATAACCGAGCCACAGCATTAATATTGGAGCAATAGCAAATACCGGTATGGCTTGACTAGCAATTAGGATAGGCAATAGCCAGCGTTTCAGCGGTTCGAATAGAAGCATCTGTAAAGCAAAAAACAACCCCATAGTGAGGCCTAAAACTAACCCAAGTATTATTTCTTGAGTGGTTATCCATGTATGGAAGAGCAACACGTCGATTCTTAGTATAAGTTTCATCATGACGGCGTGAGGCGACGGCAAGATAAAAGGAGGGAATGCAAACACCACAACAATCAACTGCCATAATCCAAACAATAGACAAGCGGTCAGAATACCCTGAAGCAAAGGGTGTATTGTTTTCTTCTTTTTCGCTATATGAGGTTCAGAAGTGGCGTTCAATACGTTAATGTCCAACATGATCTCGCTCCAATTGCTCTATTAATTTCTGTTGTAATTCTGCTATTTCCCCATTCAAGGACCGAGGTGTATCGCCATTGGGAACAGGAAAAGAGTGCGTTTGAGATGGACTGCCCAACATGAGATAGATGTGGTCAGCTAATCGCAGCGCTTCTTGAGGGTCGTGCGTAATTAGCACCACAGTTTTGTTCTGTAAAAGTGTGGCTGAGAGATTTTGAAGTTGGTAACGAGTCACCGCATCCAATGCTGAAAAAGGCTCATCCATTAATACCAAAGGTTTATCCTGCATTAACGTTCTAGCAAGAGCGACTCGTTGACGCATTCCTCCAGAAAGCTGATTAGGGAACTGATGGCGCTGGTTCAATAGTCCAACCTGACCGATAAGTTGGATGGCCTTTTGTTTATCTTTTTCTGACAAGATGAGGCTGCCAAATTTAAAGCTTAAACAGACGTTATCCATGACATTGAGCCATGGCATGAGTAAATCTTGTTGTGCCATATAGGCGACATGTTGGTGTGACTCACCGTTAAGGCTGCTTCTCATGTCACCTTGCCAGTCAAGATCCTCATTTAAGAGACCAGCCAGAAAGCGAAGCAAGGTGGTTTTTCCACAACCACTTCTACCCAAAATAGCGGTCCATCGCTGTTTTGAGATCTGCATGTTTAAGTCAGAAAGGATGGGTTGTTGGCTATCTTTGTAGCCTAACGAGGCATTTTTCAGTTCAATGAGTACAGAATTAGTCATACTCAATGTCACCATTCGATTGTTCATTTTCGGTTTGAGTTGGAAACGAATAATAGTCTTGCACTAATTGATGTCCCGGAAAAAAGTGATGAACAGGGCCGTGACCGTGACCAATATCTAACTTATCAGCGTGAGAGATTGCTTGAGTAATATAGTATTTGCCAAGTTGAACGGCTTCTTTTAGCGAATAGCCCTGCGCAAGATAGCTGGCTATCGCTGACGAAAGCGTACAGCCTGTTCCGTGGGTGTTTTGTGTTTTAATTCTGGTTGTCGATAGGCGTTCGACATGTTCTTTAGTGATAAATAGATCGGTACTGTTATCGGAAGAGTCCAGATGCCCACCTTTAAGTAAGATAGTTCGCGTATCTAATTGCCTAAGTTTTACAATGAGAGCATTCATTTCGGCTTCAGTTTTAGGTGCCGATTCGCCGGTTAAGGCGGCGGCTTCCGGAAGATTAGGTGTAATCATCGTGGCTAAGGGTAATAGAACGGCTTTTAAGGTGCTGATGGCTGAGCTTTCGAGCAGTAAGTCGCCACTAGTCGCGACCATTACAGGATCGATGACAAGGTGTTTAGGCTTATATTGGCGGAGTTTTCTGGCGACGGTTTTTATAATGTTAACGTCGCTCAACATACCGATTTTTACGGCTTGGATAGTGAGGTCGGAAAATACAGCGTCCATCTGTTGTTCTACAAATTCAGACGAGATGGGGAAGATGCCAGTGACACCTTGGGTATTTTGTGCGGTAAGGGCTGTAATAACGGAGCAAGCATAACTGCCTGTCGCTGAGATGGCTTTGATATCCGCTTGAATACCTGCACCGCCACCACTATCTGAACCGGCAATGGTAAGTACAATCGGTGTTGTGTTCTTTACTGTCATGTTTGGTTCCTAAACGTAATCGTAAAGGAATAACAGCAGCCAGATGGAAGAGGTATGCTACGGGGTGTAGACAACCTTATTTTGGCATGGCTATCAGTTCCCTACGTCAGTGTTAACTGCATCAGGTTCAACGGGTCCCATCGAAATGGTCTCAGCTTTGGGTTATGGCCCATCGCTCCCCGACTAATATCTAAAATATGTTTGCCGAAAGAGTGTAGCAAATTCATTGGGTAACGAAAAGCGCTACGCAATGACTCTCGTCAATGTTTGCAACTGAACAGGTCGATACTATGGTTGCTGGAACGATAAGCTCACTATTGCATAGAGAACTCTAGAATGGATGCCAACGGTCAAATTTCGCCAGAATTGGTTGCGCAGATCTATGATACTGCATTGGATCCGACCCAATGGCCTGTTTTGTTGGAACAGATAGCATCAACCCTTCCACCACTGGAAGCGGAACTTGTGGTGAGTGCAACCGCGCAAGTAAATCAACGGTTATCAATGCGGGAGGTGGAAAGGTATAGAAGTCTTTCTCAGGTTTCTACTATCGTTGAACACCTAGAGCGAAGTGCGGCCATTAGTAATCGAATGAAAGATAATGATGAGCACCAACATTTGCAATTGAGCCTGTTCGACTTCTTACCTTTGCCTGCATTTGTCATTACTGGTAGTGGGGCGTTGGTGCAACAGAACCAACTTGCACTCGACTTTCTGAAGACCACAGATTTAGTAAAAATAGAGGATGGTAATGTTTTATTTTCGCTCAACTCCCAACAACAATGGTTCAATAAATTATTGTTTGAACTGACTGACCTAAAAGGGGAGGAACGCGAAACCACAATGCGCCTGCGTGACAGTTTTCAAACCAATCCAGTGAGTATCAGTTTGTCTCGGATAGATGACCAATATCAACTTGGCAGCAATATATTGGTTCTTTTCGCAAATCAAAACGTGGATGTAAAACCCAATCTAACCGCGTTCTGTCAGCGCTACGACTTAACGAAAGCGGAGCAGAGACTGGTCGAAAAACTGGCGCATAATAAAACGTTGAATGAGATTAGCGACAGTCACGGTGTTTCGATCAATACCATTCGGACTCAGTTAAAATCGGTCTTCCAAAAAACAGATTGCCACCGACAAAGTGAGTTAATGAAGCTGATTTTGATGAATCCTACAGCGGAAACTCGGGACACTGTCAGTTCGTTAAAATCCAAGCTTATTTTTGAAACCGCGCGCTATCATCAAGTCTATAAAGTCAGTGATGAGAGGCAGTTAGGATTCAGTGATATAGGCAGAAAAAGTGGTATTCCGGTTATCTTGTTTCCACCGAGTACGGGGTCAAGACTGCAGCAACACCCAAACAATCGGACTCTTTTTGACCATAACATTCGCTTAATTACCATCGACCGTCCAGGGTTTGGCTTATCAACTTCCGATCCAAACCGTACTTTGGCGAGTATTGCACGTGACGTAGATACATTGGCGGACTTTCTTAATTTGGACCGATTTTCTCTTATGGGATTTTGTGGTGGAGGGCCTTATGCCTTGGCGGCTGCGTCCATATTAAAAGAACGGATAGTGCATACGACGATTGTTAGTACTGTCACCCCTTACCAACCAATCAATCTTTTCCATGGTGTAAAATCCAGTAATAAGTTCTTGGCGCAAATTGCGATGAGAGCCCCATCGGTACTGCATCCCCTTTTAAAGATTATCACCAATAATTTGATGAAGGATCACGAGTTGTATTTTGATCAGGTTTATCAACATTTGTGTGAGAGCGACGCGGCGGCATTGTCGGAAACAGAAGTCACCGATAATTTTTTATTGGCGTTCAGAGAAGCGATGCGGCAAGGACCAAATGCCTTTTGTGAAGATTTGGTCATTTTGAGTCGTCTATGGAACATTGATTTTGAAAATATCGTTTCACCAGTAACGATATGGCATGGCAGTTTGGACCAACATGTTCCCGTTCAATTGGCACGAAAGTTTCACCGTAGCCTAAGTAATTCAAAATTCCATGAATTTGAAAATCTTGGTCATTTACTCGTCTATCATCGCTGGAGTGATATTTTAAAATCTGTGGCAAAGGAGTATGGCGATAGAATGCGGGCTAAATGACGAGCAAATAAAAAGCCGAACTGATGTGATGCATCATTCGGCTTTTTATTAATCGAGTCTAAAACGGTAATGAAAAGTGGTTATTACCAACCCTTAACTACACCACCTTTAAAGATCTCAGATGCAGCTTTATAGACTTCATCTGTTTGGTACGCTTTTACGAAGTTTTGTACTTTTTCTGAATCGACATTGTCAGTACGAGCCACAATCAGGTTAACGTATGGAGACTTTTTGTCCTCTACGAATATGCCGTCTTTCTCTGGTGTTAGATCGATGCTGCTCGCATAGGTCGTGTTGATTATTGATAGTGCAACATCGTCAAGTGAGCGAGGAAGTTGCGCTGCATCTAGCTCTACGATAGTGATGTTTTTAGGATTCTCTACGATATCGCGAATGGTGCCAGAAAGGCCAGTATCGGCACGTAGTTTAAGCAACCCTTGTTGCTCAAGAAGTAGCAATGAACGACCTAGGTTAGTTGGGTCGTTAGGGACCGCGATACGTGAGCCATCAGCGATCTGGTCAACGGATGTCACCTGCTTAGAGTAACCAGCAATAGGATAAACAAACGAGTTACCAGCGATAGCAAGTTTGTAGCCACGGTCAGCAATCTGTTGATCAAGATAAGGTTTGTGCTGGAACGCATTGATATCTACAGAACCATCATCAAGTGCAGCATTTGGCGTAACATAATCAGTGAACGTGACGAGTTCAACATCTAAATTGTATTTCTCTTTTGCTACTTTTGCCGCTACTTCAGCTACTTGAGCTTCTGCACCTGCCATTACACCGATTTTTATTTTGTTGCTATCCACTTCTTTGTCACCGCAGCCTGCCAATACCAGAGCTGATGCCGCTGTTGCTGTTATGAGTAAATTCTTAAGATTAAATTTCATGTTACCTCTCCTTAGTTTGTTGTGATTATTATTATCTGTGGTCTACACGACGGACGAATGTATCACCTATCGATTGAATTATTTGAACCAGTACTATCAACATCACCACGGTGACCGCCATGATGACAACATCATATCGATGAAAGCCGTAGCGGATGGCGACGTCACCTAGACCTCCACCACCAACAGTACCCGCCATGGCTGAGTAGCTTACTAGTGTGACTAAAGTGATAGTGACTGCATTGATTATGGTAGGCAGAGCTTCAGGAAGCAGTACCTTAGTAATGATTTGCATGGGTGTTGCTCCCATAGATTGTGCGGCCTCTACAAGGCCACCCGGGACTTCAAGTAATGCGCCTTCAATTAGACGGGCAACAAAGGGGATCGCACCTATGGTCAGAGGAACGATGGCGGCTGTTGTGCCGATAAACGTACCAACTAAAAGCTTTGTTACTGGGATGATAGCGACCATTAGGACTAGAAATGGTACTGAGCGGCCAATATTCACAACAGCGCCTAAGCCACCATTTAATTTGGTGTTTTCCGCAAGCCCGCCTTTTTTGGTGATGTGTAAGATAACACCTAACGGAATACCTACTGCAAATCCGACTAATCCAGAAACGGCAACCATATAGAGCGTTTCACCTGTGGCGCCCAATAATAGACCACTATTGAAGCTTAACCATTGAGTAATAGAATCAAAGGACATAACCAAGCACCTCTACTTTAACTTTGTGTTCTTCTAAAAATTTAATCGCTGCATTGTCATCTTCTTCTGAGCCAAATAACTCAGCGACCATCATTCCGAACTTAACACCACCTGCGTAATCTAGGTCGGAACTTAAGATACTGACATCGATATTAAACTGACGAGAAATCTGGCTCATAACCGGGGCATCTACTGTCTCTCCAGTAAATTCAAGCCTGACGAGCGGATGCGTTCCGTCAATACGATCTGGCTGTAGCCTAGATTGGTAATCCTCTGGAATAGAGAGGTCTAACGTAGAGCGAATAAAACTGTGCGCAAGTTCTGTTTTCGGGTGAGCAAAAATTTCACCAACCGTGCCTTTTTCGACAAGTTCACCGTCTCCTATGATAGCGACTTGATGACATATGCCTTTAACAACGTCCATTTCGTGAGTAATGAGTAGAATCGTTATGTTCAGTTTACGGTTGATCTCTTTCAGTAATTCAAGAATTGATTGTGTAGTTGCTGGGTCTAACGCGCTGGTGGCTTCGTCACATAGCAAGACTTTAGGGTCAGATGCTAACGCTCTTGCTATGGCGACACGTTGTTTTTGACCACCACTTAGATTGGCTGGATAGGTGTCTCGCTTATCCTCTAGTCCCACCAAAGATAGTAACTCGGAAACTTTGGCGTTTATTTTCTCTTTGCTTATGCCTGCAAGCTCTAGAGGAAGGGCAATATTATTAAAAACAGTGCGAGAAGAGAGCAAGTTAAAGTGTTGAAATATCATACCAATATTGCGACGAGCTTCGCTTAACTCTGATTTAGATAACTGAGTCAAATCGACTCCGTCAACGACAACGTTACCCTGTGTAGGGGCTTCTAACATGTTTACACAACGGATAAGTGTACTTTTTCCTGCACCGGAGGAACCTATAACACCAAATATGTTGCCTTGTGGAACGGTTAGGTTTATCTCTTTTAAGGCGTGTATTTCTTTTTCGCCTTGATAGAACACCTTGTTAACGTTGCTGATTTTAATCATGTAATAAAACCTAATCAGGATAATTAGAATAAAGTAATGGTTAACTTTCTAAACTGTAGATTATGCTAGGGCCATCACGTTTTTATGTCAATAGATATTTTTACGTCTAGACGTCTGTAGCTCTATTTGCAGCGTGTTATTTGGGTGTTACGACGTTCTAAACGCAATAAAACGACACGAAACGAACCTTGTTATTTGAGGATAAATGGTGATTAGCGCTGCAAAGCGTGCAATAATTTCGATCTAAATATCTAATGAGGATAACGCTTTGGTTAAACCTGCTGTGTTTTTAGACCGAGACGGTGTGATTAATGTCGATCATGGTTACGTACATGATGAGCATGATTTTGAATTCATCGACGGTGTCTTTGAAGCGACCCAAAAACTACAACAGATGGGGTATCTTTTGGTTTTGGTCACGAACCAATCCGGTGTTGCCCGTGGGTTGTTTAGCGAAGACCGGTTTCTCTCATTAACTGAGTGGATGGATTGGAACTTCGTCGACAATGGCGTTGATTTCGATGGGATCTATTACTGCATGCACCATCCAGAGCATGGAATTGGTGAATATAAGCAAGATTGTGATTGCCGTAAACCCAAACCTGGTATGTTTCTTTCTGCGCGCGATTTCTTAAAGATCGACATGAAGAACTCGGTTATGGTCGGTGATAAAGCGGAAGACATGATGGCTGCGGAAGCAGCTGGTGTTGGTACTAAAATATTAGTCAGAACTGGAAAACCAGTGACAGACAAGGGAACGTCTATTGCCTCGACTGTACTTAACAGTATTAAAGACGTACCAGCATACCTTGAACAGATATAAAGGTTTTAGTGTGAATATAAAGTGGTTTTTTATTTCAATAATTATGGTGTTGGTTGGATGTAGTTCTACCGTAGAACCCTTCTATGTTTGCAATAACGGAACGCAGTTTACGGTGTCAACTATAGACGAAAATACAGCAGAAATAGTCATGGCGCATAAACGTATCGCACTAAAACAAGTTCCAGCGGCTTCTGGAAGCAAATATCAAAACACAGAACGTGAATTGTTGCTTTGGCTAAAGGGGACACGAGCTATGTTGACACTTAGTTTTGATACGGTTGTGAACTGCGATCAGGTAATGAATTGATGCCAACAAAAAAACTGACTATTCATGATATTGCGAAACTTTCTGGTGTTGGTAAGTCAACGGTTTCTCGTGTGTTAACCAATGATCCTAAAGTGAAGCCTGATACCCGTGAACGGGTAGAGAAGATAATTGCAGATTCTGGTTATGTGCCGTCAAAATCAGCACAGTCTATGCGCGGAGGCAGCCAAAAGGTTGTAGGTGTCATTATTTCTCGGCTCGATTCTCCTTCCGAAAATCGAGCCGTCAGTAGTATTCTCGATACACTTTATAGTGCCGGTTACGATGTAGTTATTATGGAGAGTCAGTTTGATAAAGATAAAACCAACGATCATCTAGACGTACTTAAAAAGCGAAATGTTGATGGTGTTATCCTTTTTGGTTTTACTGGCTGTGATATTTCCCGTCTAGTTGAATGGAAAAGCAAAATCGTCGTCATTGCTATGGATGTGGAAGGTATCTCGTCGGTCGATTACGATAGCGCGGGTGTGATTATTAAAGCACTGGAGCATATAAAGAACCATTCATTATCGGAAGTTACTTATATCGGTGTTGATATAAGTGATAAATCAACCGGTGAGACCCGTCTAAATGCCTATATAGATTGGTGTAAAAAGAACGGCATTACGCCTTGTTATAGCACCGGACAATTGAGTCACGAAAGTGCTTACCAACAGGTCGATTCAATTTTAAACGAGCAAACTCAAGCGATTGCTTGTGCCAGTGACACCTTAGCCTTAGGTGTAATTAAAAGATTACAAGAACTATCACGCGATGAAGTGATGGTGACTGGTGTGGGTGGCAACCAACTACTTTCCTTTCTTTTTCCTAACACGTTTAGCGTTGACCCTGGCTATGAGGAAGCGGGCCGTTATGCCGCTAACATGCTGATATCTCAGCTTTTAGGGGATAAAACTGAAAAACATATCACTCAAATCCCAATTAATTAACCAGAATATTTAACCTATTGTTTATATTGATATAAATAAGAACAGGTGTGACTTTGCTCAATTAATGGGACTGTTCCCATTTATATTTACATATAGTGAGGCATTATACTTGCCGTAAGTGGGAATGTTCCCATTAATAATTTGGTTTATTTTTCAACCCCAATACCGGTGATGGTAAGCGTTAATTTTTTGGGGTTTGGTATAGACTTTAATAAGTTATAAAAGGGTGAGAATAATGAGTAATATTGCAAGAGAAGATATTGCACGTCTTATAAAGTTAGTAGGTGGTGGAGATAATATAGCCAGTGTAAGTCACTGTCTAACGCGTTTACGCTTTGTATTGCAAGACACTGAAATCGCAGATGTTAAAGGTCTAGAAGCCTTAAAAATAGTAAAAGGTTGCTTTACTAATGCGGGTCAATTTCAAGTTGTGATTGGAACGGAAGTCGATGAGGTATATAAAGTACTAATCGAAATGACGGGCCAGTCATCCTCGTCGAAAGATGAAGCAAAAGTGGCGGCTCGTCAAAATATGAATATCTTAGAGAGAGGCATCTCCCATTTAGCCGAAATTTTTGTGCCTCTACTACCCGCTATTATCACTGGTGGTTTGATCTTAGGTTTTAGGAATGTCATTGGCGACATCAAGATGTTCGATGGCCAAACCCTAACGCAGATCAGTCAGTTTTGGGCGACGGTACATTCGTTTTTATGGTTGATCGGTGAAGCGATATTTTTCTTCCTCCCTGTTGGGGTTTGTTGGTCCACGGTTAAGAAGCTAGGTGGAACACCGATACTTGGTATTACACTTGGTGTTACCTTAGTGTCACCGCAACTGATGAATGCTTACATGATAGGTAAAGCGGCTCCAGAGGTATGGGATTTTGGGTTGTTTGTTATCGAAAAAGTAGGTTATCAAGCTCAGGTTATCCCAGCGATGCTTGCAGGTGTAGCACTGGCTTTCATTGAAACAAATCTTAAGCGAATTGTCCCATCGTATTTGTACCTTGTTGTCGTACCGTTTGTGTCTATTATTCTTTCGGTCGTACTTGCGCATGCCCTAATTGGTCCTTTTGGACGCGTTATAGGTAATGGTGTCGCGTTTGCAGCGAAAGTGGCGATGACGGGCGATTTCGCCATACTTGGTGCTATGGTATTCGGCTTCTTGTACGCGCCACTTGTTATTACGGGTGTTCACCATACGACTAATGCAGTTGACCTGCAATTGATGCAAGAGCTTGGCGGAACACCGATTTGGCCACTTATCGCACTTTCTAATATTGCACAAGCTTCTGCGGTCGTCGGTATCATCATCATCAGCCGTAAAAATGGTGAACGTGATATATCTGTGCCAGCGGCAATCTCTGCCTATTTAGGTGTAACAGAACCTGCAATGTACGGCATCAATCTAAAGTATAAATTCCCAATGCTAAGTGCGATGGTTGGGTCAGCGGTTGCAGCGGCAATTTGTGGTAGTGCTGGCGTAATGGCTAACGGGATAGGTGTTGGTGGCTTACCCGGAATCCTTTCTATTCAACCTCAATACTGGACGATATACGCCATTGCCATGTTGGTTGCCATCTTACTACCTATAACATTGACTCTATTTTTCTACAAACGAGCACAGTTAAAAGGCGAATTAGAAGTCGCTAGTGCATAAGCTCTTTTGGCGTGGTCAGATTGGCCACTCCGTTTTTGTAAAGATAATGTAGAGAGATGATTATGAATACGGCAGAGTGGTGGCGTACCGCAGCAATTTATCAAATCTATCCTAAAAGCTTTTGTGATAGTGGATCAAAAGGTACTGGGGATATAAAAGGCATAACGAGTAAACTTGATTACCTTAAACTTTTGGGCGTTGATGCTATTTGGCTGACGCCGGTTTATCAGTCTCCAATGATAGATAATGGCTATGATATTTCAGACTATTACGCTATCAACCCAGAATTTGGAACCATGGCCGATTTTGACGAATTGCTTGCTATAGCGCATCAAAAAGGTATTCGTATAATCATGGATATTGTCGTAAATCATACGTCAACAGAACATAAGTGGTTTCAAGCTGCACTTGGTAACAAAGAGAGTGAGTATCGAGATTACTATATCTGGAAGGACCCAATAGAAGGGCAAGCCCCAACCAATTGGGAATCCAAGTTTGGCGGCAATGCGTGGGAGCTAGACCAGAAAACAGATCAATATTACTTGCACCTATTTGCTAAAGAACAAGCGGATTTGAATTGGGAAAACCCTAAAGTTCGTCAAGAAGTTAAAGATGTGATCAGTTTTTGGGCAGAAAAGGGTATAGATGGATTCCGTTTAGATGTCATTAACCTGATATCTAAACAACAAGATTTCCCTGATGATTATGCTGGTGATGGGCGTCGTTTTTATACCGATGGACCTAAGGTACACGCATACCTTCAAGAGATCAGCCGGGATGTTTTTCAGAAATACGGTAGTGTAACCGTGGGAGAAATGTCATCGACCAATCTGGAACACTGCCAGCAGTACTCATCCTTAGATCAGAAAGAGTTGTCTATGGTGTTTAACTTCCATCATTTGAAAGTTGACTATAACAACGGTGATAAATGGACTAAAACATCATTTGATTTTATAGAATTAAAACGGATATTTAATCATTGGCAAAGAGGGTTGAACGGGAAAGGTTGGGGGGCGTTGTTTTGGTGTAACCATGATCAGCCTCGTATCGTCAGCCGTTTAGGTAATGATACAGAGTACCGAATTGAATCCGCCAAAATGCTGGCTACCTCTATACATATGATGCAAGGAACACCGTATATCTATCAAGGTGAAGAAATCGGGATGACGAACCCGAAGTACACTTCGATAGAGCAATATCGTGATGTAGAAAGTACCAATATCTATGACATCATGGTTAACGAACGAGGTGTTGATATGGACGCTATGTTGGATATTCTGTCTCACAAGTCGAGAGATAATTCTAGGGCACCGATGCAATGGAATAACAAGGCGTTTGCGGGATTCTCTAAAGCAAATCCGTGGTTAGGCATTGCTCCAAATTACGTTGAAGTCAATGCTGATTTGGCGGTCAGCTCACCTGATTCAGTGTTTCATTTTTATAAGAAGCTACTCTCGCTGCGTAAAAACATTCAGGTAATTACTGACGGTGATTATGTAGATTTGATGCCTGATGACAAACAGATTTTCTGCTATGCACGTCGCAACAAAGAACAGACGCTTATCTGCGTAAATAATTACTACACAGAACCAACAGAATGTGCATTACCAGGACATATTGACTTGGTTAATGCGCAGTATTTGATAGGTAATTATAGTGATGTTCTCTGCCTCGTTGTTGAAAGAGAGTTGTCATTACGACCCTACGAAACACGAGTTGTTTTAATCAACCATTAGGGTCTGTTGATCTTTCGTGGTCACATTTTGTTCGAGATAAAAGCGTTTTAATCGCGGTGAGAGGTTTGTAGTTTAGTCATTCTAAGCAAAGACCTCTTAACAATTCGCTGCAAAATAACCTCGAAAGAATAACAGACCCTAGAGTACTTCGGTTCTTAATTAGAATGCAGTCGGTCAATAATTGAAACGAACATTTGGCTGGCTGTTTTCAATATATCATCTGGAAAATCATAATCTGGGTTGTGTAATTCAGGATGAGATTCACCACTGCCAATGCAGAACAACGCACCATTCCACCTGAGTAGAAATTCGGCAAAGTCTTCGGACCAACGCATGGGTTCATCAAGCTTTACTACTGACATACCTAGGAGCTTAGCTTGTTGGAAAATTAGCTGGCTATGTTTGGTGGAGTTGATGGCCGCATTGAATGGTTCATCCCACTCTACTTTTACATTAATCCCTGTCTCTTTTTGTAGTTTGTCTAGCATCGATAGCAGATCAGCTTTCATGCTTGAGAAGGTCTGGTTGCACTCACTGCGCATGGTTGCCATTACTTTTGCATGTCCAGGAGATATACCGAACGCCTCTTCTCCAAGCTTAGCGTGCACTATTGTGACCAAACTGAATGCATCTGGATATTGTTGTGAAATGCTTTGCAGATACTGAACGGTTTCGACCATTGCGTGGCATGGACTGAGGCCATTTTCAGGCCTTGCTGCGTGAGAGGTTTTTCCTTCAAATTCGATTAATACGCCAGTAGAAGCACAGGCGAATGTTCCTTCTTTTATCAGGATCTGATTGAGTGGGTAACCGGGCAGGTTGTGATAAGCGAAAACATTATCAACCTTTAATGATAATAACTGTTCATCATTAAGCATAGAGAGAGCCCCTGTTCCGGTTTCTTCTGCCGGTTGAAATAACAGAATCACTCTACCTGTTTTAGGCGGGTGCTTTGAAATATGTTCGGCAACTGACAAAAGCGAACTCGTATGGCCATCATGCCCACAGGCATGCATCACGCCCAAGTATTCGGATACATGGTCATGTTGTGCTATTTCACAGATAGGTAAGGCATCGAAATCTGCTCGCAGCAAGGTTGTGTCACCTTCATTGCCACTATCAACAGTACAGACTATGCCGTATCCACCTATCTGACCGATGGGTGATAATCCGAAGTCTTCCAATTGTGCAAAAATAATGGTGGATGTCTGTTTTTCTTTCTCTGATAGTTCTGGTTGACGGTGCAGTTTTTTTCTAAATTCAACTGGGTCGAAATGATGAGTATTTAACGTGGCATCCATGCTGTTAATCCAAATAAGTCGTTAGTATTACGTTACTTTACTTAGAAAAACTAACAGCACAATGTTTATCTTTATTCGTAACCTTACCCTCAGCTATAGGTTACCGTATAGCGAGATGGTTTATGGTTCATCCCTAATACAATATTTAGTACAACAACACCGAGTACTGATATGGCTAATATCGTTGGAGTTATAAAAAAGAAAGACGAGAATAAAATAGTGGTGTCAATGGCGAGCTGTGTCTTACCAACAGAAATGCCCGTTTTATCTTGCACAAGCAGACAAAAAATATTGAAACCACCCAAGCTTGAACGGTGCCTAAATAAAATCAACATACCTAGCCCCATCAATAACCCGCCGGCAATGGCACAATATATGTCGTTTAATGACTCGATGTTGATCACCCTATCTAAGTGATCGACAAACAGTGAAACAAGCCCACATGAGACAATACTATTAAGAGCGAATTGAGCGCCAAACCGCTGCCAACCTAAGACAAAGAAAGGAATATTTGTCAAAAAATAGAAGGTACCAAAGCTAAATGGTATTAACTGACTTAATAGCAACGAAAGGCCAGCCGTTCCTCCAGTAATGAGATTTGCAGATTGAAGAAAAAATATGCCCTGAGCCGTTAAAAACGTACCGGTAAGTATCGCTATCCAGTCTTCCCTTATTGAGTGTTTTTGCATCATTTTTCTTTTTTTGTGGTATTTAATGGTGAGAATAGTAGATAAAAATTTGTATTTTCGGTAGCTTGGAGGCTAAATTTGAAGGTACAGTGTGTAAGTTACACTTTACATACTGTAAAGGAAGAAGTTGACAGTTTAGTGTTGACAGATTTCTTTCATTTATTGATATGAACTTAATTCAAATGGAAGATGAAAAAATTACATGATTATTTTGCTTAAGTTGCTTTCTGATATAGATCAAATTATGTAGAATATCGCCACTTAGTACACTAGCGTAAACGTTTGCGTTGGTTGGATGTGTGGTTTTTTAGAATTTCAGATTATCTGAGTCAGGAGATACAGATGCTAAAGCGTGACATGAACATTGCTGATTATGATGCAGAACTATATGCTGCAATACAGGAAGAGACTCTTCGTCAGGAAGAGCATATCGAGCTAATTGCTTCAGAAAACTACACCAGTCCACGAGTAATGGAAGCTCAAGGATCTCAGTTAACCAATAAATACGCCGAAGGTTACCCGGGTAAGCGTTATTATGGTGGTTGTGAGTATGTAGATAAGGCTGAATCGCTTGCAATTGATCGTGCATGCCAGTTATTTGAATGTGAGTACGCTAACGTGCAACCTCACTCAGGCTCACAAGCAAACAGTGCCGTTTATATGGCTTTATTAAAGCCTGGCGATACCGTGCTAGGTATGAGCTTGGCACATGGTGGTCACTTGACTCACGGGTCACCAGTAAACTTCTCAGGTAAGCATTACAACATTATCCCTTATGGTATCAATGAAGCTGGTCAAATCAATTATGACGAGATGGAGCAGCTAGCTGTTCAACATAAACCTAAAATGATTATCGGTGGTTTCTCTGCTTATTCTCAGGTTGTTGATTGGGCACGTATGCGTGAAATTGCTGATAAAGTAGACGCGTATCTTTTTGTTGATATGGCGCACGTTGCGGGTTTGATTGCCGCTGGTGTATACCCAACACCGTTACCGCATGCTCATGTTGTTTCAACAACAACGCATAAAACACTTGCAGGTCCTCGTGGTGGTTTGATTTTATCAAACGCTGGCGAAGACATGTATAAGAAACTGAATTCAGCGGTATTCCCAGGTGGCCAAGGTGGTCCTCTAATGCATGTCATTGCAGGGAAAGCGGTTGCGTTCAAAGAAGCAATGGAGCCAGAATTCAAAGAATATCAAGCGCGTGTTATTGCGAATGCAAAAGCGATGGTGGCTGAATTTATTGCACGTGGTTACAATATTGTATCTGGTTCAACAGAAAATCACTTATTCCTTGTCGATTTAATTGATAAAAATATTACAGGTAAAGAAGCGGATGCAGCATTAGGCGCGGCCAACATTACTGTAAACAAAAACTCAGTGCCTAATGACCCTCGTAGTCCATTTGTTACCTCTGGTATTCGTATCGGTTCTCCTGCAATTACACGCCGCGGGTTTACGCAAGAAGATGCTAAGGTTTTAGCTGGCTGGATGTGTGACGTTTTAGATAACATTAACGACGAAACGGTTATTGAAGCAACGAAACGAAAAGTGCTAGATATCTGTAAGCGATTACCTGTGTACGCTTAAGTAAGATAAGATAGGGTTTAAGTAACCCTATCTTAAGCGCAAATAAAAAACGCGAGCTTAAATGAGGCTCGCGTTTTTATTTGTGTTGAATTTATGGTTATTCTTTGTTGATACTTATCGTCGAGCCAGATTTACATTGGAACGAGTAGTAACGGCGACTTTCGTTAAACTTAGAAAGCCCCTCACCAGTACAATAATCGATATTGATGTCACGCATTATTTCTAAAGTAGCTTCACTGTTCATAGTGAACTTAGAGTCATCTTCACAGATGATCCTTACTCGACCATCATCGCTAACAGAGTAGGTTCTTACTTCGGTATTACACAACTCAAACGACGCATCTAAATAGTTATCTTGTTGAGTGTTTTGCGTAGAACAACCCACAAGGATAAGTGATAAAAAACTTAATAAACCTAACTTCTGCATACCTAAATTCCTTTTAAAACACTACTAATTACTTATTGTTACCGAACTTATATACAATTTACGTTGCGAATACAAAAAGATCACCAATTTAAGTCACCTTTCTGAATGTTTGTCTCAGTTATTTTACTTCTTCGCCTTTGGCTTGCATATCTGCATGGTACGAGGAGCGAACAAAGGGACCACAAGCCGCATGAGTAAATCCAAGCTCTAATGCTATCTCTTTGAGCTCATCGAACTCAGCAGGCGGCACATAGCGTTCTACTGGTAAGTGATGGCGGCTTGGAGATAGGTATTGACCAATGGTTAGCATGGTTACACCATAGGCGCGAAGATCCTTCAGAACGTCAACGATTTCTTCTTTTGTTTCGCCTAAGCCCATCATCAGTCCTGACTTAGTTGGTACTTCTGGATGCAGCTCTTTAAATTTCTGTAGTAACGTTAATGACCACTTATAATTGGCACCCGGGCGTGCTTTTCTATATAGGCGGGGGGCTGTCTCAAGGTTATGGTTGAAAACATCCGGTGGGTTGTCTTTTAGTACTTCAAGAGCGGCATCCATGCGACCACGAAAATCAGGCACAAGCGTTTCTATTTTAATACCAGGACTTTTCGCTCGAATTTCACGAGTACAATCCGCAAAGTGCTGAGCGCCGCCGTCTCGTAAATCATCACGATCCACGGAAGTCACCACAACATACTTTAGCTTCATGTCGCTAATTGTTTGTGCAAGATGTTGAGGTTCATTATTGTCTGGCGCAATTGGTCTGCCATGAGCAACATCGCAAAAGGGGCAGCGTCGAGTACAGATGGCACCCAAGATCATAAAGGTAGCAGTACCGTGGTTAAAACACTCTGCTAGGTTAGGACAAGACGCTTCTTCACAAACAGAATGAAGTTTGTTTTTACGCATCGCAGATTTGATCTCTTGAATGCGTTGGCTGTCAGAAGGCAGCTTTATTTTCATCCATTTTGGCTTGCGTAATACTTCATGTTTTTCAACGGGCACTGTTTTAGTTGGTATCAATGCCATTTTATCAGCGTCTCTATATTTGACGCCTTTTTCCATTTGAATTGGTTTGCTCATGATTTATTGTTTTCTTTTATTAGGTCGACATGCTCGTAGTTAAGCAAGGAAAGTAGCTCTTCAACTAACGTTGCACCAACGAGTTCAACATTGCTAGGGCCGCCAAGTTCACTTATTTGTACCATTTCCATGCCTTGATATCCACAAGGGTTTATACGCAAAAAAGGTGAAAGATCCATATCGATATTTAATGCTAGGCCATGAAAGGAGCAGCCTTTTCGGATTCTTAATCCGAGAGAGCATACTTTTTTACCATCGGAATAGACACCGGGCGCGTCAGGACGTGCTGATGATTCTATATCAAATCTAGCCAAGGTATTAATAACGAGGTTTTCTATATTGGTAACCAGCTCTCGAACACCAATATTTTTTCTACGTAGGTTAATAAGAAAATAGGCAACTAACTGACCGGGCCCGTGATAGGTAACTTGACCACCACGGTCACTTTGAATAACAGGGATATCACCTGTATTAAGTAGGTGTTCTTCTTTACCTGCTTGGCCTTGTGTGAATACCGGGTTGTGCTCAACTAACCAGACTTCATCGACAGTTTCGTCATTGCGATTATCAGTGAATTCATGCATTGCTTTCCAAATTGGTTCGTAGTCGTTAAGACCAAGATTTCGAACAATTAGATTATCTTTAATGTTAGACAAGCGGATAGCCTTGTAATGACAGTTAATAAAGTAAACACATTATAAACTTCTTTTTGTACTTCGACTATTAGATTCTCTGTATGAATTGGAATCAAAAACAGCGACAAAGGCCGCTGTTTTCATGATGAGCTGATTTGTTTATAAAACCATTCGAACGATATCAATTTCACCGAGTTCTTTATAAAGTGAATCCACTTGCTCGATAGATGTTGCTGTAATCGTTACAGAAACAGAATTGTATGTACCTTTTCCGCTTGGTTTTATCGTAGGGCTGTAATCACCAGGAGCGTATTTTTGAATCACTTGTAAAACCAGTTCTGGTAGCTCAGGTTTAGCATAACCCATAACCTTGTAGGTGAACTGGCAAGGAAACTCTAACAGGTCTTTAAGCGTTGGTTGTTCTTGCATGAATTACTCCAGAGGTTTTATTTAGCAGCGCATATTACGCTCAAAAAAGATCAATCTCAAGAAAAACAAAGGCCACATTTAAGTGACCTTTTAATACAATTTGTTCATCGCTAGTCTTTAGAACCAGCTCTTAAAAAGAAGGATAAAGTAGTCAACTAGACGACTAAATACACCGCCTTTATCGACATCTTCTAGTGCAAGTAGTGGATATTCAGCGATATCTTCACCATCGACTTGATAGTAAAGCTTCCCAACTTCATCACCTTGGCTGATTGGTGCGGTAAGTTCTTTTTCTAGCACGAAACTCGCTTTTAGACTTTTAGCTTGGCCTCGAGGTAGAGTCACAAAAGTATCTCTCGCAACACCTAAGGCAACGTTTTCTTGTGAACCCATCCAAATACGCTCACTAACGAAGGTTTCGCCAGCTTTATGTGGGGCAACGGTTTCAAAGAAACGGAATCCGTAATTGAGCAGTTTTTTACTTTCTGCTTTACGCGCATTTTCACTCTTCGTTCCCATTACTACGGCAACGAGGCGCATTTTGCCTTCAGTTGCTGAGCTGACTAAGCTGTATCCGGCTTTGCTTGTGTGGCCTGTTTTAATGCCATCCACATTCATGCTTTTATCCCACAATAAGCCGTTACGGTTGTACTGTGTTATGCCATTAAAGGTAAATTGTTTTTCGCTATAAATCGCATACTCTTCTGGTACATCACGAATCAGCGCGCGACCAAGAAGTGCCATGTCGTAAGGTGTTGAATAGAGCTCGTTATGATCCAAACCGTGAACATTGGCAAAGTGAGTACGAGACATGCCGATCGAATTGGCCCACGCATTCATGAGGTCAACAAACGCGTCTTCAGAACCTGCCACGTGTTCAGCCATTGCAACACAAGCATCGTTACCAGACTGAACAATGATACCTCGATTTAGATCCTCAACCTTAACGGTGGTGCCTACTTCGATAAACATTTTCGATGAGTCAGGATAATTTTTAGCCCACGCATTTTTACTGATGACAACTTCGTCTTGCAACGATATGTTGCCGCGAGCTAATTCTTGACCAATAACATAACTGGTCATCATCTTAGTTAAACTCGCAGGAGAAAGCTGGGTGTCTTTTTCCTTTTCGGCAATAACCTTTCCAGAGTTGAAATCAATAAGCACATAGCCTTTAGCAGCTATCTGAGGCGCATCGGGAACGACAATTGGCGCTGAATATGAAAATGGAGCAGATAGTGCAGCTGTCGCGAGAAGCAATGATTTAAAAGTAAGTTTCGATTTATTCATCTGTAATATCAGTTTTATTGGTTATAACACTATTTAAGCCGAAAGCCTTAATATTACAGCTTCGACAGCAATTCTGGATGCACTATGACAAAAATTCCGCCAATTCGCTAGTACTGCATGATATACGTTAATTTTTGTTTTTTCTAATAAACGCTTGCGGGTATCCATTTGTTTTCAATATCTCTAACGCATCTACGGATTCTGAATAGTCTGTAAATGGGCCAACGAGAACTCGATAGATCTCTTTATTTGGTTCAACATAGGTCTTCATAGAAAGAGTTTGTCTAATATTTTTAGCTAAAGTTCGACTTCTCTCTTCATGATTTGATGAGGCTGTTTGAATACTATAACTAGCTGTGGCTTTTGGTATCTTTGAAGAAGGTGTCTGAGGTTTTGTTGATATGTACTCTATATCAACATTGGCGGTTCCTGTATTCACAACATTTAGCTTGTAAGCGGCGGCATAGCTAAGGTCGATAATCCGTCCATCGTGGAATGGTCCGCGATCGTTGACACGAACAATGGTGCTTTTACCATTGTCTTTATTGGTTACCTTAACGTAGCTTGGTATGGGTAAGGTCTTATGTGCTGCAGACATGGAGTACATGTCATAGACTTCACCATTTGATGTGAGGTGTCCATGGAACTTTTTACCGTACCAAGACGCTTGTCCACTCTGCTTAAAACCATCGGGATTCTTGATGATTTTGTATGAACCACCGCGCAGTTTGTAATCTCGATTCCCGCCTCGACTAAAAGGTTCATAGACAGGATGGGCGTCTTCAATATGGTCGAGCTGTATTGGTTTTTCTGGGCCCACATCATTGGATATCGAATAACGGCCGCCGGAGCTAGAGCAGGCAGCCAATAAAAGAATTAAAAGTGTACTGAGTATTGTCTGTTTTATTGTCATTATGTCGCTTTTGATAACATGCTTCTATGGGTATGGATAGACATCAAAATACCAAAGCCGGCCATAAGCGTAACCATGGATGTGCCACCATAACTGATAAGCGGTAATGGGACACCTACAACAGGTAGTATGCCACTGACCATTCCTACATTTACAAATATGTATACGAAGAAGCTTAACATGACACTTCCTGCCATCATTCTGCCAAAAGCGGATTGAGATTGGCTGGCAAGATATAAACCTCGCCCAATAATGAATAGGTAAAGAGCAAATAAGCTAAGAATGCCTAGCATACCCCACTCTTCAGCGATTACTGCAAAGATAAAGTCAGTATGTCGCTCAGGTAAAAATTCTAGTTGAGATTGGGTTCCTTGCAACCAGCCTTTTCCGGCTATACCACCGGATCCAATTGCGATTTTGCTCTGAATAATATGATAGCCAGCACCCAATGGGTCAGACTCTGGATTAAAAAGAGTACGTACTCTCACTTTTTGGTATTCGCGCATCAAGAAGAACCAAAGAATGGGGGCAAATGCACCGACTGCAAGCGTAGCTGAAAAAATATAACGCCAACTGATCCCAGCTAGAAAAATAACGAATATACCTGATGCGGCGATAAGAATAGAGGTGCCGAGATCTGGCTGTTTAGCGATCAATATGGTCGGTACACAGACCATAACTAACGAAATTATTAGCGTCTTGAATGAGGGTGGGAGAGACTGTTTACCAATAAATCTGGCTATCATTAATGGGACGGCAAGCTTGAGCAGTTCGGAGGGTTGGAATCGTATAAACCCTATGTTTAGCCACCGCTGAGCCCCTTTTGATGATTCACCAAAAAAGAGTACGCCCAACAGTAATATTACCCCAACAATGAACAAAAAAGGCGCAAAAGCTTCGTAAGTTCGTGGGGATATTTGAGCCAGTAATATCATCACGCCTAGCGCCAAAACCATTCGCATTGCTTGGCGCTCCATCATTGCTAAGTTTTGACCGCTTGCGCTGTACATGACCATGAGGCCAAATATCATTACGGCGACTAAACCTAATAACAAGGGAAGATCAACATGAAACCTTTCAAAGAAAACACGGCTTTTCCCAGTAGATGGATCTAGTTTCATTACTTTTCTTCTCCATCTTCTTTGTTTAATATGACTTTATCAAATATCTTGCGCACGATAGGTGCTCCGTTAGTAGAGCCCCCTCCAGCATTTTCTAGCACAATAGTTGCGACAACTTGCGGGTTTTCTAGAGGGGCAAAACCAGTAAAGAGAGCATGGTCTCTTAGGTACTCGTCAAGTTCTTCCGCGTTGTATTCCTCGTCTTCTTTTAATCCAAAGACTTGGGCAGTACCCGATTTACCACCACTTTGATAGCCTAGTTTTTGAAATGCTCGGCGTGCGGTGCCTTTTTTGCCATGGTTGACCAGATTCATCCCTTTTATTGCAATATCCCAATACTTGTCAGGGACGCCCAATATTGGAGGGTACGCGTCGATGGGTTCGGGCGTGATGGTTTCTGTATCGGTCGTATTATCTATTGTCGCCTTCAGTAAATGAGGTGGTATGACTACGCCTCTATGAATCAACACTGAGGTTGCCTTTGCAATCTGCATTGGCGTGGCGGTCCAGTAACCTTGTCCGATACCAACTGGAATAGTATCACCTTGATACCAAGGTGTTCTGTGGCGAGCCATCTTCCATTCACGGCTTGGCATATTGGCTTTACTTTCTTCATGGATATCGATACCGGTATAGTCGCCAAAACCGAATTTCATCATCCAAGATGAGAGTCTATCTATGCCTAAGTCATATGCTATTTGATAAAAAAAGGTGTCGACAGATTCTTCAATAGATTGAGTAATATTAATTCGGCCGTGTCCCCAACGTAACCAATCTCTAAATGGTTTAGTTTTTGAATTTGGTATTTTCCAAAAGCCCGGATCATTTCGAGTGGTATAGGGCGTCACGATACCTTCTTGCAGTGCAGCAACAGCGATGAAAGGTTTCACAGTTGAAGCTGGAGGATATATGCCCAATGTCGCTCGGTTAACCAAGGGGCGGTTTTTATTATTAAGTAACTTATTGTAAGCTTTACTTGAAATGCCGTGGACGAACGCATTAGGGTCATAGCTTGGTGTCGAGACCATCGCTAGGATTCCGTTGTCTTTTGGATCGAGTACTACTGCTGAACCACGTCGGTTATCTAATAGTTTATAGACGTATAGTTGAACATCTATATTCAGGTTAAGAACCAAATCTTTCCCCGGGATAGGTGGGATATATTTCAAGGTTCGAATCACTCGCCCGCGACTATTGACCTCAACTTCTTGATAGCCGGCAGTGCCATGCAATACTTCTTCATAGTAGCGCTCTATACCGAGCTTGCCGATGTCTCGAGTCGCTTGGTAATTACTCTCTTTTCCTTCCCTCGCGAGTTTAAGTACATCACGATCATTTATTCTAGATACATAGCCTAAAACATGGGTGAGTGCAGACCCGTATGGGTAGAATCGCTTTAACGTAGCAGTAACTTTAATGCCTGGGAATCGATACTGATTGACAGAGAAAATAGCCACTTGTTGTTCGTTTAACTGGGTAAGTAACGGAACAGATTTGAAGCGACGTACACGTCTTCGTTCTTTGTGAAACGCTTGGATTCTCTCTGGTGGGATATCGAGTATTTTTTGTAGTTCAATCAGCGTTTCTTCGATGTTCTCAATCTTCTCAGGGATGAGTTCCAGATTAAAAACAGGTCTATTCTCGGCTAAAATTTTGCCGTTCCGGTCATAAACTAACCCTCTATTTGGTGCGATAGGAACTATTTTAATGCGGTTATCGTTTGAACGAGTTTTATAGTCTTGATATTGATTGACTTGGATATGGTACAAATTTCCAATCAGTACCGCTATCATCGCTACAATACCAAAAAACGAAATGATAGCTCTACTTTTGAATAGTCGAGATTCTATTTGATGGTCGCGAATTTGAGTGCGTCTACGTCTCATGTCACTCTATTCTCGATGATACGGATGGTTTGTAGTGATGCTCCAAGCTCGGTATAAGCTTTCAGCCATGATAACTCTAACTAAGGGGTGCGGCAGTGTTAGAGGGGAAAGAGACCAGCTCTGTTCGGCTGCTGCCTTGCAGGCAGGAGCTAACCCTTCGGGGCCCCCAATCAATATTGAGACATCTCTTGCGTCTAGTTTCCAACTTTCTAGTTGTTGCGCTAATTGTTCTGTATCCCACCGTTTCCCTGGAATGTCTAAGGTGACAACCCGGTTACCTTTTGGTACAGCCGCAAGCATGGCTTCGCCTTCCTTTTGCAGAATTCTTGCGATGTCCGCATTCTTGCCTCTTTTACCTGCGGTGATTTCTGTCAACTCTAAAGGCATATCATGGGGAAAACGGCGTTTATACTCGTTGAATCCTTCTTCTACCCATTTAGGCATTTTAGTTCCAACAGCAATCAGCTGAATCTTCAACGTTAGCTCCAGAGTTTTTCTAGTTGATATAGTTCACGATGTTCTTTCTGCATCACATGTACCATGACATCGCCCATATCTAATACTACCCACTCACCCTCTTTTTCACCGTCGATACCCAACGATGATAAACCAATACTATTTGCTTCTGATTCCATGTTGTTCGCAATTGAGGATACATGGAGTTTAGAACTACCTGTACAGACTATCATATAATCAGTGACGCTAGATTTACCAACTACATCTATGGTAACAATATCTTCGGCTTTCATGTCGTCTGCTTTACTTGCGAGAAATGCTTTTAGGTCGTCGCTTAACAAATTAATACCTCGTTAAAATTAATAGTGCTTACAAAAGATTATAACATTCTTTATCTTTGAATTGGCAGGCCTGGAAATACGGCTGGAACTGAAGAACAGAACTCCAACGAAAGTTGTGCAATGATTGGCCAAACTGAATCGTCATATTGTGTTTTCGTCGTTATTTCTGCTTGATTCAACCCTTTTAGCATCCTGCGTATTTGGATCAATTCCAATCGTTGTAGTGTTGCGTTATACAAGGGGCGTTTGCTTTGCCAAATGCGGCGTTTATCAAAAACAGAGCTGATAGAAGTATGTAGTGATTCATTTTTCAGCTCTGTTATCAGACTTACTTCACGCTGGAACGTTCTCAATAAAATGACGGGTTCGATACCCTCTAATTGCAACTGACGAAGAATACGTTGTGCTCGGTTGGGTTTTCCGGCGAGCAACGCATCCATCCAGTGAAATGGCGTAAAGTGATTGTGTCTGCTCAGTGACTCTTCAATTCTAACTAGGTTAAGTTCACCATCAGGATACAGCAGAGTCAGTTTCTCAAGGCTCTGAACGAGTGCAAGTAGATTGCCTTCATGCCATTGTGCAAGCATTTGAAGTGCTTGTGCATCGGGTTTAAGTTTGAGTTTTCGACATCGGTTTTGGATGAACTGAGGTAATCTTTGAATATCAGGAGAAAGACAACTTACCCAGACACCTTGTTGGTTTAATGTCTTAAACCACTTTGCGTTTTCTTGCGCTTTTGTCAACTTACTGCCGACAATAAGTAGCAATATATCAGGATGAAGGCTTTCGGCTAATTGAATAAGCTCTTTAGAGGCGGCGGCATTGATGCCTGCTTCCGGGATCTCTAATTCGATAATTTGTCGGCTTGAAAATAGACTTAGGGCATGGCAACAGTCAACAACATCATTCCAATTAATCTGAGTATCCACGGTAAAGTTATGCTTTTCATTAAACCCCGCCATTTTTGCTGTGGCAATAATGGCGTCGCGACTTTCTTGTACGAGCAGCGGCTCGTTTCCAAAAACGAGATAGCTGTTATGTAATTGTCTGCTTAGTTGATCAAGTAGCTTGTCCGCAAAGATGCGCATTCTGTCAATTACTCGCTTTTAATTTCAATCTGTGACGAGGTGACTTCTTTGTCGTTTACAATAGTTTCAGTTGGGCTAGTAGAAAGGTTGGTATCGATGTTTTCTTCAGTGTCGAATACCATATTACCTTCAATGATTTGCTGTTTTACTCGCGCCATTTGTCGCATAATTAGAGAGGCAGCTTGTAGACGCATTTCATCTTCAATCATGTCTTTTTCGACAGATTTTGCTAACGCTGTACTTGGATTATCGAGGTAATTTCGAGTGACAGTGGTGGAGTAAGTTTTTGTGCCAAGTTCCGGAATTGTGATCCGATAAGAGGTGTTATAAGTGAGTGCTTTTTCAGCTGCCCGGCTGTTTTGGTACAGAGATAAAGTGCTTTCACTGACGCTCTCACTGACCAGATGTAAATTTGGAATGCTCTCGGAAGGGGGAACCACTTGAATGTTATTTAACCTAAGTTGGGCATCTACATTTCTAGTTAATTGACTATATTTATCGAAGCTGGTGAAGGAAAGCTTTGATATTTCTTCAGGTATTAAATAGTCTCCACGTAGGTGAAAACCACAGGCAGATAACACCACTGAAAATAGTACAACAACCATAACTTTGATTGAAATTTTGAAGGAAATTGGTTTCACAAAAATACTCTCTGCTTTTTTATATTTATCTAATAAGAATCTAGTGCTCTAATTCCGATTAGATAAATATAAACAGGATGTGTGCACATCCTGTTTATTGACCGCTAAACCTTAATTAAGTTCTGGAACGAATTAGTTCGCAACGATATTAAGTAATTTACCCGGTACATAGATAACCTTACGAATGGTTTTGCCATCAGTGAATTTAGTTACATTCACGTCATTTAATCCAAGGTTTTCAACGTGTTCTTTCGTTGCGTCAGCAGCAACGGTAAGTTTTGCTCTAAGTTTACCATTGACCTGCACAACAATAAGCTTTTCGTCTTCTATCATCGCGTCATCATCAGCTGTTGGCCAGATGGCCGTGTCTATTGCTGATTCTCCCAATACTTCCCATAGTTCATAAGAGATATGAGGTGTAATAGGGTACAACATACAAACAACCGCTTTTAAAGCTTCATCAAGAATGGCCCTGTCTTGCGGCATCTCCTGTGGTGCTTTTGCTAATTTGTTCATCAATTCCATGATAGCGGCAATCGCGGTATTGTATGTTTGACGACGTTCAATATCATCCGTTACTTTGGCAATGGTTTTATGTACATCACGACGTAACGCTTTCTGGTTGCTATTCAATGCAGAGCTATCTAACGCATCGCTAGCCCCTTTTGATGTGTGCTCGTTAACCAGTTTCCAAACACGTTTAAGGAAACGGTTCGCGCCTTCAACACCAGACTCTTGCCATTCTAAGGTCATATCGGCAGGAGAGGCGAACATCATAAATAAACGCACTGTATCTGCGCCATATTTATCCACCATCTCTTGGGGATCGATGCCGTTGTTCTTGGACTTAGACATTTTCGTCATGCCAGTATGAACAACCTCGTTGCCATCCATATCTACTGCCTGAACAATACGGCCTTTCTCATCACGTTCAATAGTAACGTCTGTTGGTGAAACCCAGACTTTTGTTCCTTTCTCCGTGGTGTAGTGATAAGCATCTGCAAGCACCATACCTTGGCAAAGTAGTTTCTTAAACGGTTCGTCGCTCTTAACCATTCCCGCATCACGGAGCAGTTTATGGAAGAAACGAGAATAGAGCAGGTGCATACACGCATGTTCGATACCGCCGACATATTGGTCAACAGGTAACCAGTAATTAGCTGCATCGGAATCAAGCATTTCATCCGCGTGTGGCGAACAGTAGCGCGCGTAATACCATGATGACTCCATAAAGGTGTCGAATGTGTCCGTTTCACGTAGGGCCGGTTCACCATTAAAGGTCGTTTCTGCCCACGCTTTGTCTGCTTTAATCGGGCTAGTTACGCCATCCATTACCACATCTTCTGGAAGGATAACTGGCAGTTGATCCGCTGGCACAGGATGAACTACACCATCTTGTGTGGTGACCATTGGGATAGGTGTACCCCAATAACGTTGACGGGAAACACCCCAATCACGAAGGCGGAAATTAATGGTTTTCTTACCTTTATTCTCTGACTCTAGTTTTTCTGCAATCGTATCAAAAGCGTCTTTGAATGCGAGGCCATCGAATTCGCCAGAGTTGAATAGCACGCCTTTTTCGGTGTAGGCCATTTCCGAAATATCGAGCTCGCTGCCATCTTCTGGTTTGATCACTGGCGTAATGTCTAAGCCATATTTGGTTGCAAATTCGTAGTCACGTTGGTCGTGTGCTGGTACGGCCATCACTGCGCCAGTACCATAATCCATCAGTACAAAGTTGGCGACATAGATAGGGACTTCACGGCCATTAAGGGGATGGATAGCCTTAAGGCCTGTGTCCATTCCCTTTTTCTCCATCGTTGCGAGTTCAGCTTCGGCTACTTTGTTGTTTTTGCATTCATCGATGAACAGGGCAAGTTGAGCATTGTTCTGCGCTGCAAGTGTCGCCAGAGAGTGACCAGCGGCGACGGCGACATAAGTTACACCCATTAAAGTGTCTGGGCGAGTTGTATAGACTTCTAAGTCGGCTTGACTGCTAACTTCAAATGCGAGTTCTACACCTTCAGAACGACCAATCCAGTTACGTTGCATGGTCTTAACTTTTTCAGGCCAACCGTCTAAGTTGTCTAATTCGTCAAGAAGCTCCTGAGCGTATGACGTGATTTTAATGAACCATTGCGGGATCTCTTTTTGTTCTACTGGGGTATCACAGCGCCAGCAACATCCGTCTTCTACCTGCTCATTAGCAAGAACTGTTTGGTCGTTAGGGCACCAGTTAACGGAAGAGGTTTTTTTATAAACTAAATCTTTGTTGTATAGCTGAGTGAAAAATTCTTGTTCCCAGCGGTAGTACTCTGGCGTACAAGTCGCGAATTCGCGCTTCCAATCGTAGCCAAAACCGAGCAATTTAAGCTGGTTTTTCATGTATTCGATGTTTTCATATGTCCAAGGAGCGGGTGCCGTTTTATTTTTTACTGCGGCATTTTCTGCAGGTAAACCAAACGCATCCCAGCCAATAGGCTGCATAACGTTTTTACCTTGTAGACGCTGGAAACGAGAGACTACATCACCGATAGTGTAGTTACGCACGTGACCCATGTGGAGTCGGCCACTTGGATAAGGGAACATGGAGAGACAGTAAAATTTTTCTTTACTTGGGTCTTCGGTTACGACGAATGTTTTATTGTCGTCCCAGTGCTTTTGAACTTTTTGTTCAATCTCTTGCGGGTTATATTGCTCTTGCATCTATGAAATCCGGTTATCTTGGAATATGTGAGATCGGTTCGATCAGATTTGTATTGATCGGCATAGAATACCTAAAGCAAGCACGTACAACAAGCTACAATAAAGATAAGATTGCACGAACTCGACGGAATATAACGGAGGTACTCTATGCCAAAGCGCAAACTAGGATATGAAGAGAAGTTTGAAGAGGTAGTTGAAGCACTGAAGCAGAGTCCAGAGGAACTTAAAAAGGCACTAGAAACCTCTGGAGAGGTAGCTCACGCTGCCAGTGATATGACTAAGGACGAAATCGCTCTTGTTTCGGCTTATGTTAAATCAGATTTGAAAGAGTTTGCAGATAATTACCAAGAAAGCAAAGAAAGTCCGTTTTCCATCATGGTGGCCGATTCAATATGGCAGGCCCTACTCGATATTACTGATCGTACTAAAGTAGAGTGGGTGGAACTGTTTGAAGATCTGGAGCATCAAGGCGTCTACCAAGTTGGTGATGTGATTGGCCTGGGTCATTTGATTTGTGAGAAGTGTGGCCAAAAAACGCGATACATTCACCCCACAACAGTTCACTCATGCAGTAAGTGCGGTGGGCAAGCGTTTACTCGGGTCTCTTTGAAACCGTAATACTGATTCTATTGAGTCTCATTGTGTTAAAATAAAGCGTAAAGAAGAGTTCCTCAATGCTGGGGCTCTCTTCTTTGTAATCAATCTTGGCTCTAAAAGAAGCCTCATCATTAGTTTTATTTTCGCGTTAATGTGAATTTAAATAACGAGATTGCCAAGGACATGATTAAAAACATGATCATAGGCCATGAACCCAAAGTAAGGAAGGGTGTGCTTCCTTTACTTGATGTAACTTCCGCTCTTAAAACCGCCGTTTCAAATTGTGGGATCTGTGCGATAATTTTTCCCTTGTAATCAGTAATGGCCGTTATGCCATTGTTGGTTGCACGAATAACAGGCTTGCCGGTTTCTAATGCCCTCATCTGAGCGATCTCCATGTGTTGAAGAGGCCCTATTGAATCCCCAAACCACGCATCGTTAGACAAGGTGAGAATGAAGTTTGTGTTTTGATTGATATTTTTTCTGACCTGCTCTCCAAAAATGATCTCGTAACAGAGTGCAGTAGCAAAATATCGTCCTTTACCCACGATGTTGTTTTGCACTAAATCACCACGGTTGAATGAAGACATGGGTAGGTTGAATAATGGCGCTATAGGACGGAGTATGTCTGCGAATGGGACAAACTCTCCAAATGGAAGTAAGTGGTGTTTATTGTATCTAGGTTGAGTATCGTAATGGTATTCACCTGACGGTGTGTCACCTAAAGTTATGACGCTGTTATGATAATTTCCGGACGAATTTTGTGTTACGACACCAGTAATGAGGGCAGTGTCATTCATGCGAGCCGCCTTATCAACATTAAGTAGAAAACTGGGTAGTTCCTTTTCTAAAGCGGGTATAGCCGCTTCAGGCCAAATGACAATATCAGCGTCCCAATTGACTCGGCTTAGGTCCAAAAATTTCATTAAGGTTGGCCAACGTTCACTCGGTAGCCATTTTTTTTCTTGAGAAACATTACCTTGAATTAGAGCAAATGAAGTACGAGTAGACTCATCTGGAACGACCCAATCAACTAGTTTAAGGCCGTAGGCGCTTAAAAATATCATCAAAGGAAGGACGAGACCGATCGGTTTACGCTTTACTAGCACCCAAACTACACCGCTAGAGCTCAACATTATCGCTAATGTTATGAATTGGACACCACCGATTGGCGCTAAGCCGGAAAGAGGCGATTCGAGCTGACTGTAGCCTAGTAAAAGCCATGGGAATCCAGTCATTACCCAACCTCGGGCCAAATCAGTCAATAGCCACAAAGATGGAATTGCCAGTAGGTAACGTGTTTTATTGCTTTCAGGGAAGAATCTATTTGTAAGCCCTGCGAATAATGCCGGATAAATTGATAGGTACGAAACCAATAGAATCATTAAAAAAAGACTGGCGACTTTAGGCATGCCACCAAAGGTATCAATACTGATATGTACCCAACTAATACCGACCGAAAACTGGCCTATACCAAACATAAAGCCAGTAAATGCGCCTGCTTTCCACGTCTTGTTATTAATGAGTAGAATAAAAATAATAGGGCTGATAAATGCCATCGGCCATAGTTGATAGGGGGCAAATGCAAGAGTTGTGGAAGCGCCAACAAAAGCGGCCAAGATAGGCCGCAATAGGCGATGATATTTTTTTGTCATCATCTAATCTTATAAGTGAGTAATTTTACTCTTCAGTATTGGAAGAGGCGTCCTCTTCCGGAATGGTGACTTGTAATTGTATTACTCTTCGATTATCCGCCGCGGCGACTTTAAAGTAATAATGACCAATTTCTACCGTTTCACCACGGGATGGTAAATGGCCGAAACTCGTCATCACCATACCGCCGATGGTATCTATTTCATCATCACTGAAGTTGGTACCGAATCGGTCATTAAAATCGTCAATTGTAGTCAATGCTTTAACAGAAAACGTATGTTTACTGAGTTGACGGATATCTTCTTCTTCTTCGTCGTCAAACTCGTCTTCTATCTCACCTACGATCTCTTCCAGAATATCTTCGATTGTGACTAACCCTGATACTCCACCAAATTCATCTACAACTATTGCCATGTGATAACGTTCCTCACGGAACTCTTTTAATAATCGATCAACACGCTTACTTTCCGGCACAACGACGGCCTGACGTATCACTTTATTAATGTCAAACTCTTCACTTCCAGATCCTAAATATTTAAGTAAGTCCTTCGCTAATAGAATGCCTTCGACATGGTCTTTGTCTTCGCTGATTACAGGATAACGAGAATGTGTTGCTTCTGTAATTAGGGTGATTAGCTCATCAAGATTATGTTCTTTTTCAGCAGTAACCATTTGAGAGCGCGGTATCATAATATCTCGTACACGCATCTCCGCAATTTCCATCACACCTTCTAACATATCTCGGGTGTCATGATCGATAAGGTCATTAATTTCTGAATCTCGTATTACATCTACAAGTTCTTGGCGATCTTTTGGTTCACCCTGAAATATCTGGCCTAGGCGTTCAAAGAAGGACTTTCTACTCGGACCTTCTGATTTCCCATTATTCCCTTCGGAATTGGGAGAGTTTTCGTCGTTCATGGTTTCTCATATGTTAACGCTATCAGATGTGTGATAGCTCACTTTTCATCGATATAAGGGTCATCGAATCCCATATTTTGCATGATTTCCGTTTCGAGAGATTCCATCTCTTCCGCTTCTTCATCATCGATATGATCATAACCTAGCAGATGAAGTGCACCATGTACAACCATATGCGCCCAATGTGCAGAAAGTGGTTTATTCTGTTCTTGTGCTTCTTTTTCTACGACCTGTTTACAGATAATGAGATCACCCAATAGGTCAATTTCAATTTCTGGCGGTGCCTCGAAAGGAAATGAGAGTACATTGGTGGGTTTATCCATTCCTCTGTACTCACTATTCAATTGCTGACTTTCTTTTTCGTCAACTAGGCGGATAGTCACTTCTGCTTGTGGCTGAAAAAGACGAACGGTGTCGGATAGCCATGTATGAAAGTCATTCTCACTTGGCAGATCAATACGGTGAGTTACCGCGATCTGTAGATCCAATTCAATTGTCATTGTGTGCCCTTGGCTTATTAGTTTGTCTTTTGTGCTTCTAAAAGACGTGCATCACGCTCTTCATTTCTGCGTTTTTCGATCTCATTTCGTTCTTTTTGATCTTTGGCTTCCCATTTTTCATACGCGTTAACTATCCGAGCGACCACTGGATGTCTAACGACATCATCTGCAATGAAGAAATTGAAGCTTATTTCATCTACCTCAGAGAGAACTTCGACAGCATGACGCAAACCTGATTTTGCTCCACGGGGTAAATCAATCTGCGTCACGTCTCCGGTAATCACCGCACGGGAGTTAAAACCGATACGAGTCAAGAACATCTTCATTTGTTCTACGGTGGTATTCTGGCTTTCATCAAGAATGATAAATGCATCGTTAAGGGTTCTTCCACGCATATAAGCTAGTGGAGCAACCTCTATCACATTTCGCTCGATAAGTTTTTCAACACGTTCAAAGCCAAGCATTTCAAATAGTGCATCATAAAGTGGGCGCAGGTAAGGGTCGACTTTTTGGCTTAAGTCACCAGGTAGAAACCCAAGTTTTTCTCCCGCTTCTACCGCTGGGCGAGTTAATAGAATGCGACGAACTTCTTGTCTTTCTAATGCATCAACTGCTGCTGCAACGGCTAAGTAGGTCTTGCCAGTACCAGCAGGGCCAATGCCGTAGGTTATATCGTGCGTGACGATATTCACTAGGTATTGAGCTTGGTTGGGTGTTCGGGGCTTAATGACGCCTTTTTTTGTTTTAATAAAGACTTCTTTGCCATGTTCAATAGTGGCTTCAGCCGTTTGTTCAAGGACACCAGACTCTTTAATTGCTAGATGGATCTGCTCTGGTTCTATATCTGGGATGTTGCCTCTTATAGGCGCTGTATTAACATAAACTGTCCTAATGATGTCGAGCGTTGCGGCGGCGACATGTGATTTACCAACAATTGAGAATGCGTTACCGCGATGGTTTATTTCGACGCCAAGTCGACGTTCTAGGTGTTTGATATTGTCATCGAATGGGCCACAAAGGCTGGACAGACGGTGATTGTCGGAAGGTTCTAGATCTATCTCTAGCGTCAATATTTTATTGCTCAATTTTGCCTCTCATTGTTGCCTTTTACATCGCCAGCAGGAAAGCTAGCTAGGAGCCCGATTTCGATCGGGCTCTGGCTTACTTTTAAGATAGCTTAAGGTGTAAATGTTGCAACACCTAACTCGTCTTCTTTACGTGATTTTAACATCATATCAGTCGGCGTGGTTGCTATGCGTAAATTCATATCTTGTTCTGTACGTATTAGATCGCCACGAAGCGAGTTAGAGAATACATCAGTAATATTCACATCAACAAACTGGCCGATAAGATCAGCGGAGCCTTCAAAGTTTACTACGCGATTATTTTCAGTACGTGCACGTAATTCCATCAAGTTTTTCTTCGATGGTCCTTCAACGAGAACACGTTGTTCCGTGTTCAGCATTTGGCGAGAATAACGCATTGCTTGGCTATTTACCTGTTGTTGCAATTCGAACAGACGGTCTTTTTTTACTTGTTCTGGTAAATCACAAGGGTAATCAGCTGCAGGTGTGCCCGGACGAGGGGAGAACACAAAGCTGAAGCTCATATCAAAATCGACATCTTTGATAAGTTTCATTGTGTCTTGGAAGTCGATATCGCTTTCTCCCGGAAAACCAACGATAAAATCAGAGCTAATTTGGATGTCCGGACGTGCTTTACGTAGTTTTCGAATGATGGATTTATATTCGATAGCCGTGTGAGGACGCTTCATCATGGTAAGAACACGATCGGATCCACTTTGCACGGGGAGATGTAAAAAACTGACCAGTTCAGGCGTATCTTCGTAAACAGCAATGATATCGTCGGTAAACTCTAGCGGGTGGCTGGTAGTAAAACGCAGACGGTCGATACCGTCGATTGAAGCAACAAGGCGCAGTAAATCTGCAAAAGAACAGATATCACCGTCATGAGTTGGACCTCGGAATGCATTGACGTTTTGACCGAGTAAGTTGACTTCTCTTACACCTTGTTCTGCTAGTTGAGCGACTTCATAGAGAACATCGTCCATTGGACGGCTTACTTCCTCTCCTCGCGTATAAGGCACAACACAGTATGTGCAGTACTTAGAGCAACCTTCCATAATAGAGACAAATGCTGTTGCGCCATCAGCGCGCGGTTCTGGCAGGTTATCGAATTTCTCGATTTCAGGGAATGAAATATCCATGACTGGGACATGGTCATTTTGTGATGCTTTGATCATCGCAGGAAGACGATGTAGAGTTTGCGGGCCAAAAATTACGTCTACAAACGGCGCACGTTCGCGAATATGCTTACCTTCTTGAGTGGCAACACAACCCCCAACCCCTATCACAACACCCTCTTTTTTATCTTTGAGGGTTTTCCAACGGCCAAGCTGATGAAATACTTTCTCTTGCGCTTTTTCGCGAATAGAGCAGGTATTTAGAAGTAAGACATCTGCCTCTTCTGGAATGTCGGTTAGCTCATAACCGTTGGCGGCATTAAGCAGATCGGCCATTTTAGACGAATCATATTCGTTCATCTGGCAACCCCAAGTTTTAATTAGCAGTTTCTTACTCATTTTACATTCGCTCGTTTTCAATGTTCAATTTAGTGAGCATAGTGCTCATATTTTTCGTGCCAAAAGGTGGCAAGCCGAGTATTGTACTGCTTTAAAAACCGCCTGACCAGAGGTTGAATAAATGATTTTAAAATCGATTGAAAGACCTTGTAAGTGCTATGGTTACTTGGCTACATTGTCGTTTACTGGTTTCAGTGGATAAGATAGAAAAGTCACCGAGTTGAAAATATATAGAAGAGAAGAAGTAGCTGAAATGGAACAATACGATTTAGTCATTATTGGCGGTGGAATGGTAGGTGCTGCTGTTGCTTTAGGTGCGGTGAAGCAAGGTAAAAAAATCGCGCTAGTTGAAGGTGTTGAACCGCAACCATTTGAAGCCTCTCAAGCTATGGATATTCGTGTGTCGGCGATTTCCAAAGCATCAGTGGCGCTGCTTGAATCGCTTGATACTTGGGACCAAGTAACCGCTATGCGAGTTTGCCCCTATCGTCGTTTGGAAACCTGGGAACATCCTGAGTGTCGGACCAAGTTTACTGCTGATTCGTTAGGGTTAGACGTATTAGGTTATATTGTTGAAAATAGATTGATTCAGTTGGCTTTATGGACACAAGCTAAGGAATATTCCAACTTGGAATCTTTCTGTCCTGATAGCTTACACTCCATTGAATTTGGTGAGGACAGCAATATCGTTACGCTTTCTTCCGGTCAACAATTAAAAGCGAGTCTGGTGATCGGTGCGGATGGCGCAAATTCGAAGGTTCGAAGTCTTGCTGGTATCGGTATTACTGCATGGGATTATCGTCAGGACTGTATGCTTGTTAATGTCGAGACGGATAAGCACCAACAAGATATTACTTGGCAATGGTTTACTCCTCGTGGACCACGCTCATTTTTACCTCTCAAAGGCAACCAAGGTTCATTAGTTTGGTACGATTCGCCGAAAAGAATTAAACAACTCATCTCAATGAAACATGACGCCTTGCGTAAAGAAGTTGAGATGCACTTTCCGACTGAGCTTGGCAATATTAAGGTGTTGCAGGCGGGCGCATTTCCATTAGTTCGCCGACATGCGCAAAGTTACTTTAAAAATCGTTGTGTTCTTGTGGGAGATTCTGCTCATACAATTAACCCTCTAGCCGGGCAGGGCGTGAATCTTGGTTTTAAAGATGTAGCCGTGCTGCTGGGCATTCTAAATAAGCAAGATTGGAATTCAAAAGACATATTGAAACAATATGAACTAAGAAGACGACCAGATAACTTGTTGATGCAATCAAGCATGGATTTTTTCTATAAAGTGTTTAGCAACGATGTTGTACCGCTAAAGTTCGCTCGAAATACGGTACTGAAAGTAGCGAATAATTTAGGGCCAATAAAAGAAAGGGTGCTTAAGTATGCATTGGGACTTTAGATATAAAAAAAGCACTCAATGAGTGCTTTTTTTATAATGGTGCGGAAGGAGAGACTTGAACTCTCACACCTTACGGCGCCAGAACCTAAATCTGGTGCGTCTACCAATTCCGCCACTTCCGCAAAACATTGTTGTAGATAAATTTGAGATGGTGCGGAAGGAGAGACTTGAACTCTCACACCTTGCGGCGCCAGAACCTAAATCTGGTGCGTCTACCAATTCCGCCACTTCCGCATCTCAAACTGTCTACAGACCTATCGGCTAATTGGTAAAAGCAAATAAGCTTGAATAAATGGTGGCTACGACGGGATTCGAACCTGTGACCCCATCATTATGAGTGATGTGCTCTAACCAACTGAGCTACGTAGCCATCACATTAGGCTTTCAGCCTAATACCTAAGGAAACTAAGAACGTCTAATTTCCAGTAACATAGTCGAGTTGCTAGTTAGGTTATACTTGCATTACTCAAACCATTTACAAATATGGTTGGATTACCTGCTAGATTTAGAACCAAAGAGAACCAGTGAATGCTGATATCAAAAGTTTAAAACTATAGTTACTCGAACCATCTTCAAATATGGCTGGGTTACCTGGATTCGAACCAGGGAATGCTGGCATCAAAAGCCAGTGCCTTACCGCTTGGCGATAACCCAACAAATATGGTGCGGAAGGAGAGACTTGAACTCTCACACCTTGCGGCGCCAGAACCTAAATCTGGTGCGTCTACCAATTCCGCCACTTCCGCATGTTTCGTACTCTCATCAGATGAATTGGATCTAATAAGAAATTGTATGGCTGAGCTACCTACTAGATTTAAAACTTAAGGGAATCAGTGAATGCTGATATCAAAAGTTTTCTAGTGGTTAATACAACCATTTACAAATATGGCTGGGCTACCTGGATTCGAACCAGGGAATGCTGGCATCAAAAGCCAGTGCCTTACCGCTTGGCGATAGCCCAACAAATATGGTGCGGAAGGAGAGACTTGAACTCTCACACCTTACGGCGCCAGAACCTAAATCTGGTGCGTCTACCAATTCCGCCACTTCCGCATGTTCCGTGCTCTCATCAGATGAATTGGATCTAATAAGAAATTGTATGGCTGAGCTACCTGCTAGATTTAGAAACAAGAGGGAACCAGCGAGTGCTGGTATCAAAAGTTCATAAACTGCGATTACTCAAACCATTTACAAATATGGCTGGGCTACCTGCTAGATTTAAAACTAAACGGAACCAGGGAATGCTGGCATCAAAAGTTTAAAAACTACGATTACTCAAACCACTTACAAATATGGCTGGGCTACCTGGATTCGAACCAGGGAATGCTGGCATCAAAAGCCAGTGCCTTACCGCTTGGCGATAGCCCAACAAATATGGTGCGGAAGGAGAGACTTGAACTCTCACACCTTGCGGCGCCAGAACCTAAATCTGGTGCGTCTACCAATTCCGCCACTTCCGCGTAAATCTGTTGTAGAAAATATTGAGATGGTGCGGAAGGAGAGACTTGAACTCTCACACCTTACGGCGCCAGAACCTAAATCTGGTGCGTCTACCAATTCCGCCACTTCCGCGTCTCAAATTGTCTACAGACTTCTTTGCTAACTGGTAAAAGCAAACAAGTTTTAATTATGGTGGCTACGACGGGATTTGAACCTGTGACCCCATCATTATGAGTGATGTGCTCTAACCAGCTGAGCTACGTAGCCATCTAAATCAAGCGAAACAATATAATATAAAGTTCGCCCTTTTAACAGTACAAAAAGTACTTTTTTATTTATGGTCGGGTTATCTGCCAGATTAGAACGAGAGGGAACCAGGGACGCTGGTATCAAACGTTGTAACTGCATTACTCGAACCACTTGCCAATATGGTCGGGTTATCTGCCAGATTAGAACGAGAGGAAACCAGGGATGCTGGTATCAAACGTTGTAACTGCATTACTCGAACCACTTGCCAATTATGGTCGGGTTACCTGCTAGATTTAGAACAAGAGAGAACCAGTGAATGCTGGCATCAAAAGTTTTAAAACTAAAGTTACTCGAACCATCTTCAATATGGCTGGGTTACCTGGATTCGAACCAGGGAATGCTGGCATCAAAAGCCAGTGCCTTACCGCTTGGCGATAACCCAACAAATATGGTGCGGAAGGAGAGACTTGAACTCTCACACCTTGCGGCGCCAGAACCTAAATCTGGTGCGTCTACCAATTCCGCCACTTCCGCAAATCTTTTTATAATTTCTAGATAGTAGAATTAGTCTATCTAGAAAAGCAAATATGGTGGCTACGACGGGATTTGAACCTGTGACCCCATCATTATGAGTGATGTGCTCTAACCAGCTGAGCTACGTAGCCAAATTCTCATTCTCCAACCGTACGGCCAGCGACAAGAACGGAGCGCATTATGCGGATCTGTAGGAAAACCGTCAACCTATTTTTTTGCATAAATCCTACTAAAAAGACTGTTCGCGTCTTTTTTAAACAAAGATGGCTTTTTTTGCTTAAAAACTAATTACATTTCTCGACCAAATTGGATTATTAACAATAAAAAATAACGCGACGATTTTAACAGATACGAAAAAGCCACCTAATAAAAGTGGCTTTATTTAGAACTGATTGAGTGTTTTGGTTACACGTTAAAACGGAAGTGAACGACATCCCCATCTTTAACGATGTAATCTTTACCTTCTAAGCGCCATTTTCCTGCTTCTTTGGCACCACTCTCGCCGCTGAATTGGATGAAATCATCGTAGCCAACGACTTCTGCACGGATGAAGCCTTTCTCAAAATCAGTATGGATCTTACCTGCTGACTGTGGTGCAGTAGCACCAATTGGGATTGTCCATGCACGAACTTCTTTTACACCAGCGGTAAAGTATGTCTGTAGCGTAAGTAGATCATAGCCTGAACGAATTACACGGTTCAGCCCCGGCTCTTCGATGCCCATGTCTTCAAGAAACTCAGCGCGATCTTCGTCGTCTAGTTCAGAAAGCTCAGACTCGATAGCGGCGCATACAGGAACGACCACATTGTTTTCGTTCTCGGCGAATTTGCGTACTTGGTCGAGGAATGGGTTATTTTCAAAGCCATCTTCACTCACGTTAGCGATGTACATCGTCGGCTTTAACGTTAAGAAATTTAAGTAATCTACCGCTTTCAACTCTTCTTTCGCTAGTTGAACCGTTCTCGCCATGCCACCTTCTGTTAAAACAGGCAGAAGTTTTTCTAGTACAATCACTTCGAATTTAGCGTCTTTGTCGCCGCCCTTGGCTCTTTTTGCTTGGCGATGAATTGCTCGCTCACAAGTATCTAAGTCTGCAAGAGCGAGCTCTAAATTGATGATTTCGATATCGTCTAAAGGCGATATCTTACCTGCAACGTGAACGATGTTTTCATCTTCAAAGCAACGAACTACGTGACCAATAGCGTCTGTTTCACGGATATTAGCAAGGAATTTATTCCCTAGGCCTTCACCTTTAGATGCTCCGGCAACGAGGCCTGCTATGTCCACAAACTCCATAGTCGTCGGTAGGATTTTTTGAGGGTTAACAATCTTTGCTAGTGCATCTAGACGTAAATCAGGCACAGGTACTATGCCGGTGTTAGGCTCGATAGTACAAAATGGAAAGTTTGCTGCTTCGATACCAGCTTTAGTTAGTGCGTTAAACAGAGTCGATTTACCTACGTTTGGTAGACCAACGATGCCACATTTGAAACCCATGATATAAACCTTATTCTGCTTTGAACGTGTGTAAGCGATTTTGTGCTTTGGCTATGCCGTCTGTGAGTAAGATATCTAAGCTGCGGACAGATTCATCTACGACAGCATCAATACATTCTTGCTCTTTTGCTGGGGCTCTACCCAATACATAGCCAGATACTCTATCTTTATGCCCCGGATGGCCAATGCCAATCCGTAAGCGGTAAAATTCTTTGTTATTACCAAGTCTGCTAATTGAGTCTTTTAAACCGTTATGACCACCGTGGCCACCACCTTTTTTAAATTTACCAACGCCTGGAGGGAGATCAAGCTCATCATGAGCGATCATGATTTCTTCAGGTTTGATTTGGTAGAACTTGGCAACAGAAGCAACAGCCTTTCCAGACAAATTCATAAATGTGGTCGGAATGAGAAGACGTAAATCTTCACCACTCACCATGATACGTCCAGTATAACCAAAGAACTTTGATTCATTCTTTAATGTTATATTATGGACTCGTGCCAATTCTTCAACAACCCATGCTCCGGCGTTATGTCGGGTCTTCGCATATTCAGGACCTGGGTTTGCCAGACCTACGAGCAGTTTAATCTCTTGACTCACGGTTAGGATCTCTCTTGGATTTTCAAAAAGCGCCGTATAATAGCATAAAAGTACTTCGAGGTGCGAGGCACTAAATATGGGTTTCTACAACACAAAAAAACACCCCTTCTAAAGAGGTGTTTTTAATAAGATTAACGGTTATTTATAGCGACGAATTAAAACCGTACAAACAAACCGTTTTTAGCTAAATCTTCTTAACTAAACATAGCCGAAATAGATTCTTCGTTGCTGATACGACGAATCGCTTCAGCAAGCATGCTAGATAGAGTCAGCTGCGTTACTTTACCTGTTGCTGCCATTTCCTTAGAAAGGGTAATGGAATCGGTAATGATAACTTGGTCAATCACTGAGTTTTTGATGTTCTTGGCTGCATTGCCCGAGAACACGGCGTGGGTTGCGTATGCGAATACACGCTTAGCTCCACGCTGTTTAAGTGCTTCTGCTGCCTTACAAAGTGTGCCACCAGTATCGATCATGTCATCGACAATAACACAGTCACGACCTTCAACTTCACCAATCAGGTTCATTACTTCCGATACATTGGCGCGTGGACGACGTTTGTCTACGATAGCGATATCAATATTTCCTAACGCCTTCGCAGTTGCACGTGCACGAACAACGCCACCAAGATCTGGTGAAACGACCACAGGATCTTCTAGACCACGGGCTGCCATATCTTCAAGAAGAACTGGCGTACCGAAGATGTTATCTACAGGAACATCGAAGAAACCTTGAATCTGCTCAGCATGAAGGTCGATAGTTAATACTCGATCTACGCCCACGTTAGACAGAAAGTCAGCAACGACTTTTGCAGTGATAGGCACACGAGCAGAACGAACGCGTCTGTCTTGTCGAGCATATCCGAAGTAAGGGATAACAGCAGTAATACGGCCTGCGGAAGCACGGCGCATTGCATCAATCATTACTACTAATTCCATTAGGTTATCATTAGTAGGAGCACAGGTTGATTGGATGATGAATACGTCACTACCACGAACATTCTCGTTTATTTGAACCGCTATTTCTCCATCAGAGAAACGGTCAACAGTAGCGTCACCAAGAGAAATATAGAGACGATCAGCAATACGTTGGGCTAGTTCAGGTGTAGCGTTACCAGCAAATAGCTTCATATCAGGCACAGTGGAAACCTCGGGGTTGCGTCCAGTTTTTAAATTAGGTTGGGTGTTCACGAGTTACTCATTCCTTTAACTATTCAGTCAAAGATTTTTTGTAACTGGTGAGTGTTGTATGCAATAGGGAACGGTTTTTCCCTTGTGCGATAAAACTTAAAACAGCGTCAGGAAGTTTAGCACGAATTCTCTCTGCATCGAGTTTGTTGTTAAACTCAGAAAACAGACATGACCCTGTACCCGTCAATCTTGACGGCGCATATTGTAACAGCCATGAAAGTTGCTTATCAACCTCTGGATAAAGTAATCGAACAATTTTTTCGCAATCGTTTACTTGTGATCCAGTTAACAACTCAGCTATAGCTCGCTTTGGCGTATTTCTGGTCAAGTCAGGATGAGAAAAAATTTCTGCTGTTGATATGCTCACATCGGGCTTAACCACCAAATACCACTTCTCTTCTGGGGTTACTTTTTCCAATCGTTCTCCCACTCCTTCTGCAAATGCCGAAAAGCCTTTCACAAAAATTGGGACATCAGCACCAAGTTGTAAACCAATATCAGCCAACTCATCAAAGGTTAAATTAAGCTGCCAGAGAAAATTTAGTGCAACAAGTACGGTCGCAGCATTAGAAGAACCGCCGCCAATACCTCCGCCCATGGGCAACCTTTTTTCCAAATGGATATCAACACCGTAGGAAACCTGAGTCTTTTTCTTAAGCGCTATAGCGGCTTTCCATATTAAGTTACTCTCGACAGGTACGCCTTCAAGTTCAGGGGTAAGCGTAATCTTGTCAGAGGAATTGGCTTGGATAGTTAGGGTGTCGCAATAATCTAAAAACTGGAATAGTGTCTGAAGCTCGTGGTATCCATCTTCTCTTCTATTGTTGATATAAAGAAAGAGATTAAGCTTTGCAGGCGAGGGCCAAGAAGTCGACTGAGTTATCATGAATTTATTACCCATTTAGAAACAGCGATTTTAATTTTGGTGTCTGTGGATTTTAGTGTCATTTGATTTGGTAGCGGTAGACCATCGTGATCTTGATAGCGGGTGTAATCTAAAGTCCAGTTACGATTTCTACTTCTTTTTTGTAAAGATTTTAATGTATTAGTCTCATTAAATTGATAGTCGTCGGCCTGAATTGGTAGGCCTTTTATCCAATGTTTCAATTGAGATACCGGAAACTCTAAACCAGTTAATTCTGCAAATAACAAGTTGGCGTCTTTATTTTCGTAGATTTGGTCATCACTGGTGATTACCTTGGAACCGTCCGGTGTCATAATGAGCGTTAGTACGGTAGAGCCGAGAAAGTTGATCAAACGTAATTCGCTTTCTTTTTCAGTGTGTTTCCAATAGAAATTTAAGGTGACGGTATCTTTTGGACCTCGATAACCCAATTTGCCCGTAGCCTGAAATGAACGAATGTTTGAGAGTTGTGTACTGTGTTTTTCCCATTCTACATTAATGGCCGATTCTTCAGGGAGAGTACTACAAGCAGAAACGAAAAAAATTAGGGACAAATAGATACAGTATTTTTGAATTATTTTCATATTGGTCAATAATCACGCAAATCAAGTAAGTCTTTAGGGGTAACTATATCATCTAAATCACGAACTCATAAAAACATCTCTCTATCACCCTTTCATTAAGTAAGCCCATCAAGTAAAATTCCTCCCTTAATTCGTATATTAAAATCGAGATCCTTTATTCCATGTCCTTGCTTGTTATTGGTATCAATCACAATACAGCGTCGGTTGAATTGCGAGAAAAGGTTGCTTTTTCCCCTGAGAAGTTGACAGAGGCGCATAAGCAACTTGGAGCTGATTCAAATATAAAAAGTGGTGTTATTGTCTCCACTTGTAATCGAACAGAGATCTATTTTGATGTAAAACAAGCAAGCAAAAATCAAGTGATTGACTGGATGACAGAGTTCCATCAGATTCAACCTGAAGAACTTAAGTCAAGCTTATATATACATGAAGAACAAGCGGCAATTAAGCATTTGATGCGTGTTTCGTGTGGCCTCGACTCGCTTGTATTGGGTGAACCTCAAATCTTGGGGCAAGTTAAGCAAGCCTACTCAAGCGCTAGAGAGCTTAAGTCTGTCGACGGTACAATGGAGAAGTTGTTCCAAAAAACATTTTCAGTAGCAAAAAAAGTTCGAACAGAAACTGAAATTGGTGGGAGTGCTGTTTCGGTTGCATATGCAGCCTGCACACTTGCGAAGCACATATTTGAATCACTTTCAGAATCGACAGTATTATTAGTGGGTGCTGGCGAGACAATAGAACTTGTTGCCAAACACCTTTCTGATAATGGATGCAAACATATCATTGTTGCTAATCGTACCCGTGAACGCGCACTAGGTTTAGCAAAACAGTTTGATGCTCAGGTGATAAGCCTCGAAGAAATACCGGAACACCTATATAGAGCAGATATCGTTATAAGCTCTACAGCCAGTCCGCTGCCTATTATCGGTAAAGGTATGGTGGAAACGGCGTTGAAAAAACGCAAGCGTCAACCCATTCTTATCGTAGATATAGCCGTACCGAGAGATGTAGAACAGCAAGTTGGCGACTTAGACGATATTTATCTTTATACTGTCGACGATTTACAGTCTATTGTTCAGCAGAATATGGAACAACGCAAAGTTGAAGCGATTCAAGCTGAGGCGATTGTTTCCGAAGAGAGCGCTGCATTTATGACTTGGTTACGATCATTGCACGCTGTTGATAGTATCCGAGAATTTCGAACATCAGCGAATGCGATTAGAGAAGAACTTATCGCGAAAAGCTTACAGGCACTCGAGTCTGGTGGTGACCCTGAAAAGGTGTTGCTAGAACTAAGCAATAAATTGACCAACAGATTGATCCACGCTCCTACTCGCGCCCTGCAAAGTGCAGCGGAGCAAGGTGACCCAGATAAACTCTCTGTAATTAGACAGAGTATAGGTCTAGACGACCTACAACAAAATTAAAGAAGATTATGAAACAATCCATTTTGACTAAGCTTGAAACTCTAGTAGAGCGCTACGAAGAGGTTCAGCATTTACTTGGTGATCCTGACGTTATTGGTGACCAAAACAGATTCCGTGCACTGTCTAGAGAGTATTCTCAATTAGAAGAAGTGACGATGTGCTTCCAAGCGTACCAGCAAGCTCAAGGTGATCTCGACGCAGCTGAGGAAATGGCGACGGAAGACGATGCAGAAATGCGCGAAATGGCGCAAGAAGAGATAAAGGAATCTAAAGCCACTATTGAAAAACTGGCTGATGATCTACAGATTCTACTGATACCAAAAGATCCAAACGATGAACGTAACTGTTTCTTAGAGATTCGTGCGGGTGCGGGTGGAGATGAAGCGGGTATATTCGCCGGTCACCTTTTCCGTATGTACAGCCGTTTTGCTGAAAAGAAAGGTTGGCGAATAGAGGTAATGAGCTCGAATGAATCTGAACAAGGTGGTTACAAAGAGATGATCGCTAGAGTGAGTGGCGACGGTGCTTACGGCGTACTCAAATTTGAATCAGGTGGCCACCGAGTGCAACGTGTTCCTGCGACGGAATCGCAAGGACGTGTGCATACCTCTGCTTGTACTTTGGCTGTCATGGCAGAGATACCAGAAGCGGATCTACCAGAAATTAAATCGTCTGACCTGAAAATAGACACATTCAGATCGTCTGGTGCTGGTGGCCAGCACGTGAACACCACCGATTCTGCTATACGAATTACCCACTTACCAACTGGTACTGTAGTGGAATGTCAGGATGAACGTTCTCAGCATAAAAACAAGGCGAAAGCGATGTCGGTTCTTGCTGCAAGAATTATTAAGGCTGAAGAAGCTAGACGAGCTGAAGTTGTTTCGGATACTCGACGTAACCTATTAGGTTCTGGCGATAGAAGTGACCGTATTCGAACTTACAACTATCCGCAAGGCCGAGTATCAGACCATCGAATCAACCTTACATTGTACCGTTTGTCAGAAGTGATGGAAGGCGATCTTCAAAGCCTTATTGATCCAGTGATATTAGAATATCAAGCCGATCAACTTGCTGCGCTAGCAGACCTGAATTAATCTAGAATCTCAATTATATATGGATATGACACCGACTATTGAGGCGACGTTGAGGGCAACAACCGCTTTGCTCGATGAAAGCGGAAGCGCGTCACCATCTTTGGATGTTGCGGTATTGCTTTGCCATGTACTAGGAAAACCACGTAGTTACCTTTTAACGTGGCCTGAAAAAATACTGACAAACGAACAACAAAGTCAGTTCAGAGCGTTGCTAAAAAGACGAATTGAAGGCGAACCTATTGCTTACATAACCGGTGAACGTGAGTTTTGGTCATTGTCGCTGATGGTTTCTCCTTTAACATTGATCCCTAGACCAGACACGGAACGTCTTGTTGAAGTGGCACTGGAAAAAGTGTCCACTGAACCTTGTCAACTATTGGATTTGGGTTCGGGGACCGGTGCTATCGCTCTTGCGATGGCATCTGAGTGTCCACAGCACGCAGTTACTGGCATAGACATTCGTATTGAAGCTAAAGATTTGGCTGAGAAAAATGCAAGAAATCTTGGTATAAATAATGTTACGTTTTTGCAAGGCAGTTGGTTTGAACCGCTTGAAACAAATCGTAACGACATTGGAACTAAATTTGGCCTGATTGTTTCCAATCCACCATATATTGATAAAGATGATCCTCACCTTACCTCTGGTGACGTTAGGTTCGAACCAATAAGTGCTCTTGTTGCCGAAGAGAAAGGCCTGTCAGATATACGTATGATTGCAACACAGGCTGTTCGTCACCTAAAGCCGAAAGGTTGGTTGCTGTTTGAACACGGTTTTGAACAAGGTGAAGCCGTGCGAGAATTATTGTTAACTTTGGGTTATAGCGACGTGTCAACCGCGCAAGACTACGCTGGGAACGACAGAGTTACCTATGGCCGATATGAGTCAATTTCATTTAAATAAAGAGAAATTACAGTGTATTTTGCTTTAAAAAACATCCACATGCTGTCTATCGTACTTAGTGCGATCTTATTATCTATTCGCTATGCGTTGATGATGGCGAATTCCCCGATGGTAGAAAAGAAATTCCTAAAAATATCACCTCATGTTATCGACACGATATTGATCCTTTCCGGTATAGGGTTAATTTTCAGCCTAGGATTTATACCTTTTACACCAGGCAATGAATGGTTTACGGAAAAAGTGACCTGTATATTGGCTTATTTCGCATTAGGTTTTTTTACTCTTAAAGTCGCTAAAAATCGACTACTTAGAACCTTCGCATTCTTTGGCGCGTTAGGCTGGTTAGTAATGGCGGGTAAGATCGCAATAACGAAAGTACCAGCATTAATAGGGTAAACCATGTTTAAATTGTTCGATGAAGATTTAGATGGGATGGCGATCGTAGAAGGAGCATTAGCGCTCAATCATGCGATTAACTCCGATACAGACGTTGCTTGGGTTGAGGCGGAACTTGCGAATCTATTGAGTGAGATAGAGTTGGCGTTAGTTAACGAGACAGACGAAAAGCAGAAGTTTGACTCTTTTATACGCTACTTCTACTGCGACCTAGGTTTTAAAGGCGACAGTGAAGCCTACTTCAGCTCAGAGAATGTATTTATGGATACAGTACTGAGGCGCAGAATGGGTATCCCTGTGAGTCTTGGCGCTCTGTTTCTTTATTTTGCAGGCAAGTTAGGCTTTCCTGTTGAAGGCGTGACGTTTCCAACCCAATTTTTGGTTAAGCTGCTATGGTCTGATGAAAAGCCAATGTACATCAATCCATACAATGGTGAGTATGTAGACAAGAAGATACTCACCGCTTGGCTTATTGGACAAGAAGGGCCGTTAGCTAAATTGAAAGCAGAACACCTAAAGACAGCGGATCATCCCACGATTATTGGTCGTTGGTTAGCCGTAACCAAAAGCGCACTTTTAAGAGAAGAGCGTTATACTTTGGCACTTAGGTGTACCGATTTAGCATTAAGCTTTGTTCCCGATGACCCGTATGAGATTCGCGATAGAGGCTTTATTTATCAGCAGCTTGATTGCCACCAAATTGCAAAAACTGATTATCAATTTTTTATTGATCAGTGCCCAGAGGATCCAGCGGCTGAGTTACTCAAAAGCCAGTTAAGGGCATTGGACACAAATATCGTTACTATTCATTAGTTGATTTGTTGGATTAGCTAAAGTCATTGATTAAAAATAGAGAGAAAAAAAATGGAACAAAAAATCGTTCATGTTGGTGATATTCCAGTTGCAAACGACAAACCGTTTACCTTGTTTGCGGGAATGAATGTTCTTGAGTCTCGCGATCTCGCTATGAAAATCTGCGAACATTATGTAACCGTTACTGAAAAACTTGGTATTCCATACGTATTTAAGGCGTCATTTGATAAAGCGAATCGTAGTTCTGTCCATTCTTATCGTGGTCCCGGCCTAGAAGAAGGAATGAAGATATTCCAAGAAATCAAAGATACCTTTGGTGTGAAAATCATTACTGATATCCATACGGAAGCACAAGCTCAAATTGTTGCCGATGTCGTTGATGTAATCCAGCTACCTGCATTCTTAGCTCGTCAGACCGATCTTGTTGAAGCCATGGCGAAGACGGGCGCGGTTATCAATGTAAAGAAACCTCAATTTATGAGCCCTGATCAAGTGGGCAATATTGTGGATAAGTTTGCAGAATGTGGGAATGAAAAAATCATTCTATGTGAGCGAGGTTCTTGCATGGGCTACGACAATCTAGTTGTTGATATGCTTGGTTTTGGTGTTATGAAAAAAGTGTCCAACGGCAGTCCTATTATTTTTGACGTGACTCACTCATTGCAGATGCGAGATCCGTCTGGTGCAGCATCTGGTGGACGTCGCAACCAAACAGTAGAATTAGCTAAGGCAGGATTAGCAACGGGTATTGCTGGTCTGTTTATTGAGGCTCACCCTGATCCTGATAAGGCAAGATGTGACGGCCCGTCGGCTCTTCCATTGGATAAATTGGAGCCATTCTTAGCTCAGATGAAGTCACTTGATGACATGATTAAGAGCTTTGAACATATCGATATTAAGTAACTCATCGACGCACTATAAAATTAAACCGCCTTCTAGGGCGGTTTTTTTGTGGAAAAATTAATTGAAGTACAAACCTGAAAGAATTCAACTTTGCTAAGCCTGAACCTAGATCAATATCATAGGTAACCGATTGCCTGTGATGGCTTTTGGTTTTATGTGTATTAAATCACTTTCATTAAAATAAAACTGTAATATAAAGGTGACCTATATTTCATATATATGAAATCATAATAGATGATCTCTTCGAATAATCTAAACTTCTTCAAGTTGTCACTTGAAAAACCATGATTTGAGAACTTCACGGCAGTGAAAAATCCAAAATAAAAGAAAGGTACTAAAGATGAAGGAACGCTTGATACTTAAAACTGTGCTAGGTGCAGCAATATTAGCAACATTGGCTGGTTGCGCGACGGGACCTGCATGGGAAGAAGACCAAACATATAAGCTAACGGTTTTGCATACCAATGATCACCATGGCCGTTTCTGGTCAAATAAATATGGTGAGTACGGTATGGCAGCGCGTAAAACGCTAATCGATGAATTACGTGCTGAAGTGGCTGCTGAAGGTGGCAGCGTGCTACTGCTTTCTGGCGGTGATATTAATACCGGCGTTCCTGAATCAGATCTGCAAGACGCTGAACCTGATTTTAAAGGGATGAACAAGCTTGGTTATGACGCAATGGCGTTAGGTAACCATGAATTTGATAACGCGCTTTCAGTGCTAGATCAACAAATCGCATGGGGTGGTTTCCCAATGTTGTCTGCAAACATCTATGACAAAGCAACAGGCGAACGCAAGTATCAAGCCTATCAAATGTTTGAAAAGCAAGGCATCAAAATTGCTGTCATCGGTTTAACCACTGAAGACACGATGAAGATTGGTAACCCAGAATTTATTGCTGGATTAGAATTTCGTGACCCGAAAGAAGAAGCGAAGAAGCTGATCGCTGAAATTAATGAAAGCGAAAAACCAGATTTGATTTTTGCTGTGACGCATATGGGTCACTATGAAAATGGTAACCGTGGTGTCAATGCACCAGGTGATGTTGCGCTTGCTCGTTATTTAGACGAAGGCTCGTTAGACATGATCGTTGGTGGTCACTCACAAGAACCTGTCTGTATGGAAGGTCCTAACGTGATGAATGGCTCCTTCAAGCCGGGTGCTGAGTGCCAACCAGATAATCAAAATGGTACCTGGATAGTACAGGCTCATGAATGGGGTAAATATGTAGGTCGTGCTGACTACGAATTCCGTAACGGTGAACTGGAAATGGTGAGCTATGACCTTATTCCTGTAAACCTTAAGAAAAAAATCAAGGTTGATGGTAAGAAAACGCGCGTATTCATTCAAGATGAAATCGCTCAAGACGCGGAAATGGTCGCATTCTTGAAACCATACCAAGAGCAAGGTCAAGAACAGTTGAACATTAAGGTTGCTGAATCTAATGCGAACCTAATTGGTGAGCGAAATATCGTTCGTTTCCAACAAACTAACCTTGGTCGCTTGATTGCTACTGCACATATGGAACGCGCTAAAGCAGATTTCGGTGTGATGAATTCTGGTGGTGTACGTGCTTCAATTGAAGCTGGCGACATTACGTATAAAGATGTGTTGACCGTTCAACCATTTGCAAACGTAATTACATACAACGATATGAAGGGTAGTGAAGTACTAGACTACTTAAACGTTGTCGCGACGAAACCGGTTGATTCTGGTGCTTATGCTCAGTTCGCTGGTATTTCAATGACAGTAGAAAACGGTAAAGTGAGTGATGTTAAGGTTGGTGGTATGCCACTTGATATGAACAAGACATATCGTTTCACTGTGCCAAGCTTTAACGCTGCTGGTGGTGATGGTTATCCTAAGTTGACAGGTCATGCTGGTCACGTTAACACTGGCTTTGTTGATGCAGAAGTATTGAAAGCATACCTAGAGTCAAACACACCTATAGATGTAAGCAAATTCGAGCCAAAAGGCGAGATGGTTTACAAATAGAGATTAACTTGACGATCCTTTAAGGAACGTTGAAGATAAAGGCGATGCTAATGCATCGCCTTTTTATTTATTACGAGTGAATTATACCAAACTAAGTTAGTTTGTGATCAACATGAATGTTATTCAGCCAATCGTTCAAGACATCCTTGTACGCTTATCAATGGGCCTCAGTGCCTATTGATGTTGGTTCTATGACAAACATAATGCTGATCAGTCGATTTTCCAGATTGGTATTACTTGAAACAAAATCGTTGAGTAAAGTATGACACCAGCTATCGACCTTCTGAAGAAGAAAAAAATACCGCATACGGTTCATCAGTATAAGCATGACCCCAAGCATGTAAGCTACGGCTTAGAGGCAGCCGAGGTGCTTGGTGTGGATCCTAATAAGGTATTTAAGACCTTGATGTTCTGTATCAACGGCGAGCAGAGAAACCTTGCGGTAGCCATTATTCCGGTGGAGAGCAAGCTCAATCTTAAACAGGCGGCTAAAGCGATGAAAGCCAAAAAGGCGGAGATGGCTGACCCCACTATCGCTCAGAAAATATCTGGATACGTTGTCGGTGGTATCAGCCCGTTAGGCCAGAAGAAAAGATTGCCGACTTGTTTAGATATAACGGCTAAAGGGCAGGAGGCTATTTATGTGTCTGCTGGGAAGCGGGGACTCGATCTGGAGGTGTCGCCAGATCATCTGTTGCAACTAACGAACGGACTGTTTGCTGAGTTAACGGCATAAAAATATAGTGACCATCACCTAATTGATTGAGCAGATGATGGCCGTTAATATTACTTATCTGTGGGTCTATTTTTTTAGAGAAAGCGTACCTGCAACTCGTTTTTTCGGCTTACTATCATGTCTGTTGTCGGCGTTAGAGTACGAATCGGAATTTCTTTTTCTTGGGGAATGACGAAATTCATCGGCATTATTGCCTGAAAAGGTTCTTGGTTTTTGATTCCTTCTTGCGCGTGAAGGTTGATTCTCTTCTCGACTATCAAACAGTTTTGCGTCCGTCGCTCGTCTGATTCGCCCTCCATTCGCATTCACTTTCGATGCTTCTTCAGTATTACTTGAATCGCCACTCATTCTTAGTATTTCAGCGACTTCAGCGTCTGTTAAATAACGCCATTTTCCGTTTGGAATACCGTCGATAGTGATATTCATAATTCGCACTCGACGAAGCTTAAATACTTCATAACCTAATGCTTCACACATACGACGGATTTGACGGTTCAATCCTTGGGTCAGTACAATGCGAAATGAGTACTTGGTCTCTTCGGTAACCTCACAAGGGAGAGTAACAGTGTCAAGAATGGCCACTCCTGAAGACATTTTCTCGAGAAAGGCTTTGTTAATGGGTTTGTCTACGCGAACCACATATTCTTTCTCGTGGTTATTGCCAGCTCGCAATATTTTGTTGACGATGTCGCCATCGTTTGTCAAAAAGATCAGTCCATCGGAAGGTTTATCTAAACGACCAATTGGGAATATTCGCTGCTTTAAACCAATGAAATCGACGATATTACCAGGGATATCCCTTTCCGTCGTACAGGTGATACCTGTTGGTTTATTCAACGCGATATAGATGGCTTTTTGTTTTCGATTGAGTGGCTTATCATCGACGAGTACGACGTCATCTGCGAGTACTTTGGTCCCCATTTCTGGGACGATACCGTTAATGGTGACTCGACCACTATCAATGAGCCTATCCGCTTCTCTGCGAGAGCAAAACCCTGTCTCACTGATAAACTTATTTAAGCGTTTGCCTTGCGGATCTTGAGATATATTTTGCGACATGGTTTTCTCTGTTTCACAACGATGAAAAAAGCAACGATTAGATCGTTGCTGAGTATTGGTTTATTTTAGCATCAATCTGTATTTAACCTAGACGTTTTTGATGTCTTTCGCGATTTTCGAGTTTTTTATCGACGCTTTTCTTCAACATAACATATACCGCACCTGTACCGCCGTGTGTTCTTTGTGTGCTATGTATCGCTAATACATCCGATATCTGCACTAACCAACTAGCGGTATAGCTTTTCATCATAGCGGGAGGATTTGAGCGCTCCCCTTTCCCATGAACAATAATCACACTCCGGATATCCATGCGCAAGCATTGGCGGAGGAACTTAACGATTTCTTCTCGGGCTTGTGTGAGGGTTCTCTTGTGAAGGTCTAAACGAGCCTGAATAGGATACTTGCCGAGCCTTAACTTTCGATAGACCCCGTCTTGTACGCCACTGCGTTTAAACTCGATAATATCATTTGGTTTTAGCATTGGGGCGTGATCAAGAGAAAGATATTCAGGTTCATCCTCTGTTAGGTTCATCGCGGCTTCACGTCGAGCTAATTGAGCATCAGAAACATGATGGTCTTTTTTGAGTTCGGCGATGTCTTGTGTCAACGGTTTTATATCGCCCATCATTTTTTGAAATAGATCTAGGTCGTCTTCCTGAGACATAACTGCATCTCACATTGGTCAGTAATCATCGAATGAGTATACCAGTTGGAAATGCAAGGTCATCAACTATTGGTTATCAAGAAAAGTAGATAGCCAGTGCGATGGCTGATGTCGGTAAATGATAGGCAAAGAAAACCGGAGAAAATACAATATTTACTCCGGAGCAATAGTTTGACTTGCCAAGTGATCTAGTGAGGAGATTTGTCGCTTACTATCTTGTAAATGAAATAACCACCGAAAAATAGCATGATGCCAAATGTGACGAATATGACTATCATTGAAGATAAGCCTATCGCATTCCCAAAAAGGAGATCGAGCCAGAAATCCATGTTTTCTCCTAACAAAATAGTAATGACGAAACTAAATTAGAGGTTGTTTAGCTATTAATCACTGATCTGGATCAATTGTGGCCATTTAGTTAAGAAAATGATCTTGTTGTTGTGTTTTTAGTCACATTTTGGCTGGGCCTGATGCTAAAGTAAGCAGTTGAACAGAAGCTGAGAAAAAGAATTAGAAATGGCTTGCGTCTAAGTAAATAATGAGTAATATACGCTTCCGTTCCCGGTTAAAAGAATTCGGAACGATATTCGGTGAATAGCGCAGCTTGGTAGCGCATCTGGTTTGGGACCAGAGGGTCGGGGGTTCGAATCCCTCTTCACCGACCATATTAAAAGGCCTCGTCTGATGACGGGGCTTTTTGCATTCTAGAAGAGAGCAAATGTAGATAGAGAATGGGGGTATAGGGTCGGGGGTTCGCCTGTTCTCAAATTCAGCTCTTCACCGACCATATTAAAAGGCCTCGTCTGATGACGGGGCTGTTTGCATTCTAGAAGAGAGCAAATGTAGATAGAGAATGGGAGTATAGGGTCGGGCGGGGGAGCGTTTACTCCTTAATTCATCTATTTCAAACTTCGTCATCCCCACGAAAGTGGGGATCTAATATCACAAAGATTACCTGCATTCACCGGCCTCTTTCGCCTGACATCAACGATTGTCTCCTGTCGTTTCATGATAAAAAAATAAGAACAAGTGGAGGTGACGGGAATAAATTTTTGACATATAATCAATGCCCTAATCGGATGCTAGCGCAGTTTGGTAGCGCACTACTCTGGGGGAGTAGGGGTCAGCGGTTCGAATCCGCTGCATCCGACCACATCACTTACTCTCTTGTTACTGCTCCACGATGTGGAGCGTTAACGAGAGAGGAATGTATTGTTTGCTCTACAGGCAATCGATAGGGTTTTCTTTGGAAAGCTGATCAATGCTAAATCCTTTCTCTGATAAAAGTGAGAGAAGATTCTCTTTTCCTACAAGGTGCAAAGCACCGACAACGACTAAAAATTTCCCTTCAGCAATAAATGAATTTGAGTCGAGTTTACTGGCCCAATCGTGGTTTCGTTGATAGATAAACTGATCACCGAGCTCATCTCCAATGGCACTTTGGATAGCGAGTTCAGCAAGCTGTTGTTTATTGCCTGCATGCCAGCTTTCGACTAAACATTCGCTTACCTTTACATTTTCTTGCCAGTTCTCGATGGTGTCTGTTAATAATAATTGGCTTACTTTTGGGTCGTTAGTAAATAACCCTAATTGAAACTCTATGGATTCCAATGCCAATATTGTCTTGTCAAGATTTGTGGCTTGCTCCGTAATGTAGGTATCTATTCCGAGTTGTTGGCTAAAGCCCATTTTTGAAAATTGAGATATTTGTAGTGTTACGGCAGTCTGCCACGCTGGGATTGTTAAAAAAGCTTTGGGGGTTAACCCCAACTGACGATTAATCTCTTCTAGTAGAGCTTTCTGCTTCTCATTGAGCACTTCATCTGTCGACTGAGTGTCAGTACTCAATGTCGGTGTATCATCCGTTAGCTTAATCTCTGTAATGACGGCGTCGCTCGTTTGTAAAAACGCGGTGATCGCGGCTGGCAATGGGTACATCTGCGAGTTTCCCATATGGATTGACCCGAGTATCATTAGCTCCTTGTCACCTTTGGTTGCTTTAAAATACAGCGGTTCTGCTGCGACAGAATAACTCAATAGCAAGGAAAGAAGCGTCAGCGATGTCTTGATTACAGTGTTCATTAAATCTCTCGAATTATTTAAGGTCTATTTTACTTTAAAAAATCTTAATCGGTTGGCGTTGCTGACCACCGTTATTGAAGATAGCGCCATTGCCGCTCCTGCAAATACGGGGCTAAGTAGGAATCCAAACATAGGATACAGAACTCCGGCTGCAACTGGAATGCCAATGGAGTTATAGATAAAGGCTCCAAATAAATTTTGCTTCATATTTCTTACCGTTGCTTTTGATAACTCAATGGCACTATTTACGGCAATAGGAGAAGAGTTAAGCAAGGTCATCTGAGCGCTTTCTATCGCGACATCAGAGCCACTGCCCATCGCGATGCCAATATCGGCTTGCGCTAATGCAGGTGCGTCATTTATGCCGTCACCGACCATCGCCACTATCCTTCCTGACGATTGTAGGTTTTGTATATGTTGCGCTTTTTCGTCTGGGAGAACGCCGGCAATGACCTGTTTTATACCGATCTCTTTCGCAATTTTGTCTGCAACGATTTGATTGTCGCCACTTAATAATACAACATTTATTTTATTTGCTTGTAGCAATGCGATTGCTTCAAGAGCATCCTTTTTAATGGGATCTGAAATGGCGATTATTCCCGCGAATTGATGGTCAATACTTACCGCTACTACGGTCCAGGCCTTAGCCAAATAGCTCGAGATATGGTTGTCTTCAATCTCAATACCTTGAGAGCGGATAAAATTAACTGAGCCTACAGAAACCGTCGTCCCCGAGACTTTACCGGATAAACCTTTTCCCCTTTGGTTTTGTACCTCTGTTGCCGCGTTCAAGGGGATGTTTTTCTCCTTTGAAAATTGACATATAGCCCCTGCTAATGGATGTTCAGAATGACTCTCGAGTGCATAAATGGATTGTAAAAATGCTTCTTCATCCATGCCATTTAGAACCTCAAATTCTTGAATAGATGGTTTACCAAGCGTTAATGTCCCGGTTTTATCAAAAACGACAGTGTCGATTTTACTGGCATTTTGCAAGACATCGGCATCTTTGATCAATATGCCAAGTTCTGCCGCTTTGCCTATTCCTACGGTAATAGAGAGCGGGGTGGCGAGTCCGAGTGCGCAAGGACAAGCTATAATCAGGACCGTTGTCGATACAATCATCATGTAACTGGCTTTAGGGTCTGGGCCAACCCACCACCAAATGAGCGCAGAAAAAATCGCAATGCCAACCACGACAGGGACAAATATCGCCGATATTGAATCTGCAAGCTTTGCGATAGCTGGTTTACTGCTTTGGGCTTGACGAACCAACTGAATGATTCTTGCCAGCATGGTTTGATTGCCAACCCCTGTGGCAAGAATAAACAGACTGCCATCGCTGTTTATCGTACCCGCTGACACGTTATCACCGATAACCTTTAGCTTTGGAATAGGTTCTCCCGTCAACATTGCTTCGTCAACGTAAGATTCACCTTCTACCACGTTGCCATCGACAGGGATTTTTTCTCCGGGTTTTATCAGTAGTAACATCCCCTGCGTGATGGAACCGATCGGCATTACAATATCTTCGTCTCCTTGACGAACCGTGGCGGTTTTCACTTGAAGACCAATTAAAGACTGTAACGATTCGGTCGTACGTAGTTTGGCTTTCGCTTCTATATAGTGCCCCAGCGAGATTAATCCGATAATCATTGCACTGGCTTCAAAATAGACGTGTCTTGAAGCCGCTGGGAACCAACTAGGAGAGACAACAACCAGTATTGAATAGAACCATGCCGCTCCAGTCCCAAGCGCGACGAGCGTGTCCATGGTTGCTCGCTTGTGGATCAATGATTGCCACGCATTGGTGTAAAAACTCCGACCAGCGGTTGCTAATAGCACGAGACAGACAACTCCGATAACCCCCCAGACCAATTGATCTGAGGTATTCCGTATCATCATGTTGCCACCCAAAAGCCCCCATAGCATTAACGGAGCCCCCACAGCCAGAGCGGTAGTGGCGCTTTTTTTGTGTCTTGTTTGAGCTTGAATATGTGCGGCTTGAAGCTCTGCTTGCTGACTTGCCTCGTCTTCAATAATGGATGCGCTGTATCCTGCATCTTTGATTGACTTCAATAACAAATCACGGATGTTATCGTTGATATCTGTGGATATAACCGCACTTTGCTCAGCGAGGTTAATTTGTGCTTTTTGCACCCCGCCAACGGAGAGGCATGCTTTCTCTACAGACGCCACACAACTTGCGCAGGTCATGCCTTGTAAAACAAGGTTAAACGTATTTGATTGCGGAGAGATCAGTGTTTTTTGAATGAAGGTTTTGGTTTCGGTTTTTGGTATTGTTAAAGCTGTCGTATCGGGGATATTTATGGTCTCTGGTTCTGATTCTTGTTGTGGGTTTAAATGTTCACCGGTTTCAGGTGTTGCATTAAACCCAAGGCTTTCCACAATCCCGATCACGGAATTCCGGTCTAGCGTGGTGACAAGTGACAACGAAGTTTTCGATACCTCAAATCGGGCAATCTGTGTATTTGTCGATAAGCGATCACGCACTTTTCCTACGCACTTACCACAACGCAAACCCGAGAGACTAAGTGTTATATGGTTTCCAGCTTGATACTTGTTACGTTCGATATCAGCGATGATCTCCAGCAATGGGCGCGAGGTATTAACCGACACGGATGTCTTATCGATAGATATTAATTCGGTGTCGGAAAGGAGGGCGAGGCTTTGGGTTAACTTGTTTACGCATTTGCCACAATTTAAGCCACTAAGTGAGATATCAAACTGAGTCATAATTCATTCCAATTCTATGCTGTTATTGTAACGATAAACCTTAACCCTAAGGTAAGGTCAACACTTTAGTTGCCAAACTGTCATGTAGATAAAAGGAATTATTGAGAAAAAGAGCAACACGGTGTTAAAATACCGCTACTTTTATCTTTACCCGTCATACTTGAAGTTGCATCGTTGTTGACGGCGCTCGCTTACCCCTACGCATAGTAATCTATGTTCATGGGGCTTCGCTTACTTGTCGCCTAGCTGCACCACCAACTATTTTGGGTATTTATCTATGCAGCATTTCAGCTGCACCTTTAATTTTCTAAGGTATTTACTAATGACGGTTAAAACTCGTTTTGCTCCTAGCCCTACAGGCTATCTTCACGTTGGTGGTGCACGAACAGCACTATACTCTTGGCTTTACGCTAAAAGCCAAGGTGGTGAATTCGTTTTACGTATTGAAGATACCGATATAGAACGTTCAACTCAAGAAGCTGTTGATGCGATTCTTGAAGGTATGCAGTGGATGGGTTTGGAATGGAATGAAGGCCCTTACTATCAAACCAAACGTTTTGACCGTTACAATGAAATGGTTGATCAGCTTCTCGGTGAAGATAAAGCCTATAAGTGTTATGCCTCTAAGGCGTTACTTGACGAGATTCGTGAAGAGCAAGAAGCAAACAAAGAGATGGCGCGTTACGATGCAAACCATCCAAAGATTGTTGCGGTTAATGCTGCTGCGAATGAGGGTGACCCTTGTGTGATTCGATTCCGTAATCCGAAAGCAGGCAGCGTAGTATTTGATGATCAAATTCGTGGCCGAATTGAGATCAGCAACGAGCAGTTAGATGATTTGATTATTCGTCGTACTGATGGTTCTCCAACGTATAATTTTTGTGTCGTCGTTGATGACTGGGACATGGGCATTACTCATGTTGTACGTGGTGAAGACCACATTAATAACACGCCTCGTCAAATCAATATCTACCAAGCGTTAGGTGCGCCTATTCCAACGTTTGCGCACTGTGCAATGATTCTAGGTGACGATGGCGCTAAACTATCGAAGCGTCACGGTGCCGTGAGCGTTATGCAGTATCGTGATGAAGGTTATCTACCCAATGCGTTGAATAATTATCTTGTTCGTTTAGGGTGGTCTCATGGAGACCAAGAGATTTTCTCACAAGAAGAGATGATTGAAATGTTTAGCCTAGATGCCATTAGCAAGTCGGCCTCAGCCTTCAATACTGACAAATTGAACTGGCTAAATAATCACTATATCAAGTCTTCAGAACCTGCCTATGTGGCAAAGCATTTACAATGGCATTTAGATACTCAAGGCATCAATAAAGAGAATGGCCCTGCTATCGAAGACGTGATCACTTTAGTCGGCGAACGTTGTAATACCTTGGTTGAACTTGCAAGCCAATCTCGCTATTTCTATGAAGACTTCCAAGCGTTTGATGCCGCCGCGGCGAAAAAGCATCTGCGTGGTGTTGCTAAAGGGCCTTTAGAGTTGGCACTAAGCAAAATAGAGGCGCTTGATGAGTGGTCAACAGAGAACCTTCATGGTGTCATTGAGCAGGTTTGCGCTGAGTTAGAAATTGGTATGGGTAAAATTGGTATGCCACTTCGCGTTGCGGTGACCGGTGGTGGTCAGTCACCTTCTGTTGATATTGTCATGCAACTTGTTGGCAAAGATCGTGTGACGACTCGTATCAATATGGCGTTAGAGTTCATTGCCCAACGTGAAGCGAATGCACAATAAGTTTTATTGTCGTTAAAAGTAAAAACCTCACAATAATGTGAGGTTTTTTGTATGAAATTCAAGAACTACTTTAAATCAATGCTGTTCAGTCTACCCATAAACAAGAGTAGATCGATATTCTCTTTATGTGCTTCTAATAGCGCGCGCTTGGCTTTTGAGTAGGCCGCGAGTTTTCCGTGCTTATCAATAGAGCAAACCGTGCTGCGGTAATTAAATTTACCGTCACCTAAGTATTCTCGCCACTTAGCAATGTAATATCCTTGGCTGGTTTCCGGGTCTTTGGATTTATAGATAATCTTGGGTTCTAAATCATGGGGCAGGCGAGTCATCAGATAAGCGTCTTTTAGCAGTCGGTGCCAAAACTTCCCCCACATTTCTTTTCCGAGTTCGTTTCTTTTCTGAAGGGCTTTTTCTAGTGCTTTCTTTTCGCCAATCCGAATGAACCCCACTGAACGATGTAAGATAGTATCGTCTGGTGTATGGATATGTATTTTGTAAGCGGTCTTACCTTTAGAAATAAAACGGTGACCTGTATTGGATGTTAGATTACTTTTACTCATCATCTATTAGGTATTTAATGATACATCTGTTATTTACAAATAGTATGTCATAAATAGCAAAATATGAAGAAGCATAAAGCAAAAATGCCTTACAGATAACAAGGCATTTTATGATGTTTATAAAAATCAATCAGTTGTGTTTTTTAAAAATGAGCGAAGTGTTAATGCCACCAAAGGCAAAGTTGTTGCTCATTAGGTAATGACACTCTATTTCTCGACCATTTCCTGTTATATAGTCAAGCTTTCCACACCGTTCGTCCAATTTGTCCAAATTGAGTGTTGGGCTAAACCAACCAGAATTCATCATTTCAATGCTCAACCAAGCTTCGATCGCTCCGCATGCACCGAGTGTATGACCGAAATAACTCTTTAGCGAACTGATCGGTACACCGTCATTAAAGATATTTGCCGTCGCATTGCTCTCCGCAATGTCGCCACGATCTGTGGCAGTACCATGTGCGGAGATATAATCAATTTTATCCGCGTCTAGATTGGCGTCGGTTAAGGCCATTTCCATGCAAAACTGCATCGTTTCCATTTGGGGTTGAGTGACATGCGTTGCATCGCAGTTGCTTGCGAATCCTATTAACTCAGCATAGATCTTTGCACCACGGGCCTTAGCGTGTTCGTATTCTTCTAAGACGAGAGTCCCCGCACCTTCTCCGATGACTAAGCCGTCTCGATCTGTATCGTAGGGTCTTGGTGTTGTTTTCGGTGCATCGTTTTTCAAGCTCGTCGCGAATAGCGTATCAAACACGGCAGATTCTGTTGGGCATAGCTCCTCACCACCTCCCGCTACCATCACGGTTTGATAGCCGTGCTTAATGGCTTCGAAGGCATAACCAATCGCCTGGCTACCTGAAGTGCAAGCACTACTGGTTGGGATAACTCGCCCTTTAAGACCAAAGAAAAGTCCAACGTTCACCGCTGTGGTGTGTGGCATCATCTGGACATAGGTTGTCGCGGTAATGGCTCGGGTTGTTTTCTCATTTAGCATCACACCGAAAGCACCTACCGCGTCCGTACTACCAGTTGACGAGCCGTATGCCACGCCCGTTTGCCCATTGGTTAGTACGTCATTGCCAATTAGTCCACTTTGAATAAGTGCATTCTCGCTCGCGAGTGTTGCAAGCTTGGACACACGCCCCATAGAGCGAATTTTCTTTCGGGTGTAATGCTTTGGTAATTCAAAATTCTCAATGGGTGCCGCAAGTTTAGTATTGAGGCCATCATATTGTTCGAAGTCTGGCATGTATTTGGTGGCGTTTTCACATGCTTTAAGTTTTGACTCTACTGTCTTCCAATCATTTCCCAAAGCGGTCACACCGGCCATTCCGGTGACAACAACACGACGACTCATATTAAGCCTCCATTTATAGAAATTACTTGTCTAGTGACATAGGCGGCAACATCAGACATTAGGTAACTGACTAAGCCGGCAACTTCTTCAGGTTCCCCCATTCTACGCAAAGGCACTTGAGGTAGGGCGTGCTCCTTTACGTTTTCGTCGACCATACCCGTATCAATCAAGCCTGGTGCGACGCAATTCACGGTAATTTTTCTTTTTGCTAATTCTAATGCAAGAGACTTCGTTGCCCCGATGACTCCCGCTTTAGCTGCGCTGTAGTTGGTTTGACCACGATTGCCCATAATGCCGGATACGGAGGCCATCGTGACAATCCGGCCACCTTTTCGCATTTGAACCATAGGCATAACACAGGGGTGCAAAACATTATAAAAGCTGTCCAAATTGGTATGGATTACGCCGTCCCATTCCTCTTCTGTCATGGCAGGGAAAGCAGTGTCACGGGTAATGCCAGCATTATTTACGATGCCATAATAAGCGCCAAATTGATTGATATCTGCTTCCAATCTTGATTTGCACTCTTGGCGATGACTGATGTCAAATTGTATCAATCTGCCTTGACCTCCCTCATTCTCAATCATAGAGAGCGTTGCCTGACCACCTTCTTTATCCCCCATGTAATGGACGATTACCATAAAGCCGTCTTTTGCTAGCTGAACCGCAATAGCTCTGCCTAACCCTTTGCTGGCTCCCGTAACAAGTACTTGTCTGCTCATTTGCGATCCTTCATTTTCATTTCTTGTAATTTTTCTTTGCTTGGTACATAAACATTAAGTTGGCACTGCGCAATTTCATCGCCTTTATGCTCTATTCTACCGCTGAATACCGCCATGCCATTATTTTCCATTATCTGATGCGCATAGATGTCCAGAACTGAACCTTCGATAAACTGTTCAACGGATACATGGTATCGTCGACTACCGAGCAGAAAACCGATGGGGGAGGCTTGACCCTTTAAACTTGCATGGTAGCCCGACCACGCAGAAATTGATTGCGCCATAAACTCAATGCCAACGTAGGCCGGAATCGCATTGGATTCTTGATTAAAAAAAAGATTTGTCTCTTTCACTGTGACTCTGCAGTGAATGCTCTCTTTTTCTATAGCGATAGCCTCATCGATAAATATCATCGGTGAGGCGTGTGGTATTAGTGTTTCTATCGAAGGATAGTTACTCATTAGCATATCCAAAAATAAGGCTTATGTTGTTTCCACCAAAGGCAAATGAATTGCTTAAAATGGCTTTAGCTGGTGGTAAGTATTGATCTTTTTTGACCAGTTGAATAGGCAGATTATCGAGGCCGTGATTATTTATTTGACTTGGAAGAGGTAATGTATAGGTCAATATGTGCCAGCTTATTGCTGCCTCTACGGCACTTGCAGCACCAAGGGTGTGTCCTGTTAATGGCTTGGTAGAACTTACTGGAACACGGTCAAATACGCTAGCAATCGCTTTGCTTTCCATGGCGTCATTTAGCTGTGTTGCGGTGCCATGTGCATTGACATACCCAATCTCACTCGCGTCCATTTGAGCATCGAAGAGTGCTTTGGTCATCGCTTCGATAGCGCCTTTACCGTCCGGATGTGGAGCAGAAATATGATGAGCATCAGAGCTATCTCCCGCACCTAACAATGCAATGTTTGATTCAGTAGGTTCAGTTGAAAGCAACATGAATGCAGCCGCCTCACCAATATTAATACCATCTCTGTTTTTATCAAAGGGTTTGCAAAGTGTCGTTGACAAGGCCTCTAGACAACGAAAACCGTTGAGGGTGAGTCTACACAAAGAGTCGACACCACCGACAATCACCGCATCGACCAGATTCGCTTTGAGCATTCTTTTTGCCGACAAGAAGACGCGACCGCTAGAAGAGCATGCTGTTGATATTGAATAACAGGGCCCCTCGAGGTCAAAGTATTCAGCCACAAATTCGGCAGGATTACCTAATTCTTGTTTGTTGTAGTGATAATTGGTCGGAAACGATCCAGAGTCGAATAAGGTGTCTAACGCTTTTTCTCCGTCTGAGATACCAGAGGTGCTGGTACCAATGATTACGGCCACTCGATTGCGGCCATATTTTCTAATAGCCTGCCTTATTTCATCTTCGATCTGTTGTATGGAAGAAAGTGCTAAGCGATTATTACGGCTATCGAAATGGCTGAGATGGTCTGGTAATACTGGCAGCGCATTACTTACTTGTCCCACTACCGTTGAACGACCATCGTTGAGTGAATTGTCAACAATGACCATGTCGGGAGACAACTGTTCGCGCAACCTTTTATGGATATCGTGATGGCTCTCGCCCAATGCAGAATTGAATCCACAAGCATGGATAAAAATGGGGTATTGATTACGTGTATTCATTTTTTGTTATTAAAGCCAGGCTATATCGATGTCTGTGACAAGGATAATGTTTGAATAGTGATTCGATAATTGGAGATGGTGTTACTCATATGTATGTCTCCAGCCAACTTATTGATGTTAGTATACTGAATAATAACGACTTCTTTCCCTTGTTCATTCAATAATGTGCGCAAGTGAGCGGATTCGGTTAGCTTCCAACCTATATCATCGAGTTTCGTTTGCCATACCTCTTGTGGCCAAAGAGTAATCATTAGATAAAACAATACTTGCTTAGGGTCGGGAAGGGATGTTCCTAAGCCCGCTAGCACTTCAGATTCGATTTTGTCTTCGGTATATTCAAGGCTAAGAATACGTGTCCCCCAGGATGAAAATCCAGCTAATTTTACTGAGTGTTCATCCACCTCTAATAATACAGGTAACTGGTGCGTTGCATTATTCCATTCTGCCGTAATAATTTGGTTTACTGTGATGTCCAGTTGGAGGTCTTTAGGTAGAGGCAATTGAACGGATGTATTTGGTGCAATATCGACGAGCGTATTTGGTTGAGTCTGCAGTGATGTGCAACCAAATAGACTCAATAATAAATAAGTTATTAGCGTCAGTTTACTAATTTTTAAAGCTGTCATACCTAAACGTGTCATTGTTTACCTTCAATATTTAAATTCATGGCGATAGGAGCAAGTAGCCATGCAACGAAGATCCCTGTTAGTACCGTTATACCAAAGCTGTGGATGGCATGAGTATTACTCATTGCGAGAAGACCAAATGACAGAATGGTTGTCATTGCCGATAACGTAATCGCTAATAGGGTGCCTTTATGTTGCCTAGGTTGTGCAAAAAAGAGCGTATAATCAATACCTATACCCAAAATGAGAGCCAACGCTAGAAGATTAAATAGGTTTAACTCTGTTCCATTTAGGCTGGTGATTGCCAGTGCACAAATGGAGGCAATAATAGGAGGCGCAACCATTTTACTTGCTTGTTTGAAGCTATATTGCCAACCGAGAATAAACCAAATTACCACTACAGCCGCAATCAGTAACTCGGTTATTTTTTCCCTATATTCGCCAAATAAAGTGGATATTTCATCTGTTTTATCTAGGTATCTTATATCGCTATTGCCTTCGGTCCAATTCCTTACCGTGGTTATTTTGGTAATGTTCTTAAGTAGCACAATAGAATAGCTTTTACCTGCGATATCGCCTAGCCAGAGGAAGCGCGTGGGTTGCGAACTATCGGACTGTAGATAATCGCTGACAGTAATTGGCACAAATGCGTCTTTTAATACCGGAGTTTGCGTGAGTTGCACGGCATTTTGTAATTCGCTCGCCTGAGATTTGTAGAGTTTTTCCACTAAACTAAAATTCAATCTTTGTTGCTCGATACTAGGCAGATACTGCGTTATGTTTTGATATCCAGATATGAGACCGAGGGCAATCCAGTTGTCTAGTTCTAGGCTCAAAGCATGTAGATTATCTAACAAAGCTTGTTCATCGGCTGCCGACACCAGTAACATTTGTTGGCTAGAATCAACACCAGAAAGTTGTTCAATTTTCTGTTCTATGAGTTTGAGTTCTACTGGTGTTGCCTGCAACTGGCGAACATCGTCGTTATAATGCGTTTGAGAAAGGAAAAAACAACCGATTATCAACAACAAACTCGGGAAAATAACCCTAAATGGTGTTGAACTCCAAAGCGATAACCATTTGAACGATAGAGTTTCTATGGGAAACGTTCGTGGTTTCGATGGTTGTCTAGCCAATATAGGGTACCAAACGACGACTGAAATATAAGCGGCGGTCAGACCAATAGCTGAAAATAGTGCCAGTTGTTGTAAGCCTGGAAATGGTGCGATAAGTAGACCTAAGTAACCGACCAAGCTGGTAATTAGCCCGAGTGTGATCGCACCAAATATCTGTTTAAGCGCGAGATATGAGTCCCATGCTTTTCCTGCGACTAATCGCTCAGTTAAGTAGTGAAACGAGTAGTCAATGGAAACCCCAATTAAGCTTGTGCCGAAAACCAAACTAAACAGATGGATTTTACCAAAAATAATCAGGCATCCTGTAAATGCGGCAATAAATCCACAACTGATAGAGAGTAAGGATAAGGCCAATGGCAATGGGCTTCGATAGACCAACAGCAATAATGCAATTACGCCAACTAATGAACCGAGCCCAATGGTGCTTATTTCAGATTTTGCGCTTTGAGTGCCATATGTCGCATAGAAAATCACGCCTGTATGCATCACATTAACCGCGTATTGTTGGGTCAGTGTCTGCTCCAGAATAACAAGTTCAGAAAGCTTATCTTGAATCGCCAGATTATAAGGTGAGCCATTTAGTTCTGCGGCAATCAATATGTAGTGCTTATCTTCAGTACTCTTGCTTAAGTATCCCTGATCAAGTTGAAAGTCCCCAGACAAGGTTGAAAGCGAGGCTAAATAATCACGAAAAAGCAAGAAGGGGTCGTTAGCTAACTCTTGTCCAGTGACACCAGAAAAAGGATTGTAGATAGACTGAATTACATATTGCGTTTGAAGGCCTGTAGAGGATGAGAGTCTTGCGCTTTGCGTATCCGTAAGCAATTGGAATCGTTTTGGGTAATAGAAATTAGCCCAAGCTTGTTGCTCTGATTCAGATATCTCACCGGTAATGTCTGAAAATAGGCCGAGTGTGGTTATCGATTGTTCAAACTGTTGTGCGGCGTCAGTCAGTTGTTTTTTATCTGAGCCTTCTAACAAGAAAACGACTTTATTACTCATCGCGCTGGCTATTTTATCAAAAGCTTGTTGCGCAATTGGGTCTTGCTGGTTTTTTGGTAATAAAGCAAGAATATTCGTCTCTATTGGTAATGGTTTACCTCCCAATGTTTTCTGCACCAGCACTCCGATGCAACCCATCATGACTATCAGCCAGATGAGCGCAAGGCTTCGAATGGAAACCGAATGCGCAGCGAAGAAGGGGGTCATACCCGCTTTAAAAATGGAAAAAGGCACTTTCATCGGACGTCAGGGTGTTGGGTTGTTCGGTTTGGTTGCTAAATAGAATGGTGGTCTTGTCGCCGCGAACCTCGGTCAGTTCTATCTGGTTGATGTAAAGGGTTCCGGAAATCGTTATATCACTGAACACAGCGTTAAGTGGCGCTTGATTAGGCGTTAACGTTAAGGTCCAAACCTCTACGTTGTCACTAAATGATGTCGTGAATTGTTGATTAAGTTGTTGTGCATTACCATCAAACAGTGAAAGGAATATATGGCTGAAATAAAATGCCATTGGGTTTTCTTTCTCTGTCATTACCTGCGCGGGCTGACTGGCAAATTGTTGGCTTAGTTTATCGTCAGTAAGGATAATATTTACTGGGAAAGGAGACGTTTGTTGCCACAACAATCCACTCTTTTTATGGATGACGAAATTGCCAGTAGAGGTGAGTGGTTGACTAAACATTGCCATTGCTTTGTGTTGTTCGAAATTGCCACGTACAAGGCTTTGAGCTGTCAATAATGTTTGCACCTCTTGTAAGCTCTTTGCCTGTAATGATGGCGAGAAAATGAACAATAAATAGAACGCAATAGTGAGTCGCTTAATCATTGAATTCTCCGTTCATATGCCAATGTTCCACTCTATCAGTGAATATTTTAGGGGAAACGAAGCACATTTCCTTTGTTGCCATCTCCACGGCAACTTGCGTTGTATGTGCTTTTGTCATCCGCTCTCCGGTGTTGTTGTCAAAGATGATGTAATCAACCCTCAACCGATTTTCCCATTCGGTTAGTTTTGCGACTACTCGAACCTCATGGTCAAAAGGAATGGATTTTACGTACTTAACCCGTGTATCGATGATTGGCCACATATAACCTGACGCGTTCATTTCCAGGTAGCTGTAGCTAATTTTTGCCATTAATGCATGTCGAGCCTGTTCGAAAAACCGAAAATAGTTACCGTGATAGACAACACCCATTGGGTCGGCATCTTGAAAAAGAGGCTTGATAATGACTTCAGACTCTAGTGCATAGGTAGCGTCGTGGGTTTTATCATTGCCTAGCATATCGATATTGTCTTGATGATGAGCTGTCATAGATACCCTTAATACAGTGGCCAGTGCTGTTGTTGAATAAACATCATAAATTTACGCAAATCGCCTTCTAATGGTCTATCCTCATCGACAAATTCAAATTCATCAAGTACATCGGATTGCATCTGTTTTAGAGTATCACTCATATGTTGCTCGTCTAGTTCGTTTTGTCTTTTACGCAGTTCTATCGCTTGAGTCGCCGCAAGCAGTGATGCAGAAGCAACTTGTTCGGTTAACTCTAATACCCTTAAACAATCACGAGCGGCGATAGTGCCCATGCTGACTTTATCTTGGTTGTGGCATTCAGTAGATCGAGAGAAAACACTGGCAGGCATGGTCTGTTTTAAAGCTTCAGCTGTCCACGCGGATATGGCGATTTGTACTGCTTTGAAGCCGTGATTGATTGGTTTTCTTTCACCTTGAGCACCAGTAAGATTAAAAGGTAAACCGTTGTTGAATTTGTAGTCCATAAGCTGCGCCATTTGACGATCGAGTAAATCGGCTAGATTGGCGATCGCCGTCTTGAGTGTATCCATTGCCATGGCAATATGGCCACCATAAAAATGGCCGCCATGTAAAACTCGTTCATTATCACCGTCGATAATGGGGTTGTCATTCGCACTGTTGAGTTCGTTTTCAATCATTTGGCGTAGCCACGGTAAGCTATCTTGTAGTGCACCGACAACATGAGGTGCACAGCGCAATGAATACCGGTCTTGCAGGCGGTCACTGTTACGTGGCGGGCGTTCTGCTCGTAAATCACTTCGTAACCAGCTTGCAATCTGTTGCTGACCTGGGTGTGGTTTAACGGCGAATAATGTTTCGTCAAAGTGAAATTCGTTGCCTTGCATACCAACCGAAACCATGGCGGTTATTCTCGTTGTGAGCTGTACTAAATATTCAGCTCTTTTATAGGCAATGCATGCAAGGGCCGTCATAACTGAGGTGCCATTCATCAAGGCTAACCCTTCTTTAGGTCTGAGTTTGATCGGGTCAATATGCAGCTCATCAAACACTTCAGACGTAGGGCGAATGTTACCCTTGTAAATCACCTCGCGTTCGCCAATAAGGGCGGCGGCCAAATAGGAAAGTGGCGTAAGATCGCCACTCGCGCCAACAGACCCTTCTTGAGGGATCCGAGGTGAAATATCTTCATTTATCAGGATGACTATCTGGTTTAATAGATCGAGAGATACCCCAGAATACCCTTGAGATAACGAACAAAGACGAGTGGCTAATACGGCACGAGTCTGTTGTGGAGTGAAGATATCCCCCATCCCGCAGCCGTGAAAACGGGTCAGATGTAGAGGCAGTTCATCGACTAGGTCGGGTGGAATTGCAACGGTACAAGAATCGCCGTATCCTGTGGTAACACCATAAATGACCCCTTCTTCTTTTAATAATCGCTCAAGAAAAGCAACGCCTCTGTCTATTTTTCCTGTAAATGCATCAGAATCATTGAGCTGAGCTTTTGCGCCTTTAGAAATGGCAACAACGTCTTCTATGGTGAGACGGTCCGAACCAAACTGAACACTGTTTTGAGCTATATTAGTCATTATTGTTGTCGCTTAAATTCCAGAAATTAAAAAAATTGTACCACTGTAATGGTGCACTAATCGTGTGGTGTTCTAACCGATGGGCATAGTCTTGAACAACCTCTTGTAACGCTTCTTCTCGCTTGCCTCTGGGCAAAACTATTTTGTCTCTAAAGGCTTCAAAATAGACATTGAAATGCGGTTTTCCTTTTCCTTCATCTCGCAAGCCGAACAGTAAAAATACCGGTGCTTTTAATACGGATGCTAACATGAAAGGTCCTTGTGGAAATGGGGCGGACTTGCCTAAAAAGTCTGCCCAAATAACGCGTTTCTCTTTAGAAACCGAAGTTCTATCCCCCACGATGACTATCCATTCACCCTGTTCTATTTTCTGTTGTAGTTTAATTGCCGTATCAGCTCCCATTTCTGTTACTTCAATTAGGTTCAAATTTGAATTTGGATTCACCGCGTTCATAACGGTATTAAATTTTTCGGCGTGTTCTGTAAACACTAAAGCATTAATTTTTAGATGTTTGTGCTTTCTGCTCATTGCACGACAAAGCTCTATATTACCCAGATGCGAACCTAACAGAATGATACCTTGATTTTGTTTAACCACATCGTCCAACACCTCCGCACCCGAAACCGTCAAATCTTGATAACGGATGTCGCCTTTCCAAGCCGCAAATTTGTCTAATATTGTTTGTCCAAAAGAAAGCAGGTGTTGATATGACGTGAGGTTTTTTGGCGTGGTAATCCCATTCTTCTGATGGTATGCCTTAATTTGAGTAATGTATTGTTCGGATGCTTTTCTAGCATGACTGCCAGTCAAATAGTAATAGCCCATTACGGCGCGCAAAATAAGGGTAAATATTGGTCGACCTAAGAATGAATAAATGGCGAGCAGTAATTTGATACCGATTAACGTTCCACGTTCAGATTTAGTCGACCAGTGAGATTGACCTTTGCGCTTACGAGATAACAGCGTGGGGATTCGAGGCAACATACCGAAAAAAAGTTTGGTATGCATTGTACTTATCTTGATGTTATCCCACAGCGCATCAAAATGAGAGATACCATCAATTGGGTAGATAACACGAGTATCGACAAAGTTGAATTCGATCCCGTCCCAATACATACGTACCATGATCTCTGTATCGAAATCCATGCGCTTGCCAATCGAATTTTTATTAAGTACCTGTACGGTTTCTTTTACTGGATAAGCACGAAATCCACACATGCTGTCCTTTATCTCAAAAGAGAGGGTTTCTATCCATACCCACATGTGAGTAATGTATCGACCATAAAGCCTCGATTTAGGAACCGAATCATCATATATCGGATGTCCCGAAATGACATTTTTTGGGTTTTTCTGCGATAGAGCGATAAGGGAAGGTAGCGTCTGAAGGTCATGTTGACCATCGGCATCAATTTGAACTGCATGTGAGTAACCCAGCGTATTAGCCGCATGTAATCCCGCCATTACGGCTCCGCCCTTACCTTGATTTTCTGACAGGGTTATAAGGGTAACGTCTTTTGCAAGAGCTTGTTCTTGTAAGGCGGTTCTCGTGGTTAGTTCACTGCCGTCGTCGACTAGTATAATCGGTATATTGTATAGGCGAAGTGACTCCACGATGTCAGCGACGGTCGAACCGTGGTTGTAGCAAGGAATTAAAAAGCAAGCTCTATACATGTTATTCCTTATTACCAAGCTTTATTTTGCCCGTTGAATGCGTGGTTGCTTGGTTAGATGTATAAGCAAACTGAAGTTTGTTTTTATCCTCATCCCAGTCTAGCTGCAAGGTAACAATCGCATCTGGCAGGATAGGATATTGAAACTTAATCACTTCCATACCAATGAATGGTCGAGAGACATTGAGGAATTGCTTTGCATAAAAGAGCGCCCAATCTATTTGCGTCACACCGGGCAACAGCGCGAAGTCAGGGAAGTGACCTTCAAAATCCTGAATATCACTATCCACTTTGATTAACAATGTCGCATTACAGGGTTCAATTTTCTGCGATAGAATGTGTGGTTTTCTTTTTGTCATTATGTCTACGATTTTAGAGTGAGGACCTAACCCATGTTCGAGTTATGGTGAAATAGAGACTCTATCTCTTTCACCAAGCGTTTTCCCTGACTGTTTAAAGGGATGTCATCAAGAATACGATAACGACGTGGGATAGCAATAGGTTCAAGCCATTGCCTAAGTGATTGCCTGATGTTTATCCAAAATTGCCCTTTGCTAATGGAATCAAGCTGCGCGTTTCCATGTTCGCTTAAGGTGATAACCGCGACTAACTCTAGCCTCACAGAGGTTTCAATGGCAATGACGGCGGCTTCCTCTATCCATTCTAACCCTTGAAGTCGGGCTTCCACTTCGACCAAAGAAACACGTTTCTCTTCTATTTTGATGATGCGATCGGTTCTGCCTTTCAATAAAAAATAACCCTCTGCAAGTAATTCGCACTGATCACTGGTTTGATACCAGTTATTCGGATCAATATGACCAGATTGCAGAGCAATGCAACCTTCTACATTGAGCCTTGCTTTTACATCGGGAAATAGTTGCCAAGGTGTCATTTCGGTATGTTGTTGTCGGTAACCGATACCACCCGTTTCTGTGCTGCCGAAGACTTCGTAAGGTAGTGACCCCAATTGTTCTCTGCTCTGAATCGCCGCTTTATGTGAAAGCGGACCTCCGGAAGAAAATATCGTTCGGTAATCTGAACCGGAAGACGCTATATTTAGGCGTTTCAATAGAGCAGGGCTACTCACTAAAATGGATTGTTTGTCCGCGTGGCTAATGACCTGTTCTGGATAGTCTAGGTTTTCTCTAGCAAACGGTCGTTGAGTACAGATTGGCCAAAGGAGTCTGAACAAAAGTCCATAGATATGCTGATGGGATACGGTGCTTTGTACTCGACAGTATTCTATTTCTCCCCCCCATATCTGTTCTAATTGAGCAATTTCATGATTGAAATGGGACAAGGTCTTTGCAATTGCTTTTGGTTTTCCGCTAGAACCGGAGGTAAAAAGAGTGACTTTGACGTTATCGAGGTTTAATGCTGAAGCTAATTCAGATTGTGGGGCGGATGCGGTTAATTCAGAACCAATGTTGAAAACCTCAACCTCGTCACGTGCCATTAAATTAGGCGTAAAAATGACCTTGTCATGAATTAGAGCATCAAACTCAGATGAGAGTTCGCGAACCGCTTCTGGTTGATGGTTACCCGGTAATACCAACTCTTTGTTTGCGTAACTCAGTGCGAAAAAAGCGACCGAAAACCAATAGCTGTCGTGAATGCATATTGCCCATCGAGTTTGAGGTTTGCTAGAAAGCCACAGAGAGTAAAGGTGTACATCGTTGACGAAATGGGACCACGTTTTGTTGCCAGCAGAACCAAAAGCAAATAGGGAGTCAGCCCTATTTGCTTTTGTTAGTACGGATGCCAGTGAGTGCAGTGGTAATGGTGTGATGTTATTGTTCATGAGTGCCTGTTTGAGTGGCCTTTATCTTTTGTTGTACCTGCTTGCGTATAATAAATTCTATAGCAAACAGAAGTCCCATGGCTATATAGCTGATAAAACCATTATACAAAGTCCAATAGGAGAGCGGCATAAAGCAAGTAGATAAAGCAATAGAACCATTGATGAGAAAAAACACACACCATACTTTGGTTACGTTTCTGGTGTACAACACGGCCTTGGGGTCAAGTTGAGGCTCTTGTAGTCGAGCAAACCGTTCTATTAAGCTCTGTTCTTGTGACAAGCTTAGCCAAAAGACGACAAGCAGGCAGGTACTGACGACAACAGGATAATAAGTAAGCCAACCTTGCTGATTCAACAATGCTCCCAACGAGAGGAGGACAATTCCGATTCCTCCCGTTATCCATGCTAGATACTTCAGTTCTTTAAGTTTTGACTTAGAGCCCGCTAGAATTCGAATCAAAAACAAGAGAATCAAAACGACAGCAATCGCTTCAATCCCAAGTTTGTCGATCCCAAAATAGACAGCAAATGGATAGGTTAGAAGCAAAATTGCTGACAGTATTGCCAGCAATTTCATTATTCAGCCTTAAGCAAGTCGTAGACAGAGTCGACAACATCTTGCACTGTACGAACGGCTTTGAATTCATCAGGCTTAATTTTTTTCCCTGTGATATTTTGAAGATGCACAACGAGGTCAACGGCGTCGATACTATCTAAATCAAGCTCTTGGTATAACTTAGCTTCGGGATTGATGTCCGCTTTATCGATTTCAAACAGTTCGACTAGAGCATCTGTTACCTGATTGAGAACATCTTCTTTGGTTATGTTTGTCATAATAGTTTCGTTAATTTAGCTTGTCTGAGAAGAGATGTAAGAAGCAAGGTTAGCAACAGAGGAAAAGTGTTGACGAGTATTATTGTCGTCGGCATCGATGACAATGTTAAACTTTTTCTTAATAGCTAAACCAAGCTCTAGTGCATCAATAGAGTCCAAACCTAATCCATCACCAAATAGTGGTGCATCTGTTTCGATATCATCAACACTAATGTCTTCTAGATTTAATGCGTCGATAATCAGTTGCTTAATTTCTATATGTACGTTTTCCACTGTAACCTGCTTATTGTTAATGAAAGGATTTAATCCTTTTTATTTTCAAACAACACTTCTTCAAAATGTTGGTTTAAATTTCGTGCGGCTGATGCGTTTGAATTAGCCTGTCGAAGAAATGATTCTATGGCTATTTTACCTTTCACTTCAACATGAAAAAAGGGTTTAGTTGTAGGAACTTGATACCATTTCGCTTCTTTTGTCAAAAAACTGGGATTTACTGTGATATTTATTAGCCTAACGTCCACTTTTGACCGTACCGCAATTTGTGCAGCGCCTCTTTGCAATTTAGTGGATAAACCTGGTTTTGTTCTAGTCCCTTCGGGAAATATCAACAGAACATTACCACCGGAGAATCGTTCATCGCACTGTGTAAATAGTGCTTCTGGTTCTTTATTTGGTATGTATCCTGCGGCTTGAACTATTCGTTTAATAAAAGGATTTTCCCATATTGCGGCCTTTACTAAACAGTCACACTGCTTAAGTTGAGATGCAATCAATACATAGTCAATAAGGCTTGGGTGGTTGGCTATAATTAAACAGCCTTTGTCTTGTTCGAGTTTTTCAGCACCGGTAATACTGTAATCAATTGCACCAGTAAACTTCATGATCTTACAAAACAGATCAAAGGTTATCTGTATCAGATGCTGAACCCGATATTCATTCTGGGTCTTGTTGTTGGACAAAAGCTGAATAAAAGGGACCAAAACAAAACTGAGGATCAACCCGCCAACACCAAAAAGCGTAAAGCAAAATCCAGTGCTGAAAACTCGCCAGCATTGATCGAATTTTATCCACAGATGGCGCAATAAACTAAGCACTTCTATTCCAACTCCATAGAATTCGGGACGAAGATATACGCCAAGCGTTGTCATTACTTAATATACGTCGTAAACATTGGATTGATTGTGGGAGAGAGGTGACGGTCTTTTTGTTCTTTTCTGGTATGGATGGGCTCTCGACTTTAGTCATGCTGTCACTGTCGCGATGAGCGTTGCTTTGCCAAGTAATGCGGTAATCTTCGCCTGCGGAAAGGACTATCCCAAACGCGTAGGTTGCGAAATGTTCATGCTCAAATTCTTGGTATTCGGTCGGCAGAGGTGCATCAAAATCAACCAGTAGTACTTTTTTCTCCGCTAGTTCGTAGGTTTCTGTTTTTTCAGACAGATAGATAAACGATTCAATCAATGCTTGATGGAATGTATCCTGACCTGCGGAAAGTGACGTGACAGGGATAGCCTGTTTGGCGGCAATTGTGGTCAATCCGGCCGCGGTGTTATGGACGGACTGAGAAAATGCCATCGGTGATGCATCGTCTCCGGCCAATATGGATTTTATGAGTTCAACGGTTCTTGGTAATTCACCATGACGACTAGAAAATACGATATATCCAATATTGTGCCGCTCTATTAATTCCAATGCTACCTGAACAGACATTTTACTCAAAGGGCTCATCCGTCTTCGCATCATCGCAGGAATATGATGGGTAGGTGTTTTAGCGGATGATTCAAATTCAGGGTCGCTTAACCATGCGTTCCAGTCATCGGCAGAGGCGATGTTCTCTGAAAGGATGTGGTAGTCGTCTACTTTGAAGCTAATGATATTTTTATTATTAGTCATATACTGTTGATTTGTGTGGGTACTATATTAATACTATGCCTGAAATAATAGAATGAACTTAATTTTACAGGAGTAGTAGCAATGAAATTCTTTAAGGTACTCGTTTCTTTATTATTTGTTTTGGTTCTTGCCGGTTGCGGCCGTGTTCAGCCTATATTGGATGTCGAGAATACCCCAGTTGCTTATGATCTTCAAAAGAAACAAGTGAAGATGGCGATTATAGAGTCGGCGACGAATCGTGGTTGGGTAGTGAAGAATGCAGGAAATAATGAGGTTGAGCTTGAATTAAACTCTCGTGGTCATAAAGCCAGTGTGCGTGTCCCATATTCTGAAAAATTTTACTCAATACTGTATGTTAGTTCAGAGAACTTAAAAGCAGATGCTAAAGGGAATATTCATCGCAATTACAATCGTTGGATAAACAATTTAAATATTGATATTCGGAAGAATTTATCGTTTCTTTCTATTTCTAAGTAACAATACTGTTTCCAAGTAACGGTATTGTCTGTAACAGAAAAAATAATTAATTAGGTTTATTTGTGTCAAATTTCATTAAAGATCCATTTAACGCTCTAGAAGCGAAAACGGAAGCTCAAAAACTCTCTTTTGCTCCAATTGTATTCCATACTGCGAGAACATTGAGGGACTTAGGTATACTCAAGGTGCTTGATGATGCGGGTGAGGAGGGGTTAGATGCAGTGGCTTTAGCAGTGCGTTCAAATGTCTCTGAATATGGTGTTAAAGTATTATTAGATATGGCAATCAGCGCCAATATCGTTCTTTGGAATAAACCTAATTATGTCTTAGCCAATCTTGGTCATTTTATTCTTCATGATGGCATGACCAACGCGAATCTAGATTTCACCGCTGATGTTTGCTACGCAGCAATGATGCATTTGACTGAAGCGATTGAAGAGGGAACACCGGCTGGTTTGAAAGAGCTCGGCGATTGGGAAACTATCTACCAAGGGTTATCTTCATTACCTGATAAAGCGAAACAGAGTTGGTTTGCTTTTGATCACTTTTATTCTGATCGGTCGTTTCCAATATTGTTAGAAACTGTTTTTGCTAATAAACCGAAGCAATTGGTTGATATTGGTGGTAACACAGGCAAATGGGCCATGCAGTGCTGTAAGCATGACTCCGATGTAAAGGTGACTATTGTTGACCTACCTCAACAGCTAGAATTGGCGATGAGAAATGTGACGGAAAATGGTTTTCAGGAACGAGTTTCCTCTTACCCTGCGAACATGTTAGATAAAAATCAAACGCTGCCAACGGGAGCCGATGTTTGGTGGATGAGTCAGTTTTTAGACTGTTTTTCACCGATAGAAATTCTAAATATTCTAAGAAAAGTTCGTAGCACAATGGAACAAGACGCTACTGTTTATGTGTTGGAATTGTTCTGGGATGCTCAGAAATATGATGCCGCTGAATATAGCCTGAATGCAACGTCACTTTATTTTACCTGTTTAGCGAATGGTAATAGCCGTTTTTATCGCAGTGAAGATTTCTTAGAGATCGTTCATGAAGCGGGTTTTGTCGTTGAACAGCGCGCAGATAATATTGGTCTTGGGCATACGTTGTTAACACTTTCCGCAGCCTAGCCAGAATGAATTACACCAACGACATATCTTAACAGCAACGACAGACAGTAGAAGAGTTATTCCTGAAATGAAAATTGAACAGAAACAGATTGTCGTCATCGGTGCGGGGCCTTCTGGTACGATAGCCGCCTCATTGCTTAGGCAAAAAGGCCTCGATGTTGTTGTTATCGAAAGGGATACTTTCCCTCGGTTTTCTATAGGAGAAAGCCTGCTACCTGCTTGTATGGAGATGATAGAACTTGCAGGGATGAGTGATGCCGTCGCGGCCGCAGGGTTCCAGTTTAAGAATGGCGCAGCATTTCGATGTGGTGAACAATATCAAGAGTTTAATTTTGAGGATAAGTTTACTTCAGGTCCCGGTACGACCTTTCAAGTTCAAAGAGCAAGCTTTGACAAAGTTTTAGCCGATGAAGCGCAGAAACAAGGTGTAGAAATTCGATTTCAGCATGAGGTGCAAGCCATAGAAGTGCGAAAGAATGACTCTATCTTGTCAGTGAAGGATAACGTTGGCAATTTTCACCAACTACAAGCAGAGTTTGTGCTGGATGCGAGTGGGTTTGGACGTGTTTTACCTAAATTATTAGCACTAGAAAAGCCTTCTGTTTTACCTCCTAGAAAAGCAATTTTCACCCATGTTGTTGATAATATAGAGAGCGCATCGGGCAAGCCTTATTATGATAGAAACAAGATCCTTATAACGGTTCATCCACTTAATCGAGATGTCTGGTTTTGGCTCATTCCTTTTTCAAACGGGCACTGCTCTCTTGGCATAGTGGGAGAGCCAGAAATATTCGGTGAGGGTGATGATCTTTCGGTCCTGAAAAAAATGGTTCGCCAAGCGCCTGAGTTGGATGAACTATTGTCGAAAGCCGAGTTTATTAATGATGCTAATTCCATCACAGGTTACTCGGCGAATGTCAGTCGGTTAGCAACCGATCGATTTGCATTGTTGGGTAACGCAGGAGAGTTTTTAGACCCAGTTTTCTCTTCGGGTGTCACTATAGCGATGTATTCAGCAAAACTGGCGGCTGATTGTGTTGAAAAACAGCTTCTTGGTGATGTTGTCGATTGGGACACGGACTACTCCGAAAGGCTAAAAATTGGTGTTGATGCATTTAAAACCTATGTAGATGGTTGGTATTCTGGCAAGTTACAAAAGGTTATTTTTTATGAAAACGCAAACCCCAGAATTAAGCAGATGATCTGTGCCATTTTAGCTGGATATGCATGGGACGAAAGCAACCCCTATGTCAAAGAGTCAGAAAAAAAGTTGGCCACTTTAGCGGAAATCTGTGGTGGCTGACCTTATTATGAATACAAAAAAAAGCAGCGTTAGCTGCTTTTTTGCGTTCAACTCATATCTCAAATTTACTCGATTTGGTATTAGTTAAATAATTCCGCGTTATATTTAGGGTTCATTAAGTTTTTAGCAGAGAAAATAGCATTTATATTTTCTTCAGTTAACAGGCCTCTTTCCAGAACAACTTGTTTGACACTTTTCCCTGTTTCTGCACATATTTTACCCACAATATCACCTTCATGATGACCGATGAGAGGGTTTAAATAAGTTACAATTCCGATTGAGTTAAATACATAATCTTCGCAAACCGTCTTATTTACAGTGATTCCATCAATACACTTGTCTGCTAAGTTAAGGCATGCATTACTTAATAAGTTGATAGATTCAAAAATAGCTTGACCAATAACTGGCTCCATTACATTTAATTGTAATTGCCCAGCTTCTGCTGCAAATGTAACCGTTGTATCGTTGCCAATTACTTTAAAACAAACTTGATTGACGACTTCTGGAATAACCGGGTTTACTTTCGCTGGCATAATAGAAGAACCTGCCTGCATTTCAGGTAGGTTTATTTCATTAAGGCCTGAACGTGGGCCTGAAGATAATAGACGGAGATCGTTACAAACCTTTGATAACTTCACGGCTAAACGTTTAAATGCACCGTGAACAGTTACATAGGCCCCACAGTCAGATGTTGCTTCGATTAGATCTTCAGATGGTACACAGGCAAGTCCCGTCGCTTGTGCAAGATATTTAACGGCGAGCTCTTGATATCCTTCTGCAGCATTTAGACCAGTACCGATAGCGGTTGCACCTAAGTTCACTTCGAGAAGCAGATTTGCTGCATATTTTAGGTTTTTGATCTCTTCTTTGAGAAGGATGCTGTACGCGCCAAACTCTTGTCCTACCGTCATTGGTACCGCATCTTGAAGCTGAGTTCGGCCCATTTTTAACGTATCTCTGTGCTCTTCACTTTTAGCATCAAAAGACACTTTAAGATGTTCAACAGAGGTGATTAGTTTCATGATGCTGTTGTAAACCGCAACTCGGAATCCGGTAGGATAGGCGCAATTCGTTGACTGACTTTTGTTCACATGATCATTCGGGTTGATAACGTTATAATCACCCTTTTTATGACCTTTGAGCTCTAGTGCAACGTTAGCAACAACTTCATTTGCATTCATATTTACAGAGGTACCTGCACCACCTTGATATACATCAGAGACAAACTGGTCCATGCATTTTCCGGTATCCAGAATTAAATTACACGCCTTAACAATATATTCACCCACATCAGAAGGAATAGTGCCAAGCTCAATATTTGCCTGAGCCGCTGCCTTTTTAGTATAAATCATACCTCTGACAAGTTCTGGTGCATCAGATATCGTCATCGACGAAATAGAGAAATTGTTTTTTGCTCGAAGTGAGTGTATTCCATAATACGCTTCTGCAGGAACTTCCAATGTTCCCAATAAGTCTTCTTCAATGCGAAATTTATTTGAATCGTTAACCATGACGGCTACCTTTAATAATAGTTAAGTAATGCAAGAATAATGAATGTTATTTTGTTTCAAGTACAATGCCAAAAAGTAATTTTAAATGCAGTTTTGGCATAGCTATAATTATGGGACTTGAGTAACAGATTTTATTTGGACATGTTTCTCAGAAGTCGTCACTTAAAAAAAAAGAAAGCAAAAATAAAAAAGAAAAAGAAGGGAGCTAGGCTCCCTTTTTATTGCTATGAAACACTAGATTAAAATGCCACCAAATGCGAAGCCCAGCGCAACGGCGGTAGTAATAGTTACAACACCAGGAATGAAGAACGGGTGATTGAATACATAGTTACCGATACGCGTTGAACCTGTGTCATCCATTTCTACCGCCGCCAACAATGTTGGGTAGGTTGGTAGTACAAATAAAGCACTTACCGCGGCGAAAGAGGCGACAGCTGTTAATGGTGCAACACCGATTGCTAATGCAGCAGGCATTAGTGCGGTTGTTGTTGCGCCCTGAGAATAAAGAAGCATAGAAGCAAAGAACAAAGTAATTGCAAGCATCCACGGGTATTGCTCAAGAATTTGTGCAGAAAATTCTTTGATTTCGCTGATGTGACTAGATACGAAAGTATCACCCAGCCAAGCAACACCTAGAACACAAACACAGGCACTCATACCAGATTTAAACGTTGCGGCGTTTGCGATTTTTGACGCGTCGATCTTAGTTAGCATGACGATGCCGGTTGCCGCCGTTAACATAATCGCCATGATAGCGTCGTTACGTCCGATGGTTGGATTTTCGATTAGACCAACAGTACCACTAATCATTGTTGCGTAAGAAACCACAGCAACAATGGCGATAAGAAAGATGTACACAGACGTTTTTGCCGTCGGCAAAATAGTACGCTGTGTTGCGCCTTGTATTTTAATAAGTCCTTTAGCTAAGCGGTCTTGATAAACTGGATCGTCCTTTAGTTCGCCACCCATTAGGTTTGCAACAAAAGCACCAACCATACAAGCGGTGAAAGTTGTAGGGATACAAACGGCAAGTAGAGTTAAGTAATCCACACCTAAAGGCTCTAGGATGCCAGAGAAGAACACAACAGCGGCTGAAATTGGCGAGGCCGTGATTGCTATCTGAGAAGCAACAACTGCAATAGACAGTGGTCTAGAAGGGCGGATACCTTGCTCTTTCGCCACTTCTGCAATAACTGGAAGAGTAGAAAATGCCGTATGACCTGTACCCGCAAGTAACGTCATGAAGTAGGTTACGATAGGTGCGTAAAAAGTAATGCGTTTCGGATTCTTACGAAGAAACTGCTCTGCAAGATCAACCAACCAATCCATACCACCAGCCACTTGCATCGCAGCAATGGCAGTAATAACGGACATAATGATAAGAATAACGTCAACAGGAATGTTACCCGCATCTACACCCATAAACATGGTCAATGCGATAACACCTGCACCACCCGCTAAACCGATGCCTATTCCGCCTATTCTTGCTCCTAAGAATATAAAGAGCAGTACGACTAGTAATTCGACAACTATCATATTTTTTTCCTTGATGTAAAAGTTAAATTTAAAATGTATAAAAAAGGGGGTATACCTAAGCACGGTTCACTGTTATTTGTCACAAATAGAGAAGCATGTTGTTTTTTTGTAACAATAAATGTCTCTATTTTATTTGGGCATAGCCGTGCCGTAGCAATAATTTAAATTACTCAATAATGATGTTTTATTTTTTGAATACTTTATTCGTATCTAAATGAAAAAGTATTAACAATCTATCAATTGATGAATAGAGTACTAATATAAAGTCGTTTTGAGAAATGTTTCATTTGACTGTCGTATAATAAAATAGCATCACCTAAACCTTTATAAATGTGATGCGTTTCTCTTTATCCGATAGATGCATAGTGTAAGTACTCTACTGTTAGAATTGATCCAGAGCAATAAAGCGGCACCACTATGCCGATTCTGTATCGAAACCGTGCAACTCTTTTATGGGGCTTATTTTTATAAGTTGGTTCCATATCGCTTCACATGATGGATGAAGCTTTGAAACGTACCTATAAACATAGAGGTCGAGAGGGACGGGCTGCTTTTCGTTTAGAATGACAAGCTTTCCCGACGCTAATTCGTCTCGAATAGTGTAATCTGGAAGCCAGCTGATTCCCTTGCCCTGTATGACAAACTCCTTGTTCAAATCGCTCATCGATGAGGTGGAAATGGTGTTATTTGTAAGCGAACTGTGTGCTCTTTTCAGTGCTCGGCCCATATAGCTTTCGGGGGTGTAATCTAGACTTGGTATATTTGAATCTCGGTTAAGGTCGAACAAAGGCTTGCCCTGATCATCAACACCGGATACACAATACAAAAAGCTACGTCCTAAATAGATAGAGCGGTAGGGGGCCACTTGCAATCTATCGTCGTAGAAGGAAAATAGAAAATCGCTTTTACCATCAATGAGCTGTTCGATTGAAGTATCAACCTCATTGGCAACGATAGACAGATTAGTATTCAGCTTTGGATTAAATATGCCTTCGTGTATCTGAGGCAGTATACCGATGGCAATAGAATGGGCTGCGCTCAATCTCACGGTGTGTCGCCCTTGTACTGAGCTACCAGTTAAGCGGTCTATCTCTTCATCTAATTGATAGAGAATAGACTCTGCGGTTGTTTTGAATTGCTTACCTGATGTAGTCAGCTCGATAGGTGTTTTGGTTCTATCGATGAGAAGCAGGTTTAGCTCAGATTCCAGAGATTTGATACGGCGACTAAATGCAGGTTGGGTAATGTTTCGTGCGGATGCGGCGTGAGAAAAACTGCCCAATTCGGCAAGCATAATAAAGTCACGCAGCCATTTGGTTTCAATATTATTCAATTGTAGCTCCTAAAACTGGTATAGAAGAACCTTGCCTAAGCATATCCTTGCTAACAAAAGATTCAGTGTGCGAATGAACGACATATATAAAAACATTAATTGTGGGTCGTAGCAAGGATTAGCTATACGTATACGGCATGAGAATCAAGTTTTAATGTCGTTATGTACAAATATAGTAGTATTTTATGCTTGGTCAATGCCATGATAGGCGCACGATATCACTTTTTCTCGTCTCGTCTATAAGTTAGATCACAGTATTGCAATTTATTTCATGCATTTTAAACATAAAGCTTATCGATATTGGCATTTTACAAGACAAACACACATGTTTATTGTGGTCGAATAAATATGAATACTTTTCAACTTTGAATTTTTACATAATATTTATAAAGCTAATGGTCAAGATAAGATTGCCATGTGATTATATTAATTTATATTCTTTGTGAATATAAATTAATATTGCTTGATTATTAACAATGAAAATAGATATTGAACTATTACCACAGTAAATCTGCGGTTCAATATCTATTTTCATTTCTAATATTTTAAATTACCCTTGGAGGATAACTGTGCAAATAATTACCACAGATATCGCAGTGATCGGCGCCGGTGGCGCTGGTCTTCGAACTGCAATCGCAGCGGCTGAAGCAAATCCTGAGCTAGAAGTAGCCCTGATTTCAAAAGTCTACCCAATGCGTTCACATACTGTCGCCGCTGAAGGTGGCTCTGCCGCCGTCATCAAAGATGAAGATTCACTCGATAACCACTTCAACGATACTGTTGGCGGTGGTGACTGGTTATGTGAACAGAATGTCGTTGAATATTTTGTTGAAAACGCAACAAGAGAAATGATCCAAATGGAGCAATGGGGGTGTCCATGGAGCCGGAAAGAAAACGGTGAAGTGAACGTCCGTCGCTTTGGAGGAATGAAAGTAGAACGCACATGGTTTGCCGCAGATAAAACAGGCTTCCATATGCTGCATACGCTTTTTCAAACCTCTATCAAGTACAATCAAATCAAACGATTTGATGAGTACTTCGTGGTTGACCTACTGGTTGAAAACGATGAGATTCAAGGTTTGGTTGCGATTCACATGTCCGAAGGCGAGCTTGTTACGATTAAAGCGAAGTCTGTCGTACTGGCCACGGGTGGCGCGGGACGGGTTTATAACACCAACACCAACGGTGGCATTGTTACCGGCGACGGTATGGCATTGGCGTATCGCCACGGTGTGCCTTTGCGTGATATGGAGTTTGTTCAATATCACCCAACTGGCCTTCCTGGTACGGGTATCTTGATGACCGAAGGTTGTCGTGGCGAAGGCGGCATCATCGTCAATAAAAATGGTTACCGTTATCTACAAGATTATGGAATGGGACCGGAAACCCCGGTTGGAGAGCCGAAAAACAAATATATGGAACTGGGTCCTCGAGACAAAGTTTCTCAAGCGTTTTGGCACGAGCAACAAAAAGGCAACACCATCGACCATCCCCTTGGCGATGTGGTGCACCTAGACCTGAGACACTTAGGTGAAGAATACCTTCAAGAGCGTCTGCCGTTTATTTGTGAGCTGTCGAAGGCGTATGTTAACGTCGATCCGGCAAAAGAGCCGATCCCAATTCGTCCAACGGTTCACTACACCATGGGTGGGATTGAAACCGATCCGAGTTGTGAAACGAAAATCAAAGGTCTCTTTGCCGTGGGTGAATGTGCCTCTTCAGGTCTACATGGTGCAAACCGCTTAGGCTCAAACTCGTTGGCGGAGTTCGTGGTATTTGGCCGCGTGGCAGGCGAAAGTGCGGTGAAACGTGCTGAAACGTTTACCGGCTGGAACGACGACGCGATTGAAAAACAAGTGAAAGCGGTAGAAGCACGTATCCAAGGATTGATGGACCAAGAAGGCGATGAAAGCTGGTCAACCATTCGAACAGAAATGGGCCACTCTATGGAAGCGGGCTGTGGTATTTACCGCCGCGAAGATCTCATTCAAGAGACCATGGATAAGCTGACCGAGCTGAAAGAGCGTTATAAGAAAATCAGCATTAAAGACCGAGGAAAGGTGTTCAACACCGACCTTCTTTATGCCATTGAGATCGGTTATGGCCTTGAAGTGGCAGAAGCAATGGCCCACTCGGCTATTCTTCGTCGTGAATCTCGCGGGGCGCACCAACGTTTAGATGAAGGCTGTACCGAACGTGACGATGTGAACTACTTGAAGCACTCACTTGCGCTCTTCAACGAAGGACGCGCACCAACGATTGAATACAGTGATGTTACTATCACGAAATCTCAACCTAAAGCTCGCCTGTATGGGGCAGCAGCAGAAGAAGCGGCGGCGAAAGAAGCCGTAGACGCACAAGCCGCAGAGGAGCAGAAGTAATGACGGGCACTAGAATTCAAAAAGTCGATATTCTGCGTTACGATCCAGAAAAAGACGCCGAGCCTTATAAGCAAACCTTCGAAGTTCCTTTCGATGACACGATGTCCGTGCTTGACGCACTGGGCTACATCAAAGATAACCTAGATAAAGACCTGTCCTATCGCTGGTCTTGTCGTATGGCTATCTGTGGCTCATGCGGCATGATGGTAAACAACTATCCTAAGTTGGCCTGTAAAACGTTTTTACGTGATTACCCTGACGGTCTTTTGATTGAGCCGTTAGCCAACTTCCCTATCGAGAAAGACTTAATCGTCGACATGACGCCGTTCATCGAACGTCTTGAAGCACTTAAGCCTTATATTATCGGTAATGACCGCACACCGGAAGATGGTCCAAACAACCAAACACCACAACAAATGGCAAAATATAAGCAGTTTGCTGCTTGTATCAACTGTGGCCTTTGTTACGCCGCTTGTCCTCAGTTTGGTCTGAACCCAGAGTTCCTTGGCCCTGCGGCCATCGCGCTTGCTCACCGCTACAACTTAGATAGCCGTGACAATGGTAAAGAAGAGCGCATGGAGCTACTTAACGGTGACAATGGCGTGTGGGGCTGTACATTTGTCGGCTTCTGCTCTGATGTCTGTCCGAAGAGTGTTGATCCTGCCGCGGCGGTAAACCAAGGTAAAGTTGAGTCTTCTAAAGACTTTGTGATTGCTATGCTTAAACCTCAGGAGAACTAAGGATGAGTAACCGTAAACCTTACGTTCGCGAAATGAAAGCAACATGGTGGCAGAAGAGCAATTTCTACCGCATGTACATGATCCGTGAAGCGACTGTATTACCCATTATATTTTTCACACTGTGCCTAACTTTCGGGCTAGGCAGCTTAGTTAAAGGCCCCGAATCATGGGACGCTTGGCTAACCTTTATGGCGAACCCTGTTGTCGTGGCGATCAATATCGTCTCGTTAGCCGGGAGCCTGTACCACGCACACACATTCTTTACGATGTTCCCACAAGTGATGCCGATTCGATTGAAAGGCAAACTCGTGGACACGAAGATTATTGTGCTTGGTCAGTGGGCAGCCGTTGCTGCTATCTCATTAATCGTACTCATCATCGTATAAGGAGCTCATTGTGGTTAATAAACATCCAAAACGTTCAGACGAGCCCGTATGGTGGGGTCTATTTGGTGCCGGTGGTACCTGGTTTGCCATGATCACCCCAATTACCGTATTGGTGATAGGTATCCTTGCCCCCCTCGGAATTATTGATGCGGAAGCGATGAGTTATGAGCGCGTTGCCGATTTTGCAACCAGCTTTATTGGCGCCCTCTTTATCATCGGAACACTCGCCCTTCCAATGTGGCATGCCATGCACCGTGTTCACCACGGTATGCACGACCTAAAACTGCACACTGGTGTGGTTGGTAAAGTTGTTTGCTATTCAATTGCTAGCTCTATTACCGTGCTGTCTATTGTACTCATCTTCATGATCTAACCATGCCTTCAAGCCTTAACTGACAATCTGTAAACGTGTTAGTTAAGGCTTGCAAACGGCGTCACCCTCAATAATCTATTATGAAAAGTCAGAAAAAAGAGTGGCGGCCTCAGTCGGCGACTATTTTGTTATTTGACCATAGATATAAGCAAGCTCTGCGACGGTTTTAGGGTTAGATACATAAAAAGAGCCCCCTCATCGGGGGCCATTCATTGCGGGTAACTTTTTATTACTAAATATTTTCGTCAATCCATGACGTAATTGAATTATTATCCAATGGTTTATTTTGATCCACAATATAGGTAAGACCAATCCCCATCGGTTCGGCGGAGTCATTTAGCTTTCTAAGTTGTGGAAGATACTCTTCTTTAGGATGCCGGTGATCCCGCAATGGAATACGGACTTTATACCGTTTTACAACATTGTCAGAGTCAATATTATTCCAGATTTCAAGCACAGTACATGGACTAACCTCTGAAAGGTATTCCTCTAATATTTCCTTTGGTTGGAAGCCAAACCAAGCATCAATAACAAAAATGCCGGAATTGTCTTTTACAGTATTCCACAAGGCTTGATAAGCTGCCTTTCCCAATTCACGATTAAAATCACGATCTAATGCAGTGTAAATATTCATGAAAGGTTCTTTGAATGTATCAACAGATAGATAAGCAGCACCTATATGTGATGCAATCAATTTAGCAACTGTACTTTTACCACTCGCTGGGACACCATTAACTAAAATGATCTTTGTGCTCATAGTAAATCTACTACCTCCTTTACTGTCGTTGCATTACGCAAACTTAGCAATTTGGTATCATCATCCAACATTTCAACGATCTGTTTGATGCCATCTTGAATATGACTATTGCTGTCTTTGGCACTAAACATAACTAGAATATCAACATCTTCAGAACCCTCAATTGAAATAGGGGTTTTTAATATCACCATAGAAAACCCTGTATCCAATGCTCCACATTCAGGTCGTGCATGGGGTATCGCTACACCTTCACCGAGGACGTAATAAGCACCGTGCTCTATTGTGCTTGAAATGATACCTTCAATATAGGCGTCCGTAATCTTACCCGAAACCAATAATGGCTTTGCTGCAATAGCAATGACTTCTTTCCAATCTTTACAATCAACACCGACTTGAATTGCATTTGCGTTGATTAGTGCTTCTTTTATTGACATAAGACCTCACATATTTTTTCTTATGACACCGCGCAGTGATTCAATCTTCTCAAATGTTTCGTCAATGTGTTGGTTGAATGACGGACATGAAGCATACACAGACACGGCTCTATTATATTTTTTCATCAACTCTTTGTGGACTTCGGAATCCGAATCGTCTTCTTCAAGAACAACTTCTAAAGCTCTTATCTCAGAATACAAGGTCGAAGCTTGAGTTTCATCTACAGGCTCAGTTGGTTTGCTACTGCCAAAAAAGTTTTTAAACCATCCCATAACAACCCTTATTTAAATAAGCTAATTTTATCCACTAAGGTGTTCTTAACTGCCTCATTAGCCGGAATTAGAAATTTTCTTACCGAATCGTTGACCTTACCTGATTCAAAAGTTTCTTTGCATTTTCTTACCCACTGAACATTCATTTCAGTGCCAACATTCACTTTGTCGATTCCATTTTTAACCACAAAATGCATGTCATCATTGCTTACACCGGTACCACCATGTAGTACCAACGGAGTTGATGTTGCTTTAGCTATCTCACAAAGTAAATCGTGTTGGATATCTGTTTTGGCAGTGTAGGAACCATGGACTGTACCGATACTAACAGCGAGCATATCCACAGGGGCTTCACTGAGGAGCTTAACTGCGTCCTCGACTTTGGTAAACGCGATATCCTCGTCAGCAATAGCTTGACCGTCTTCTGCTCCGCCAATTGCGCCAAGTTCTGCTTCTACCGTGATGTTAAGCGGTTTTGCGATATCAATTACCTTCTTTGTATTGGCAATATTTTCTCTTATAGGAAGGTGAGAACCATCATACATAACGGAACTAAAGCCAGCATCAATAGCTACTTGAATGTCATCAATAATTGAGCAGTGGTCAAGGTGTAAGCAAGCAGGCACATTATGCGTGCGTGATAACGATTTTACTGAATCAACTAATAACTCGTAACCAAGAAACTTTGCTGTACCTGTAGAAATTTGAATCATCAACGGTGTATTTGTTTCAACAGCTGCTGAAAAATAAGCAGGGAGCGCTTCTAAATTATGTAAGTTAAATGAGCCGATAGCATTAAAACCACGTTCTTTTGAAATTGCATTGAGTTCTGTAAAATTCTTAAGTTTCATTCGATAATCCTTTAAATAAAAAATGGTAGCCAGAGGCTGGCTACCAATGATAGTTAGTTAAGCCTTAGCTGTTTGGCTTGAAGCTTTATTTTCTTTCTTGATACCTAGGTTTACGAAAGTAGCAATAGCAGCACAGAAAGCTACAAAGCCGATAACAAACATCCAATTACCGTTAAATGCATGGCCCAGTAATAGACCCGTCGAGATAACGTCAGAATCAGAGAACGTTACGCCTATGAAACCATAACTTTCTAGTAGTGGAATGAGGATTGCTGGTAGGAACGTAATAAATAAACCATGAGCGACACCGCCAATGATGGCACCACGACGCCCTCCCATTGCGTTACCGAAGATACCTGCTGTACCCCCTGCAAAAAAGTTCGTTAGTAGCCCAGGTAGAATCATGGCTAGACCGAACATAGGGAATACCAACATGCCAATAATGGAGCCAACTGTTGTCGCGAGGAAACCCACTATTACTGCATTTGGTGCATATGGGAATAAGACCGGGCAATCTAGAGCGGGTTTGGCATTTGGCACAAGGCGAGCGGCAATCCCCTGAAATGCAGGTACAAGGGAGCTAATTAGAAGGCGAACACCTGTTAATAAAACAAAAACACCGGTAACAAACTGAATTGCTTGAATGAATGCATACATGATGTAATTCATCTGACCAGCATAAGTTGCTATCATTTCTGGACCAGCAGCGATAGTCGGAATAATGTACATTGGAACCATGACTACAGCCATTGATACGTATGTGTCAGACAAATATTTCATTGATTCCGGAAGCACCAAATCTTCAGTAGATCTAGAACCTTTACCGACTACTTTTGCAACAGCAGCTTGGAACATGTAACCAATCGTACAGAAATGACCTAATGCGATGTCATCAGAGCCTGTAATTTTCCGAACAACAGGTTGGGCAATAGCTGGCATTATCACAGCCATGATACCGCCGAAAATACCACCGACTAAGATTAAAGGAAGACCAGTAAGCCCTGCTTTATATCCCATAACGGCACCAATAGTAGCCATCCATAACAATGCTTGGCCTGTTAGGAATATGTACTTCCAAGGACTAAAGCGAGCAACTAGGATGTTAACAGCAAAAATGACAATCAGAGTTAATGCTACTTCAGTACCGAGCTCTTTCGCTGCGATGCCAGCAATAGCACCAACATCAGTCACATAACCGGTCATGCCGAAACCGTTGGTAAAAATGTCATTCAAAAAGGTTAATGTAGCAACGACGATGTTAATACCCGCCATCATTACCATAAAGCCTAATAAAGTTTTGAATGTTCCTTCGATGATTTTTCCAGTAGGTTTTCTTTGTACAATCAGGCCTATCATTGCCATCAAAGCGATGAGAATAGATGCCTGACCGAGCAGATCTTTTACAATAAAATCAAATATTGCACCCATAGTAAATACCTCTTGAGTTATTGGAGTGTAAGTAATTGTTAGTTATCTATTTGGTTATCTATTTATTTTATATAGCTGATTGAATAGCTAACTATATAGCTAGCTATTTAATTGGTAGATTAATTGGTTGTTTATTTTTTTACTTATTGCTTATTGCTTATTGCTTATTGCTTATTGCTTATTACTTATTACTTATTACTTATTACTTATTACTTATTACTTATTACTTATTATTTTCCAGTAAGGCTGTGATTTTTTCTCTAATTTCCACTTTATCTGTCAATCTATGTAAGACGATGATTTTATCAACTCGTTCTTGTGACATACCTTCACGCATCGAATCTGCAAACGTCTTTTGAGTTAGCATGATGTCAAAATCTAAAGCTACGGCTTCTGAAACTGTGGTGTGATCTAAATCAGCATCAATGCCCATTTCTTCTAGTACAGCATTTGCTGCCATTTCAATTGCAAAACTAGAACCAAGGCCAGCACCGCATACACATAAAACTTTAATACTCATCTTTTATCCTTATATTATTTTTAATTCTCGAGCTAGGTTAAAATAATGCCCATCAATATCCACTCGACGACTTTTGACACTATCTAAGTCAATAGGTATAGGCTTATTGGCATAATTTATTACTATTGCTTTATTAACCATTCCAGAATTAATACAGTGCACTAATTCATTAGCTAGGCTTGTACTTTGATATATTTCTTCAGTTGTTGGATCTCCATTTCTTAAACTAAAACCCATAATGCTTTTTCGAATTCTTACACTAATTAAAGGTTCTAGTTTCTTTATTACAGTATCAATGGCACCCTGGAATCCAGATACATACTCATCGGTGTAACTCTCAGAGCATAAAATCACTACCGAGTTTTGAGTCGTTAATTTGTCGTTAACTTTGCGTGCTAATTCCCGAATTGGAATCTGGTGCTCAGGTATTAACGCAAAATCAGCGTTAGATTTTATGGCGGATTGCAAGGTTAATTCCCCGCAGTACGCGCCTAAAACTTCCACCATAAATACTCGGTTAGGTAGTGCTCGACCTGTATTTCTCAGTTTGGCGACTTCTTTCAATACTTGTTCGCAAGCAGTTGAGAAACCGATGGTGTATTGACTTCCTTCAATGTCATTATCAATGGTCATACCAACCCCAAAGCAATTAACTCCGTAATCGGTTAGTGCTTTAAGAAACAACATTGAACCATCGCCACCAGCAAGAATTAATAAATCAATTTTGTTGGATTTTAAATTTTTGACGATTTGTAAATATTCACTTTCTTTTAGATTTCGCTCGGTCCTCCCGGCAGAAATAATTGGCATTGATGATGTGGAAAAGTCGAGTAAATCACGATATGAAACAACCGTATGATTATTTTCAAGTAATCCATTAATTCCACCATTAAATATGGTTATTTCAGCATTCGTTAACTTTGCTATTTGGAATATGAAGTTATTTATTCCAGTGGAATCTCCACCACTCACTGTAAGCGCTATTCGCATATTTAACGTCCTTAATAATATCTATGTATCTATTGTGCACGCATTATAATTCGTAAAAAGTGATGAAGATCACTAAATGTATGGTTGACATGCCATTTTGGGATCTACGTCTTTAATAAATGTGTTTATATATGTGATGAGGGTCTTGTTTTGTGATTTGTATCAAATTTTATTATTCATAATTTAACAGTTGATGCAGTGAAGTGATTTCGACGATGTGACGTATATTGCGAGATGCTTGTATTGCTAACAAGTTAATATCATGAGATAAGTTCTTAGGTCTTATGTTTATTGGATTCAGTAGCCGTCGGACAGGTTACTCTGCTTCCACAGGAAAATCGCCTCGCTTTGGCCTATTGGGTAGGTCCTGAACCGTGGAGGCAAGGAATAGCAACTCAAATGTGCGAATCTTTGCGCTTTCATAATCAAAGTGAAGGTTGCCGAGGTTGTGTGCGCAGGAGTTCATAACTGGAACGTTAGTAGTGCGTCCATTCTGAAGAAACTTGGTTTTAAAATGATAGGTTCTAGCGGTGAAAGTACAGTTGAATACAACTTAATAATCACGTGACAACGCAAGTATGTATTTTCTGATCTAAATCTCTTTACAATGTTTAAACCGGCGATAAAATGCGCGTTATTGAATAATTGAAAGTGGTTACATTTTCACAACTAAACTAAGGAGGAAATTATGTCATTGTGGTGTTCGATCAACCCACGCTTATTTGGCATGAAGGCTCGCTCAAGAGTTATTGATATCGCGTTGCGATAATCTCGACTTGAGCGAATAATTACCTTCGGCGAATAACGCCATCCGAGTACTTTCCCTCAAGCTCGAAGAATTATTGTCAACTTTGACAGTGAGGCTTTATGCCCAAAATTCTTGAGAAAAAATATGAGTACTTTTATAACAGCACAATCCCTAACCCTTTCCTACACGTCTACCGCTCTGTTCAAAGAGCTAACTTTCTCCATAAATCGCGGTAATAAAATTGGTCTTATTGGTCATAACGGTTGTGGAAAAAGTTCACTGCTCAAACTGCTTAGTGAGCAATATGAACCAAGTGAAGGGCATATCGCTAAGGCAAAACAATGTCTAATTAGTTATGTTGAACAGCAAATTCCGTACGAATTGCAAACCAAGACAGTTCTTGGAGCACTGGCTGAAACACTTGTCGAAGATGACTATTGGCGTGCAGAGCTCCTTTTAACTGAACTCGCTTTTTCTGAATCCGATTGGCAAATGCCAGTATCGAATTGCAGTGGTGGTCAGCAAATGCGACTTCTACTTGCCAGAGCTATCATTACTGAGCCTGATTTGTTATTGCTCGACGAACCAAGCAACCATTTAGACCTCCCTTCACTCCTATGGTTAGAACAGTTCCTGTCACAATGGAAGGGATCTTTCGTGTTGGTTTCTCACGATCAAACCCTGCTAGACGCCGCGACCAATATAACGTGGGTTCTGCGCGATCAATCGCTTCATCATTTTGATCTGCCTTGTTCGCAAGCAAGAAAAGCGCTGAAAGAAAAAGATGATCAAGACAAAGCTCGTCACCTTAATGAACAAAAGGAAATCAACCGCATAGAAAAAAGTGCTAAGCGACTAGCCGTCTGGGGAAAGGTTTACGACAACGAGGATTTGGCTCGCAAAGCCAAAACCATGTATGCCAAAAAAGAGCGCTTAGAAGAGGAACAAACCGAACTTAGTGAAGGCTCGCCTTGGCGCTTGCAGCTTCAAGGTGACGCTTTACCAGCGAACCGCTTAATGGAGATCGCCCCTTGTACAATCAAGCCACCGCAAAGCAATCTAGCTCTCTTTGATTTGGCAGAAATACGCATTAAAAGTGGGGACAGGATAGCCGTTTTGGGTAGCAACGGCTGTGGTAAATCAACGTTACTAAACCTTTTGCATCGGCTCTACCTGTTAAAAGAAGGCCAGGCAGAATTAACCCCAGAAAGCACGGAGTGGCCTGTGACCTTCCATGACCGCTGTCGCTTAGGCTACTACGACCAGTCGTTAGAGCAACTTGATGATCTAGACACGCTGAGTGACGCACTATGCAGGTTTGCTTTAATCAGTAATGAGCAGAGCAAACGAGCCTTAATCAGTGCGGGCTTCGAATATGCTAGACACGGCCAGAACGTTGCATCGCTTAGTGGGGGAGAAAGAGCTAGATTACTGTTTATCGGACTCACTCTAGCAAGGTATCACTTGTTATTTCTTGATGAACCTACCAATCATTTAGACATGGATGGAAAAGAGGAGCTTATTGAAACACTCAACCAGTTTAAAGGGGCAACGGTGTTGGTAAGCCACGATCGCAGCTTAATTGAACAAAGTTGTAATCGATTCTGGCTTATTCAAAATGGAACCCTCACTGAATACCTGTCTGTGGAAGAGGTATACCTGAGAATGACAGAGCACCCAGAGCAGCTAATGGACAACAACGTTTCAATAGCAACAGAGGAATCCTTTTCTTCAAATGAGGTTTTGTCTGGAGAAGACCAACTATTGGAGTATTTGATAAAGCTAGAGTCACTACTTGATGAGGATTTGCAACGAAGACCCAAACATCAAAAACCGAGCTTGCAACAACAATGGCGCGAGGAAATTGATAAAATTAGCCGCCAAATTTAAAGGCACTTTACGACCCCCTTCATATGGAAATAAAAAAGTTATCCAACGGTTGGGGGTCAGTTCAGATAGCCAGTGTCAACAATGTTGCAACAGTTTACCTTATACCATCTGATCTTTTTGTAATGTAAACTTCTGATTAATAACGTATATAGAGAATAAATCTCGTTCTACAACGGCTTATAAAATGAACAATTTAGCTAGTTACATATCTGTCATACATGGCGAAGCCAACGATGTCACATTGGTTAGCTACGATAATTTGGACAAATCATATGAAGATCAGGGAACAGTCGTACAATGTGGTGAATCGCGATACTGTTTCTCAAATGGTGTGATTCTTAAATATTGTGTAGAGTCTGAAAGCTCTGAAGTAAATGATCTAGTTTGCCCTGAATGTTGGATATCGTATGAAGTAATTGAAGAGACAATACACACATCGATTAAGCCTAAAAAAAAGACATTTAGCAATCGATGCCAAGAGCAGTTTTGGCTTAAAATGAATAAAATAATATAAAATTATTGTGCTAAATTTGATGCCGTTGTAAAAAAGGTGGGGAGAAAAGTGGACTTAGAATTACGAAAAATCACTCACGAAACCTTCTATCAGATCTGTCAGTTAGAAGTCGCTCCTGATCAGGTGAATCATGTTGATAATAATGCCATTTCTTTAGCGGAAGCCAACTTCATGGAATTTCCCTGGTATCGAGGTATTTACGTGGATGGGCTACCAGTGGGTTTTATTCTCGTTGACGCCAATATCCAGTTTGGTAAGTGTTCACTCTGGAGGTTGATGCTTGATAAGTGCCATCAATCTAAAGGCTACGGTACTCGTGCATTACGCGAGTTGGCGTCTGAGTTGCAAACTGAATTTGGTATCGCTAACCTTTATACAAGTGTTGTTCCTGCTAAAAATGGCCCCATTGAATTTTATCAGAAGTGCGGATTTGAACTGACAGGCTTATTCGTTGAAGGGCGGGAGGTAGAATTGCGCCTGTCCATTCAGCCTATACTTAATCAACAAATTGAGAATAACGAGCGATGAATCACGTACCTTTCAAAGGCAGTTTGAAGCAGACTATATTTTTGTCCACGAAACAACACGTTCCGTCCGCTACACGCCGTATAATAATACTCACACCCCATCTGTTATACAAAATGTTCTAATTTTTGTATCTATTATAGTTTTCTAAATGTTTTTATAATCGCTTCACTTGAATGATGAACCGAAGATGATGTGACCTCTTGGGTATTGTATCGATTTTATATTAACTGCCAGATATTTTATAAAACAAAACTTAATAGGAAATGACGATGAGCGACTTAAAAACCGTAGCACTGCGCGCACTTAAATTAATGGATTTGACTACTTTGAACGACGATGACACGGATGAAAATATAATCGAATTGTGTAAGAAAGCTAAAACAGCGGCAGGGAATACGGCTGCGATCTGTATCTACCCACGTTTTATTCCTGTAGCTAAGAAACAATTACTTTTACAAGGTACGCCAGACATTCGCGTTGTCACCGTGACGAACTTTCCTCATGGGAACGAGGATATCGACATTGCGGTTGCGGAAACTAAAGCGGCAATAATGTACGGTGCTGATGATGTCGATGTCGTGTTTCCATACCGTGCGCTGATAGACGGAAACGAGAATGTAGGCTTTGAGCTTGTTAGGCAATGTAAAGCCATTTGCGGTGACGTTCTTCTGAAAGTTATCATTGAATCTGGTGAGCTGAAAACCAATGCATTGATCAGGAAAGCGTCTGAGATCTCAATCAAGGCAGGGGCTGACATCATTAAAACATCAACCGGTAAAGTGCCTGTTAATGCCACCCCGGAAGCGGCAAAAACTATGCTATCGGTTATCAAAGAGATGGGAGTTGAAAAAACGGTTGGTTTTAAGGCTTCTGGTGGAGTGCAGACCACAGAAGAAGCAAAAATATACCTAGATATGGTTGATGGTATTTTTGGGGCCGATTGGACTGACAATAATATGCACTACCGTTTTGGTGCCTCTAGCTTACTTGTTAATCTACTTCATACGTTAGATGAAGGTGAGAAAGGTGTTGAAGGCGGTTACTAGCTGTCCTTCTTATTGTTTTCTCTTTTGCCGATAGCGGAAAGTTTAAAAAGCCACCTCAGGTGGCTTTTTAATGCTCTTACAACATGCCACTCAGTGCGCTGAAAAACCGGTCTATCTCTTCTTTCGTATTGTAATGCATCAACCCGACTCGGAGTATTCCACCCTTTTGGGTTACTCCGAGCGCATCAGTTAGTTTATCTGCGTAGAGGTGACCACTCCAGGTGTATATCTCATGTTCGCCCAAATACGCGGCAACCTCGCTTGGATCGGTATCACCAAAACGAAGAGCGAATGTCGCGGTTCGGTTACTTGCTGTTGGGTGACCAAAAAGCTCGATAATCGGAAATTCTTTTAAACGGGCCAAAAAGTAAGTGGTGAGTGACAATTCATATTGGTGAATATTACTGTAGGCTGACTCTAGCTTCGATCTAAGCGTATTGCCTTCGCCCAAAGAGGCTAGATAATCGACAGTTTTAGAGAATGCTGAAAGTGCCTCAAAATTTAGCGTTCCAGTCTCCCAGCAATTCGGAGCGTAGGTAGGTGCAGGCTCAACCTTGTATGGTTGGTATTTTTCGAGCAGTGCTTTACGACCATATAAAACCCCCAAATGCGGGCCATAAAATTTATACGCTGAACCGACAACAAAATCAGCATCTAACTGGCGTACGTTAAGAATTTGATGAGGTAGAAGATGGACAGCGTCGATAAATGCGACACTACCATTCGCTTTAGTCAGTTCAATGACCTTTTTAATATCGACAATAGTGCCCGATAGATTACTCGCGGCGGTAATCGCGACAAGGCGGGTTTTGTCATTAAGCAGAGACTGAAATATGTCTAAATCTAGGTTACAGCTGGTATCGTTGATGGGCACATAGTGTACTTTTACGCCTTTGTCTTTAGCGGCCCTGGCCCATGAAGATCGATTTGCACCATGGTCAGCATCACTGAGAATAATCTCATCATCGGGTTGCCATTCTTGACTCATCGCTCGACTAAAATGGAAAGTCATACTCGTCATATTCGCGCCAAACACAATTTCATCTTCTGATGCAGCGCCAAACAGAGCCGCTGCTTTTTTTCTGCAATTATCCACCAAACTTACGGTGCTTTCGCTGACAAAAAATCGGCCGCCGAGATTAGAATTGCCACGACTCAAATAATCACCAAAGCCTTCTATCACCGACTGAGGTAACTGTGTTCCACCGGGTCCATCGAAGAACACGGGTGACCGACCATTATTTAGTGCCCCTAACGCAGGGAATTGGTCACGCAAACTCATTACACTTTTTTGATTAAGCGGTAAATACGAAGACATCACGCACTCCTTTTTCGCCTGCTTCACTTGAGAGGGTCTCAGAAATATGGTGGAAAAACCTAGAGTCATTCAGGATAACAAACTGGTTCTCTTCCAACACGGTATTTAAATGTGGGTGCTGCTCGACTGGAGAAACAAAGATCTGTGTAAAGCCGCCAGCGATATTCTTCCGTTGTACACAGAAAATACCAACAAAGCGATAACCATCTTGGTGGATTCCTTCAGGCGCAGGAGCGCTCGTTGCGTCAGATTTGCACGTGACTCGAATTTGGTGAACATGGACTACCGAATTATCTTTATCCGTACCTGTTCGCTGCATGAACGACTTAAGTATGTGCTGGAAACACGGTGTTTGCACCATCTCGTTATCCATTTCGGCGAAGTCTCGCTCTACATCACCAACAACTCGGTTAAATTCTGATGACTGGGTAAATGTGCTGTGAGGTAACCTCACTAGTCCGGTGTTTCCTGCTTGAAACTGCGCATAGGAGCGATAACGGTGATCACTGTCTACGTACTTATCCGCCGGTAAATCGTCAAAGTAAGACGAAAGTTGGGGGGCAACATTTTCCGGAGTTTGAAAAACTTCTATAAGAAATTTATTTTCCATTTCCATGATTTGTCCTTGTGTAGCCTATGCTTTATTCGGTTAACAAAAATTTAACAACGAGCTTATTATCTCGCGTATTAATATTTTATCAATACATAAACCCAAGTACGTTGGTATATTCTAGGATTAAAACCTGTTCAATAAGAAATTGAAACTAACAACCAGAAAATTCAGTCAGATCAGGATGTAACACTGCAATTATTTGTGAATACGACATCATTATGAGGTTTTTATATAAAAACCAATCAATAAAACCATAAAAAAAGTAAGCTTATCGAAAGTTAATTCAGCTTGAGATTATAGTGACAAATCGTGTCAATGCCTTGACGACAACTTTTTGCCGTCAAAGCATTGAACGCTATCCCAAAACTTTATGTGTAATGCGTAAGGCTAAAGGCGAAATAATAAATGAAATAATGCCAGCAGCGGGCCACGCTAACAGAAATGCATTTCTCCACATGTCTAAAAATTCTGGCGTATACCCTAGGTTGATATACGTCACCCACAATGTCATCAATGAAGAAAGAAAAAATGACATTATTACAGTAAACAATACACGCTGTTTCATACTAGATACCTTGATGGTGTTGATGATGGATGGCAAGTACTATATTTTATAGTCATAGATGAAATCTAGGCGTTAGTTTGGGTTTATGAAACCCAAATATGGAATTGAGTATGTTTGATGATATTTCGTTATTTATTGCAGTAGTGGAAGCTGGCAGTTTAAAGTCGGCAAGTGAAATTTTAAAAATTCCGTCCTCTACCGTGAGCCGACGTATAAAAGCATTGGAAGTCGAATTTGGTTGTAAGTTATTGAATCGAAGTAGCCATCACTTTGAAATGACAAGAGAAGGTCATAAGCTGTTTGACAACGCATACTTCCATGTGAACTCGGTTGGCTCGATTATTAATGAAATTCAAGATGATATATCAGGAGATAAAGGTCTCATCAAGGTTATTGCACCAACAAATTTGGTTGCCAGTTGTTTACAAACAAATATGTCTTGTTATTTGCATCAGAATCCAGAAATAGATCTGGAACTGGAGTTGAGTAATACGCTTACTGAGTTCTATTCATCCAACGCTGATTTTGCGATTAGAGTCGGTAAACAAAAAGATTCAGACCTTACCCAACTCAAGTTAGGCCGAATTGAAACAATACTGGTTGCGAGCCCTTTATATATTGAATCTCAAAGTAAACTAGAAGACCTTCAAGATCTTGAGAGAGCAAACTTAATTATTAGCAACCCGCTGACTTCGTCATTGGCGTTATTTGAATGTTCAAATACAGACCATCGAGTCACCTTCAATCCTAGTAAAAGAAGGATATTGGTTAATGATTTACAGATTGCAAAGCAGTTTTCAGTCAATGGATTAGGTATCACATTGTTACCATCGACGGAAATAAAAGAGGAACTCAAAAATCAACAATTGGTGCGAGTTCTACCAAGTTGGCAAGGTATAGATAGAGATGTGTATGCCGTTTGGTATCGAAGACAGCTATTGAGTTCCAGAGCGTCAAAGTTTATTGATTACTTGAAAACGAATGTCGAGTTCTAAACTGGGAGTTGGCTCTCGGCGATAAATCTGAGAGTCATTGACCTTGTGGAACTCCCCACTTAGAACAATTGGTACGACAATAGTGACATCTATCAGATGCAGTTCATCCGGGGTGGATAGGGCTAAAGAGGAAGAGAAAACGCAATAAGAGAGATTTTGTTGATTTTAATGGAATAAACAGAAGAAATGGTGTCCCCTACAGGATTCGAACCTGTGTCTAAGACTTAGGAGGTCCTTGTTCTATCCAGCTGAACTAAGGGGACTTTTTGTCTGAGGCGTCATTGTATACTAATCACGTTACGCATTAAATACTCACACCGCCGTTCGCTTAAAATATAAACGGCAATAAGAGCCAATAATACTTTAATACTTCATTTTCTGTTTTATCGAATACCAGCAGCATGAATTTGAGCAACACTCACGATTCCGATTAGATGATGATTTGGATGCAGCACAGGTAAGGCAGTAATATGGTTTGTATTCATAGAGGCTAAGGCATGTGTGCACATTGCCTTAGCACCGATGTAATGGAAGTTCTTTGACATATATTGATCAACATTTCCGTTGAGATCTGCCTTGTTAGCGATAGCTCGCCTAAAATCACCATCAGAAAATACGCCAACAACTTGATTGTCATCAATGATTGCAATTAACCCTTTTCCACTGAGGCATAAACAATCCACCGCATCCAATAACGAACTGTATGTAAAACAGTGCGTCCCTTCAATTTGATTATCTAATACATCTATTACTGTGGTGAGCAGTTTGGCCCCTAAGCTACCTGCGGGGTGGCTGCGAGCAAAATCATTTTGACTGAATCCTATTTGGCTCATGACGGTTAAAGCCAATGCGTCACCCATCATTAATGTGCATAACGCACTGGATGTTGGAGCAAGTCCTAGCGGACAGGCTTCTTGGTTTATCGCGACATTTAATGCCGCGTCTGAACTTATCGAAAGGGTTGAATTTTTGTTACCAGTAATGCTGATGACTTTATTTCCCTGTGCAGCCAATAGTGGCAATAGTATCCTGAACTCGTTGGCCTCTCCGCTGTAACTGATAAGTAACGTGCTGTCAGCTTTTCCAATCATGCCCATATCCCCATGCAAAGCCTCGGTGGGATGAATAAAGAATGCTTGGGTGCCCGTACTTGCGAATGTCGCCGCGATTTTCTTCCCTATGTGACCACTTTTTCCTACACCCATAACCACGACCTTACCTTTGGTCGTTGAAAGTATGCGACAAGCATTCACAAATTCATCATCAATTCTTTCAAGCATATGGTTTGCTTCAATAAGTTCATCTCTAAGGAAGGTAATTCCTAGTTTTTTTATATGCTCACTTTCAATGTTCATTATTGCCCCTTCAACACTTTCACTGTGAAAGCTAGATGTAGTGTCGTATTAATCAAGTGATACGTATTTTCTAATAATTTCTATTTGAAAGCAAGTAAAAGCCATTTGAAAGTCATGTGCAAGTTAAATGATGTTAAACTAAGGCGATCGTGTGCGTTTTTCATTATAATGAAAGTAAATTAACCACCAATGATAATTATTGTGAAAGAGATCACTTTCAAACTGAAAGTTGAAGCGCATAATTCAGCCACCAAACAACAAAGAGGTAAAACAAATGGAAACTGTAATTTTCGGGGCTGAATGGTTTATTGGACTATTCCAAAAAGGGGGAGAGGTCATGCTTGGTATGATGTCTGGTATTTTACCATTGCTCATTGCGCTGCTCTGTGCGATGAATGCGTTGATCGCCTTCGTTGGTGAGCATCGCGTTGAAAACTTGGCGAGTAAGTGTGCAAGTAATCCTGTGTCTCGTTACCTAATTCTCCCTGTGGTGGGCACATTCATTTTTTGCAACCCTATGACCTTGTCACTTGGGAAGTTTCTACCAGAATGCTACAAACCTAGCTATTACGCTGCAGGCTCATATTCTTGCCATTCGTTGAACGGTCTATTCCCACACGTGAATCCTGGTGAACTGTTTGTTTATCTCGGGATAGCGAGTGGATTGACAACACTTGGTTTGCCGCTCGCTCCACTTGCTGTGTCTTACCTTCTCGTCGGTGCTGTTTCTAATTTCTTCCGTGGTTGGGTGACTGACTTCACTACGATGATGGTTGAAAAGCAGCAAGGTATCACTCTAGAACGCGAAGTTAAATTTGGTTAATCGGGGGATTTATGACAAAGACACTTAAAGTACGCGCTGGAAAAGGCGGTTGGGGTAACGAGTTAGTAATCGACTTCCCTAAACACAAAAAAATCATGTACATGGTTGGCGGAACTCGCCCAGCATTGGTTGATCGCTTAGTGGAGTTAACGGGTCTAGAAGCCGTTGATGGATTTAAAGAAAGTTGTGATTACAGCGAAATGGCCTGTGCAGTTATTGACTGTGGTGGTTCGATGCGATGTGGTTTGTATCCAAAAAATAATATCCCAACATTGAATGTCATGCCGACAGGGAAGTCTGGAGTAATGGCGAAACATATAAACGAAAACAACTACATTTCCAATGTTGATGAACACTGCGTCAGTATCGCGGGAGAAGCAGAAACAGCAACGGTTTATGCCGAGAATATTTCAATTGATGCTGGAGGCGCAGGAACGATGTCTGGTGGATATATTGATACAAGCAAAAAGCTAACTGAACAATCAGATGGCATGCTTGCACGAATTGGTATGGGCATGGGTAATGTCATGGCCACTTTTTTCCAAGCAGGACGTGACACGATCGATACAGTCATGTCTACCATTATCCCGTTTATGGCGTTCGTTTCCATGCTTATCGGGGTCATTTTGGCAAGTGGGATCGGCGACAGTATTGCTCATGTACTTGTCCCTTTAGCAACGAATCCGATTGGTCTTGTTGTACTAGCACTTATTTGTTCATTCCCATTCTTGTCACCATTTTTAGGCCCTGGTGCGGTTATCGCGCAGGTTATTGGTGTGCTTATTGGTACTCAAATCGGTTTGGGTAATATCCCTCCGCAGTTAGCGTTACCGGCTTTATTTGCAATTAATGCTCAGGCCGCATGTGACTTTATTCCTGTCGGTTTAGGTCTAGCAGAAGCTAAGCCTGAAACGGTTCGCGTAGGGGTTCCTTCCGTATTATATGGACGCTTCCTAACAGGTGCGCCAACCGTATTGTTAGCGTGGTTTGTGTCGATGTTCATCTACAACTAAGGACTGAAAAATGAGTTTGTACAATATTTCGATTATCAAAGTTGGCGAATGTGCATTGGAAGCGCTTAGTGACGACATGTTGATTCTATTTAATGAGTCGGTTCCTGAAGATGCTGCTGAGTATTGCTTTATCCATAACCATGACACATTGAAAGGTGACATTGCTGTTGGGGGGAAAGTGGACATTGATGGAGTTAACTATCCCATCACCGCGGTTGGTGATGCGGTTAATCAAAACTTAGGCAACCTTGGCCACATTACATTGCGATTTGATGGTGCGAATACGGCAGATTTTATTGGGAGCCTCCATTTGTCTGGTGCTCAACCAAGAACGCTGGTTACAGGCTCCACCTTTACGTTTAGTTAGCTTTTAAGGGGCTTAACACCTTGTTTAAGTCCCGTTTTATTTTGTAGGAGATATCGTTATGAGAACAGCAGTAGTAATTGGTGGTGGTCAAACACTCGGTGAGTATATTTGTGAAGGGTTGGCTGCTGACGGTTATAACGTTGGCATAGCGGACTTAAATGGTCAAAATGCGGCAAGAGTGGCAGATAAAATTAATACTACGTACGGTCGGACACAGGCTTTTGGTACGTCAGTAGATGCCACGGATGAGATGAGTGTTAAAGCATGTTTTGAGGCAATCAATGATAATTTAGGTAGCATCGATGTAATGGTTTATAGCGCGGGCGTCGCGAAGGCCGCAAAAGTGACGGATTTTACACTAGATGATTTTAACTTTAACGTTGGTGTGAATTTAAATGGCTATTTTTTGTGCGCTAGAGAAGCCGCACGATATATGGTTGCTCAAGGAATCGGTGGTCGCATACTACAGATCAACAGCAAGTCTGGAAAAGTGGGTAGCAAACATAACGCAGGTTATAGTTCAGCCAAGTTTGCAGGCATTGGTCTTACACAATCTATAGCACTAGATTTAGCCGATGATAATATTACTGTTAACAGCTTAATGTTAGGTAATTTACTCGAATCGCCGATGTTTCAAAGTCTTATTCCACAATACGCTCAAAAGCTTGGCCTTCCGGAAGATCAAGTGATGAAACACTATATAGATAAAGTGCCACTTAAAGCGGGCTGCGGCTATGATGATGTGTTGAACGTACTTAAGTTTTATGCGAGTGATGGTGCTAAATATTGCACGGGGCAGTCGATTAATATTACTGGTGGTCAAGTAATGTTTTAATGTTGGTAGGGGAGCTAGTCATAGCTCCTTTTTTATTTGGTGATAATATGGACGCGATTTATGTGCTTATCTTCATTTTCGGAATGAGTTGGGTAACGAAAAAATTCCTTGAGTACATGAAAGCAAGAGCTTTTAAACAAAAATAAAAAGGTGATGTATGGATTCGATTTCAACTCTGATAGTGATTGCAATTATTGCATGGGCATTACAAATCGGGTTTACATTTTTCCAAATCAGAGCATTTAATCATATGCTGCAAGCCATGGCGGTCAAAGGCACGGTTAAAATGGGGAAAACGACAAGTCGCTGGAAGGCCCGTACAATAGTCGTTTTGGTTGAATCCGAAGATAAGCGTATTGTCGATGCCAAAGTATTTAAAGGATGGACTGTTTTTGCTCGGCCTAAAGTTTTACCTAATGTTATTGGTGAGCGTTATCCTTTTGCACAGCACGTCACTCTAGGTTTTGATAACGGAATTCAAGAAGCGTTAGAAGTTGCATTTTCAAAGTGATTGCCTTAAATTTTTATTTTTTTAATATGAAAGCTTTTTCGTGTATTATAAAAGCTATCGCATAAAAATGAGACAGCAATGAATATTATTGATAGAAGAAATGAGTTGGTTGCTTATTTAAAAGAGAATGGCAAAACGGCTGTAAATGAATTAGCCGACATTTTTGATACCTCTGGTGCCACAATCAGAACGGATTTACGAAAGCTTGAAGAAGATGGTGTTGTGGTTCGCCGTTATGGCAGTGCAGAAGCATGTTTACCACAAGTTGTTGCTGCTGAAGAGTTCGCCATGGATGAGAAAAAGACCATCAATCTTGATAAAAAAATACGAATTGCAAAAAAAGCGGTTCAACTAGTGAACGATGGAGATTCTATAATACTCGATTGTGGTAGTACGACACTTCAGATGGTGCCTGAATTAGATAGCTTTATGTCATTGACATTAATGACAAATAGTATGGATATTGTTAATACGATGGCAGAACTAGATTCTGATCACACGATTATCATGCCCGGAGGGTCATATCGGAAAAAATCAGCTTCATTCCATGGGGGGTTAGCAGAGCGCGCCTTTAGTCAGTTTTCATTTGATAAACTATTTATTGGTGCTGATGGCTTTGATCTGTCTCAGGGATGTACTACATACAATGAGGCTTATCAGGTTAGTCAAGCCATGTGCCAGTCAGCCAAAAATATTATTGTAGTGATAGATTCATCAAAATTTGGCCGTCGAAGTCCTAATGTTGTGGTTCCCTTGGACCGTATTGATGCTGTCATTACTGACACGGATTTTAGTGAAGAAGAGGCTTTAGGTCTCGAAGATAAAGGTATAAATGTCTACCGAGTGTAGTTGATGTCACTATTCTTTTGGTGAATTGACATTTAAACTTGTCAATGAGTGGCTGATTTGCATTCACTTTGAAAGTTAATAAGCGTCATTGTTCACAAAATGAAAGTGATAGCTATCCAAAACGAACATTATATTTAATAATCATATGCACTACTCTTTATTTGTTGTGGATGTTATGGATTTTGTTATTTTTGGGGCTGAGTGGTTTATAGGGTTGTTTGAAAAAGGTGGTGAAATTTTTGTCGGAATGGTGACCGGTATTCTGCCTTTACTAATCTGCTTACTGGTCGCGATGAATGCGACTATCCGCTTTATTGGACAAAAGAGAATAGAAGCTATTGCACAAAAATGCGGTAGCAACCCTGTATCTCGATATCTTATTTTACCCTTCATTGGTACGTTCATATTTTGTAACCCTATGACATTAAGTTTAGGGAAGTTTTTGCCTGAGCGTTATAAACCATCCTACTACGCTTCGGCTTCCTATAGCTGCCATTCAATGAATGGCTTGTTCCCCCATGTAAACCCCGGCGAACTGTTTATTTACTTAGGTATAGCCAGTGGGATAACTCAGCTAGGTTTACCATTAGGTCCTTTAGCAGTTAGTTATCTATTGGTCGGTTTGGTGACGAATTTTTTCAGAGGATGGGTGACAGATTTTACCACTGCAATGGTTAGTAAGCAGCAGGGTAAAGCACTGTCCAAAGTCGTCGATTTTTCGGAGAAGGAGTAGTTGATGAGTCAGTTGCTACACGTAACCTCCGGTGATGGTGGCTGGGGAGGGCCGTTGTCTATTCCAGTCGAATCTGGAAAGAAAATACTTTATATCACAGCAGGAATCAGACCAAGTTTGGTTGGTCACATCTGTACATTAACGGGATTGGAAGCCGTCGATGGCTTTAAGACAGTCGTGCCAGATGAAGACGTAGCATTAGTCATCATCGACTGTGGTGGTACACTACGTTGTGGTCTATATCCGAAGAAAAATATTTTCACATTGAACATACACGCGACTGGAAAAAGTGGTCCGTTGGCTGAGTTTATCCATGAAGATATATATGTTTCATCAGTAAAAATAAGCGGTATCCAAATTATTAGTGACGACGTGCGCTCTATTTCCTCAAATAGGGCTACAAATCCAACAATACCAAAATATGATGAAACAAAAAAAATAAGTCAGCAAAGTACGGGGTTGGTTGCAACAGTCGGTGTCGGTATGGGCAGTGTCATGGCTACCTTTTATCAAGCAGGACGAGACACCATCGACACAGTATTAAAAACTATTCTGCCATTCATGGCTTTTGTGGCTATGTTAATTGGCATCATTATGGCTTCTGGTATCGGAGATTGGATTGCGCATGCACTTACACCGTTGGCACAAAACCCCCTTGGCTTAATGACCTTAGCATTAATTTGTTCGTTCCCTCTTCTCTCTCCTTTTCTTGGCCCTGGTGCCGTTATTGCACAAGTCATTGGTGTTTTAATCGGAGTTCAAATTGGTGTTGGAAATATTCCCCCACATTTGGCGCTGCCTGCTTTATTTGCGATCAACGCCCAAGCGGCGTGCGATTTCATTCCCGTCGGATTGGGACTTGCGGAAGCAAAACAAGAGACGATCGAGATCGGTGTGCCATCGGTTCTCTATTCTCGTTTTCTCACGGGAGCACCAACCGTATTAGTTGCGTGGTTTGTGTCGATGTTTATTTACCAATAAGAATTAATATGGCATTGCAGTTTAAAGCGACAATCACTCACATAGGTAAATATGCAGAAAGTGCTTTGGAGGATAATATGTTGATATTATTCAATCAAAGTGCGCCTGAAGATGTGGCAGAGTACTGTATTATTCACAACCAAGGTAAGGATGTTGGATTGATTACGACAGACAGCACATTGCTACTTGCGGGTAAGGACTACATTGTGACGGCTGTTGGTTCTGTAGCAAATCAAAACCTTGAGATGTTAGGGCATATTACCATTAAGTTTGATGCTCAGTCGGTCGCTGAGTATCCTGGGACCATACATGTAATAGGCCGTCATCCAACGTCACTAAAATGTGGTGATTGTATTTTATTTGGTTGAACTACTGCTGAGGTAAATATTAGCAGATTGAGAGCAAGTGCAGCTCAAGCGGACCTAAGTCCTGTTAAATGACGTGACAGTGATTAATATATGGATTATGCGTGTTTGAGGCGATTCAAATAATATACACATAATTTATGTAGAGGTTATTAAAATGACTAAATGGTTAAGTTACAGTCTGTTATATATGTTTTTTGGTGGTGCAGCTGGAGCGCTATCTGAATTCCCTGAAATAAATGGTTTTCCTGGGACACTCAGCTATGTTGTCTGGGCAATCGTAATGGTTATTCCCGCGGTTATCATATTAAAGAAAGAAGGGTGGAATGTTAATCGAAGTGGTAGAGATATTTTTTATGGAATGATTATTGGATTATGTGCATCAGTTGGAATGATCTTCTTCTTTAAAGCACTTAGTTCCGGGCCTGCGTATCTTATATTTCCAATTATATCATTGTCTCCTGCTGTCGCTGTGATTTTGTCTCTTGTATTTCTTAAAGAAAGAACGAATGTAAGTGGTTGGATTGGTATTTTCTTCGCCTTTTTATCGATCGCACTCTTTTCATATTTTGGTGGTGGTGACGGTGATGAAACTAAGTATGGCAACGAATGGTTATTCTATGCAATCGCAATTTGCTTGATGTGGGGTGGGCAATCATTCATGTTAAAAAAAGCTGGTGAGACCATGAATACATCCTCAACATTTTTCTATATGACATTTTCAGGACTAATATGTATTCCATGGGCCATTAGTATTACCGATTTTAGTAAGGAAATTAACTACTCTCTTGATGGAGTAGGTTACTCTATATTAGTTCAGTCATTTAGCGCAATAGCAATGATAGGCTTAATATCTGCATTTAAATATGGTAAAGCAATCATCGTTGCCTCTATTGTAAATGCACTAACCCCAGCATTTACGGTTATTCTTTCTTTGATTATTTACCAGTCGATGCCATCTTCTACCGTTGCTGCCGGTATAACGTTCGCTATTGTGGCAGCAGTGTTCCTAATAAAAGCAGAGAATGCGTCAGAAGAAGGTGTGAGTAAAGAGAAAGAAGTCCATGAAGAGGCGAATAATATATAGAAATAAATCCCCAATCAATCCATATAAAGTACGAATAATGACGCTGGTATTCCTAGTGTCATTACGGATTCTAAAGATGAACAATCATGTTGTGCCTTTATAGAAATTGGACAATAATTAATGATAAGTCTTTAGGCTCCAATCGACGGGAATCAGATATGCAACTTAATCTGTTAGCAGGCAGCAACTTTGAGAAGCACTGGCGCGTAGATATTAACCAGGTTCGTACTATTATTGAAAGCTGTGTCGTTCGGAAAGAGTTGTATCAAGCTGGGGATTACTTACTAAATCAAGGCTCTCAACTAAAAAGCCTGCTCTTGGTGGAACAGGGCTCGATATCAATGGGCTATAATGCGTCCAATGGTAAAAGCTTCCAAATCGGAGTGATAGATTGTGATGGTCATATTTTTGGTGAATTGGAGTTCTTTACTAACTTGGAATGCCAAATAGATATATTAGCGGTAGAAACCTTAGAAGCTTATATTATTGATATAGAGAAATTACGTGCTTGCCTATTGAAAGAAACGAGTTTAGCCCTGTTTTTTGCGTATTATATCGCTCTTGATTATCAAAATTCAGTCGATGTTTATTTATCTAGGTTGGTGTATTCAATCTCTTATAATATAGCGTTTGAACTTTATCAAAGTCACGAAGGTGTGGCCTCATTTTCAGGTTTTTCCAAGCAATATTTAGAAGCAGAACGATTTGGTACAACAGACCGAGTATATCGAAGAGCATTACAAAAACTTGAAGAGTTAGGGTTAATAGAAAGAGCGAAAGATGGTATTAAAATAGCCGACTATGACAAACTTAAAGACTACATAGATAATTCAGAACCGAATCATGGTTAAATAGAAGCTTCTATTTTATTTATTATAGAATGATTGTTATTCGTGATATCACCTTGGCTTGGGCGTTTTTTGTGCGTGTTATCATTGATATACCAATATATTAAAAAATCATGTTATTCCTTCCCATTCCTTTACCATGAAGTCCATTTTTATAGCCAAATTGTAAGTCAGTTATTTTGAGGTTATTAAAGTATGCTAAGTGAGAGGTGAGTCAGAGGCTGCGGACTTTTGACCTGTAAGTACATCACGTTATTAATTAATATGTATAAGTAAGTTCAAACTAATAATTTTAATTTAAGTTTACGCAACTGATTTATATATAAATTTTTTATCTAAGTGATGAGTTGATAACCAATTATTAAATGGAGACGTATTACAATGGCAACACCACATATAAACGCCGAAGTAGGTGATTTTTCAGACGTAGTTGTGCTCGCAGGAGACCCTCTTCGTGCAAAATATATCGCCGAGAATTTTTTTGATAACGCAATAGAAGTATGTAATGTTAGAAGCATGTTGGGTTTTTCAGGAACTTATAAAGATCGCAAAGTTTCAGTTATGGGGCATGGTATGGGGATCCCGTCATGTTCTATTTACGCGACAGAGTTAATCAAAGATTTTGGTGTAAAAAAATTGATTCGTGTGGGTACATGTGGTGCTGTTCTTGACGACATAAAATTACAGGATGTAATCATTGGACTAGGTGCGTCTACTGATTCTAATGTAAACCGTACGCGTTTCGGTGGTTTCGATTTGGCCGCAATAGCTGATTTTGACATGGCTCGTTGTGCAGTAGAGGCAGCAAAAATAAAGGGAATTCCAACTAAGGTTGGAAATATATTCTCGTCGGATTTGTACTATAGTCCGGATGAAAAATTTAGCGAGACTATTGCGAGATATGGCATGTTGGGTGTTGAGATGGAAGCCGCTGGTCTTTACGGTGTTGCTACCGAATTCGGCGCTAAAGCACTTGTTATTTGTACGGTAAGCGCTCATATGGTGCGGGAAAATGAGGTGGTTTCTGATGATGATAAATATATCTTTAATGCCATGATTGAAATTGCTTTGGAGTCAATTTTGATTGCAGATGTGGATGAGAAATAAGAATTATTATTGAATCTAGCTCTTAACCGATAAAGAGTGAAATAGACATAAGGCCGCGATTAAATGTATTTTTAACGCTGCTTTTTCAATTCAATAATAGATAGAGTTATGTAATCGAACCGAGAGAACTCGGTATGTGCCGGTTGTGGTGTCCTTTACTGACGCATGATCGCTGGCAAAGTCTAATGTTGTACACTCCCAACCCACCCAGATTATTCTGAATTGTCTATAGATGCAGAGTTTAAAGCCGCAGAGCTTAAAGTTCTCTTATTAGAAAGAGGTGAGTATGCCACTACTAAAATACGTGAATTTTTGGTAAATATGAAGTAGGTCATTAACAAAAATACGCTCGCCCGTATAGGTCACTAAGTTTATATAACTGGCGTGTTAAATTATATGTAAATAATAACTATACCGAATGGCTAGGGTAGGCAAATTATGTTTACATCAAGAAAACTTAAAATTGAAAATGACCTTTTGAGGCAAGAATTAGCAGCGTTAAAAACTCAATATCAAAATGAGGTCGAATCTTTACGAAAACAACTGAAAACGTCGTCATTAGAAGTGACCGTTGCTAAGGGGAAATGTGACTTGGGAACGGAGTTGATGCTAAGCAGCTTGAAAGGCGGCACCATGCTTGAAGCTATCCGAACAGGAATGGCGACAAGTGCCGAATCGCTTGAACAGGAAAACCATGAGCTTACATTACTTGATGACATGTTTAGCCAAACTCATCAAGCGCTAGCCCGACTAGAGAATCGGTCGGAAAAAATAGGTAGTCAAGCCAGCAGTAGTATGGAAGCTGTGACAGTCTTAGACGACACGGCGAACTCGATTGGGCACCTTGTATCGACAATACAAGAAATATCAGATCAAACGAATCTGCTTGCACTTAATGCCGCCATAGAAGCGGCAAGGGCAGGAGAAGCGGGCAGAGGATTTGCAGTAGTAGCGGATGAAGTTAGAACGTTAGCAGGAAAAGCCCATGACGCGAGCAAGCAGATTGATAAACTCGTTAACCAAGTACTCACTCAGGTAGGTTCAATCAAAAGCACTATTGACGAAAACCATATTTGTGCCGAGGAGGTTTCCGCATCATCAGCCCAAATTGGCTCGATAGTTAATGAGGTCATTTTAAAATCTGAACATATGCAATATGTGATTCATATTGCCTCAACAAGGGCGTTTTTAGACACGGTTAAACTTGACCATGCTGTGTGGAAAAGCAATATATACAGTCATCTTGAAAAGAAGGCGTTTAACGAGACTGTAAATACTCACACTGAATGCAGGTTAGGAAAATGGTATTACAACGGTGGTGGTGTCCAATATAAGAATCTTCGCAGTTATTCTTTGCTCGAGGAGCCGCATCGTTTGGTACACGAACATGGTAGGGAAGCGATGCAATCGGGTAACAATACTAATATTGGTAAGATAATAAGTTCAGTACACGCGATGGAAGATGCCAGTACTCAAGTCGTTTATCAACTCGATGGTTTGATGGACGAGATAATCAACTCGAAATAGTGTTTGAATACAGAAATAATAAAGCCATTCTTCGACTGAGTGTTCATTCACTTCTATACCGCAGGATATCCAGTTCTTGGATATCCTAGTTCAGGCGTGTCCGTCTGGATTTACTTCCATTAAAACAAACCACTTAAGTCATGATGCAATCTTTTTTGATTGCTCAGGTGAGTTAATGACCAGCGACTTGCGCAAACTTTTCAAATCTAAACTAAAGTGTATTAGCGGATCTGCGCAACACTAGGCTTTAGTGAAAAATCATAGGTAGATTGCATCTTATATAACTATTTAATGGAATAAAAAATTCGATCGCTAATAGATTGAATGAACAACAATGGAAAACGACATGCACTTCAACGTCAAACAAAAGCTCATGCTAGTCATTCTGCCTTTGCTGGTAGCTTTATGCTATTTTTCAGGTACAAAAATAATCGTCACCAATAATTCTAAAAACTCCGCTTCAGAAGTTTATAACTTCGTAGAGCTTTCAGCTTTCAATAGTCGGCTTGTTCATGAGCTGCAAAAAGAAAGGGGAATGTCTGCAGGATACCTAGGTTCGAAAGGTAATAAGTTTGTTTCAAAACTACCCGTTCAGAGAGAGGAAACCGACAAACGACTCTCGGAACTACAAGGATATCTTAACGAAAATGATGTGAACCTAAAGCGCCATCCAGAGCTTTGGTCCGTTGTTGAAGAAGCTAATAGAATGATTGCTGATATCCCGTCGATGAGAAACGGCATTACTGCGTTATCAACACCACTCGGAGACGCACTTAAGTATTACACTACATTAAATGCGAGGTTGCTATCCGTACCTGGTTTGGCAGTACGGATATCACATGTCGCAGATATTAGTCGGTCACTTGCTGCCTACTACGAGTTTCTGCAAGGAAAGGAGCGGGCTGGCATCGAGAGAGCGGTATTAAGTAATACCTTTGGTCAAGGACAGTTTTCTCCGGGAATGTTTAAAAAATTTGTTCAGTTAGTTAGCGAACAAAATAGCTATTTAGGTACTTTTCAAATCTACGCGACTGACGATCATATCACCTCTTTCAAGCAGTTAGAAAAGCAACAACCATTTGGTGAGGTTGACGAATATCGGGCCAAAGCCTATGCGAATGAACTGAACCAAAATGCAGAGGCATGGTTTACCGCTTCAACCAACAGAATAAACTTACTGAAAGAGCAAGAAGAGAAGTTAACCTCTGAATTACTTCATTTTTCTGCAAATATAGTGAGTAATGAAACGAAAGCATTTTGGTTTTACCTTATTTTAGCTACGATATTAGTGTTAGTGACAAGTTACTTTAGCCTGTTATTAATGAGATGCCTCTCAAAGCAGGTGTTAGATTTGAATCGCACTATGGCCTATGCCGCTGAAAAAAACTTGGTGTTGCGTTGTGAGATCACGGGGAACGATGAGTTAAGTACCATCGCTAAGAATCTAAATGTGATGCTGGACTCTTTAACGGATGCGGTACATGTAATCGCGAACTCTAGTGACCAATTAGCGACGGCAGCAGAAGAATCGGAAGTGATTGTAAATGAGAGTGCATCTATTCTTAAAGATGAACAAAAACAAGTTTTGCAGGTGGTCAATGCGATAGAAGAGATGAGTGAATCGGTAAAAGAGGTAGCGCTAAATATTCACTCAGCATCGGACGAAGCGAATCTCGCCAATAATTTAATCTCTGAAAGTCGTCGGATTGTCGAAGAGTCATCAGGGTCGATCAATCAAGTATCGTTAAAAATTGATCGTGTTTCCTCTACCATTAGCCAACTGCATGAAAGTAGCAGTAATATATCTAGTGTCGTCGATGTCATTCATGGCATTGCCGAGCAAACGAACTTGCTGGCCCTAAATGCGGCAATTGAAGCGGCACGAGCGGGCGAATATGGCCGGGGATTTGCAGTTGTTGCCGATGAAGTACGTTCTTTGGCTCAGCGTACTCAAGACTCAACTCAAGAGATAGAAGCGATGGTGAAGAAGCTTCAATCAGACAGTGATAGCGCGTTTGAACAAGTGAGTGATACAAAAGAGCTTGCACTGTCTAGCGTAACAAAGTCGTCAGAGGTACAAAAAACACTAAACACCGTGGTGGCTTCTATTGACAGAATACGACAAATGGCCGCTGGAATAGCAACCGCTGCGGAACAACAAGTTATAGTAAGTACGGATATTTCGTCTAATGCACAAAGCATAAGTAATAGCGTTCAAATTAGTGTGGAAAGTGGTGAGCAAATCGCTTTGGCCGCTAAAGAACAGACGGTACTTGCAGATAAATTACAGAGTCTCTCTAATCAATTCAAAACATCGTAAAATCAACAAGGTCAAGTAGAGAGATCTACTTGACCGTCTAACTCATCCTATTTACAAGTTGACGCACTTTTACGCAAAATCATCACAGATAACTCAACGAATCTCTTTGTGCATGACATCCCCAATCTGAATGCTCTGCGCTAACTGCGGTTGATCTATATTTAGCTCCGCTTCTTGATCAAATATTCTTGCAACGGTAAGTGTGATTTCGCTTTGGGATACTCGGTTTCTAGGGAGTCCGGCTTGGTCGATAAATGACCCAGTGTGCCATAGTTGCAACTTATCACCTACCTTAACACCATGTATTCTACCCAAATTTATCATGACTTTGTCACCACGGATGTCGACCACTTCAGGTAGCGTGATTTTACACGAGAGTTCTGATTCTAGATCAAGCATGATATTGCGGCTCACCCTTAAGAGCATTTGACCATATGTTGATGCCCAGAATCGAGCGCTTCGCGTATCGACCTGACTGGTTTTGGGAAAACCCCATACCGCCACTTCTCTATAAGCACGGCGATACACCTCTTGTCCGGTCTTACCGTCATAGATCTGCATCTCCAAAGCAAACTGGCGATTGGTGATGTCATCTCTTAACAACTTCTGATCAACGGTTGCCGTTAAGTCAGTGATTTTTCCACCAATGATATATTGCGCATTGGCGTCTTGAGCAATCATTTGGAGCATTGAAGGGTTGCGTTTATCTATTTCATAATCGGTGGTTCCAACGGAGACAAAGCTGATGGACTCTTGGTCTAATTGCCGGTTGACTACATGGCTAAAGTCGTCACCTATATCGTAGATCTGCCCCATGACAGCCTGCTGAGGTGAAGTAAGATCAATATTACCCACTAGGAACGTCTTTTTGTATTGGTCAACATGGCAACCCGTTGCCGAAGGATAAATGTCTAATTGAACACGTAACACCATGTTGCCGTCACTAGATTTCGAATTTAATACTCGAATGTATCTCACTTCATGGTTTGTAAATTGATATTCGTTTCTTTTCTCTTCCAGAAATGGACGCAACGTACTCAGTGAGCCTATGTCTGCTCCAGAGAATTTCATCGCCTGGTAGATGGCATCCTCTAACGCATAGATTCTTGCCGTTTCTTCAGAAGAGACATAGGTTGAAGAACCATTGACTTCGTACCACTCTGCGAAGACTACCTTGCTAAACAATAGCGATATTAAAAACAAGAAAGTACTGATTTTTAGTTTTTTCATTTGTGTTTCCCAAGTGGGTATAGTTCTTGCAACTTGTTTGGTTAGTTGATTTAAGATGTCAATTTTCATTATAAGCAAATATTGAAAAGCAAAGATTGTTCCACAATGGTTTATGAGAGTTAAACTTTGTTAAAGAACATACGGCATCAAGTATATCTGGAGATGAAGACAATGAAAAAATGGTTTATTGCAGTAGTGAGTGTGCTTATAGCATCGTGCTCATATGCACCCATTTATAACGGTAAAGAACCCTACGCTGGAAGTCGTTTTATGCTGATGGAGAATCCTCGACATACGATGGATTTTTTTGTGGAAAGCCTGACCGATGAATTAATCGTAACCAATACCAGCATTTCTGCACGAACGCCTATCGCGGTGACATCGTTTGTTGATTTGCAAGAGTTAGATACCTCTAGTTGGCTGGGGAACTCAGTGTCTGAAGCATTTATATACCAGCTTCAACAACGAGGTTTTCAGGTGGTGGATTTCAAAACAACCGGGTCAATAAGAGTCACACAGCAAGGTGATTTTGCGTTAAGTCGTGATTGGCAAGATCTAGCGCAAGAACAACAGGTGACCTATGTTTTGACAGGAACGATGCTGCGTCAAGAAGGTGGCGTATTAGTGAATGCAAGGGTTGTGGCAATGCGTAGCCGTATTGTGGTCGCAACGGCACAAGGTTTCCTACCTGCGGATCGAATTGGCCGTGACTTAGATACCTTGAACACTATTCGAACCGAAGATGGGTTAATTATTCGTTCAGACCCTACTCGTTCATCTAAAAATACCATCATTTTGCGCCCATAGGAGCTTATTATGTATTTGAAAACGTTATTGTTGATAGCGTCTGTGTTAATTGCGACAGGATGCCAACCGCTCCAGAAGATGAATGCGGATAATGTATTAACGGCAGTGGGTTACGCGAGTGTTAGTGAACAGAAGGGCGAAAGTGTAGAAGAGCAACGCATTCGAGCTATGCGGGCCTCCAAAATAGATGCCTATCGTGAACTAGCAGAGCAAATCTATGGTATGCGAGTAAGTGGCCGAGCAAGCTTACAGGATCAAAGGTTAGGCACGGAACTGACAACAGGTTCAGTAGATGGCGTAATCCGTGGTGCTGAAGTTGTGCGTAGTTATCCCGTTGGCGACAGTTATGTCACAGAGCTTGAGTTGGACGTGACCAAAATGGACAGATTAAAAGATTACGGAGAAGTACAACAAGTGCCGTCTAAGCGGCAGCAAACGCTCTTTTAATTATCAACTTTCTCTCCAGATAAAAAAAACGGCAATATATGCCGTTTTTTTGTATTTGAAATATTAAAAAACTACGCTTTGATATTTGTTCCGAGAGTAGAAACTGTCGATGTGTGACCATCAGAGGTATAGGTCATTCCTATTTTTCCTCTGCTTTGCTGCATCAAGTTATTCAGTTTATTGTAGCTTAGTTGGGCTCGTTGAAGCGCTTCGCCATTAACTTCGTTTGCTTGTTGGCAGTCATGAATCACAGAGCGGATCAGTTCAACCTTAGACTTTAATGATTCATCCGTTTGTAACTGCTCTATATCGGTGTGATTAGCAATACGTTGATCGCTTTGTTGAAGTTGAGTAATCAGCTGGAGTTTTTCTTTAGCCAGTACTTCTATATCGGAAGATGTGCGTGAGGTGATCGCCACTTTCTCCTTTTCTAAAAGGATAGAAAGCTGTTGCGCGTTTTCTAATTGGTAATTAACTAAATCAACAAGTTTTGCCATGGGATTATAAGTTAGGCTGAATTACAGCCCACCTAATTCGTTTTCAAATTTCATCATATTCTCCGCCAATTTTTCTGGGTCGACACGGTAAGAGCCATTAGCGATTGCATCTTTGATCGCGGCTACTTTAGCACTATCGAAGCTTGGCTGAGAAGCCATATCTTGATGAAGTTGTCCGATGGCTTTTCCTTGTTGGCTTAGGGAAACGGAATCTTTACTACTCTTAGGTTCTGTAACAGAACTAGAGTTAGAAGATCCAGATTCAGAGCGAGTCGCACTACGACCAGTTGTCATTGTGTGGCTCGATCGAATATTGTCTATACCTGCCATAATTGAAGCCTTTTCGCGTATTTAGTAAATGTCATGTATGAGATATCGGCCAACTTAGCACGAACTTTAATTATTTGTTGCGTTTTTTCTGACTTTTCTCTCATTATTCTTTGTATCGGCCAGTTTGTTAGAAAGTGAACTAAAAATACACCGTTATTTCTGAGATTCCTGTTACAACACCTTCTATTATACGTTTAGATTTGTCGTTTTTCACCCTTATTTGGTCACCGGTGGAACCGTCAGAGAGCGCCGTGCCTTTCGTTGTAATCGTTAGTTCGCCTTTGAAGGCTTTAATGATGACTTTTTCATTTCTGCATACGACACAAATATCATTTCGTTCAATTACTTCACCGACACGAACGTTTTTCTTCATTTTTGCGCCCGCTACGTTTTTTATTGCATCAAAACCTTGTCGGCGATAAGAATTCAGTTCTATCATTGATATGGTGAGATCAAATTTATCGATAATTTCGCCGCGAACCAACGAACGATTTGCCGTCACTAGTGGTAATGATAGTTTGGTGCGAACGGGCACATAAACGCGCCAGTTGTCTTCTTTACACTCAACTAAAACGGTTATATTGCTGGTGGAGTGACCTTTAGAAGTGGATGAAGTGGCTAAGAGGGTTGGGCAGGTGGTCGCTTTTATTCTAGAATCGATATTCGCCGCGGCAACCACTAGGGCTCCGTCAGCAGGCACTTGAGTAATTTGAATAACGTGATCTTCCGCTGCTTTTTGAATTAACTCTATCTGTTCAGTAGTGGCAGCATATGAAAAAATGCTAAAGAAAAAGATAAAAAGACCGATAGATTTATCAAGAGAGTTATATAATGCCTTGCATACATAGATAAAATACATATTAGAATTCCCTTATTACAGCATCCATATTGTGCTTTCTTGTAAAATGGCTCAATTAGGTTAACATTTTTTTATTCAGAAGTTTTTAAATGGAGTTGAGTTTATGACCGGTATTATGGATTCAGTGAATCAACGTACACAATTAGTAGGTCAGAATAGATTAGAGCTACTGACATTTCGACTTATGGGACGTCAAAGATACGGTATAAACGTATTTAAAGTGAAAGAAGTGCTCCAATGCCCTAGACTTACATCAATGCCTAACTTGAATCCACTCGTTGTTGGGGTTGCGCATATACGTGGGAATACGATTTCAGTTATAGACTTGAGCTTGGCAATTGGTGGACGACCTACAACCGATCTAGCAAATTGTTTTGTCGTTATTTCTGAGTTTAACAGAACGGTACAGGGTTTCTTGGTCACGTCTGTTGAACGCATTATAAATATGCATTGGGAAGCCATACTTCCTCCACCGGACGGGGCAGGTAGTGCTCATTACCTAACAGCCGTAACCAATATAGACAACGAGCTGGTAGAGATATTAGATGTCGAAAAAATCTTGGCTGAGATATCGCCAGTTGAAGAAGAAATGAGCACGGATATAGCGCAAGAAATTGCTGACGCAGAACAAAAAGCAGAAAAACAAATTGTTCGCCGTATACTGATAGCAGATGACTCGACCGTTGCACGAAAACAGGTGCAAAGAGCGGTTGAATCTATTGGATTTGAAGCCGTTTTAGTTAAAGATGGCAAGGAAGCGTATGATAAACTCGTGGAAATGGCCTCAGAAGGTAGTATTTACGAACAGATTTCTCTGGTCATCTCGGATATCGAAATGCCTGAAATGGATGGTTATACGTTAACGGCGGAAGTTCGAAGACACCCAGACCTAAAAGATCTACATATCATTTTGCATACCTCTCTGAGTGGTGTATTTAACCAAGCTATGGTAGAACGTGTAGGTGCCAATGAATTTATCGCTAAGTTTAACCCTGATGAGTTGGGTGCAGCAGTAAAAGCAGCAGTAGTAAAATAATAAAGAGAAATTAATGACAGCTATTACGATAAGTGATCAAGAGTACCGTGACTTTAGCCGCTTTCTGGAATCACAATGCGGCATCGTATTAGGTGACAGCAAGCAATACCTTGTGCGTAGCCGTTTGAGCCCGCTAGTTAATAAGTTTAAGCTCGATTCGTTATCTGATTTATTGAAAAATGTGGTCACAGGTAGAAACCGCGAATTGCGGATTGCAGCAGTAGATGCAATGACAACGAATGAAACGCTATGGTTTCGTGATGGTTACCCCTTTACTGTGTTGGCAGAGAAGCTTTTACCAGAAGCCGCTGAGCGTAAAAGACCAATTAAGATCTGGTCAGCAGCGAGCTCTTCTGGTCAAGAAGCGTATTCAATGGCAATGACAATATTGGAGACCCAGCAAAAGAGACCGGGTTTAATTCCAAATGTTTCTATAACTGCGACGGATATTTCTGCCAGTATGCTCGATATGTGCCGCGCTGGTGTCTATGATAGTTTAGCGCTGGGAAGAGGACTTTCCCCTGAACGTCGACGTACCTATTTTGAAGATGCAGGCGACGGCAGAATGAAAGTCAAAGATAACGTTAAGCGATTCGTTAATTTTCGCCCTCAGAATTTAATGGAAAGCTATGTGCTATTAGGAAAGTTTGACATTGTTTTTTGTCGAAATGTTCTTATCTATTTTTCGCCTGATATGAAGTCTCAAGTTCTTAACTCAATAGCCAACTCGCTGAACCCTGGAGGGTATTTGTTATTGGGTGCTTCAGAATCGTTAACTGGGCTCACTGACCGTTTTGAAATGGTGAGGTGTAATCCGGGTATTATCTATAAACTTAAATAGATTGAAATGTAATAACACTGAAGATTAAAAAGATAGGAGTGGCCATTATGCCGCTCCTTTTTCATTTTTGCTTGGCTCGTAGAATCGAACTTATTTTAACCGAATAGTTATTGGAATTGATTTCATTGACTACTAAAGTCTAAATACGATTTTGTTAAGATTCGCCCTTCTCGCTACATTCCGCTATTCTTAGATCGACATTTCAAATAGAGTTCAACTTCTTGGCTTAATTGTTGCAAATGTTTACTTGCAACAATTCGTTGCATCACTGAGAAAAGAAGAAATTGACGTGTTTTTGTTTTTTGGCATGAAGATTGCTTTTAATTTCAGTAGTAAGTCATTTTTATGGTAGAGGTACGGCATGGCCATTTCTTTTAACAACGCTTTAGGTATTCACCAACATACTGTTGGTACACGTGAACGCAATGCAGAGATAATCTCTACAAACATTGCGCAAGCGAATACGCCGGGCTATAAGTCAAAAGGAATGGATTTTCAAAGAGCACTTCAGGCGGCAACGTCAGAGGCAAACTTTGGTCTTAATCGTACCAACGAGCGGCATATCGCTGCCTCTTCCAATGTGACTGGGGATGTGAAGTACCGAGTTCCTACACAGCCTGACACTGGTGATGGCAATACTGTAGATGTGGATCTGGAGCGTAACTTGTTTATGCAGAACCAGATCAGACACCAAGCATCACTAGATTTCTTAGGTGGTAAATTTAAGAATTTAACCAAGGCAATAAGAGGGGAATAATTAGATGAGTTTATTTAACGTATTCAATGTGACGGGTTCTGCGATGAGTGCTGAGTCTGTTCGTCTAAATACAACCTCAAGTAACCTTGCCAATGCAGACAGCATTAGTGGCTCAGCAAAAGAGACATATAGAGCTCGTCATGCTGTATTTGGTGCAGAGTTAAATAAGGCCGGTTTTAACCGTGATCATAATGTTCCGGTTAAGGTGTTAGGAATTGTCGAGAGCGATAAGCCTCTTCAAGCGGAGTATAACCCCGAGCATCCACTCGCTAACGATGAAGGCTATATTTACAAGCCAAACGTTAATGTAATGGAAGAAATGGCAAATATGATTTCTGCTTCCCGTTCATATCAAACGAATGTCCAGGTTGCAGATGCAAGTAAACAAATGCTGCTGCGTACGCTGCAGATGGGTCAATAAGGATAAGGAGATAGCGTAATGGCAATCAACGACGTTGGTCAGAGCGGCTTGTCCTATGTAGACCAGCTTAAAGCGCTTCAAGATCAAAAAAAGCCCACTGAGACAACAGGTAAGCAAGAACTCAAACAAGAGGACTTCTTATCATTGCTCACTAAGCAACTTGCTCAACAAGACCCCTTTAAGCCGGTCGGCAATGACCAGATGATTGCGCAAATGGCTTCATTTGCGACCGTTGATGGCATCAATCAGATGAATGGACAGTTTGAAAACTTAAATTCATCGATGACCTCTAATCAAGCATTACAAGCTTCAACGCTGGTAGGGCGTGATGTATTGGTTCCTGGTGTCGCAGGCCTTAAAGCGGAAAACGCTGGCATGGCGGCCATGGTTAAGTTACCTCAGTCTGTCGATAATCTTTTTGTCAGAATCGAGAATGAACTTGGCCAGTTAGTGCGAACACTTGATGTTGGTGCTACCCCAGCGGGTGATAGCCGTGTTGAATGGGACGGTAAAGACGAAAACGGTGTTCCGACGCCAGCCGGTAAATATAATGTTAAAGCCGGTGGCCTAATGGAAGGACAAAGCACAGAGTTTGAAGTTTCGACTTATGCGAATGTGAATAGTGTTCTTTTAGGTAAAGGCGATGGGAATGTACTGCTCAATCTGGCTGGCTTTGAATCGCCAGTTAAACTTGCTGAAGTACTAGAAGTTGGCAAAGCGTAAACGCTAGCTAGATAAGAGGAAATTGAAATGTCATATGTAGCTTTAAGCGGTTTATCCGCTGCTCAATTGGATCTAAATACAACCAGTAACAACATTGCTAACGCAAACACTTTTGGCTTTAAAGAGTCGCGTGCAGAATTTGGTGATGTGTATTCGAGTTCAGTATTTACTAACGCAAAAACCACGCCTGGTGGCGGTGTTCAACCAAGTAAGGTTGCTCAGCAATTCCATGAAGGTTCTAGTGTTTATACTAACAACCCTATGGACTTACGCATTGGTGGTACAGGTTTCTTTGCTGTATCAAAAGATCGTATGGTTCCGCAGCAAAATGAAATAACTCGAAATGGAGCTTTTCACCTGAACAAAGATAACTATATGGTCACTTCTGATGAAGAGTTTCTATTAGGTTATCAGGTGAATAAGAATACCGGTGATGTACTGTCATATGAGCCATCGCCTCTTCAAGTTCCGCCTGAGTTTGGTAAACCGAAACAGACGGCAAACGTAGAAGTGGGTGTAAATTTACCGGCGAATGGTGACTTAAAAGATCCAGCTTTGTTTGATTTTTCAGATAAAGAGACATATAACCGCTCAACTTCCTCAACCATCTATGATTCGATGGGCCAGTCTTACAAATTGTCATCGTATTATTTGAAAGATATGACCCAGCCCAACACATGGCAAACGTATTATACGGTCACGGACAAAGTTGGTGAAAAACCGCTGAATATTACCGGTGGTGATGCGCAAAATGCGGCCGGTCATATTGGACATACAGTCAAGTTCAATACAGACGGTACACTTGCTAGTATCAACGGCGGTAATAATATCGTTACTGAACAGCTAGGTGTAGGGCCAAATGCAATAGACTTGAATGGTGCCGATACAACGCAATTAATGTCATTTAAACTGGATGGCGCGACACAGTTTGCTGCTCCATTTGAATTGACCAAATTTGATGAAGATGGCGCTACAACAGGTTTCCTTACTAAGCTAGACTTTGATGAAAACGGCAGTATTTTAGGGACTTATTCTAACGGTGAGAACGTCACGTTAGGTCGAGTCGCATTAGTACGCGTTGCTAACGAACAAGGTCTGGACAAAAAAGGAGGCACTCAGTGGGATTCCACTCAGTTCTCTGGTGAGAAAATTTGGGGTGAGTCTAACAAAGGGTCATATGGCACCATTTCTAATGGTACATTAGAGCAGTCAAACATTGATATGACACAAGAGTTAGTGGATTTGATTTCTGCGCAACGTAACTTCCAAGCAAACTCCCGTTCGCTAGAAGTACATAACCAGACTCAACAGACTATTTTGCAAATCCGTTAACGCAATCTTCTGAGACACCCAATCGTTTTATAGCGTTTGGGTGTCGTTGCCGCACAGGCAGCAAACTTCCCTTCTTCATCTGCCATGTAGCGACTCTTTTCTAATTCTTTACTTATCTTGTTGTTTTTTATAAATAAAAATAATTGGCACGTCTATTGCTTTATTAGGTTCAGTAACTGAATTTTTGGAGCAAAATTATGGATCGTGCACTGTTTCTTGCCATGAGTGGCGCTAAGCAAAACATGCAAGAGATGCAATTAAGAGCGAACAACCTAGCAAACGTGAGTACAACAGGTTTTCGTGCCGATCTCGCACAAGCTCGTTCTATGCAAGCCTACGGTGAGGGTTTGCCGTCTCGTGTATTTAGCATGACAGAACGCCCAGGCCAAAATTTTGCACAAGGTAGTGTTATTACCACAGGTCGTGATCTCGATGTCACGATTGAGGGTGATGGTTGGATATCGGTATTAGATAAAACAGGTAAAGAAGGCTTAACTCGTAACGGCAATCTACATATTGACGAGTCAGGATTGTTGACGAATGGCACTGGTCATCTAGTGCTCGGAGAATCTGGCGCGCCAATAACCTTACCCGTTCCAATTGCGAAAATTGAGATTGGTCGAGATGGTACGATTTCGGTATTGCCTAAAGGTGCGCCACCCAATGCAATGGAAGAAGTGGACCGTATTAAGTTGTCACGTCCAAACAACCGCGACCTATTCAAAGATTCTAATGGTTTATTCAAAGCAAAAGATCCAAACCAGTTTTTCGAAGCAGATGCAGGTGTGAGCATTATGACTGGTGCTGTCGAAGGCAGTAACGTAAGCGCCATTGGCGAAATGACAAGTTTGATCGATATACAGCGTCAGTTTGAGATGCAAGTAAAACTGATGAGCAGCGCAGAAGAGATGGATAAAGCATCTGACTCTCTGTTACGTATGAGCTAACGGATTGAGTGAAGGGGATTAGTTATGCATCCGGCATTATGGGTAAGTAAAACAGGTTTAGATGCTCAACAAACGAACATTTCGACCATATCAAACAACTTGGCTAACGCCTCAACCATTGGCTACAAAAAGAGCCGACCTGTTTTTGAGGATCTCTTTTATCAGAATATTAATCAGCCTGGCGGCCAATCATCACAAAATACTGAGTTGCCGAGTGGCCTTATGTTAGGTGCGGGTTCTAAAGTCGTCGCAACGCAAAAGATACATACCAATGGTAATGCGCAGACCACGACTAACTCACTAGATATGATGATAGAAGGGGATGGTTTCTTCCAAATCGTCTTGCCAGACGGCAACATGGGTTATAGCCGAAATGGTCAGTTCACACTCAATGACGAGGGGGCAATTGTCACTTCAGGGTCTGGCTATTCGTTGGATCCTGAAATTATCATTCCCGATGATTCTATCTCTATCACTATTGGCAATGATGGTGAAGTGTCTGTTCGACTTAGAGGACAGCAAGATAACCAAGTCGTTGGTCAAATAACGACGGTCGATTTTATTAACCCAGGTGGTTTAGAACCGATTGGTCAGAACCTTTATTTACCGACCGGAGCAAGTGGTGAGCCGACCGAGGGTGTACCTGGCTTAGATGGTTTAGGTTCAGTTCGTCAATCGATGCTAGAGACTTCCAACGTGAATGTGACGGAAGAGTTGGTGAACATGATTGAGGCCCAACGCGTTTACGAAATGAATTCAAAAGTCATCTCTGCGGTAGATAAGATGCAGAGCTTTGTGAATCAACAGTTATAACGTAAGTCATAAATTGAGATGAGTAAGTCGCTATGAAACGTATATTTGGGTTAGTTTTGATCATGACAATGTCGGGTTGCACTATGTTATCGCCAACTGACGAAGGCACCGACGTAGAACAGAGTACAACCTTAGTTGACGCCGTTGAAGGTGATCAGTCAGAAGCAGAAGACTCTGGTCTTATTGATGCATTGAGAACTCGAGATGACCCTATTGCGGGTGACCCAGCTTGGGCTCCTATTCATCCAAAAGACAAACCTGAACATTATGCAGCGGCGACAGGATCGCTTTTTAATACTGGTTTTGCTACCAATCTATACGATGATTCCAAACCTCGTGGTATTGGCGATATTGTCACTGTGATGATGGAAGAACAGACCAAGGCGGCGAAAAGTGCCGATGCTGATCTTACTAAGAGCAATGATTCGTCAATGGACCCACTTGCTGTTGGTGGCAAGCCACTGACGATTGGCGACTATGATTTTTCTTATGAGTTAAGTAATGACAATAAATTCAGTGGTGAAGCGACAGCCAATCAGAGTAACAGCTTAAGTGGTTCTATTACCGTCGAGGTTATTGAGGTATTGGCCAATGGCAACTTGGTGATTCGAGGGGAAAAATGGTTAACATTGAACGCTGGAGATGAATACATTCGTTTAAGTGGCACAATTCGACCGGATGATATTAGCTTTGACAATACCATTGCATCAAATCGAATTTCTAACGCTCGAATTCGTTATTCTGGTACCGGAACACAACAAGATATGCAAGAACCTGGTTTCTTGGCACGATTCTTTAATGTCTCTCTATAATAGAGCGGGATAGTCGAAGATTTGACGGTTAACATAAGGCTTATGCGATGAACAAGTTAGCGGTAATGGTAGTAGGTATAGCAATGATGGCAACGTCTGCTTATGCCGCACGAATTAAAGACGTCGCAGAGGTAGCGGGGGTTCGTAGTAACCAATTAGTCGGTTATGGTTTGGTCACTGGTTTACCAGGTACGGGTGAGTCTACACCGTTTACCGACCAGAGCTTCAACGCGATGTTGCAAAATTTTGGCATACAATTGCCACCCGGCACTAAGCCTAAAACGAAGAATGTGGCCGCCGTTATCGTGACGGCTGAATTACCTGCATTTTCAAAACAGGGTCAAAAAGTGGATGTCACGGTTTCGTCTATCGGCTCAGCAAAAAGTCTACGCGGTGGAACATTAATCCAAACCTTCCTAAAAGGTTTGGATGGTGAAGTTTATGCGATTGCCCAAGGTAACCTTGTAGTGAGTGGATTCAGTGCGGAAGGCGCTGATGGTTCAAAATTAGTGGGTAATAATCCAACGGTTGGTCTCATTTCCAGTGGCGCAAGTGTGGAACGTGAAATTCCAAGCCCATTTGGTCGTGGTGACTTTATAACGTTTAATTTGGTCGAGTCAGATTTTACAACGGCTCAACGTTTGGCGGATGCCGTGAATAGTTTCCTTGGCCCGCAAATGGCGTCGGCTATTGATTCTACGTCTGTTCGTGTTAGAGCACCTCGTGATGTAAGTCAGCGTGTCGCATTTCTTTCTGCTATCGAGAATCTTGAATTTAACCCAGCAGACGGTGCAGCAAAGATCATTGTTAATTCAAGAACAGGGACGATTGTTGTCGGGCAGCACGTAAGGCTAAAAGCCGCTGCAGTTACCCATGGTGGAATGACGGTTGCGATTAAAGAGAATCTAAATGTGAGTCAACCGAACGCATTCGCTGGCGGTCAAACGGTGGTTACACCGGACTCAACGATTGAAGTGACAGAGAAGCAAGGCAAGATGTTCAATTTCCAGCCGGGGCTTACTCTGGATGACTTGGTGAGAGCGGTGAATGAAGTGGGTGCGGCACCGTCTGATTTAATGGCCATTTTACAGGCGTTAAAGCAAGCGGGCGCGATCGAAGGTCAACTCATTATTATTTAAGGATAACATGATGATAAATAATGCAAATGACATCGGCTTTATTCACGATATTGCAAGCTTAGACAAGCTTCGTCAAGACGCAGTGAGCAGTGATGATGGGGATAAGAAAGAGGCGTTAAAAGCGGCGGCAAAACAGTTTGAATCCATTTTTACCGCTATGCTTTTCAAGTCAATGCGCGATGCTAATTCTGCTTTTGAATCTGATTTGATGAAAAGCCAAAATCAAGATTTCTATCGTCAAATGCAAGATGAACAGATGGCCAGTGAACTCAGTGCCACAGGTTCTTTGGGGCTTGCGGATATGATTGTTGCTCAATTAAGTTCTGGTGCAAAAACAGATGATAGTGAACTGGTCATGCGTAATGCGGCTCTTGATACGTCGTTACGCTTGCCGGTAGAACAATCAAAAGCGGGTGAAGTAGCGGATGAAGCACTTTCCGTTATGGCGGCTAATAAAGTTCAATCCAATGGCAGATTTGATAGCCCAGAGCATTTTGTGCAGTCTCTGCAACCTTACGCTGATAGAGCCGCCAAAGCGCTTGGTATCGATCCTTCTATCCTTATCGCTCAAGCCGCGTTGGAAACTGGTTGGGGTAATAAAGTGATTCAAAACTCGCTTGGTAGCAGCAACAATCTTTTTAATATCAAAGCAGATAGAAGCTGGAAAGGCGACAAAATTGCGACTCAAACCTTAGAGTTTCATGACAATGTACCAGTGAAAGAGAAAGCGGCATTCCGCTCTTACGATACCTACGAAGAGAGCTTTAACGATTTCGTTCGTTTTCTTAACCAGAATCCACGATACGAAACAACGCTTTCACAGAACAATAACTCTGAATCGTTTATTAGAGGCTTGCATCAAGCAGGTTATGCAACGGATCCAGCGTATGCGGACAAAGTTTTGCAAGTTAAAGAACGAATCGACAAGATGTAACGAAAAGAAGCGGCAACGCTTCTTTTTTATTGTATTGCCCTTCTTCTGACGTTACAGATTCTTATGTTTATTTCCCCCTCAAATTGATGCGACCTCCGCAAATCACGAACTTGGCACACACCTTGCTACATACTCATTAAGTTAATCAAAAACATTCATTTTTAAGCAGTTTCACTGGGGGCATTATGGCGTCGGACTTGTTGAATGTTGGTACTCAGAGCGTATTAACCGCTCAGAGACAACTCAACACCACTGGTCATAACATATCGAATGCGAATACCGAAGGCTATAGTCGCCAATCGGTAATCCAGGGGACAAATTCGCCTCGCCAATATGGTGGTGAAACTTATGGCATGGGTGTGCATGTGGAAAATGTTCGCCGCTCTTGGGATCAATTTGCCGTCAACGAACTTAATGTTTCAACAACAAGCAAAGCGTTACGTGAAGATGATGAAGAAAACTTGGGTATGTTGACGAGCATGCTCTCTTCGCTTGCTTCGAAAAAAATACCAGAAAATATTAATGAGTGGTTCGATTCAGTCAAAACGTTAGCCGATTCCCCTAATGACATGGGCGCACGTAAAGTGGTGTTAGAGAAGGCAGGACTGGTCAGCCAAAATCTTAATACGTTTTACGAAACGGTGCGTCAGCAGTCTTCAAATATTAATAAAAAACTTGACCTATCTGTCGAGAGAATAAATCAAATTGGTAGTGATATCAAAGATTTACATAGATTGATGATGCGTACTCCTGGTCCGCACAATGACTTGATGGATAAGCATGAAAAGTTAGTAAAAGAGCTATCGGAATACACAAAAGTAACGGTTACGCCTCGCAACAATAACGAAGGTTTCAATATACATATTGGTAGCGGACATAATCTCGTTTCTGGGGTGGAATCGAGTCGATTGACCATGATTGATGGTTCACCCGACCCACAGCAGCGCGAACTCGCGTTAATCGAAGGCAAAGGAATAAAAGCGATTAATCACAAAGGCATAGACGGCAAACTAGAGTCTCTGTTTAGAGTGAGAGATGAATTTATTCCTTATGTGCAGGATGAATTGGGACGCGTTGCTACTTCTATCTCTTATGCGGTTAATGAGCTACAAGCTCAAGGTTTAGATTTAAAAGGCGATATCGGTTCTCTTGTGTTTACCGATGTGAACTCCGAACGTGTCGCGAAATCTCGAGTTACGTTGGAGAAAAACTCTCAAGCCGATTTGGCTGTTTATATTGATGATATTTCGAAGATAAATGCAGGTGATTACCATCTTAGATATGACGGTAGTGACTACACCGTGATTAAGCCAACCGGAGAGGTTGTGCAGGTAGAACCTAAAGATTCCGCACTGTATATCGATGGTATGAGAGTTGAAATGAATAACTCTCCTCGTGCAGGTGAAAAAATAATTTTGCGTCCGGTAAGATTTGGTGCGGAACAGATGAAAGTTGTCATGAATGATCCGGCAACTATTGCCGCTCAAAGTTACGAGAGTTCAGCTACTTTTGAGCAAGGTGATGCCGATTTTCATGTGTTAGTTGCTGGCGAACTAAAAGAATTTCAAGTGGTGATATCTCCAAAAGGTGATCAGTTTGCCGTATTGGATATGGATGGAAAAGTACTGCTAAAACCACAAGATTACCCATCTTCTGGGCCTGTTACTGTTCAAGGCACAACCTTTGAACTAACAAAAGGTGCTATTGCAAATGATAGATTTGCGGCAAACCTTACTGCTTCAGAAGGTGATAACGGCAATCTACGCAAAATGCAGGATCTTCAGACAGCAAAAAACTTGAACGACAATAACTCTACTATTTTACAGCTTTACCATGACCTCAATACCAATATGGGATTGAAGATGTCTACCGCCTCTAGACTGTCAGATGTGGCACGTCTTGAAAACGAATCGGCACAAGAACGTGTTGCCGAAATCTCCGGTGTAAATTTAGATGAAGAAGCGGCCAATATGATGAAGTTCCAGCAATCGTATATGGCTTCATCTCGTATCATGCAAGCCGCAAACGATACGTTTAACACCATTTTGGCATTGCGGTAGGAGGGTAATTAGATGGTAGGAAGAATATCAAGTTTTCATAATTACCAAGCGGTTCAAAACGATCTTCGTAGACAAGAGGCAAAGATTGTCCACAACCAAGCGCAATTGGCTTCCGGTAAGAAATTACTCAATGCAAGTGATGATCCACTAGCCACGCACTATATTCAAAATCTTGGGCAGCAATCAGAACAACTTCGCCAATATATGGACGCGATCGTACTTACTCGAAACCGCCTTGAACACCATGAAGTGTTGGTAGCGAACTCTGAAGAATACGCGGATCAGGCAAAAAGAACGGTTATGGAGATGATCAATGGTTCGCACTCAGAGGAAGATCGATTAGCGAAAACCCGAGAGATACAAGAAACCTTTAGCAACCTGCTTAACCTAGCGAATAGCCAAGATGAGTCAGGTAACTATATTTTTGCTGGTACAAAACCTAAAAATCAACCTTTCTTTCGAGATAATGAAAACAATGTAACTTATTCCGGTGATGATTATCAGCGCAAGATGAGAATTTCTAATCAATTGGAAATGGCATTGAATGACCCTGGTAGTAAGTTGTATATGGAAGTTGATAATCCATTTGGTGATTACAAACCGAGTTACCAATTACAACCTGCATCAGAATTATTGCTCGAGCGCGCAACCAATTTAGACAGTACGGATGATTCCCAATATACGATTACCTTTGTTGATATGGGAACAGGGAAATACGGATACCAACTAGACAAAGATGGTAGCGCGGTACAAACAGAAGAATTTGACCCAAGGAGAGGGATTAAATATGAAGACTTATCGATTCTGATTCGTGGGCAGATAACGGCGGGTGATTCTTTTACGTTAGAACCCAAAGAAACCGTGAATATTTTTGACAGCTTCAAACAAGTTATCGAACTTTCGGATGCCTCGGTGTCCGATGCGTCGGCAACGGCTGAATTGCATAGATTGACCAAAGAATTTGACGCCGCATTTATTCATCTTGGCAAAGCTAGGACGGATGTTGGTGCGCGTCTGAATACGCTCGATATTCAAACGGATTTGCATGAAGATTTTAAGCTAACACTAGCAAAGTCAAAAAGTGCCTTTGAAGATCTTGATTATTCACAAGCGGTGATCGAATTTAATGAGAACTCGCTTGCACTGGAGGCGTCACAAAAAGCCTTTGGTAAAACGAAAGACCTGACGTTATTTAACTATATCTAATTTTCCTTTGCCATATGTGCTAGAGCCATATGTGCGGAACAATGACCAGTTATATGACATTCAGTTAAAGAGGCAATAGTTGTCATAGCATGAAAAGACAGCAAATCATTGCCGTTTTTCAAAGTGCCGCTATGAACAAATAAAGATATATCTCAAATTGTGTTCCATGTAAGTATTTGAAAATAAGCAATAAATTTATTTTTTCAAATAAAATAAAAAAGTGGCACACTACTTGAATGTATACAAGTAGACAAAGTAATTGGTAATGAATTAAGTGAGAACTGTGACACTTAGTTCAGCAAGTAAATATACGGTCAGTGCTTATCCAAATGAGACTAAAGCTGACCGCTTCGCAGAAATCTTGCGAACTCAATAGGAGAGCATAAAATGGCTGTAACAGTAAGTACTAACGTCGCGGCGATGACGACTCAGCGCTATTTAAATAAGGCGACTGAAAATCTAAACACGTCAATGGAACGTTTGTCATCTGGGCACAAAATAAATAGTGCTAAAGATGACGCTGCGGGCCTACAAATTTCAAATCGATTGAACTCGCAATCTCGCGGTCTTGATGTTGCTATGCGTAATGCTAACGATGGTATTTCCATTGCTCAAACGGCAGAAGGCGCGATGAATGAGTCATCGGCAATTCTAACCCGTATGCGTGATTTGTCACTTCAATCGGCTAATGGTTCTAACTCTTTGTCTGAACGCGTTGCGATAAACGAAGAAGTGACCGCTCTGCAAGATGAGCTTAACCGTATTGCAGAAACCACATCGTTTGGTGGTCGTCGACTTCTGAATGGCTCCTTCGGTGAAGCGGCGTTCCAGATAGGCGCTAACTCGGGTGAAGCCATGATCATGGGATTGACCAGCATTCGCGCTGATGATTTCCGCATGGGTGGTGAGACATTCAATGCTGAGCTTCCTGAAGGGAAGATCATCGGCAGCGATTGGGGTGTACCGGCTGATAAACTCGATATCAAGTTTACCTTCGCGGCTGACGCCAATAATGAAGAACTGGTAATAGACATCCAAGCGAAAGCGGGTGATGACATCGAAGAGCTCGCGACCTACATCAATGGGCAGACAGACAAATTGTCGGCATCCGTTGGAGAGGGGGGTAACTTACAACTCTTTGTGGCGAATCCGAAAATTGCGGGTGGTCTTGATATTTCAGGCTCACTTGCTTCAGAGATTGGTATCGCAGGTTCAGAAGCGCGCGTTACCACTGCACAAGATATTGATGTGACAAGCGTTAAGGGCTCACAAAATGCAGTTGGTGTTATTGATGCGGCCCTCACCTATGTTGACAGCCAGCGTGCCGATTTAGGTGCACAACAAAACAGGCTTAGTCACAGCATTAATAACTTGTCCAATATTCAAGAAAACGTGGAATCGTCGAAGAGCCGGATCAAAGATACTGATTTTGCCAAAGAAACGACGGAACTTACGAAAAACCAAATTTTGCAACAGGCAGGTACTTCCATACTTGCTCAAGCGAAACAATTGCCAAACTCTGCATTGTCGCTGCTTCAGTAGTTGATATTACAGATTTAGCATTACTCTGCATTAGTTGGCGCAGACGTGAACCGACGTTGAGTAAAGTTATATTGGCAATGGCATTTTAATAAGAAGTCCGGCGGCTCTCTCACTCTCACTGCCAAAGGACGGAACGTTAAAATGTTATCGTTAAGCCAGTTATGTGTTATTTCTCTCGATCTCCACATAGGCAATCTGGCTTGCGACCTGACCGGCCCCAGTTCTCTCAAAGGAAATGGGGCTTTTCTCTACCTGAAAATCGTAAGTTTCTTGTTTATCTAGTTATTTATGATTTCATCGACAAATAAGTAACGACAAGCCCAGGAGTTGTGTGAGTTTCTCGTGTGTTATTTCTTTTTTAAACAAACGATGATGGAATATTTAGTTAAGTATGCTGCCATAAATTGCTTGAAGTAAATGAGTTACCTTGAGAATGCTTCAAAGTACTAAACGGGCAACATAAACATCAGTTAAAGATTTATATGGTTATGCCGATAAACAGAATCTACCGCCGAGTATTCGTTTATGTTTAGCATGATATTGATGAATTGAAGTAAACCTGAATCTTAAGAAAACAATTATTCTATGATAAATAACAATCTCACATTAAAATCTCGACTAATTATTGCCATTGTAATTCCTTGTATTGCAATGGTTGTTTTGAGTACGACCAGCTTCACTAAAATGTCTCAAATGGAACAGCAATCAGAGATGCTTTTTAATAACACTGCTGCACCAATGCGAGCGTTAGCCGAAGTTGCCTCAAGAATTCCAAGGTTGCGTGTGGGTGTTGATATGATGCTTCTACAACAGACCGAATTACGTGATAAAAAAGGTATTAAAATACGGGTTCAAGAAGCTCATTCTGAAGATATCCCGGAGATGCGCGAGGCAATGCAAGTAGCTCTGGATAGTCAAGTGAATCCTGATCTGAGAAATGAAGCTCAAAAGCTCCTTTCTGCTTTTGAAAGCATGGTTAAAGATGAGCTAATTCCTATGCTCAACGCATTAGATAAAGGCGATTTGTCGGAAGCACAGAAAATATATAAAGAAAAATATGCCAAGTCATATGGTGTAATGCGAAAGGCAACAAATAGTATTCTAGATGCGTTACTTGTACAGGCAGAGCAAAAAAATAAGATGAGTAAGGAAACACATAATACAGGCTCTACTCAGCTTATGGCCGTTTTAATCGCTGGCATTATCATTTCCGTATTGGTGTCTTGGTATATAATTTCGGGAATTCGTCGTAGCGTTACTTCTTTACGAGACACAGTTGTTTATGCGACATCTAATATGGCATTGGACACAAGAATTCAGATCGACGGTAAAGATGAGTTTTCAGAAATAGCGAGTAGCTTTAACCATTTCTTGTCCAATGTTCATGATTCTATTACACATATAGCGTCAAATTCGCGTGATTTAGCTGAAATGGCTATCAATGTGACAGAAAAAGCGCACGCGACTCAAGACAATTGTAGCTCACAAAAAGACAGAACTATACAGGTAGCTACCGCATCTAGTGAACTTGGTATGACAGTAAATGAAATCGCTGCTACTGCTGCAAGCGCAGCTGAGGCAGCCAATGAGGCTTCAACAAGTTCTCGTAATGGAAGGGAGTTGATATCACAAACACAATCTCAGATTAGCTCACTTACTGTTGAATTAGAGCAAGCTAATCAAATGGTTGGAACGTTATCTAGTGAAATAGATGATATCAGTTCTACTTTAGCAACAATACGAAGTATTTCCGAACAAACCAATTTATTAGCACTTAATGCCGCGATTGAAGCCGCGAGGGCTGGTGAACATGGTCGTGGTTTCGCTGTAGTTGCTGACGAAGTGAGAACCTTAGCGAGTCGTTCTGCTAAATCAACAGAAGAAATTCAAGAAGTCATTGATAAATTACAGATCGAATCACAAAATACAGTAAGGGCTATGGGGCAGGGAAATACTCAAGCATCACTTGTAGTTGACTCTGCTAATAAAGTAAATGAGTCGTTGATGGAGATAGACAATCATATCGATCATATAAATGGACAGAATATTCAAGTGGCGACCGCAACTGAAGAACAGTCTACCGTGGTGGAAAATATTAACGTAAATATTGAGAATATTAGTATGTTGACTGAAGAGACCGTGAATACTGCGGAACAGTTGAAAGAAGCAAGCACCAAACTGCAAAATCTATCAAATCAGCTCGATAAAACGATAAGTATTTTTAAATTATAGTTTTTTCTATACTGTAAACAAGAAAGGCGAACGATGTTCGCCTTTCTTTCTGGTAAATAAAAAAGTGTCTGAATAGAGTGAGATCATTATTTTTATTGCTTAAAACTTTGATCAGTTCGACATTTGTTTCCGCGAATAAAGCCCTAACGATAGTCCTCGTAAAACTCTGATTCAGACTAGTAATCTATGTGTTCCTGAAGGAGAAATTCAAAGATATCGACAAGCTTTTTACGGATAATAGACATGCCACCTTTCTGTTTATTCCATAGTCGATTACAGTTGGTCAAAAAGACCTATCATTCTCACGTTCTTCTGACGTATATTTAATACATCTTGTATCAATTGGTGATCAGCTCGACAGCAATAAATTGTCCGTTATGCTTGTGGAGGCGTTCCTTCACAGTTAGAAACCACGGCATCAATCTGAATCAAGGCATCCATAGAGATAGCGGAAACACCAACGGTTGTTCTTGCTGGAAGGTCACCACTGAAGAATGTGGTGTACACCTCGTCGACGGTATCAATATCGGCGACATCTCTAAGCTGAATATTAATTTTCACAATGTCATCCATCACGTGATCGACACTTTCTACAATGGCCTTGATATTGTCTAGGCATTGTCTCGCCTGGTCATTAACATCACCCGAAATCATCTCACTGGTTTTCGGATCTAAAGGTAACTGGCCTGAAATATGATTGTAATGGGAAAAAGCGACTGTTTGCGTATGTAGAGTGCTTTTTGGTGCATTTTCCGTGTTGTGTGCTCTGATAATTAGCCCATGTCTGTCTTCGACCGCTTGTGGTGGAGTACCATCTCCGTGAGACACAACGACATCAATTTGTATCAATGCATCCATAGGTAAAGCGAAAGCGGCAACAGTGGTTCGCGCAGGCACATAGGCTACGCTCCGAGCGATTGACGAGTCGGGGAAAAATGTGGAATAAACGTCGTTTACTGCATCCATATCCGAAAGGTCTTTAAGAAAGAGATTGATTTTGACAATGTCGTCAAAAGGAACATCGATACTGGTTAAGATTGCCTTGATATTTTGTAGACATTGCTTAGTCTGCGCTTTTATACCACCTTCAACAATTTCACCCGTTTTAGGGTCGACAGGTAGCTGCGCTGATATATTGTTGTAATGTGAAAAAGCGACGGTTTGTGTCGAGACAGAGCTTATCGGTGCATTCTCAGTATTGTTTGACAGTTTAATCAGGTCGCAAGGCTCTTGTGGTGCAGTGCCTTCGCCGTTTGAAATAAGGGCGTCCATTTGCACTAAAGCATCACTCATAGGCAAAGCCGCAACCGCGACCGTGGTACGGGTAGGAAAATCGCCTTGGAAGAAAGTGGCGTAGACATCGTTTATAGCGTCAGTATCTGAGATGTTTTTAAGGAATACATTGATTTTAACAACGTCGTCCATCACGTGATCGATGCTTTCTACAATGGCTTTAATATTGGCTAGGCACTGCGATGCCTGTTCTTTTACGCTCCCTGTGACAAGTTTGCCTGTCTCAGGGTCGACAGGTAATTGCGCTGAAATATTATTGTAATGAGAGAAAGCGACGGTTTGTGTAGAGGCGGTACGCTTCGGTGCATTGTCTGTGTTTCTTGAAACCTTTATGATATTTCCACTCATATCTATATTTCTCCTATTTGATATAAAATGTTTACGTGAATGTCAGTTCGACTGTGTGTTAAATGAATAGTAAATTGAATAATCAACATCTTTTAAATAAGAATTGATGTGTTGCAAGTCTTTGCGGTCTAAATTAGGAGGCCATAAATATCAAATTAACGTTTCAAATAAAACAATTAAAAAAAATAAATCAAAGTGAGTTGATTAAAAGCAAATATCGGTACTTTGGTAGAAATGTCGTATATAAATCAGATGTTTATACAAGAAAATCATTACTTTTTCTTATTCTTTTCAATAAGTGGTTCTGATCTCGGAATAAGTCAAAAATATCGTTAAACTGAAGTAGTGTCAGGTTGATTCTTGATGATATTGAATTTAAAGTGATTTTCAATATAGGCCAAAAAATTCGTTCGGTGTTGCTAATTCTCTTCGTTATATTAAGTCTATTTGTTCCTTCCTCAAATTAAGCATATTCAAAAGTTACAGAGTCTACCTTTTGATGAACCGTCACGAATGCTACTCAGTGCTTGTTATCTACCTATCTATTGAAGAAACAAAGACACAAATTTAATGCAGTAGGGCTGCTGATTTGTGGCGCTATCTTATCCTGATATTTTTTTTAAAACCCCTTGCTCTCGGCAATTTAAATAAAATCTTTAGCTCTATCGGTAGGCTTTGTTTGATTTTTATGAGAAAGGTCACATTTGTAGGTGGTTAGAAATAATTAGTAAAAAAAAACGAATTTTTTTCTAAAGGATTCTACATATGAGCCGTTAATGAAAGTAACTTTGAGAGAACTACTTGGTTTTCTGAGACGTCGGAAACCGCTTTAACGGAAAATCAATTGGAGAATCACCATGGCAGTAAATGTAAATACAAACGTAGCCGCAATGACAGCACAACGTCACTTGTCTGGCGCCGCGAGCGACCTAAACAGCTCAATGGAACGCCTATCTTCTGGCTTTAAAATCAACAACGCAAAAGACGATGCAGCGGGTCTACAAATCTCGAATCGTTTGAATGCACAAAGCCGTGGCTTAGACGTAGCAGTACGAAATGCAAACGACGGTATTTCGATTGCCCAAACCGCTGAAGGCGCGATGAAAGAAACATCGAACATCCTTCAACGTGTTCGTGATTTGTCACTTCAATCTGCCAACGGCTCTAACTCAAAACAAGAGCGTGTAGCGATTCAAGAAGAAGTAACAGCACTGAACGACGAATTAAACCGAATAGCGGAAACCACATCATTCGGTGGTAACAAACTGCTTAACGGCACACACGGAACGAAATCTTTCCAAATCGGTTCGGATAATGGTGAAGCGGTCATGCTTAGCCTAAAAGACATGCGTTCAGATAATGCGATGATGGGCGGTAGCGCTTACAAAGCGGAGAATGGTCAAGGTAAAGATTGGGCTGTATCTAAAGATGCAACAATGGTTATCGGCTTGACGAACAAATCTGGCGATGTACAAGAATTTACCGTTAATGCGAAAGCTGGCGACGATATTGAAGAGCTAGCAACGTACATCAATGGTCAGCAAGATGCAGTGAGTGCTTCTGTTGATGAAGATGGTCGTCTACAAGTTTTTGCTGGTAACAACACGGTTCAAGGCGAAGTATCATTCAGTGGAACCCTAGCGGGTGAGCTTGGTATGGGCCCAGCAACGGCGGTAACGGTCGATACTCTTGACGTGACTTCTGTCGGTGGAGCGCAAGAAGCGGTTGCTGTTGTAGATGCAGCGATGAAGTATGTGGACAGCCATCGAAGTGAGCTTGGTGCATTCCAAAACCGTTTCGACCACGCAATCAATAACCTAGACAACATTAACGAGAATGTTAACGCGTCTAACAGCCGAATCAAGGATACTGACTTCGCGAAAGAAACCACCGCGATGACTAAGTCTCAAATCCTGCAACAGGCATCAACGTCAATACTTGCTCAAGCGAAGCAAGCACCACAGACAGCACTTAGCCTACTCGGTTAATTCTGACAGCAACATCTGTTGTCATCTCCTTAAACCCAGCCTATATGGCTGGGTTTTGTTGTTTTAGAAGGATAAGAAAGTTACCTGAGCTTTGAATCGAGGTAGGGACAACGTGCAGGTTCAGCAGAGATTGCCTGCTCTCGTGTCTAAAAAGAAAAGTCGAGCTATAAGGGTGGTTGCTTTTCATACATACTGTGATCAAATTCACACCATTGTTTATTTCAGAAGAATTTTAAATAATTTCCTAAAGGTATTTCTTATCCCGCCGTTACAAGGGACGAGAGAAATAAAACTAGATGTGCCTAAGCGAGGTGAGAGACGCGACGGCCCATCACCCTATTATGCCTAAGGAGATCAATTATGGCTATGAATGTAAACACTAACGTGTCTGCAATGACCGCTCAACGACACCTGTCGGGTGCTGCTGACGGACTCAACAAATCGATGGAACGCCTGTCTTCAGGCTATAAGATTAATGGCGCGAAAGATGACGCCGCTGGTCTACAGATTTCCAACCGACTTACCGCTCAAAGCCGTGGTTTAGACATGGCTGTCCGTAATGCAAATGATGGTATTTCTATTGCTCAAACCGCTGAAGGTGCGATGAAAGAAACGACCAATATTATGCAACGTATGCGTGACCTTTCCTTACAATCGTCTAATGGTTCGAATTCTCGTTCTGAACGTGTTGCGATTCAAGAAGAGATCTCTGCGCTTAATGACGAACTTAATCGTATTGCAGAAACGACGTCATTTGGTGGTAACAAACTGCTGAATGGCTCTTACGGTACCAAATCATTCCAAATTGGTGCGGATTCCGGTGAAGCTGTCATTTTATCTATGGGTAATATGCGCTCGGATGATTCAGCTATGGCTGGAAAGAGCTATACCGCAGCAGAAGGGAAAGATGAAAATTGGTCTGTGCAAGCCGGTTCCAACGACCTTATTATCTCCTATAATGATGAATCAGGCGAAGCGAAAGAGATCACTGTTAATGCGAAAGCTGGAAATGATTTGGAAGAGCTCGCGACGTACATTAATGGTCAAAATAGCGATGTTAAAGCCTCGGTTGGTGAAGAAGGAAAGCTTCAAGTGTTTGCTTCTAATCAAAGTGTCCAGAATGGTGATGTGAGCTTTAGTGGCGCATTAGCAGGTGAACTTAACATAGGAGCGGGTACTGAGCAGAGCGTCGATGATATCGATGTAACCACTGTTGCTGGATCTCAGCAAGCCGTTGCTATACTAGACGGTGCATTGAAAAATGTAGACAGTCATCGTGCTGGTCTTGGTGCATTCCAGAATCGTTTTAATCATGCGATCAGCAATTTGGATAACATTAACGAGAATGTTAATGCTTCCAGAAGTCGGATTATGGATACCGATTTTGCTAAAGAGACGACCCAGATGACTAAATCTCAAATTCTTCAGAATGCGAGTACATCGGTGCTAGCTCAGGCGAAGCAAGCGCCATCAGCCGCACTAAGTTTGTTGGGATAAGTAAGTGTAGGCTTCGAGCCTGTGCTTACCGTCAATAGTGATTAATCGCTTACCAACTAGGTGGAAGGGAGATCGGTATGGATATATCCACATACACATCGAACATCCAATCGTATGGCGAACCAAACGGGAAATTTGGTAACGCCAGCGGTAATAATGGTGGCATAAATCTTGCTTTGGATAGTGATAGCGCGACTAATAAATCAGTGTCTACTCAAAAGGATGTCGGTAAAGCAGTGAGCGAAACTGACATGGCAGAAAAAACGAAAGCAGTTGAAGAATTGGTTCAAAAAAGAATTGATATCAACAAAGTACAACTTGAAATGATGGTAGAGAAAATGGATGAATTTGTTAACTCTATCAATAAAGGGCTTTCGTTTCGAGTCGATGAGGAGTTAGGAAGAGATGTTGTGACGATTTATGAAGCCAGTACTGGCGACATAATACGACAGATCCCTGACGAAGAGATGTTAATTATACTTAGGCGCTTAGCTGCTGCTTCTTCTTCTGGATTTATTATAGAAGAATCAGTTTAACTGTCTTATAGGTGAGTTGAATGAGTTTAGGCCCTTTGGGTATGTCATCTGGTATGGATATCAATTCCATGGTCAGCAAAATTGTTGATTCCGAGCGTGTGCCTAAGCAAGCTCGGATCGATAATGATCGTGCGCAAATTGGTACCGATATTAGTGCATACGGTCGGCTCAGAGAGTCACTGGATACGATGAAAAGTCTGATGGCAAACTTTCGTCAGGAAAAAGCCTTTGCGGTACGAACCGTAGAGTCTACCGATGATGATGTTGTGTCTGCCTCAGCGACAACAGAAGCAATTGCTGGCCGATATGCTATCGATGTGCTGCAGCTTGCTCAGAGCCATAAAGTTGCCTCAGAGGCTATTTCTGAGGATACAGAATTTGGTCCGGGTAAGCTGCAAATTGCTCTAGGTGATGATAATTTTACGGTTGATGTAAAAGACCGTTCAAGCATGATAGATGTTGTACGTGGCATAAATGGGGCAGGGAACAACCCCGGAGTCAGAGCTTCAATTATAAATGATGCGAATGGCAAACGTTTAATTGTTGCGTCAGATCGATCGGGTGTAGATAACGACATCAAATTGTCGGTTGAATCAAAATCGGGTAATCCACTCAAAAAATTTGAATTTAAAACACTTGAAGAGCGAATCAGCGCGCTTGAAGTGGCAAAAAATGCGGCGGCAAATGCGCTTGCCGCACCTACACTCGGGCAAGAGATTGCCAATCAAATTGGCACGGCTTTACAGCAAAACGAAAATGGCCAACTCGAGCAAGCAACATCTAACGAGGTTTCACCCGACGAGGCGAGGGGTAAGGCTGCAGCAGAAACTTTAGTCACAACTCGGGATGCCGACGGAAATATCGTTCCATCTTTTGTTAAACCAGAAGACTCTATTCCCGGATGGTCAGAAACCGCCTCGGGAACGTTGCTCGACTCCTATGAACCTCCCGAGCCTGAACTGGATGAGAAAGCACTGAACAAAATGGGTGATGTGCCAGGTTGGAATAACACAGCATCGGGCACATTGACCGACTCTTACCTCACACCCGAAGAAGCACTGATTGCAGAGAATCTGAGAGTCAGCCAAATGGATGCAGACACTGTTGCCGAGAAAGCGGAACAAGATGCAAAACTTGCTGAACAAAGAACGAAAATTGATGATTCTGTAATAATGGGAACGATGACTGAAGAGCAAGCTTATCAAGCAAAGCTTGACTTGTTGCCACCAGAAGAACGTGCACGACAAGTCAAGATCGATGATACGCAATCGGCGCTACAAAGTGCTTTAGATTCGATGGCAGGTTATGTTGGTATGACTGAGGTCCAATCGGCGCAAGACTCCGTCGTCATGCTGGATGGTATTGCTCAGTTGAGTAGCGAAAACAATGTGATAGAGAATGCCATTGACGGTATCGATATTACCGTGAAGGGGGTAACTGACCCGACGGAAAAGAGAACCGAGATTGGTGTTGAATATGACCGACAAAGTGTGCGAGAAGATATCGAACAGTTTGTTAATGCCTATAATCAATTTCATCAAATTTCTAGTGATTTGGCAGCGGTTGATCCACAAACTGGTGCCGCTGGACCATTGGCGGGCGACAGTATCGTTCGCTCAGCACAATCACGCCTGAAAACTGCATTTTCTACCGCGGTAGAAAATGCACCGGAAGATCTGAAAACATTGACGGAGTTCGGGATCACGAGCACGAGACAGGGTACACTAGAGATTAATGATAAGATGCTCGATAGGCAACTTAACAAGAATTTTACTAAGCTAGAGGCATTCTTTGGTGGCAATCAAGGGTTTGCAAAAAAAGTAGAAGATGCCATCCAGTCAATGACGGGTGTAACGGGAACCATTAGAACCCGAGAAAACTCATTGCGAGAACAAAATTTCAGATTAAGCGATCAACAAACACAACTCGATCGCAGGATGGTTAGCTTAGAAGACAGAACCAAAAATAAATTTATGGCCATGCAAGATGCTACGACAAAAATGCAAGGGCAACTTTCGGGCATGATGAACGCGTTGGGATAATAAATTGACTCAATTATTAGACAACTTAAAGGCCTTAGATTTCAGCTTGATCGCTTTACTCCAAGAAAATGAGATAGATAGCGATGAAATCCTTTCACTGATAAATGAAAGGGAACATATTTTGCAAGAGATTATTTTAACGTTTAAGTCTGTTCCAGATGGTGAGAATTCACAAGATTGGCAAGACGCGATATTGCGGACGAAACAACTTGTCGGGTTGGTTCAAAAAGAAACCAGCCAGTTAGGTGAGCAGCTTAAGAAGTATCGTCACGGTAACAAATCGGTTCAGCGTTACCAACAGTTTTTATAAGAAGAGGAATACCATGCGCGGTTCATTACAAGCATATAAAAAGGTATCTGTAGATAGTCAATTGAGTGCGGCTTCTCCACACAAAGTGATTCAGATGCTGATGGCAGGTGCAATTGAACGCTTGGTGCAAGGCAAAGCCGCGATGGCTCAAGGCAATATCGCCGTTAAAGGTGAGCGCTTGGGTAAGGCACTTGATATTGTTATTAGCCTACGCACCTGTCTTTCTATGGATGAGGGTGGTGACGTTGCCCAAAACCTAGATCAGCTATATGAATTCATGATTACTCAGATCGCATTAGCCAATGTGGAGAGCAATCCTCAAGCTATTGATGACGTGGTTGATATCCTTAGAGAGATAAAATCCGCGTGGGATCAGATACCAAATGAGTATCATAATCTGACAGCTGCGGAACTAGGACAGTGATGATTTAATGAATATTAGGTTAAAATACAGCCAATACTGACATTTAGTTTGTTGCCTTATTTCACAGATACCATAAAATAACGCCCATTAGAGCAGAGTTCACTCATCTAGTGGGCTTTTTTTGTTACTGTTCTCACTCAATTGGCTATCGTTAGAAGAAACTTTGTCTAGATTACTCAGCCGATAAGACATCACATTGGAAAATAGATAAAGGCACTTTATTAACGCTATGGATAGATTAGCTAAACTTTTGGTAATTGAAGATGATGAAAAGTTGCAGCTTCAGCTAGCCACAATTCTGGAATTCATCGGAGAGCAAGCTCATATTGTCAAATCGAATCAACTCGATTCTGTCAAATGGTCAACTGAATGGTCTGCTTGTATCTTGGGTTCTATAAACGACAAAAAAGCGGAAATGATCGTTGCTGGAAAGATTCAAAAATCAATCCATATCCCAACCCTTACTCTAGGGAAAAAAATAGATTCAATGTGTGAGTTTCCACATTTTATCGGTGAACTTTTTTCTCCTCTCAATTACACGCAACTTACCGATGCTCTTCACCACTGTGCCATATTTTTAGGCAAACAGAGCAGTGAGTTTGCTAGTGGACGTAAAAGTACGCTGTTTAGAAGCTTAGTGGGTGAAAGCGCAGGAATAAAAGAAGTCCGCCATTTGATTGAGCAAGTCGCCATCACAGATGCAAACGTTCTTATTCTTGGGGAGTCTGGAACCGGTAAAGAGGTTGTCGCAAGAAATGTTCATTACCATTCATCAAGGCGAAAGGGACCATTTGTGCCGATTAACTGTGGTGCAATCCCGGCCGATCTTTTAGAAAGTGAACTTTTTGGCCATGAAAAAGGCGCATTTACTGGTGCGATCACCGCTAGAAAAGGACGATTCGAACTGGCAGAAGGCGGTACTATTTTTCTTGACGAAATTGGTGATATGCCAATGTCAATGCAGGTAAAGTTGCTACGTGTTTTGCAAGAGAGATGTTTTGAGCGTGTTGGCGGTAATAGCACCATTAAGGTAAATGTTAGAATTATTGCAGCGACCCATCGAAATTTGGACGAGATGATCAACGACGGTGGCTTTAGAGAGGATCTTTATTACCGTTTGAACGTTTTTCCAATCGAAATGCCCGCATTGCGAGAACGAAGCGAAGATATACCATTGTTGCTGTCTGAGCTCATGTCGAGAATGGAAGCGGAAGGGAGTCAAGCAATCAGGTTTGCCCCAAGAGCCGTTGACTCACTTATGGATCATACTTGGCCGGGAAATGTTCGTGAGTTGGCAAATTTGGTTGAACGTATGGTTATCTTGTATCCGAATAAATTGGTTGATGTGACGAACTTACCAACCAAATATCGCTATAGTGATATTCCGGAATTTCAACCAGAGTATAATTCAAATTCAGAGAGTATTGAAGAACAAGAGCGTGATGTGTTGAGCAGCATTTTCTCACCCAATTTTTCATCACAAGAACTTAGTGATGACAACTGCTCCGATGTATACAGTTTGCCTACAGAAGGGCTAAATCTTAAAGAGTACCTTGCTGATCTTGAAGTAGACTTAATCAACCAAGCACTGAATATGCAAGATGGTGTAGTAGCAAGAGCGGCTGATATGTTGGAAATAAGACGAACTACCTTGGTTGAAAAAATGAAAAAGTACAACCTTCAAAGATAATCTGTCAAAAATGCACACTCTTTTGTCAATAAAATGACGCTCAAGATTTATGTGTAACTCATTGATATATATTAAACAATGGCTTGGCCTGTTAATTGCATGCTAAGCCATTGTTCTATTTATCAGAGATATCGACATGGCATCACTTTCCGTTGGGGAAAATCAAACTCACTTAGGTTCGCTTGAAGAACAGGTGGCAAGGTATAAGCAAGTATTAGATGTTATGCCTGCTGGAGTGATTTTGTTAGATACTCAAGGCGAAGTGAAAGAGGCCAATCCAGAAGCGCAAAAATTACTGGAAGTCCCGTTAGTAGGGCAGAAATGGTATGCGGTCATTCAAAGCGCTTTCTCCCCCAAAGATGATGATGGTCACGAGATCTCATTGAGAAACGGTCGAAAAGTGAGGTTGGCCATTTCAGCCTCATCGACAGGACAGCTTATCCTCATCACTGACCTGACGGAAACCCGTCTATTGCAATCTCGAGTTGGTGATTTACAAAGATTGTCATCACTTGGTCGAATGGTTGCTTCATTGGCTCATCAAGTTCGTACCCCTCTTTCCAGTGCAATGTTATACGCGTCAAATCTTGGTGCTGCCAACCTTCCCATTCCAACAAGGGAAAGGTTTCAGACAAAATTGATGGACCGTTTACATGACCTAGAAAAACAAGTCAACGACATGCTGTTATTCGCCAAAGGTGGTGATAATAAAGTCGTCAATGCTTTTACGGTGAGTGAACTCGTCTCTGAGTTTCAGCCAATGATAGAAACCGCGGTAAAAAATAACCAAATAGATTACTTTCTGGAAGTAGAGAAAGAAGACTTACAGTTACTGGGTAATGCGAATGCGATTGCTTCTGCACTGAGTAATTTGGTCATAAATGCGATACAAATTGCTGGCAAAGAATCGCAAGTAGATGTGTTTTTTAGACCGGTAAATAATGAATTGAAAATATCGGTTCAAGATAGTGGCCCAGGTGTACCTCAAGAGCTACAAGCTAAAATTATGGAACCCTTCTTTACCACTCGGTCTCAAGGCACAGGCTTAGGTTTAGCGGTGGTTCAGATGGTTTGTCGCGCTCACAAAGGCCGTTTAGAATTAATATCAGAAGAAGGGGATGGTGCATGCTTCACTATGTGCCTTCCCATCGAAACTCACTCTGGAGAAGAATAATGGCTCAAAGCAAAGTGTTAATCGTTGAAGACGATGAGGGTCTACGCGAGGCGTTGGTGGATACTTTAGCCTTAGCTGGTTACGAGTGGATAGAAGCCGATTGCGCTGAAGATGCACTTGTGAAGTTAAAATCTCAAGAGGTTGATATTGTCGTTTCAGATGTGCAAATGGCTGGTATGGGTGGTTTAGCTCTGTTAAGAAATATCAAGCAACATCGACCAAATCTCCCCGTTCTGCTTATGACAGCGTACGCAAATATTGAAGATGCGGTAGCCGCGATGAAAGAGGGAGCCATTGATTATATGGCTAAACCATTCGCACCAGAAGTGCTCTTAAATATGGTTTCCCGTTACGCACCAGTTAAAAATGATGATAATGGTGACGCGATTGTCGCCGATGAAAAAAGTTTGAAGCTGCTGCTGTTGGCAGATAAGGTCGCAAAAACAGACGCAAACGTGATGATATTGGGACCAAGTGGTTCAGGTAAAGAAGTGATGTCACGTTACATTCATAATGCTTCAAATCGAAAAAATGGTCCATTTGTCGCCATTAACTGCGCCGCTATTCCAGATAACATGCTAGAAGCCACCTTGTTTGGTTATGAAAAAGGGGCGTTTACTGGCGCGATTCAAGCCTGTCCGGGTAAATTTGAACAAGCTCAAGGTGGTACGATACTACTCGACGAAATCAGCGAGATGGATCTGAGCCTACAAGCGAAACTCTTACGAGTATTGCAAGAGCGAGAAGTGGAACGCCTTGGCAGTAGAAAAAGCATCAAGCTTGATGTTCGTGTGCTTGCAACCAGTAACCGAGACTTGAAGCAGTACGTATCGGAAGGTAATTTTAGGGAAGATTTATATTATCGCCTGAACGTGTTTCCGATCTCTTGGCCTCCGCTGACACAACGAAAAGACGACATAGAACCGCTTGCCAAACATTTGGCGGAACGACACTGTCAAAAATTAGGATCGCCTGTCCCTTCTATTTCAAATAGTGCCATGGCTAAACTGCTAAGCTATCCGTGGCCAGGTAATGTGCGTGAACTAGACAACATTATTCAGCGTGCACTTATTCTAAGTGAATATGGTGATATTCAAGGTGACCACATATTACTGGAAGGGGTTGATTGGCACGACGCTAGCAGCCTACAAAGCGTTGTGGAAGCAAGTGGTGTTCATGCAAATAGTATGGCTCCGACGGTTCGTCCTATCGCCGAAGTAAACCCCGATGTTCCAGTGTCGGTACCTCTTACTAAGAGCACTTTATCAGGAGAAGGGTTAGGTAATGAGCTAAGGGATCAAGAATTTGCCATCATACTTGAGACATTAGTTGAGTGTAATGGTCGACGAAAAGAGATAGCCGAAAAGCTGGGTGTCAGTCCTAGGACCTTGCGTTATAAATTGGCTAAAATGCGTGATGCAGGTATAGAACTTCCTAGCTGATCAATCATTGCCCTTTGATGTCTGATCCATATTTCTGTATTGCTGGTTCCTTAATTATACAGCGTGCTATAGCCATGAATTTACACAAAGAATGCAAAAGGGTTTGTTAGCATTATGGCTTGCACCTAGTTGCTGGCATGCTAATTGCAAATTTGATCTCAGATCAGAATGAAAAGTCAAAAAATTGGCTGGTGGAGATGAAATGAATATTAGTGGAATTCAAGGCGAAATGCAGGCGATGATGCTAGAAGCATCGAATAGTAATCCATTAGCAACGAGTCAGACAGTCAGTGCTGATTTTGGAAAACTACTTAACTCTGCCATTAACAACGTAAACTCTCTGCAAAAAGCATCTAGTGACGTTCAAATGCGTTTCGATAGAGGAGACGAAAATGTGTCTCTATCCGATGTCATGATCGCAAAAAATAAGTCAAGCGTCGCTTTTGACGCAACCATCCAAGTTAGAAATAAGCTTGTCGAATCTTATAAACAATTAATGAACATGCCAGTTTAGGTTGGGTGAAAAATAGTGGCTGACGAAAAACAATCAACAGATTTGGCGGTAAGTGATTCAAGTGGTAGCGCATTATTGGCTGGCGCAGGTGGCATGGATAGCTCAATACAAGACCCAGATTTGCATGAAAAAAGTTCCTCAAAGGCCGATTTGGCAATGGGTGATTTAGATCTGCTTCGTCAAGTGGTATTGGTTCTATCTATTTCAATCTGTGTTGCTCTTATTGTCATGCTTTTCTTCTGGGTCAAAGAGCCAGAATTGCGTCCTCTCGGATCATACGAAACCGAAGAATTGATTCCAATTCTTGATTATCTCGATCAGCAAAAACAAGATTACAAACTGGATGGCAACACCATTTCCATCCCAGCAGCTGAATATAGTCAGTTAAAATTGAACTTGGCACGAGCTGGTCTAAATCAGAGCAGTGATGCCGGTGACGACATTCTTCTCAATGATATGGGGTTTGGTGTTTCTCAACGCCTTGAAAAAGAAAGGTTAAAACTCAGCCGAGAGAGACAATTAGCCGAAGCGATTGAACAGATGCGTCAGATCCGAAAGGCTTCTGTTCTACTTGCATTGCCTCAACAAAGTGTTTTTGTCCGCCACAATCAAGATGCGTCTGCAACGGTGTTTGTTACTTTAGCGACAGGCTCTAGCCTAAAGCAAGAAGAGGTCGACTCTATCGTTGATATGGTAGGGAGTGCTGTTCCTGGCATGAAGCCGACACGTGTTACGGTAACCGACCAACATGGACGGCTCTTAAGTTCAGGTTCTCAAGACCCTCTAGCGACAGCGCGACGTAAAGAACAAGATATAGAAAGAAAACAAGAACAGGCATTAAGAGACAAAATTGATTCTGTTTTAATGCCCATTTTGGGCATTGGAAATTATACCGCTCAAGTGGATGTTCAACTCAATTTTAGTGCTATTGAACAGACGCGTAGACAATATGACCCACAAACTCCAGCTACGCGAAGTGAGTACACATTAGAAGATTACAACAACGGCAGTGTTGTTGCTGGTGTACCGGGGGCGTTGAGCAATCAACCGCCAGCGGATGCTTCCATTCCACAAGATGTTGCTCAGATGAAAGACGGATCTATGCTTGGTCAGGGTTCTGTCCACAAAGAAGCGACGCGTAATTTTGAATTAGATACCACCATCAGCCATGAGCGACGTCAAACGGGCGTTATTGACCGCCAAACGGTTTCGGTTGCGATTAAAAATCGTGCGATGACAAATCCAGATACTGGTGAAGTGACTTATCAGCCATTATCAGAAGGTGAAATCAACGCGATTAAGCAAGTGATTATTGGCGCGGTAGGGTTTAGTGAGCAACGTGGTGATCTACTGAATGTACTGAGTGTTAAGTTTGCTGAACCTGAATTTGCTGAAGTAACAGAATCCGCCATATGGGATCACCCTAACTTTAATGAGTGGGTCCGTTGGGCAGCAAGTGCTTTGGTTATCATTATTGTTGTTATTGTGTTAATTCGCCCGGCGATGAAGAAATTACTTAATCCACATGATGATGACGAAGCTGTGCAATATGGCCCTGATGGGTTACCAATCAATGCCGATGGTGAAACCAGTTTAATCGGCAGTGATATTGAAAGTGGTGAAGCGTTTGAATTTGGGTCTGGTATTGATTTGCCAAACCTACATAAAGATGAAGATGTGCTCAAAGCTGTTCGAGCACTGGTCGCGAATGAACCTGAGCTAGCGGCTCAGGTAGTTAAAAATTGGTTAATAGCAGATGCCTGATGAAATTGTAAAACGTGAAGAGGGTGGACCTCCAGCGACAACAGAACCCGTTGATATAGCGAATATTCTTGGTGATGAACGAGCAGCAATACTACTACTAAGCTTAAGTGAAGAAGATGCTGCTGGTATCATTCGTCACTTAGAACCAAAACAGGTTCAGCGCGTAGGTAGTGCGATGGCACGAGCAAGTGACCTAAATAACGATAAAGTTACGGCCGTACACAGAGCCTTTTTAGAAGATATCCAGAAGTACACCAATATCGGTATGGGTAGTGAAGACTTTATGCGGAAAGCGCTGGTTGCTGCTCTTGGTGAAGACAAAGCGGGTAACCTAGTCGATCAAATCCTATTGGGAACCGGCTCTAAAGGTTTGGATTCATTGAAATGGATGGACCCACGACAGGTTGCAACCATTATTATTAATGAGCACCCACAGATTCAAACGATTGTACTGTCTTACTTGGATGCTGATCAATCCGCTGAAATTTTATCTCAGTTCCCTGAGCGAGTCAGGTTAGATCTTATGATGCGTATTGCTAATTTAGAAGAAGTTCAACCATCTGCGTTAGCCGAATTGAATGAGATTATGGAGAAACAGTTTGCTGGTCAAGCTGGTGCTCAAGCGGCGAAAATTGGTGGCCTGAAAGCCGCGGCAGAAATCATGAACTATATGGACAATAGCGTTGAAGGTGTCTTAATCGACCAGATTAGAGACCAAGATGAAGATATGGCAACGCAAATTCAAGATCTGATGTTCGTATTCGAAAACTTAATCGAAGTGGACGATCAAGGCGTACAAAAACTGTTGCGCGATGTACCGCAAGATGTTCTACAAAAAGCACTAAAAGGTGCCGACGAAGGACTACGCGAGAAGATATTCAAGAACATGTCCAAACGTGCAGCAGAGATGATGCGCGACGATATAGAAGCGATGCCTCCAGTACGTGTTGCCGATGTAGAATCCGCTCAGAAAGAGATCTTGAGCGTGGCAAGAAAACTGGCCGACAGCGGCGAGATTATGCTGTCTGGCGGTGCCGACGAGTTCTTATAATGGTCATTAAACAAAGCAGGTAATGTATGTCTCTTGAACGGAAAAGAGGATTTTTGCGTCCGGATGAAGACGGCGCGACGGTGAAGCCTGAAAAATGGGGCCTACCAGATTACACCTCAGAGACGCATAAAAACGCTAAAGAGACAGCGTTTAATTACGATCCAGGTTGGATACCCGATTTCGATGAACCAGCAACAGCAATACCCGTTGAATTGACCGAATCTGCCATTGAAGAGATAAAGAAAAGCGCGCACCAAGAAGGTTATCATAAGGGGCAAGAAGCGGGATTTAACGCCGGGTATGAGAAAGGCAAAGAACAAGGTGTACAAGAAGGCCAAATAGAAGGTCTAGAACTTGGTAAAGCCGAAGGAATTCAAGAAGGACAAGAATTTATAAAGCAACAAGTTGACCACTTCATGAACCTGGCCAATCAGTTTGCTCAACCACTAGAGTTGATGAATGCCCAAGTAGAAAAACAGTTGGTTGAAATGGTGCTCACATTAACCAAAGAAGTGGTGCGTATTGAAGTGCAAACCAACCCTCAAGTTATCTTAGATACCATTAAAGAATCAGTTGAAGCATTACCGATTTCGGGCCACGCCATAACGTTTAAGCTTAATCCAGAGGATGTATCTATCGTTCAATCGGCCTACGGTGACGAAGAGCTTAATTGTCGCAATTGGACTTTAGCGAGCGAACCTTCGCTCAATCGAGGTGATGTCCAAATAGAAGCGGGTGAATCCAGTGTAAGTTTTAAAATGGAAGAGCGTATTCGTTCTGTTATTCACTCTTTCTGCAGTGCAAATCGCTTTCAGGGAAATGAGTAATGTTAGCGCTTGCTGAACGACTATCTAACTATAAAACTCAAGGCTTAACCACGCGAGCCATTGCTTCAGGAAAATTGGTTAGGGTTGTCGGTCTAACCCTAGAGGCTACGGGTTGTCGGGCACCGATAGGCAGTTTGTGTCAGGTAGAGACATTAAATGGCGTAATGGAAGCCGAAGTGGTTGGTTTTTCAGGCGAAAATCTATATTTAATGCCCAGTGAACAGATCGCCGGTATATTACCCGGAGCAAAAGTGACCCCAATTACAAGTGAAGGCGGGTTAGCAGTAGGAATGGAGTTGCTGGGGCGTGTACTTGATGGCGTTGGTAACCCGATTGATGGGTTAGGAGAAATCTACACAGAGCAGCGCGCCTCATTTACCTCTGAACCTATTAATCCATTGCTGCGAAAACCGATCACTGAACCTCTGGATGTGGGACTAAAAGCAATAAACGGCTTGTTGACGGTAGGTAAAGGGCAACGCATTGGGCTATTTGCCGGTTCTGGTGTGGGTAAATCTGTCACGTTAGGAATGATGACCAGAGGAACCACTGCACAGGTGGTGGTGGTTGGCTTGATTGGTGAACGTGGCCGAGAAGTTAAAGAGTTTATAGAAGAAATACTTGGTGAAGATGGTCGAAGGCGTTCAGTTGTTGTTGCCGCTCCAGCCGATTCCTCACCATTGATGCGACTAAAAGGCTGCCAAACCGCACTCACGATCGCGGAATACTTTCGTGATCAAGGCCTCGATGTTCTTCTCCTGATGGATTCACTAACTCGTTTTGCTCAAGCTCAAAGGGAGATCGCCTTATCTGTTGGCGAACCGCCAGCCACAAAGGGCTACCCACCTTCTGTATTTGCTAAGTTACCCGCCTTGGTTGAAAGAGCAGGAAACGGTAGCCCTGAACAGGGTTCTATTACCGCATTTTTTACTGTTTTAACCGAAGGTGATGACCTTCAAGATCCTATTGCTGATGCCTCACGGGCGATTCTAGATGGGCATATTGTGCTCTCTAGAGAGATGGCTGATGCCGGTCATTATCCCGCCATTGATGTCGAGAAATCAGTAAGTCGTGTTATGCCTCAGATTACTGATGATGAACATATGTTGATGTCGAAAACCGTTCGCCAAATACTCTCTATTTGTCGTAAAAACCAAGATTTGGTTTCTATCGGTGCTTATAAACCAGGAACCAATCCCGCGATAGATAGTGCGTTTACTATTAAGCCGACGCTAGATCAATATCTACAACAGAGTATGAAAGAGTCTGTTCCTTACGATATGTGTGTGCATATGTTGCGGAACATCCTGCAATCATCGGACAATAACTGATGGAAAATGCATTAGATTTTTTGTTAGAGCAGGCTAGCGAACGCGAGAATAACGCGGTACTTGCACTCAATAAAGCGCGCTCAGAATTAGAAGACTATTACAAGCAAGTTGCTCAGATCGAACGCTACCGATTGGATTATTGTCACCAGTTGATTGACCGTGGAAAAAATGGCCTATCGGCGAGCGAGTACGGACATCTCAACCGCTTTTTGACTCAGTTGGATAACACACTTAAGAAACAACGTGAGGCAGAGGGACACTTCAAATCCCAAGTCGACAACTGCCAAGAGCATTGGCTGGAGACAAGAAAACAGAAACGCTCCTATGACTGGATGATAGAGAAAAAGCGCAAAGAAAAACAGAAAATAGAAAACTATCTCGAACAGAAACAGATGGACGAGTTTACGACACTGCAGTATGCCCGTGGAAAGACACATTTATAAATTATAAACCAGCCATCTCAGTCATTCTTTATTGTGTGGTCTGATTTTTGCATTTCTACCCTGTTAAGAATGACAAGCGGCAATAAGACGTTTTGGCCATAAGTTGGAACCTAGTAATCGTTCCTTTGTAGAAAACGCGTAAGAGACTGTTTATATGAATCAAACCTCCTTATCTGTAAGTGACGTCGGAAAAACCAGTACACGCCTACAAACGGGCGCAAGCGACGCAATTGCATCTACTGATTCTACTGAATCAGGAAGTTTTTTGAGTGCTTTAGGTGCTATTTTTCAATCTGAAACGGAATCGACCGAAGACACTCAGGTGATTAAAACCGACGTGTCAGAAGCGGAAGTGAGTGTGCCGGGTGTTGACACGCTTATTGATGATGACGTCGCCGTTGAAGGCGAAGGTGAGGGTGACGAAAACGCTAAAGCAAAGCCTGATTCAGAGAGTTCTCAATCCTCCTCTGCCGAGAGTGATGAAGCTGTAAATAGGTTGCCGCTTAGCGACACCTCGCCTGATCAGGAAAAAGCAGCAAAGACGATGAGCGAAGGTAATGAGCTTCTAGAAAGACTTGACGATTCTAGTCATGCACTTAAAAATGAAGACGGCAAACTTTTTCCTCAGGAATCTAAAAGTGCGGAAGAAGCCTCCAATAAACGAGAAGAAGATCCTGCCTTAAGCCAATTTATAGAGAAATCGACATCCCAAAATCAAGACACGGTCCAACGGCAAGATTCAAAAATGACAGGTCAATTACCTGATGAAAAATTGGCCCAGAGTGAATCACTTGAATCGTCGTCTCAATCTATACCCTCACTAGAACGTAACGGTCAAGAAGAGAATATTGAACTAGACCAAGTGGGGTTGATGGGTAAACAGTCTCAACAGAAAGATGAAAATACCTCAGCGAATGAGGCAGTTGGTGCGAGTGGGAATAGAGGCGTATCAAATGAATTACAAAAAGAGTTTGTTCTACAAAATGGAAAGGATGCGACTCAACAACTTGAACATGGTGCAACTCAGCAATCACTAAAGGAACAAGTGGTCCCTGCTGAAGGAGCAGTCGCATCTCAAGGAAAACCAATACCACAATCCACAGAAGAACTGATCTGGGGTAATACTCAAACAGATGTCGAAACAGAAGAGACACTTGCCACTATAGGCATCGCTTCAGTAGGAACCGTGTTAGCGAAAGCGGATAAAGCACAAATCGAAGCTACAATGGCTCAGTTGAATCTGAGCGATGCGGATATAGAAGCGTTATCGCCAGAAGAGTTAGAGTATTTAATTCAGGTAACCAATTCCAACGTGCAGCCGGAGCAGCTAAAAGCGTCCGCAGAGTTAGCTAAGCCAACGGCCGTTGCAACGGCCGCAGCGCAGCAGTTACATACACCACAGTATTTACAACAACATGCTGCTCAAACACAAAGCCTAGACAAAGCGCCTTTGCTCGCTCAAACGTCAGTGACCGCCGCGGAACTTAATAATGCTCAGTTACACCAAACACAACCCTTTAATCCGACTCAGGTTATGGTTGCAACTAACGCAAACTCTCAGCAACACATGATGAAGACCGCATTGGCTACAGCCGGCGTTGCAGGTGCGATGAAGTCTGGGAATAAGAGTGACGATAAAGAGAGTGGATTGTCTCAACAACTCTCTGGACTGGCGGCACAACAAGGATTACAACAGGCACAGCTTAAGACCGGTATTCAACAAGCAGTTCAACAATCGCCATTACAACTTTCTCGTGAAGTCGCCGGAGAGAAACTGTCAGATCAAGTACAAATGATGCTGTCAAAAAATCTTAAAAATATTGATATTCGTCTCGACCCACCGGAGTTAGGTAGAATGCAGATTAGAATGACGATGAACGGAGATGCGGCTTCGGTTCAATTTACTGTTGCAAACCAGCAAGCCAGAGATATTGTGGAACAAGCGATGCCACGGTTAAGAGAGATGCTTGCTCAACAAGGTTTACAATTGTCTGATTCATCCGTTCACCAACAAAATTCTGGTCAGCAGCAAGGGCAATATGCGTCAAATGAGTCGAATAATCCGAACGGTACGAATGGATTATTGGGAGAGGGCGGCGGAAATGTTGACGAAAGCATCAATCTTGACGTGAATATTAAATCAAAAGATGATGGAATCAGTTTTTACGCTTAATATTTTGGTATCCCCTATGGATTTATCAGTGTATAAGTCTTTGAAAATGGAATAATTTGAGATTGCTATGGCAGATGCGCAACAAGTAAACGGTGGAGATGCACCGAAAGGTAAGAGTAAAATGATGATTATCATCATTGCTGTAGTGGTATTGATTGCCGTTGGTGGAGGTGCCGCGTTCTTTTTTCTAGGCTCGGATAGTTCTGATTCGTCGAATGATCAGCTCACCGCAAGCCAAATGGGACTACCAGAACCTGCATCGTATGTGAATATTCCACAACCTTTCCTCTTTAGTGCGCCTGGAAAACAGCGAGACAGGTTAGTACAAATTAAAGTTCAGGTGATGGTACGTGGTATAAAAAATGAAGATCTCGCAAGGCATCATTCACCATTAATTGAAAGTACAATTTTAAACACCTTGGCCTCAACGACAGTTGAGCAGCTTAGAACGCCGACAGGTCGAACTGAGCTACGTAACCAAGCGACGGAAAATATTCGAGCAACCATGACGGAATTAGTTGGGCAACCTGTTATCGAAAAGGTGCTATTCACTGATTTTGTAATTCAATAGGTTTCAAGTGACAGACTTATTATCCCAAGACGAAATTGATGCGCTACTGCACGGCGTTGACGATGTAGATGACGCAGAAGACGAACTGGATACGGATGTTGAAGGAACAGTCAGTTTCGACTTTTCTTCACAAGACCGAATCGTTCGTGGTCGCATGCCGACCCTGGAGCTAATCAATGAACGTTTTGCTCGCCATATGCGAGTCAGCTTGTTCAATATGTTACGAAAAACGGCAGAGGTTTCGATCAACGGCGTTCAAATGATGAAGTTTGGTGAATACCAAAACACATTATATGTACCAACAAGTCTTAATATGGTTCGATTTAGACCATTAAAAGGGACGGCACTGGTTACCATGGAAGCGCGCTTGGTTTTCATCTTGGTAGAGAATTTTTTTGGTGGCGATGGTCGGTTTCACGCTAAGATTGAAGGGCGGGAATTCACACCGACGGAACGAAGAATTATTCAACTGCTGTTAAAGGTTGTTTTTGAGGATTACAAAGAGGCATGGTCTCCAGTCATGGGGGTTGAATTTGAATACCTAGATTCCGAAGTTAACCCAAGTATGGCGAATATTGTTAGTCCGACAGAAGTGATTGTCGTCAGTTCGTTCCATATCGAAGTTGATGGCGGTGGCGGTGATTTTCACGTCGTGATGCCATACTCAATGGTTGAGCCTATACGTGAATTACTCGATGCAGGTGTTCAGTCCGATAAGATGGAAACGGATATTCGTTGGAGCTCTGCGCTGCGAGATGAAATTATGGATGTGCCGGTTAATTTTAGGGTTAATCTGCTTGAAAAAAATATTTCATTAAGAGACCTCATGGAATTAAGGCCTGGCGATGTTATACCCATTGATATGCCTGAAAATGCGACTATGTTTGTGGAAGAACTGCCTACCTATCGAGTGAAGATGGGGCGCTCAAGCGAGAAACTGGCTGTACAGGTATCTGAAAAGATCAAACGACCGGATGTTGTTAAGACGGATATTGCTTTCTTAGGAAAAGATATCATGTCAGAAATTGGTAGTGCTTCGTCTGATTCAGACGATGATTAGAAAATAAGTAAATAAAATAATAGGTAGATGACAATGGAACCGAGTGACGATCAAAAACTAGCAGACGAATGGGCAGCTGCACTGGGTGAAGACCCCGCAGCGATGGGTGGCTCAAATGAAGCGGAACTCGCTCCGTTAGAAGAGCTGTCTGACCAATCAACGCCAATTTCCGAAGATGAGCGTCGTAAACTTGATACGATAATGGATATTCCGGTGACGATTTCTATGGAAGTAGGTCGCTCACAAATTAGTATCCGTAACCTTCTTCAATTGAACCAGGGCTCAGTAGTAGAGCTAGACAGAATTGCAGGGGAGTCGTTAGACGTAATGGTCAACGGTACGTTGATTGCCCACGGGGAAGTCGTCGTTGTCAATGATAAATTTGGTATTCGGTTAACCGATGTCATCAGTCAAACTGAACGAATCAAGAAACTTCGATAGTATTGTGATGAAACGAATATTATGACAATAAATAGAACGCTGGTCGGTACGTTATTTTTTCTACCTTTTTCTGTACTGGCGGCTGGTGCACCACAGCTGGACTTGCTTACAACATTTGGCTCTCTTGCTGTCGTTATCGCGATTATTTTCGCGTTGGCGTGGTTACTTAAAAAAATGCGTTTACCTACAATGGGAAATCAAAAAGGACTTTCCGTTGTCAGGCAAATTTCAGTAGGGACGCGGGAACGTATTGCGGTTATAAAAGTTGGGGAAGAACAGTTTCTTGTTGGTATTACCTCACAAGCCATCAATTTGATTTCTCGATTGGATAAACCCATTGATGATGAGCAAATAGAAACAAGTCAGTTTGCCAATCAATTTAGCCAGTTATTAAAAAAAAATGATAAAAAATAACGTTGTCGCTGCTCTTATAGCAGCGTTTGTGTTTCTTCTATACGCGCCGATATCCATCGCTCAAGAAGAACTTGAAACGCCCATATCAGCGAATGCTTTGGGCGCTGAGAACATCCTTGTGACTGCGCTTGAGCAAAGTAATGGCGCGTCCAGTACGAGCGCTTCTGGTAGTGTATCTGGCGGGACGGGTATTCCAGCGTTTACTATGACAACGAATCCTGACGGCAGTGAAGACTATTCAGTTAATCTTCAGATACTGGCGCTGATGACTATGCTCGGTTTCTTGCCGGCTATGGTCATTTTAATGACCTCATTTACCCGAATTGTCGTGGTCATGTCAATCCTTCGGCAAGCGATGGGATTACAGCAAACACCCTCTAATCAAGTTATCGTCGGCATCGCTATCTTTTTGACCTTTTTTATTATGTCCCCTGTTATTGACGAGGTAAATAAAACGGCGGTTCAACCTTATTTGAACGAACAAATTTCAGCACGACAGGCATTTGATTCTGCACAGGAACCAATGCGATCTTTCATGCTCAAACAGACTCGACTCAAGGACCTTGAAACGTTCGTTAATATCTCAGGTTCTCAAGCAGAAAACCCGGAAGATGTTTCGTTGGCGGTTCTTATCCCAGCGTTTATCACTTCTGAGCTCAAAACCGCTTTCCAGATTGGCTTTATGCTATTTCTGCCATTTTTGATTATTGACTTAGTGGTTGCGTCGATACTAATGGCGATGGGTATGATGATGTTGTCACCCATGATTGTTTCATTGCCATTCAAATTGATGCTCTTTGTCTTAGTCGATGGATGGAACCTGATACTTTCTACCCTAGCGGGCAGTTTTGCGTTATAGCGAGGGTAACCGATGACGCCTGAAATTTTTGTTGAGATATTTCGTAGCGCATTATGGATAGTCATAATGCTTGTGTGCGCGATAATTGTTCCGAGCTTGATGATTGGTCTCATTGTGGCCGTTTTTCAAGCGGCAACCTCTATCAACGAACAGACCTTAAGCTTCCTTCCGCGCTTGATTGTTACATTGCTCGCACTGATGTTTGGTGCGCACTGGATGACACAGACCATGATTGAATTTTTTTATGAAATGGTCGAACGATTACCACAAGTGCTGTATTAGGTAACGTGATGGAATTTCCTACGGGTATAATATTAGAGTGGATAGCCAACTATTTTTGGCCCTTTAGCCGTATATCCGCGATGTTTATGGTCATGACGGTTACCGGTGCTCGTTTTGTGTCGACTCGAATTCGATTGTACCTCGCATTAGCGGTAACCCTAGCCGTGTCGCCAGCCATCCCTGCCGTGACGGATACAATAGCGCTTTTTTCGTTTGAAGGTTTTCTTACCACGTTGGAACAGATCATCATTGGTGTTGCCATGGGGATGGTGACACAATTTGTCGTGCAAACATTTGTCATGCTGGGACAAATCTTAGGTATGCAGTCAAGTTTGGGCTTCGCGTCAATGGTCGACCCTGCTAACGGGCAGAATACCCCCGTGCTTGGTCAGATCTTTATGTTTCTCGCCATTATGTTTTTTTTAGCAACAGACGGTCATCTTAAGATGATCAACCTAGTTGTAATCAGCTTTAAAACATTGCCAATTGGCAGTGGGTCGCTGACTACGACCGACTTTAGAGAGCTTTCACTTTGGTTAGGAACGATGTTCAAGACGGCGCTGAGTATGTCGTTATCTGGCATTATCGCATTGCTTACTGTGAATCTTTCTTTCGGGGTGATGACGAGAGCAGCACCGCAGCTTAATATATTCTCATTGGGATTCGCCTTCGCTCTTATGGTCGGGCTGTTATTGTGTTGGTACATCATGCTTGGATTATATGGACATTATGAGCTTTACTGGATAGAAGGTGAGCAACAAGTGTGTCGAATAATTCGACTAGATTGTTAAAGGAATTCAATGGCCGATTCAGACGGACAAGAAAGGACCGAAGACGCCACGCCCAAGCGGTTACAACAGGCGCGTGAAAAGGGACAGATTGCACGCTCAAAAGAGCTGGCTTCTGTCTCTGTACTTGTTGTCGGATCAATATCTTTGATGATATTTGGTAAAACATTGGCGAAGAGCTTGTGGGCCGCGATGTCGCGTTTTTTTACGCTAAGCCGCGATGAAATTTTCGATGTTAGTAAGCTATTAGATATCGCTTCTGGTGCCATTGGCCAATTAATTCTTCCTCTTTTGATGATTCTGATTACTCTTTTTGTTGCCGCTGTAGTGGGTACAACTGGTATTGGTGGGATAAACTTCTCGGTAGAAGCCGCGATGCCCAAAATGTCTAAGATGAATCCATTAAGTGGCATAAAGCGTATGTTCGGCTTACAAAGTTGGGTTGAGCTGCTTAAATCCATCTTGAAAGTGACGCTAGTAGCAGGCATGGCTTTCTATCTCATCAATGCTTCTAAGGTCGATCTTTTTCAATTAAGTACCGATGTTTATCCACAAAACATCTACCATTCGTTAGAGACTCTTCTTAACTTCGTTTTGTTAATAAGTTGCACGTTGCTCATTGTCGTTGCGATTGATATTCCTTTTCAGATCTGGCAACACGCGAATCAATTGAAAATGACGAAACAGGAGATTAAAGACGAGTATAAAGAAACGGAGGGGAAACCGGAGGTCAAAGGTCGTATTAGAATGCTGCAAAGAGAAGCGGCACAGCGCCGAATGATGTCTGATGTACCTACCGCCGATGTTATTGTTACCAATCCAGAGCACTTTTCAGTCGCGCTTCGGTACAACACGACAACAGATAAAGCCCCTATCGTTGTGGCGAAAGGGATTGATCATATGGCTCTCAAAATCAGAGAGGTAGCACGTGAGCATGATATCTACATCATTCCTGCCCCACCTTTAGCTCGAGCGCTCTATCATTCAACTGAATTGGAACAGCAGATCCCCGATGGGTTGTTTACTGCAGTAGCCCAAGTCTTAGCTTATGTATTTCAACTGAAACAGTTTAGGAAACGTGGTGGACAAAAACCTTCACTCAAGGGTGAAAACATGCCAATCCCACCGGATTATCGACATTAGATTTTCACTCGTGACTTAGGTTTTATCCATGGAGTCAGTTTTTTGACTTATTCTCATGGACTAATAATTGCATAGTAACAGCAACATGTTGATTTATTTCCCTTTCAATCAAAATTGAAGCCTTGCTATCTATGAAATTTAACCTGCCATTTTCTGAAAGAATGCCTTCTATCCCGATGAGAGCTATTCCGGCCATTGGTGCGCCGATCATCGTTCTTTCTACGTTGGGAATGGTCGTACTTCCAGTACCGCCATTTTTACTCGATCTGTTTTTTACCTTCAATATCGCGCTGTCTTTGGTGGTTTTACTGGTTACCATTTACACTCGAAGACCCCTTGATTTTGCTGCCTTCCCAACGGTTTTGTTAGTCGCGACCTTACTTCGCTTAGCATTGAACGTGGCCTCTACCCGAGTGGTCTTACTCTATGGGCATGAAGGGGGAGATGCCGCAGGTAGTGTTATCGAAGCATTTGGTAGTGTCGTTATTGGAGGCAACTATGCGGTTGGTCTCATCGTATTCCTTATCTTAATGATCATTAACTTTATGGTTGTGACAAAAGGTGCAGGGCGTATATCAGAAGTAAGTGCTCGCTTTACTTTGGACGCTTTGCCCGGTAAGCAAATGGCCATCGATGCAGATCTAAATGCGGGCTTGATTGATCAAGAGGCCGCGAGGACTCGTCGTTTTGAAGTGACCAAAGAAGCCGATTTTTACGGTTCGATGGATGGAGCATCAAAATTCGTTAAAGGGGACGCAATAGCCGGTATTTTAATCCTATTTATTAACATCATCGGTGGTCTATTCATCGGTATGTTGCAATTTGATTTGTCTTTCCAAGACGCAATTAAAATCTACACACTGTTAACTATTGGTGATGGTTTGGTTGCTCAAATACCATCATTATTGCTGTCTATTGGTGCTGCCATCATGGTGACTCGTCAAAATACCGATGAGGATATGGGTGAAGTGATGGTGTTCCAGCTATTTGATAACCCAAAAGCCTTAACCATCACCGCTATCATTATGGGTGTGATGGGCGTGGTTCCAGGCATGCCTCATTTCTCATTTTTGTTGTTAAGCTCAATAGCGGGTGGTGCGGTATATTACCAAAAGCGTAAACAGAAAAAAGCAGCAGAGAAGCCTAATTTACCAGTGACTAAAGATCTAGAGAGTACAGCACTAAAAGAGCTCTCTTGGGATGATGTGCAACCTGTAGATATCATTGGGTTAGAGGTAGGATATCGGCTCATTCCTATGGTGGATAAAGAGCAAGGTGGGGAATTACTTGATAGGGTTAAAGGGGTCCGTAAGAAGCTTTCACAAGACTTTGGATTCCTTGTTCCCGCGGTACATATACGCGATAACCTTGAATTAACCCCAAATAGTTACCGGATCACGTTGATGGGCGTTGCGGTCGGTGAAGCCGAGATTCGTCCTGATCAAGAGCTGGCGATAAATCCAGGTCAAGTCTATGGCATGGTTGAGGGTGAGCCAACAGTAGACCCAGCCTTTGGGTTGGAGGCAGTTTGGATTAAAGATGATCGACGAGAGCATGCTCAAGCGCTCGGTTACACAGTGGTTGACTCCGCAACCGTACTGGCGACGCATTTGAGTCAATTATTAACCAATAATGCCTCACAATTAATAGGTCATGAGGAAGTTCAGAACTTGCTTGAGATGCTTGGGCGATCCACACCGAAACTGGTCGAAGGGTTCGTACCTGATCAGCTACCATTAGGTATTGTTGTGAAGGTGCTTCAGAATCTACTTAACGAAGCCATTCCTATCAGAGATGTTCGAACTATCGTTCAAACCATGTCTGAGTATGCGAGTAAGAGTCAAGAACCTGACATATTAACGGCAGCGGTTCGGATCGCACTAAAACGACTTATAGTGCAAGAAATCAATGGTATAGAGCCAGAATTGCCAGTAATCACTCTTATACCTGAATTGGAACAAATATTGCATCAAACTATGCAGGCGTCGGGTGGTGAATCCACCGGAATTGAGCCAGGGTTAGCTGAAAGGCTTCAGTCCTCGCTAAGTCAAGCAACACAAGAACAAGAATTGAAAGGTGAGCCTGCGGTATTGCTTACATCAGGTGTGTTAAGAACGACATTGGCGAAGTTTGTTAAGAACACTATTCCTAATCTTAGAGTGCTATCGTATCAAGAAATTCCAGATGAGAAGCAGATTAGAATAGTACAAGCAGTGGGTAACTAAAACTGCACAGCCTGACCAAACGACATACGAGCTACGCCAATAAACCTTGGACGAATACATTGAAGATAAAACGATTTTTTGCCAAAGATATGAGACTAGCTCTTCTTCAAGTGAAAGAAGAACTTGGGTCTGAAGCTGTCATCATGTCTAACAAAAAGGTGGCAGGTGGAGTAGAGATAGTTGCTGCTATCGATGGAGAGCCCGTTGAAAGAACCACTTCTCAAAGTCCTTCCCGTGTTCAGTCACGTTATGAAGGGGGTTCAGCTAAGGTAGATGAGCGTCAGTATAGCCGAGACCTACAAGATGATCGTGTGAGCTTGCAGGCCAATACGCATTCAGGTTCGACGACGAAACGTTTCGCCAATATGCTTAAACAATATAGCAATAACGAAGAAGAGAGTGGTACCAGAACGACAGAGGCTGATTCGCTCTCCGCTTTGTTGAAGCGTCAATCCAACCCACAGCAATCATCTCAGTCTCACCGTGGCGCAATTTCCTCTTCATTGGCACAAGATTCGGGTTTGGCGAAGCTTATTTCAGATGATACTAGAAACCCTAGACCGATACCAAAGCTTGACCCCACTCGATATGACCGCAGTCGAGGTCCGTCGGGAACAGAAGTTGAAACGAATCAAGAGCTGAATTTAATGCGTGACGAGATGATGTCTATTCGTCGTCTTTTAGAGCATCAGGTTTCTGGGCTTATGTGGCAAGAAGTTGAGCGAAGAGAACCACTGAGAGCTATGCTCATTAAACGCCTAGAAAGAATGGGATTATCCTCTGATTTAGCGGATCAACTGGCTTGCTATATTTCGGAAGATACACCACCAGCTCAAGCATGGAAGGAGCTGCTGTCTCTGGTTTCTGATCAAGTTGTAGTGACAAAAACAGACATACTCAAACGTGGTGGTGTTGTCGCGCTACTCGGTCCTACTGGCGTAGGGAAGACGACCACTATAGCAAAATTGGCAGCAAGAGCCGCAATGGAATACGGAGCAGACAATGTCGCTTTAGTGACAACCGACACATTTAGAATTGGTGCTCATGAACAGCTTGCTATTTATGGTAGGATTATGGGATGCCCAGTAAAAATAGCTAAAGATTCCGAGGAGTTGGCCGAAGCAATTTATCAATTACGTAACCGTAGATTGGTATTGGTTGATACGGCCGGAATGGGTCAACGAGATGTACGATTGACAGAACAATTAGATACGTTAATGCAGGATAGCGGTTCAGTGATAAATAGCTATTTGGTGCTGCCTGCGACAGCACAACGAAGAGTATTACAAGAGACCATTGATCACTTCAAACGTATACCTCTATCCGGATGTATCCTGACTAAGATCGATGAATCTTTAAGTTTAGGCGAATTTATAAGCGTTATAGTCCAGAACTCACTACCAGTAGCTTATGTGGCTAATGGTCAAAGGGTACCGGAAGACATAGTGATTGCTCAACCGAAGTATCTGGTTGCAAAAGCCAACGAGTTACTTGAGAAATCAACTGAAGATGAACCCCACTACTGGACCAGTGAAACTGATGGATTCTAAGTGACGATAGATTATGACAGATAATAATATGCACGACCAAGCAAGCGGCTTGCGCAGACTCACTCAGCCAAGTTTAACTAAAGTAATTTCGGTCACGGGCGGTAAAGGTGGGGTCGGCAAGTCAAATGTCACGTTAAGTTTGGCAATATGTATGGCTCGTCAAGGAAAGAAAGTTATGGTTTTAGATGCTGACCTCGGGTTGGCAAATGTTGATATCATGCTTGGACTAAGAGTGAAGCGTAACTTAGGCCATGTTTTGGCGGGTGAATGTGAGCTAAAAGATGCCATGGTTGAAGGACCACACGGCATTAAGATAATTCCTGCAACCTCTGGCACACAAAGTATGACCGAACTAAGCCACGCACAACATGCTGGTTTAATACGTGCTTTTGGTTCTTTAGAAGAAGAAGTCGATGTATTATTAGTGGATACTGCCGCCGGTATTTCCGACATGGTGGTTAGTTTTTCGCGTGCGGCTCAAGATGTCCTCGTTGTTGTTTGTGATGAACCGACTTCCATTACCGATGCCTATGCTCTTATCAAATTGCTCAGCCGTGAACATGGCGTACAGAGATTTAAAATTGTTGCGAATATGGTCAGGAGCTATCGAGAAGGGCGAGAATTGTTTGCAAAGTTGACCATGGTCACAGAACGCTTCTTGAATGTTAGCATTGAGCTCGTCGCATGTGTTCCTTTAGATGATAAAGTACGACAATCCGTAAAGAGACAAAGAATTGTTGTTGATGCGTATCCGCGCTCGCCAGCTGCTTTAGCGCTAAGCTCATTAGCGAATAAAGCATTAACATGGCCGATACCAAAAACACCTAGTGGGCATTTGGAGTTTTTTGTGGAAAGATTATTGAATAAATCAGAACCGTTAGAGGAATCACTTAGTGAATAAGGCGCTAACCTATGACCAATATGCAAATGTAGATAGCCAAAAATCATTTTTGGAGAAGTACTCGAATTTGGTCAAACGTATCGCGCACCACCTTATGGGACGTCTACCACCTAGTGTTCAGGTTGACGACTTAATTCAAGCAGGAATGATTGGCCTTCTAGAAGCCCAGCAAAACTACGATAATTCAAAAGGTGCAAGTTTCGAAACCTACGCCGGAATACGAATTCGTGGCTCTATGCTAGATGAAGTACGCAAAGGAGACTGGGTCCCTCGTTCGGTCCATCGAAATAATCGAACGATTAGCCAAGCAATAAATGAATTAGAGGCTCAACTTTCTCGAGACCCTGCCGATATAGAAATTGCTAAGCACTTAAATATGACGATAGAGCAGTATCATTCCGCTCTATCAGACATAAGTTGTTCGCGCTTAGTAGGTATAGAGGATTTAGGTGTTTCAGAAGACGTTATCTCTACTCATGAAGATTCTTACTCGAATACGCCGTTTCAAGGTGTTGCCGACGAGCATTTTCGTAATGCTTTGATCGAATCGATCAAAACATTACCCGAAAGAGAAGCATTGGTTCTTTCTCTTTATTATGATGAAGAACTAAACCTAAAAGAAATTGGAGAAGTACTGGGTGTCAGCGAATCTCGCGTCAGTCAAATACATAGCCAATCGATGCAACGTTTACGCGCCAAATTAAGCGAGTGGACACGAGAAGACTAATACACTGAATTGAACCTCAGTGGAGGTAATTTTGAATAAAAACATGAAGATCCTGATTGTTGATGATTTTTCAACAATGCGCCGTATAGTTAAGAACCTTTTACGTGATTTGGGTTTCAATAATACCCAAGAAGCCGATGATGGTTTGACCGCGCTACCAATGCTGAAAAAAGGTGAGTTTGACTTTGTGGTGACTGATTGGAATATGCCAGGCATGCAAGGTATCGATCTGCTTAAGAATATTCGAGCTGATGCGGGACTCAAACATTTGCCCGTTCTAATGATCACTGCAGAAGCGAAACGAGAACAGATTATCGAAGCTGCTCAAGCAGGTGTAAATGGTTATATTGTTAAGCCATTTACCGCCGCTACTCTAAAAGAGAAGCTAGATAAAATCTTTGAGCGTTTATAAGTCGTTATACGCAAATAACCAATAATAAATCGCGTAGAAAGGACTTTCACTATGATTTCATTAGAACAAGCACAACAACTCGTTGCTCTACTTGAAGTTGGTAAGCAAGAAGATGCTAACGATATCGTATTGTCGATATTAAAAAGTAGAGAAAACCCCATTGTAAATGAGGTCGGTTCTCTTGCCCGTGGCCTTCACGATGCACTTGATCAGTTTAAGTTTGATCCAAGAATGAGTGTCATAGTAACTGAAGAGATACCGGACGCACGTGACAGGCTCGAATATGTCATTGCGAAGACTGAACTCGCAGCCAATAAAACAATGGATGCCGTTGAACGTTCTCTACCGATTGCAGATAAACTTCATGAAAGCTTGCTTGAAGTCAGGCCAACATGGAATGAACTGATGAAAGGCCGGATTGAACTATCGGAATTTAAATCACTTTGCTTACACATTGATGATTTGCTCAGTCAAATAGAGGGCGATAGCACAGAGCTTCGCAGTCAATTAACTGAAATTTTGATGGCACAAGATTTTCAAGATCTTACGGGACAAATAATAAAGCGCGTTATAACGCTTGTTCGTGAGGTTGAAGAAGGATTAGTCGATATTTTAACCGTATTTGGGGTAGAAGAAATCGACGAAGAGCCTGGCGTTACTAAGAAAGCATCTACCAAGGCAGAAGGACCAATATTAAATCCTCATGAAAGGGAAGATGCGGTTTCATCTCAGGACGATGTCGACGACCTATTGTCGAGTCTTGGATTCTAAGGGTAAACTATGAGCTATGAATTAGACGAAGAAATTCTACAGGATTTTTTAGTAGAAGCGGGTGAGATACTTGAACTGCTTTCAGAGCAGTTGATTGAACTTGAAAATAACCCTAACGATAAAGAACTGTTAAATGCCATTTTTCGCGGCTTCCACACCGTAAAAGGTGGGGCTGGTTTCCTCTCATTAACAGAACTTGTCGACGCGTGTCACGGTGCAGAGAACGTTTTTGATATATTAAGAAACGGTCAGCGTTCTGTCACCGCAGAGTTGATGGATACGATTTTACAGTCGCTTGACGCCGTAAACGTAATGTTTGTTTCTGTGCAGAACGGCGAAGCCCTAATTCCCGCAGATCCTGCAATAATTGCTCAGCTTCATCGTTTGAGTAAACCTGCTAGTGCGGACGAAGTTGCAATAGAGGTGGTTGAAGAGCCTGTCGTTGAAGTTGTACCAGAACCCGTTATCGAAAGTAACTTCGTTGAAAGTAGCTCCAACGGCTCCCTAGATGATATATCTCAAGATGAATTTGAGAAACTCCTTGATGAGTTACATGGTAAAGGCACCGCTCCCAGTGCGAGCACGAGCAAACCAGCCGCGGTAGAAGCACCAATAACGCCTACCTCTATTCCTGAGACTGGCGATATTACTGATGATGAATTCGAAAAACTCCTTGATGAGCTACACGGCAAGGGAACGGCTCCAACAAGCAGCGTAGCACCGACACCGACAGCGCCAGCAATAAGCAGCTCTTCCATTGAAGAAGATGTTATGTCTGACGTCGAGTTTGAAAAGCTCCTCGACCAGTTACACGGTGCAGGTAAAGGCCCTTCTCCTGAAGAGTTAGACGCCGCGACGAAATCTGCAAATGTACCGGCACCCGTAGCGAAACCGAAACCTGCTCCTACTGCTCAACCTACGGTTGCACCAAAAGCAGTCGCACCCAAAACTCAGGCTAAGCCAAGTGGGACCGTAAAACCAGTTGTTGCGGAAAAATCAGCCCCGAAAGTAAATAAACCAGCAGCTCAAAAACCGCAAGCGGAAGCAACGGTTCGTGTTGATACCTCGACGCTAGATATCATTATGAATATGGTGGGTGAACTGGTATTGGTTCGTAACCGATTGGTGAGCCTAGGGCTAAGCCGCAATGATGAAGAGATGTCTAAAGCGGTTGCGAATTTAGATATTGTTACTGCTGATCTTCAAGGCGCGGTAATGAAAACGCGCATGCAACCTATTAAAAAGGTATTTGGCCGATTCCCCCGTGTTGTACGTGATTTGGCTCGAACATTAAACAAAGATATTGTGCTTGAAATGCGTGGTGAAGACACGGATCTGGATAAGAATCTAGTAGAAGCGTTGGCCGATCCACTGATTCACTTGGTTCGAAATTCCGTAGACCACGGAATTGAAATGCCAGATGATCGTGAAAAATCGGGCAAGTCCAGAACAGGTAAAGTTATTCTATCTGCCTCTCAAGAAGGTGATCATATTGAGCTTGCTATCGTTGATGATGGCGGTGGTATGGACCCTAATAAGCTTCGAGACATTGCGGTTAATCGTGGATTGATGGATACCGAAGCGGCTTCTCGTTTAACCGATAAAGAGTGCTTCAATCTCATTTTTGCCCCAGGTTTTTCTTCAAAAGAAAAAATTTCAGATATCTCAGGTCGTGGTGTTGGTATGGATGTAGTTAAAACCGCTATCAATACTTTGAATGGTTCTGTTGATGTTGACTCTGAATTAGGGAAGGGGACCAAGATAACCATCAAGGTACCACTAACACTCGCTATTTTGCCAACGCTTATGGTTGGTGTTTGTGATCAGCCATTTGCGTTACCACTCGCTAGCGTTAATGAGATATTTAACTTAGATTTAAGTAAGACTAACGTTGTCGATGGTCAGTTAACGATTATCGTTCGAGAGAAGTCGATTCCACTGTTCTACTTGCAAAACTGGCTGGTTCCAAAAGCGGGCTCTGTTGATCAACGTGAAGGTCACGGACATGTCGTTATCGTTCAATTGGGCAGCCAACGAGTCGGTTTCGTTGTGGACAATTTGATTGGTCAAGAAGAAGTGGTCATCAAACCATTAGATAAGCTATTGCAAGGCACACCTGGCATGGCAGGTGCTACGATTACCAGTGATGGACATATCGCACTGATACTGGATGTACCTAACCTATTGAAGCAGTACGCGATGCGTTCGCGTATGTAAGAAGGATGATATGGCTGTAAAAGTATTAGTTGTTGACGATTCAAGTTTTTTCCGCCGGAGAGTGAGTGAAATCATTAATGCTGATCCACGTCTAGAGGTGGTTGATGTCGCAACGAACGGAAAGGAAGCGATAGAAAAAGTCGCTCAAGTTAAACCCGATGTGATTACGATGGATATCGAAATGCCTATCATGGATGGCATTACAGCGGTACGTGAAATCATGAAGGTAAACCCGACGCCTATCTTAATGTTCTCTTCATTAACACATGACGGTGCGCGTGCGACGCTTGATGCCCTTGATGCCGGTGCATTGGATTTCTTACCGAAAAAATTTGAAGATATTGCGCGTAATCGAGATGAAGCAACTCAACTGTTACAACAAAGAGTGGTTGAGATTGCTCGTAAGAAAATGCAGGTTCGCCGGAGAGCAACAACTCCTGCTCCTACCACAACACCCTCTAGTTCTGGGTTACGTAGGCCAGCAATGGGTGGAGCGACGAGCGCCACATTAGCTGCGGGAGCAAATCGCGCGCCAGTAGCGGACAGAAAGCTTGCGGGGAAATTTCGCGCAAGTGGTAAGAAATATCAATTGACGGCTATTGGTACGTCAACGGGTGGTCCGGTTGCATTGCAGAAAATATTGACTAAATTACCAAAAAATTATCCGCATCCAATTGTCCTCATTCAACATATGCCCGCCACTTTTACGGCCGCCTTTGCGAGTCGCTTAAACACACTTTGCAATATTGAAGTGAAAGAAGCAGCAGATGGTGACATATTGCGTCCAGGTGTTGCTTATTTGGCTCCCGGTGGTATGCAGATGATGATTGAAGGTCGACCAGGTATGGCCAAGTTACGTATCGTAGACGGTGGTGATAGGATGAACTATAAACCTTGCGTAGATGTTACGTTTGGTTCAGCCGCTAAGGTTTATAGCGATAAAGTACTATCAATGATATTAACGGGTATGGGTGCAGACGGACGCGAAGGCGCACGAATGTTGAAGACCGCGGGTGCAACGATATGGGCTCAAGACGAAGATAGTTGTGTGGTGTACGGCATGCCGCAAGCGGTTGCTAAAGCGGCTATCTCAACCGAAGACTTACCATTAGATCGTATCGCTGAGCGCATGCTTGTCGAAGTCGGCCTGGCATAGGGGGTCGCATGATTGTTTGGAGTGTCGCAAACCAAAAAGGTGGCGTAGGTAAAACGACGACGACCATCACTCTTGCTGGCTTACTCGCTAAGAAAGACAAGCGAGTGCTGCTAGTGGATACCGATCCACATGGCTCCTTAACAACCTATCTTGGATACGATTCAGATACCGTAGCGAAAAGCTTATTCGATCTATTTCAGTTATCGGAGATAAATAAAGAATCAGTTAGGCCGCTAATATTGGCTTCTGATGTAGAAAATATTGATATCATTCCCGCTCACATGTCACTCGCGACCCTTGATCGAGTGATGGGTAATCGAAGTGGTATGGGATTGATCCTTAAGCGTGCTTTGCTCGCCTTACATGGTGATTATGATTACGTACTTATAGATTGCCCGCCAATACTGGGTGTGATGATGGTCAATGCGTTAGCCGCAAGTGATCGTATCCTTATCCCTGTGCAAACCGAATTTCTAGCGATGAAAGGGCTGGAACGCATGGTTCGTACGTTAACAATTATGCAGAAGTCACGTAACAGAGCGTTTAAAACAACGATTGTGCCGACTATGTATGACAAGCGGACTAGAGCGTCACTAACGACGTTGAACCAGCTTAAAAAAGACTATCCAGACCACGTGTGGAGTTCCGCAGTACCTATCGATACGAAGTTTAGAGACGCAAGTTTAAAACGTTTGCCAGCTTCTCATTTTGCGGAAGGCAGCCGTGGTGTATTTGCATATAAGCAACTGTTGATCTATCTAGAGAGGTTAGCGTTAGATGAGCAGTAAACAAGCACATAAACTGACGGGTGCTGAGGCACTAGATGAATATTTCACGGCACTTCTTGATGAAGAGTGGGAATTTTCAGATACCCCCAGTATTGAATCAACACCTTTAGTAGCGGTTGACTCAGCCCCCATTTCCGAATTAAATGAGCAGAGTCAAGAACCGTTACTCGCGCTTCAACCGCAAACAGATTATGAGTCATCCTATACGACATTGGGATACAATGAGTTTGAGGTTCCAGATTTAGAAGACGTACAAAAGCTTCTTGATAAGATGGAGAGGACGGATCTTGCCGCCGAACCAGAGATTGTCAGCTTAATTGAACAGAATACGATCAGTATCAATCAAGTAGAAGATGACGTGCTTGTTGCTCCAATGCAAGAGGTTGAAGAGGTTCAGGAATGGGCAGTAGAAACTCAGGTGAATCCTGCTTTTGAGGCCGTCGTTGAAGAACCCGAAGTTTATATAGAGCAGGAAATAGACCAAGCTGTTGAAGTGGAATCGGAAATCGAAACAACTTATTCCCCCTCAGTGTTTGATGATTGGAAAAGTACGGAAAGAAGTGTTGATTTTCAGGTACTCTATTTTGATGTGAATGGCGTGCTTTTTGCGGTTCCGTTAGATGAGTTGGGCGGTATTCACAAAACGACTGAGATGAGCCACCTGATAGGTCGACCGAATTGGTATCTGGGTCTTCAAACCAATAAAGACAATCAATATGACGTCGTCGATACAGCAAAATGGGTAATGGCTGACAAGTTAAAAGATGAGTCTCATAAAGAGGCTTATCAGTATATCGTAATGCTAGGTGACAGTAGTTGGGGCTTAGCAGCAAGCGAGCTGAAGGGAACCGAATCGCTTAATGTACGGAGTGTACGTTGGCGAGAGCAAGCGGGCAAAAGGCCTTGGCTTGCAGGTATGGTGAAAGAAAAAATGTGTGCTTTGATTCACGTCGAGGCCATGATAACAATGATAACTGCTGGACTAGACGTAAAGTCTTTAAATATTTGATAAAAGGTTTGTCGATAGCGACACAAAGAGGATAAGACATGTCTCAAGTGAATGAAGTAGATTTAAAAAAAGATCAAGCAAATGACGAAGTGCTTCAATGGGTAACTTTCCAGCTCGAAGAAGAAACTTATGGCATTAATGTAATGCAGGTTAGAGAAGTACTTCGCTATTCTGAAATTGCTCCAGTACCGGGTGCGCCTGACTATGTATTGGGTATCATTAATCTGCGTGGTAACGTCGTTACGGTTATCGATACGCGTTCAAGATTTGGTTTAATGCAGGGCGAGATCTCTGATAATACTCGTATTATCGTGATCGAATCTGAACGTCAAGTTATCGGTATCTTGGTCGACAGTGTTGCTGAAGTGGTTTACTTGCGCTCATCTGAGATCGATACAACACCAAGTGTTGGTACTGACGAAAGTGCTAAGTTTATCCAAGGTGTGAGTAATCGAGAAGGTAAGCTATTAATCTTAGTCGACCTTAACAAGCTTCTTTCAGATGATGAATGGAACGAGATGGCACATCTGTAATGATTGAACAGTTAGATTCAATGACGCTTTATGTACTGATAGGCGGGAGTCTGTTTTTGGCTCTCGTTCTTGGCGTTATTTTGTTGCGTAATGGCAAGCAGACGCGAGGAAGCCTTGAGCACCATAGACAGGCAGCTAGAAATCTAGAAAAAGAGATCACAAAAGCGAATAATCAATTGCTTGAGGTTCGCTCTGTTGTCATAGGTCTGGGTCAAAAAGTATCGGAACAACAAGAGCTAATTCAACATTTGTCGGAAAGAATTACAGAATTAGAGCATGTTGATTCTGATAGCCGCTTATATTCTAGAGCAAGTAAAATGGTACAGCTCGGTGCGGGTGTAGATGAATTGATTGAAGAGTGCGAGTTACCCAAAGCAGAAGCTGAGTTGATGATGGCATTACAAAACAAGATTTCTGGAAAGGAAAAAGTTCCTCCTATGAGGCCGAGCAATAAGAAATAGCAAAGCCATAGATAGATGGAACGAATTTTGTGTTTTGTAAAGTAAAAAAGAGAAGCGTTTCTGCTTCTCTTTTTTTGTGTCTTATTGATTAATAGATCGAAAAAATAGCGGGTTGTATAAAGAATTTTGTCATTATGTGACGGTACTGAGTCGCCAAATTCAAAAAAATCAGTTTCTTGTTATTTATGCCCTACGTAGGGTGATAAAGCCTATGCTAATATGGCCGTTAAATTTATAAATAGTAGTAATCATGTTAGAAGTCTCAAATCTTACCGCTATTCGTGACGAAAGAGTTCTTTTTGAAGGGCTGTCGTTCAAGATCGGCAAAGGCGAAATCGTTCAAATTGAAGGCCGAAATGGCACAGGAAAAACGACATTACTGAGAATTATTGCAGGGCTCGGCGACTGTGAAGGTGGTGAAATTCGTTGGAACGACAGCATCACAGTAAGCAATCGTGATTTTTTCCATCAGGACTTACTTTTTTTAGGTCATCAGACGGGTGTAAAAAGAGAACTCACCGGGTTTGAAAATCTCTCCTTTTATCAATCGATCCATCAGTCGGAAATTGATAGAGACAAAATTTGGTCTGTACTTGCTCAAGTTGGTCTCGCAGGGAGAGAAGATGTGCCTGTCGCACAACTGTCCGCAGGTCAACAACGCAGAGTGGCACTAGCAAGGTTATGGTTAAGTACACAGGTTTTGTGGGTGCTAGATGAACCACTTACAGCCATTGATAAACAGGGTGTGAAAGTATTGGAAAACTTGTTTCTCAAGCACGCCGAAGAAGGGGGAATAGTGGTGCTTACGACTCACCAAGACATGTTTATTGATTCACCGAAACTTCGCAAAATTAAGTTGGGTGATTAATATGATCCAACCTATGTTAATGATTATCCGCCGTGAGTTACTTATTGCCTTCCGTCGCCAAGCCGATATTTTTAACCCATTGTGGTTTTTTATTATTGTCATTACTCTTTTCCCTTTAAGTATTGGCCCCGAACCAAATTTATTGGCGAGAATAGCCGCAGGTATTATCTGGGTAGCCGCATTACTTTCTGCTTTACTTTCCTTGGAAAGATTGTTTCGAGACGACTTCCAAGACGGCTCTTTAGAACAGATGATGCTTATGCCAATTCCTTTACAACTCGTGGTAATCTCAAAAGTGATTGCTCACTGGTTGTTAACGGGGTTGCCATTGATATTGATAAGTCCTCTCTTGGCGGTATTGTTGTCATTAGACTTTTACACGTGGCAAACCGTTGTTCTGACATTGTTAATAGGGACACCGACATTAAGTTTCATTGGCGCTATCGGAGTGGCATTAACCGTTGGATTACAAAAAGGCGGAGTATTACTGAGCCTTCTTGTTTTACCGCTCTATATTCCTATATTGATATTTGCGACGTCAGCGATCGATGCAGCAAGTTTAGGTATGCCATATAACGGTCAACTGGCTATAATGGCAGCGATGCTTGCGGGCTCAATGACCTTAACCCCATTTGCGATAAGTGCTGCACTTAGAGTTAGTGTGAATTAGCACGATAAACTACCTCTTTATGGGTATTGTTTTGCAGGTGGCAGAGAATACGATCACCCCTTGCGCTGTCTTTAGTTTAGCCCAGTATAAAAACATATTATAAAAACACGAATCAAGAGCGAGATATCACCATGTGGAAATGGCTTCATCCCTATTCTAAGCCCGAAGTGACCTATAATTTATGTAATAAATTGTTACCATACTTCGCGGTATTAACAGTACTGTTTTTAGGCGCGGGTACGGTGTGGGGGTTAGCTTTTGCGCCTTCTGATTATCAACAAGGGGATAGTTTTCGAATTATCTATATCCATGTTCCTTCCGCTATCTGGTCTATGGGTGCCTATATGTCGATGGCAATCGCTGCGTTTGTTGGTATCGTATGGCAGCATAGATTATCGAATATGGCGGCGGCAGCAATGGCACCAATAGGCGCTGTATTTACATTCATTGCATTGTTTACTGGTGCGGTTTGGGGCAAACCTATGTGGGGTGCTTGGTGGGTATGGGATGCAAGGCTAACATCTGAATTGGTACTACTCTTTTTGTACTTAGGTGTGATAGCACTTTATCATGCTTTTGACGACCAAAAAACTGCGGCTAAGGCAGCAGGTATTTTGGCAATTGTCGGTGTTATTAACCTTCCTATTATTCATTTCTCTGTAGAGTGGTGGAATACACTACACCAAGGAGCCAGCATTACTAAATTCGCTAAACCGTCTATTTCGGGCGACATGTTATGGGCACTGCTTTTGAACATATTTGGTTTCTTGTTCTTTTTTGTTACGTTGACTTTAGTACGATTTAAAAATGAGATTTTGTCTAAGGAGAGTCATCGTCCTTGGGTGCAAACGCTCATTTCAGGGAGATAACAGATATGTATTTTGAAAGCTTTAGTGACCTAATAGCCATGGGTGGCTACGGGGCCTATGTATGGGGTGCATTTGGGGTTACGTTTCTATCACTTTTCATCCTTACAGTGAGTAGTTTAATGACGGGCAAAAAAATCATTCGTGAAGTTAAAAGTAAACAGGAACGCCAAGCCCGAATAGAAGCGGCGAAGAATTTGGAGAATACATTATGACCCCAAGACGCAAAAAAAGAATGGGTCTGTTGCTGGCACTGTTTTTAGGTCTTAGTGCCACGATTGGACTTGTGCTGTACGCATTAAATCAAAACATGGATCTTTTTTATACACCAACAGAATTGGTGTATGGCAAACCAGATGGTTCTAAACCAGAAGTGGGTCAACGACTGCGTATAGGTGGCATGGTTGTAAAAGGGTCGGTTAGCCGAGATCCTGAATCTTTAAAAGTGTCGTTTAAGCTCGCCGATGTTGGTCCTCAGGTGACCATTGAATTTGAAGGAATACTGCCAGATCTTTTTCGTGAAGGACAAGGTATCGTCGCGCAAGGTGTCTTAAAAACAGCGACATCTATTGAAGCTTTTGAAGTGCTAGCAAAGCATGATGAAGATTATATGCCACCAGAAATAGCTGAAGCGATGGAAAAAGTGCATGAGCCAATGGGCTACACGGAAGAGCAGTTAAAAGGGGGCGACAAGTAAATGGTAGCTGAAATTGGTCATTTTGCGCTTATTGTCTCTCTCGGGTTTGCGGTACTTTTAAGTATTCTGCCTCTGGTTGGTGCTGCTAAGCAGTCTCACATGTTAATGGCAACCGCTCGACCACTCTCGTGGGGCATGTTTTCATTCTTATTACTTTCATTTTGTATTCTTCTTTGGGCATTTTATACCAACGATTTTACTATCAGCTATGTAGCGAGTAACTCTAACTCCGCGCTTCCTTGGTATTATCGTCTTACTGCGGTATGGGGAGCTCACGAAGGTTCACTACTGCTCTGGGTGTTGATTCAAGCGGGTTGGACAGTTGCCGTTGCTTCGTTTAGTCGAGGTATGCCTCCAGAGTCGATCAGTCGTGTGCTTGCGGTGATGGGGATTATTACAATTGGATTTCTTCTGTTTATTATCGTCACCTCGAATCCTTTTTTAAGAACGTTACCTTTCTTTCCTATCGATGGCCGTGACCTTAACCCGCTGCTGCAAGATCCCGGCCTGATTATCCACCCACCTATGTTGTATATGGGTTATGTTGGCTTCTCTGTTGCGTTTTCCTTTGCGATAGCATCGCTAATGACGGGTCGTTTAGATACGGCTTGGGCAAGATGGTCTCGTCCTTGGACAACGGCTGCATGGGTATTTTTGACTTTAGGTATTGCACTGGGTTCTTGGTGGGCCTATTACGAACTTGGTTGGGGTGGTTGGTGGTTCTGGGATCCGGTAGAAAACGCATCGTTTATGCCTTGGTTAGCAGGTACAGCATTAATGCACTCACTGGCGGTAACAGAGAAGCGTGGTACGTTTAAAGCATGGACCGTTCTATTAGCTATCTCTGCTTTCTCACTCAGTCTGCTCGGAACCTTCCTCGTTCGTTCTGGTATCTTGGTTTCGGTGCACGCATTCGCTTCAGATCCTGCTCGCGGTATGTTTATTCTTGGATTCCTGATCGTCGTTATCGGTGGTTCATTGTTGTTATTTGCACTGAAAGGTTCTGCCATCCGTGTTCGCAGCAATGTTGCGCTGTTTTCGCGTGAGAATGGGTTACTTGCCAATAATATTTTGTTAATCGCGGCTCTGGTTGTCGTATTAGTGGGTACATTGCTACCACTTGTTCATAAGCAGATTGGCTTAGGTTCGGTTTCCATAGGCGCACCTTTCTTCAATATGTTATTTACTTGGTTGATGATTCCATTTTCTTTCCTAATTGGTGTTGGTCCATTGATTCGCTGGAAACGAGATGATATCTCTTCGCTGATAAAACCGATGTTGTTCGGCGGCGTTATTTCATTCGTATTTGCTGGTCTGTTTGTATCAATTCTTGGCGACAAGTTTACTGGTATGGCCTACTTAGGCTGGGTAATGGCACTTTGGATAATCACGATGCACTGTTATGAAATTCATCAACGTGCAACCCATAGACACCGCTTTTGGGTAGGTATCCGTAAGCTTCAAAGAACCCATTGGTCTATGGTCCTTGGACATATAGGTCTTGCCGTTACGGTTATTGGTATCGCGATGACACAGAACTATAGTGTTGAGCGTGATGTGCGTTTAGCACCAGGTGAAAACTTTGAAATTGAAGGCTATAACTTTTACTTCAAAGGCCTAAGAGACAAAAACGGTCCTAACTATGATGGCTATGTAGCCGATTTTGAGATTACAGAAGATGGTAAGTACGTTAACACGCTGCATGCGGAAAAACGTTTCTATACTACGTCTGGATCGATGATGACGGAAGCCGCGTTGGATGTTGGTGTTACGCGCGACCTCTATATCGCAATGGGCGAGCAACTAGGTGACGATGGTTCGTGGGCGGTTAGATTGTATTACAAACCGTTTATACGTTGGATCTGGGCGGGGAGCATCTTTATGGCGTTAGGTGGACTTCTTGCAATGAGTGATAAACGCTATCGTTTCAGAAGTAAGTCTAAGGAAGTGAAGGCCTAAAATATGAATAAGAAAATTCTGTTTATACCATTCGCTATGTTTCTTGTACTTGTGGCTGTTTTCGTGGTGCAACTGTCTCGTAATGCAGAAGGTGAAGACCCGACAAAGCTAGAATCGGTACTAGTTGGTAAACCCGTACCTGAGTTTCGTTTGGAAGACTTGGCCGAGCCCGGTAAGTTGCACGATCAAGCGATCTTTAGAGGTGAACCTTTACTGCTAAATGTTTGGGCCACATGGTGTCCTACCTGTTACGCCGAGCATCAAACGTTAAATGAGCTCGCGGCCAAGGGTGTAAAAATCATTGGTTTAAACTATAAAGATGACCGTGCTAAAGCAACGGGTTGGCTAAATGATTTAGGTAACCCTTATCTTATCAGCCTGTTTGATGGTGACGGAATGCTAGGGCTGGATCTTGGCGTTTACGGCGCACCAGAAACCTACCTAATCGACGCAAAAGGCATTATTCGTTATCGTCATGTAGGTAATGTTACTTTAGGGAACTGGGCAGAAGTACTAGAGCCTATGTACTTGCAGATGATTGAGGAAGCTAAATAATGAAAAAATTATTTGTGATTTTATTTAGCGCTTTATTAATGTCATTCACCGCACATGCAGCGATTGATGTTTTCGAGTTTGATAATGAGCAGCAAGAAGAGCAGTTTAAAGAACTAAGCCACACGTTACGCTGCCCTAAATGTCAGAATAATACCATTAGTGATTCAAATGCCGAGCTTGCAAAAGATCTTAGAGTAAAAGTGTATGAGATGACAAAAGCTGGCAAATCTAAGGACGAAATTGTCGATTACATGATTGCGCGTTATGGTAATTTTGTAACCTACAAACCACCGTTCACTATAGCAACATCAATTCTGTGGCTTGGGCCTTTATTTGTTGTTCTACTTGGATTCAGTATCATTGTATTTAATAGTAAGAAGAAAGCGCAGAAAGTGACTCAATCAAAAGAATGGGATGCAGAAAAAGAAGCCCGCCTAAAAGCAATATTAGAAGAAAATGGAGATAAACAATAATGGCAATTTTTTGGTTATCTACCGTCGTTTTGATCTTGGCAGCTATTGTTTTTATCGCACTACCGCTTTTTAGAAAACAACGATTTGACGATGAAGCGCGTCGAGATGAACTTAACAAAGCTTTTTACAAAGATCGATTAGAAGAACTTGAAGTCGAAGCAGAAGCGGGTGTGGTCACCGATCAAGAGGACTTGATTGTCGATTTGAAGCAACTGTTGCTGGAAGATATTCCAGTTGACGAGAACAAAGCAAAGTCATTCTCTATCTCTCCTATGGCCGTGTTTATTCCGTCAGCCTTGGTTTTGGTTGTTATTTCTTATGCGGTCTACTCAATATTTGGTAGTTTAGATAAAGTGTCGCATTGGCAAAACATTAACGACCAATTGCCCGTTTTGACGCAAAAACTTATGTCACCTGAGCAAGAATCGCTAACCGAAGACGAGCTGAAAGATCTCAAACTTGCCTTGCGTACAAGGTTACATTATCAACCAGATGATGCTCAAGGTTGGCTGCTGTTGGGCCGGATAGCTTTGGCAGATAGAGATGCGGATACGGCGACAGGGGCGATGAAAAAAGCGCACAAGCTCGACGCAGATGACCCGGACGTGAGATTAGGTTACGCACAATCACTAATGATGTCAGAAGATGAAAGGCAGCAACAACTTGCTCGCTCGATTCTGATTGGTTTACTACAGGATGATTATGTTGATCTACGTGTTTATTCATTGTTGGCGTTTAACGCTTATCAAAGAGGAGAATACGAAGAATCTATCCGATTCTGGCGTACCATGCAAAAACTCATTGGCCCTGATGACAACCGCTATTCAATGCTTGATAGAAGTATTGAAAATGCGGAAAAAATGTTAGGTAAAGCCGTCACTACAAGCAGTGTTCCGATTACTATCACGGTGGGTCAGGATATTCAGTTACCTGAACAGGGATTGCTGATTGTATCGATTCATGATGGAAATGGTTCACCAGTACCCGTTGCCGCAGCACGTTACCCTATTGGTACCTTCCCACGAACGATCGTACTTGATGATGCGAATGTAATGATGGAAGGGCAAAGTATTACTCAATTAGAAAGTTTACTTGTCAAAGCGCGAATTGATACTGATGGTAATGTCAGTACCAAAGAAGGTGACTGGTATGGTGAGAGCCAAGTTATGAAAATGGGTGATCAGGTTGCAATAATGATTGATAAACAGTATTAATATGTCCTTCGTTAATTAGTTGGGGGTTGACGTTGGTCAACCTCTTTTTTTTTTTACTTAAGGATAAGTATTTCATTATGTTTGTAACACGCTTTAAAGGTGTGTTGGTTATCTTAATCACCTTATTGGCTGTTGGTTGTTCTTCTACTCCCGAACAAACCGCACAAGACGCAGAAATTAATCAGCAGGTGTTAGGCGGTGAAGCTCACCCTAATGACCCATTAGAAGGTTTCAACCGAGCGATGTGGTCATTTAACTATGATTTCGTTGACCCGTATTTATTTAGGCCTGTTGCGCTTGCATACGTCGGTTACACGCCAACACCTTTGCGCAAAGGTATCGCTAACTTTTTGTCTAACCTCGACGAACCATCAAGCATGATCAATGACCTTATTATGGGGAATGGCGAAGAGGCGGTGAATCATTTTAACCGATTTTGGATCAACTCCACATTCGGTATCTTAGGGTTATTCGATATTGCAGGAGCGGCCGGTATTGTTGAAGACGATAGAGCATTTAGTGATGCCCTCGGCCATTATGGCGTTGGTAACGGTCCCTATTTTATGGTACCGGCGTACGGCCCAGTGACGACCCGTGAGGTAACCGATCTAGTCGATGGTATGTACTCACCGCTCTCCTATTTGAACATCTGGGGGTCTTTGGGCAAATGGGCACTTGAAGGGTTAGAAAGTCGAGCGGCGTTGGTTTCGCAAGAACCCATTTTGGAAGCGTCACCAGACCCATATGCATTTACACGAGATATCTATCTACAGCGTCGTGACTTTAAAGCGCAAGTTGAACCGGAAGAGGTCAATGAGGAAGAGGAAGACTATCTTGATGACTATCTAGATGAAGAGTTCTAAATAAAAATACCCCGTTATAACGGGGTATTTTTTTGCCAGCAATAAGTACTGCAATTAGAAGCGATAGTTTGCCTGAACACCGATCAACCAAACGTTGCCAGATGTTTCGCCTTCGAATGTTCCCCCAACGGCTTTAGCCGCGTCGTCGTCATCGTAGCCGCGTGGTTCATTAATGGAGGCATCTTTCGCTAAAATATAGGTAAATCCAGCATCAAAGGATAACTGCGGTGACCACGTATAACCGGCACCTAAGCTAAGCCATGTACGATCGGTTTCTGGGATAGTTGCAGAACGGTTTTTGTCACTTACAGCAGACGTATCATAAGCAATACCTGTTCTGACTAGCCATTCAGAATCTATCTGATATTCCGCACCAACCGCGAAGCGGTAGTTGTCTTCCCAATTTTCATCTTTAACGTTTATTGGCGCCGAGCCTCCTGTATCCGCCTCTAGCTTTTCAAAGCTGCTCCAGTCAGTCCAGTTGATGCTTGCGGTTATTGTTGTCTGTTCTGAAAGCTGATACATACTGGCTAACTCAGCCGTCGCTGGGAGTGTTAATGCTAACGAACCAGGAGCGGTAGTGCCGGGAACCAAATTAAAACCAACGCCTTTCACTGTGCCCTCAAGGTTGAGTTCGACTTCAGACTTGTAGGCAAATCCGACACGATGGTGGTCATTGATTTGCCATGCAACACCGAGCTGCCAAGCCCACTCAGTGGTATCACCTTCCATATATTTAAGTGTTTGATTTGGATAGACTGCGCCGTGTGCAGGAGATGTCGCACCAAAATGGCCTTCTGCCATTACATATCGTAAACCACCACCAATACTTAACACTTCGGTTAACTGATACCCAATGTTTAGGTTTGCCTCCTGAGTCATTACTTCGGCGCTGTCACCGTAATGGCTGGCTGCATAATCACTGCCGAGATCGGTACTCATGCCGTAGTTTGTACCGAGAGCAAAACCTAAACCGATTTTGTCATTTAGTTTATGCGAAAGATAAAAATTGGGAATAATGGCGTCATCCGCATAATCTTTAGTATTGACCTCATAGTCGCTTCCATAAGAGGAAACATTACCCGTTACATCAATGTTAGGGTTGGCGTAAATGGCACCACCAGAAACCTGCGTGCCCTCAAGGTAAGTCAGTAAGGCCGGGTTGCGCCACTGAGAACCTGCATTGTCGGCAATCGCTGCCTCACCAGCATACGCTCGACCAAGTCCTGTAGCAGAATACTCCGCTAGTTGAAAACCGGCAGCTAGTGTGTTGCTACTGTATGTTGTTATACCACTCAAAATAGCGATGGAGAGAAGAGTTTTATTTGATTTCATTATTTTATTCGCTGAATTAGTTAAGCCAGATATGTCTACAGTGAGGCATTTTACGAATAGAGTATTTACTTTAATAATAAAAATTGCAGAATTGTTACAATTTGAATTAATACTCTATTATTTGGAAAAATAGAGAGAATTATCTTGGTATTTTGGTCTGACCATTGTGGTTTTCAGCGTACAAGTGTGGTGTGAAAGTGGCTTGTATTGACACAGAGTTGCACTGGATTACGCGCGTGATTAATAGTAGAAATAGAAAAAGGGCCGGAAAATCCGACCCTTTTTGTAAGGTTATTTCTAGGTGCTTTTTATCCAGCGTTTAGAAAGTACGGCTGTATTGTAAGCCCATCAGTATTGCATCGGCGTGCGTAGTTGCGGTTATTTGTGTCCCTGCTAGTGAAGTTTCGTTAACCTTAACATCTTCACCCAATAAGTACGTAAAACCAAAATCAATATTTGACTTCGTGTCTATGCTGTACGTGAAACCAGTCGATAACCACTGTCTATCTGAATCAGGTACAGAAATTGATGTAACTTCATCTTGTGCACTTGTGTCATACATGTAACCAGCGCGAATAGTCCAATCTTGATTTAGGAAATATGTTCCACCTAAAGAATAGTGCATACCATTCTGCCATTCATATGTATTGATTGTGCCAGTGTCTTTTCCTTCAAGAATGTCAAACGAGCTCCAGCCAATCCACTGAACACTGTAGTGAACCGCCCATTTAGAGTCTTCAATACGGTGATAACCTGAAAACTCCAGTATGTCGGGAAGAGGCATCAATATAGTATCTTTTCCGCTACCTTGTGGATAACCAGCGTAACTGACATCGCCGTCAACTTCGAGTTCAGGACTATAATGGTACGCTAAGCCAAAACGGTTGTTTTCGTCCAACTCATATACTGTACCAAGGTTAAATCCGAGCCCCCAACCATCTGCATCAATATTTACAGCGTTAGTCCCGGATGCCGTAAAAGTTCGTTCAAATTTACCAGAGCCGTAAATAAGATCTAAGCCCGCACCTAAACTCCATTGCTCATTGATTCTATAAGAACCTGCTAGACCAATATTAAAGCTTTTAACATCAGTACTGCCGCCAAATTCGCCAGCAACATAATCATCGGAGAATTCAGTTTTAGTCCCAAAATTAGTATATGCATTGACACCCCAAGAAAATTTATCATTTATTGGGACGATTAAATGCAGATTAGGAGCTATTGATGTATCACCAGCATCGTCATAATTTGCACTGGTAGTTCCATTATAAGTTGCATCCTTCACTTCAATCATAGAGGTAATAGAAACAAAACCTAGCGACATAGCGGTTTCATCAAAAAGCGCCATTGTTGCGGGGTTACGAGCCATTGAAGAAGCGTTATCTGCTATAACAGCATCACCGGCAAACGCTCGGCCTAGGCCAGTAGCGGATTGTGCATTTAATTGAAAACCGGCAGCTACTGCTTGTTGAGAAGCAAGCGCTATCGTTGCTGCGATTATCGTTTTTTTAAACAGACGCGTTTTATTCATTAGTAATTCCTTTTGTAAAAAATCGCCTCTTAAAATTGGGCGTTATGCCAGAGTGGAGACTCTGTTTTGGTTTTTAATGAGAGCAATTGCTCAGTTTGTTGGCTGATAATAGATGTTATTATATAGAGTAGAAATCCGACCATTGGCTAATTTGACGGGAAAATACTAAAAATGGCGGGTAACTAACGTGAAATGGTAACAAAACTCTATGTTTTAGAGTTTGTACTCTAAACGCTTGTTTGAAAGTTAATGTTATGTTAATGCGTTGTTAATTGTCGAATGTAAAAGCCCTCATTGTTGAGGGCTTTTATTAGACTAAAGTGTAGGTTTGATGATAGAGGTCAGATTTGCAGCGATTTTCTGGATGTCTTCACCTTCCTCGCCAACAAGGATGACACTTGAACCCTCAATTGGAACGACGATGCCAGACATGCCATCTTTATTAAAATCAATAGTTTGCTCTGTACCAATATTGGTGACAAACAGTGTTATTCGCCCTTGCTCACCTTGAAAAACCATATGTAATGCGTTTGAGTTTCCAAAACCACAGTGATTTAGGTAATAAACGTGATAGGGGAATGTTTCTGTAAATTGATAGGCAAACGGTCGCAATTTTGCGTTTATCTGCGTCGAATTTACCTTTTCATCTAAGTTATTTACAAATGGTGATTCATGAATAACATGTTCTACGGCCGTGTCTGCCAAACTGGCATGGGCTGAGCCGATGAGCAGCGGAGTCCAATTTACTTGGCCGATAATCAACCCAGCAGCAAAAGCAGCGGAAGCAGCCATCGCTAACATCTGCTTAGTGAAACTCTTCTTTTCAGAACGTGTACTGTGATTGAACAAGATGCGGTCAGCAAGATCATCTGGCACATCCACTTTCATGGCTTGTTCGATTTTGTTGTCGAAGCTCAATATATCATCAGCGAATAATTGATTTGCCTCTGAGCTTTGTATGGCTTCATTTATTTCTTTATTACGGAGCTTGGGCTCTGAAAGTAGCATTCGACGAAATTCTAAATCATCCATTATTCAGCCCCCCTTATATTTGTGACTTTATTGTCTGATTCGTCAATCATGTCTTTAAGTTGGTTTCTGGCTCTAAAGAGCCGAGTCATAACGGTGTTCTTATTAAGATCAAGTATATTACCTATCTCTTCACCGCTGAACCCACCAACAACCTGCAGAAAAAGAGGTTCTCGATACTCCGCATCGAGTTTCATTATCTGCGCCTGCATCCATTCTTGCTGATGATGATGATCATCACTGACCTTTGCTTCATGGCCGTAATCATCTATATCAACCAGCTCTAATCTTTTACGCTCGAAGCGTCTTGCATTTTCCCGCCGAAGAATGGTGATCAGCCAAGATTTTGCTGCTTTTTCATCGAGTAGACTATCCAAGGATTTCCATGCTCGTAGGCACGTTTCCTGAACGAGATCTTCTGCTATCGTCCTATCTTTGCATAGCCAATAAGCGTAGCGGAATAGGTCTTTATGATAAGCGCGCACAAGTGCTTCGTATTTTCTTTGTTTATCCATATCCAAGTTGACCGTGGAAGTCGGCTTTTTCTTTCCAAAAATATTAGATATCGACACACGAGCCTCCGGTTTGCTCTTTGTCGTTTGTAAATTTCTATATGACAAATCGCTAAAAAATGAGATATAGACTGGTTTGTGTTTACGTCGTTTTAACGATCTTTGTTGTTTTTTATCTTGCAGCACTGGGCTGTTGTCTTAATTAACAATAAATTGATCTACTTCAAAACCTCGCCTTCATAACGAGTTATAGTAGCGGCTGTTATCTAGCTAACCCTTGTGGTTAGTGTGTTGAGCAAGATAACACTTCCTTTTGAAGGCTGACTTTACTTTCTCCTAATCAGGAAACTGATTATTTCAATTGACGTAAGTTAATTGTTTTTTATATGAATATTCCAACCACACCATATCGTGTGGTTTTTTTTTACCTGCTATTGTAGATTAAAGCTTAACAGCATCCGTTTAATTTTTATCTAAAACCATTCTCTTATACCCATCATTCTATCTGCCTTTGAAACGCTTTAGTAGTAGCAAATAACTGGTTGGTTCTCTCGTTTGTCTCCAATTCAGTTGATTTCTTTGTTCACGCTCAACGGCTATTTGTTAATACGCCTCACGTTTATTTAAACGGTTGTTTGAATTATTTAACATTTTCGTTACAATGCACTCAGGTCAGACCTCATGGTGAAGGAGAAAAAATGAGCCGACAAGATGTCAAAACGCGTTCAGGCGAAAGAATCGCGATAGTCGCGGGACTTCGAACCCCTTTCGCTCGACAAAGTACAGAATTTGCAAAAGTGCCAGCAGTCGATTTGGGCAAGATAGTAGTAAGTGAGATGCTTGCGCGTACCGAAATCGACCCAAAGTTGATAGAACAAGTCGTTTACGGACAGGTTGTACAAATGCCTACCGCTCCTAATATTGCTCGAGAAATTGTTTTGGGTACTGGGATGAATGTTGCTACGGATGCTTACAGTGTAACAAGAGCGTGTGCCACCAGTTTTCAAGCCTCTGTGAACGTGGCCGAAAGCATCATGGCTGGCAGCATTGATATTGGTATCGCTGGTGGTGCTGATTCCTCATCCGTATTACCTATTGGTGTGTCCAAAAAGCTTGCGGCGAGTTTACTTGCGCTTAGTAAAGCAAGAACATTTAGCCAAAAAGTGAATATTGCTCGTCGGCTTTCTCTTAGAGATCTTGCTCCTGTTCCTCCAGCCGTTGCCGAATATTCGACTGGAATATCAATGGGTCAAACCGCCGAGCAGATGGCAAAAACCTATGGAATATCTCGTGCAGATCAAGATGCATTAGCCCATCGTTCTCATTCATTAGCATCTCAGGCATGGAAAGATGGCAAGATCCGCGACGAAGTGATGACGGTATTTCCTGAACCATATAAAAAATGGATCGATCAGGATAATAATATTCGTCACGACTCAACCTTAGAAGGTTACGCCAAATTACGTCCTGCATTTGACCGGAAGTTTGGTACCGTAACCGCGGCTAACAGTACACCGTTGACCGATGGTGGGGCAGCAGTAATGCTGATGCGAGAAGGGCGCGCAAAAGAGCTTGGTTTGGAGATTATGGGCTACATCCGTTCATATGCCTTCTCTGCGATTCAGGTTGAGTACGATATGCTCATGGGGCCTTCTTACGCTACACCGATGGCACTAGACAAAGCGGGACTCACTTTGGGCGATATTGATGTCATTGAAATGCATGAAGCGTTTGCTGCTCAAACATTAGCGAACGTGAAAATGTTCTCAAGTGATAAGTTCGCACAGGATAAGCTGGGTCGTTCAAAGGCGATCGGTGAAATAGACATGGACAAGTTCAATGTCCTCGGCAGCTCAATTGCCTATGGTCATCCATTTGCCGCGACGGGTGCAAGAATGATGGTGCAAACATTGCGAGAACTAAAAAGAAGAGGCGGTGGATTCGGCCTTAATACAGCATGTGCCGCGGGTGGTCTTGGCGCTGCGATGATTTTGGAGGTTGAATAATGAGCGAGAATAAATCCTTTCAGTTGACGATCGATGATGACAAGATCGCGTGGCTTACCATCGATGTTGCTGACGAGACCATGAATGTGCTCAAATCGGACCTCATAGAAGACATTGAGTTTCTACTGACCGATTTTGAAGCCAACGTCGAAGGTATCCAAGGCGTAGTTATTTGTTCAGGTAAGCCAGATAGCTTTATCGCTGGTGCTGACGTTAAAATGTTAGACGCGTGCCAGTCAGAAAGTGAAGCACAAGCGCTAGCGCAGAAAGGGCAAGCGGTATTCAATCGACTGGCAGCACTTAAATTTCCGGTGGTTTCAGCCATTCATGGTGTCTGTCTAGGTGGTGGTTTAGAGCTATCTTTAGCTTGTGATTATCGCGTGTGTTCCGATGACGACAAAACGCGCCTCGGTCTACCAGAAGTTCAGCTTGGACTACTACCAGGCTCAGGTGGCACACAACGTTTACCTCGATTGATTGGTTTGCTTCCATCTTTAGACATTATCTTAACGGGTAAGCAGGTTAGGGCGAAAAAAGCACTGAAGCTTGGGATGGTTGATGCAAGTGTACCTAACGCTATTTTATTTGATGTCGCGAAAACCTACGCGCAAAAAAACAAGCGAAAAATAAAAACCGCAGGCAAAGAAAAACTACTCTCTAGAAATAGCTTGGGAAGGATGATCATTTTTGACCAAGCGAGTAAGAAAGCAAAGCAAAAGACACGTGGAAACTACCCAGCTGCCGATGCCATTCTAAATGTGATTAGGTATGGGTTAGAAAAGGGATTGAAAAAGGGCTTAGAATTTGAAGCTCAGGAATTTGCTAAGCTTGTCATGACGAGCGAATCTAAAGCGCTTCGTTCTATTTTTTTCGCTACGACAGAAATGAAGAAAGACAATGGCTCTGATGCCACTCCCCGCAAAGTTGCCAAGGTTGGCGTGTTGGGTGGGGGACTGATGGGTGCGGGTATAAGCCACGTTAGCGTTGCGAAAGCTAAGGTTCCTGTTCGCATTAAAGATGTGTCCAATGATGGTGTGCTTCACGCGTTGAATTACAACTTCAAACTATTTTCAAAACAGCGTAAACGCCGCATCTTATCCAATGCACAACTGCAAGCTAAGATGTTACAGCTATCAGGTGGAACGGATTTTTTGACCTTTAATCAGGCCGATGTGGTAATAGAAGCTGTTTTTGAAGATCTAAATTTAAAGCAACAGATGGTCAGTGATATAGAAAAGAACGCGAAACCTGATACCATTTTTGCAACGAATACTTCTTCTCTACCGATACATAAAATAGCAGAGAAAGCGGCACGACCAGAAAATGTGGTTGGACTTCACTATTTTAGTCCGGCAGAGAAAATGCCTTTGGTTGAGGTTATTCCTCATGAAACAACATCAGATGAAGCCATTGCAACAGTCGTTAACTTTGCTCGTAAACAAGGCAAAACGCCGATTGTGGTAAAAGACAAAGCCGGGTTTTATGTGAATAGGATTTTGGCTCCATATATGAATGAAGCTGCGCATGTATTAATGAGTGGTGAGCCGATAGAATCTTTAGATAATGCACTGCTCGATTTTGGTTTCCCCGTAGGCCCCATTACCTTATTAGACGAGGTTGGTGTTGATGTAGGAGCGAAGATAATGCCTATCTTGGTGGGTGAGTTAGGGGCACGATTCCAAGGTCCGGATGTGTTTGATACTCTTTTGAATGACAATCGAAAAGGTCGTAAAAGCGGTAAAGGCTTTTATACCTACAAAGGCAAAAAGAAAGTGGTCGATAAGTCAGTATATAAACTGCTTAAAGTGACGCCTGAAGCCAAAATGGCAGAAGCAGATATTGCACTACGCTGCGTACTGCCTATGTTAAATGAGGCTGTACGTTGTTTGGATGACGGGATAATTCGTAGCGCCAGAGATGGCGATATCGGTGCTATTTTTGGTATCGGTTTCTCTCCATTCTTGGGTGGGCCATTTCGCTATATGGACCAATTTGGGATTAAAGAACTGGTTGAGAAGATGAATGATTTTGCTCAGAAATATGGTGATCGATTTGCACCTTGTGACGGACTGGTTAACCGTGCGGGTAGCGGCGAAGGTTTTTACTAACTAGCGCGTTTGCTTGATAAAAGAGGTGCAAAATCGTATTAATGTAGATTTTGCACCGTTTTTTTAGTTTTTGATAGGCGTGTATTTACCCTAGGTCCAGATCTTTCGTTCTTAACTGAAACTCATCAATACTGTCAATTTCATGACCAATACTCAGAGAGTTGGCTTCTTGGTGCTTATTGCCTTTCGAATGCAATATTAGTCGTGTTGAGGTTCTGGGTTTTAATATGTTAATCACAAACCGAATCATGTCGACTCTGGACACATCTTTAAGTTCATCAAGAACCTTGTCTCTTTGGTCAAAGGTTAAGTCTTTATTGCCTATGGCAACCCAAAATCGTTGTGCTCGGCTTCTGAGGTTGTTATCTGGCGTTGAAATTTGATTCCAAAGTCCTTTCTTACTGCTCTGCCATTGGTATTCATTTAACTCAAGTAGAACCATGTAAAAAGCATTTAAGAAATCATCAATAGCGGAAAGTAGATCTTTCGGCGAGAATTTCGGTGACTGAACATATAAAACTAAGCCGGGGTGGCGGTTAAGGGGCATATTACCCGTACCAACCATGTAACCCATCTGTTGTTTGGTTCTAATGTCATTAAAAAATGCAGCGGACATTAAGTGGTTAGCCAAGGTATATATGGCAATGTTCTTTGGCGAAATATCCTGAGACTGATAGTAGACAACGATAGCGGAGTCTTCTTGATCGCAAGAAACACTTCGATGGAATGTACCAGAGCTTTCACCAAGCATAATAAGAGGTCGAAGAGACTCTTCATACTGTTGATTCTGCATGTGCATGGCCGATTTTACGGTCTCGGCTACCGTAATCGCTTGATCTCGTTTCCAGTCCCCATAAACAAACATTTCGATATGAAGTTCAGCAAGCAGTGCCTCTACGAAATTGGACAGTTCATCAACTTCAATGCTTTCCAATGCCTCAATTAATGCCAAATAAGGAGGGTTATTGGGTTGTAATATTCCTGTCATCGCGTTGAATAGCTGAGAGATAGGGCGGTCTTTAGCCGCATTACGCCAGTTGCGTAACATCTGTTTTTTGATCAATTTGAAACGGTCAGATTTGAAATCACGTTTGGCAAATTGACCCAGAATCATCTTGAGTAACTCAGGCTGTTTTTGACTGAATCCTGAAATGGAAAGTGTGACGCCCCCCTGATGCGCGTAAATGTTGTAGCCCATGCCTGCTATCTCTGCAGGATAGGTTCGTTTTGCTAACGAATCTAAAAACATCTCTACACATAAACGCATTTTGACGATCTTTCTTGAGGTGGAAACGGCGTGTGGGCTATCGATAGCAATGTAGATAACACCTTTAGGCACCCTAAATTCGGTTTCTTGTAAGTGCCACAATCTAAAACCAGGTTGTGCATCAATGAGTGCTGGCTCTTTTGTCTTGTTTTCAAGCTTTTGGGGATCTAAGTCATAGCAAATAAACGGATTGATTTCTGGTAGGCTTAATTCTGAGTTTAAGGTAGGTTGAGTCCAACTATTGAGTTGTTGTTGTGATAATTTGGTTACCGAGTAAGGCGTAAAATACCATTTTGCTTCTCGGTCGAAATCGTCTCCTTTGGCTATCAAGGTAACGCGCAAATTATCGGGTGTTAGACAGTCTAGCAAAGTCGTGAGTAGCGATTTGTCATAATGTGACATCTTATAGTCGCCATAGATGACATCTTCCTCTGGGTAATGCTGAAGATTCATGACTAAATGACTGACCATATCGAGTGGACGCGTTTTCTCTTGGTATCGAAATGCGGATTCGAGTACTGCCTGTTTTTCATCAAAGCGCCATTTCGCAATGCCATCTTGCTTAATAAGCGCGATAAATTCAAATATGGTTTGGATTATTTCATCGTAGTGTCTTAAGCCTCGACCTGTCAGGTTAACACTGACAGTAAATTCTCTAAAATTACTTCCGCTAACCCCACCACCTGCGGCTAACGAGGTGATCCATTTCTTCTCTTTTAGAAAGAGCATTAGACTGCCTTCACCTTCAAACCCTAAGAGGTGTGCAAAGTAAGAAAGAGGTTTGGTGCTGTAGTGCTCTGACATACTTGGAAAGTTGAAGGACAGGATGAGTTTTTTGGATTCTTTTATTGGCTTAACTTTGACAAAGATACCCTTATCTTGTTCTCTAACTATCTCTTGTGGTAAAGATTTTGTGGCGAGGTTCTTATTTTTGATAGGGGAAAATTTTTCTTTAATCCACGTTTCGATTACGTTGAGTTCTGAAGGCGCGACAATGGTCAACGTCATAAGATCCGCCGAATACTGCTGTTCGTAAAACGCGATAATCTCGTCACGAATTGATTGACCGTCTCTATCACCGAGCGTTTCAGTATTACCAACAGAAAATTTGGCGAACGGATGTGCTGGGTTGATGACTTCTTTGTGAACTTGGTATAGACGACGCATGTCATCTTTAAGTTTCATTTGATATTCAGAATCAACTGCTTGCAGTTCTTTGCCCAAAGCTTCGGGGTTGAATAAAGGGGCGATAAAAAATTGGCTAAAACGATTTAACGCCTTCTCCATTAACGCCGGAGAGATATCAAAGAAGAAACAGGTGTGTTCCGTTCCAGTCCAGGCATTGTTGCTTCCACCATGCTGGCTTATAAAACTTTGAAAACCACCAATTTTAGGAAATGGTTCAGTGCCGAGAAACAACATGTGCTCTAGGTAATGAGCAAGACCCTCACGTTCGCTAGGATCATCATAATGGCCCACATTGACCGCGAGGGCTGCCGCTGCTTTTGTTGCAGAAAGATCTTCAATGAGAAGTGCGCGTAACCCATTATCTAATGTCACATAGCGGTATTTATTGCTGTCATTTGGGCTTAGATGCACAAGCGGTCTCCAAGTAGAGCGTGTAGGTTAATTATGGTGTGGATATGAATAGGTGCAAACGTCGCGCTTACAATTTGTTGTTTATTTGCAATGTTGCAAGCTATTCTAGAAGAGAAGTATGAAAAACGGTCTTTTTTCACACTTCTCACTTAATTTTGATTTGCTTCAACTATAATGCCAGACTTTTTGTGCAAGGTAATTGATATATTTATAATAATTTGCTTTGCTAAACAGTAGACTGTTGTTCTGATTTGGGTTTGCGTTAATCATCCTATTCAAGAAAATTAACCATTACGTTTAAATAACAACACTCTTGAGCCTAGACGAAACTGCAATAAAGGACCAGAAAATGAAAGTATTCATAATGCGCCATGGTGAAGCTGCACACTATGCTGCAAGTGATGCAGAACGAGAACTAACAAAGCATGGCCGTTCTCAATCTACCGCTGTGGCTATGGCATGTAAAAAACAAGGGTTTGTGGATTTTGATTTGGTGTTGGTTAGCCCTTATATAAGAGCGCAGCAAACTTGGGAAACAATCTCATCACTATTTTCTGCAAAAGAGATTCAAACGTATGAGGAAATTACACCCTATGGAGATTCTGAAGAAGCGTCGTCATATGTTGCTGCGATAGCACAGGTAAAAAACTTAGACACCATTTTAATGGTTTCTCATCTTCCTTTGGTGGGGTATTTAACCGCAGAATTTGTTACAGACTTGGCTCCGCCAATGTTCCCAACATCAGGCTTGGTTTGTGTAGATGTTGACCTTCAGAATCAAAAGGGTGAACTGCTCTGGCATATTCATCCTTAAGAAAGACGGGTTGATGAAAGCGTCGTTGATTAAAAGATAAAGTAAGGTCTGTTTACCTTTCAGGAACGCTGAGAAGAATTAATAGGGCACCATTGCCACCAAACTCTAGGGGTGCTTGGTGAAATGCCATTACATCAGGATGTTGTGCCAACCAAATCGGAGCTTTCTGCTTGAGGATGTGCTTGCCGATGCCATGCATCACGCAAGCGCAGTGCACGCTCTCTTTTATGCAGTACGCTATCATTGCACCAAGCTCTGCTTTGGCTTCTTGTTGCGTCATGCCATGCATATCTAAATAGACATCAGGTATATAGACTCCGCGGCGTAACCGTTTTACTTCATATTTTGAAACATCACTGCGCGCATAGCGCGTTGGCCCGTCGCCTTCCAAGTGTGGGACAAATTCATCAGAAAAGAAAAATTCGTTGTCTTTGGCGTCTCTAAAAGAGCGCTTGGACTCTTTCTGTTTTGTTTCTCTGATTGGTTTTTGAAGTACGGTGTCTTGTGTCAACTTCTTGATGCCCTTTACTTCATTTTGAAAAAGAGAGAAGTCATCGTTATCGCTTTCGTCTTTGTTACTCATAATATTTGGATTGATGGTCAATAGTGGTATTGTAGCGTTAAACGATGTATTAACATAACGGATTTATTTGTTTCATTTTAGTCAGATGATCGAGAATGAATTACAATCTATTTGTAATTCCAAGTTTTTTAATTCGGCTTCTCAGAGTATGAGGATTGATATCGAGTACTTGAGCCGCTCCATTAGCACCTTGTATTTTACCTTCCGTCAGATGTAGAACTTTTTCTATGTGCTGTTTATTTAGCTCTTCTAGGGTTGGTACCGCGGTATTCTTGTCTAAAAGTTGGCTTAACATTTCTTCATCCTCCTCTTTTTGACCGATGGAAAAACAGATCGGTTGGCCTCTTGAGCTGATAACGGAACGTTCGATAACATTTGTCAATTCGCGGATGTTTCCTGGCCATTGATAAGCTTGAAGCTTGGTCATTTCTCCTATCGCTATCTCCGGGGTAGGAATTTGAAACTTCTTGCTGCATTCAGCGATAAAATAATTAGTAAATAGTGGTATGTCTTCGAGTCGGTCCCTAAGTGGAGGGACCTTTATAGGAAACAGACAGAGGCGATAGTAGAGATCGGACCTGAATTCCCCAAGCGATACCATTTTTTCTAATGAGCGGTTAGTTGCTGCAATGATGCGCACATTAACTTTTAAGGTTTCTCTCCCGCCGACTCTTTCAAATTCTCCATTTTGCAAGACTCGTAATAATCTGACTTGAGCCGCCTTAGACAACTCTCCAATCTCATCAAGAAAGATAGTTCCTTTATCTGCTCTTTCAAAGCGACCAATTTGCCTATCGCTGGCACCAGTAAATGCCCCTTTTTCGTGGCCAAATAGTTCACTGTCGATAAGATCTTCAGGGATAGCACCACAGTTGACTCGGACATATGGTCCGTCTTTTCTCTGGGAGTTGTTTTGAATTGCGTTAGCGATGACATCTTTACCAACCCCCGTTTCTCCCGTGATAAGCACGGGTGCATCAGTACTAGACACTTCATCAACTTTTTGCATCGCGCTTTTTAGACCGCTATTGATACCAATAACTTGATTATGAGCCATTGATTTTAGTCTATGTTTAAGTTCTTGATTTTCATCAAGAAGATTGGAATGCATCTCAATAATTTCTTGATGCTTTAAACTATTTGATACGGCGATGCCAAATGGTGAGTCGAGTGAAGCGAATAATTCGGAATGCACGGCTGTAAACCGATGTTCACCTACCGCAAGCAGTACGATATCGCATATCCGTTCACCTCCAATTTTAACTCGCGATATCATATGAGAGTACGCGTGATCACCATACATCGGCTTCATATGCTCTTGAACCTGCATGCTTATAGGATCATCGTGGGAGTCATTGATGATTTTGATGTCGAGATCATGCTCCCAGCGAGTAATATGACGTCGGCTCTCTTTTACAGGGATAATAATATTGCAGAGGTTCCCTTGATGGATATCAGCAGAGGCATAAATGCGTAACGAACAGAGGTTCTCGTCCCATAAGTGAACCGATAACACGTCACACGGAATAACCGTTGATAAGAAAGAGATACACTTACTCAACCCTTCTTCTATCTTTAAGCTACCAGTTAGTGCTTCAATCGCGTTGCGGTAAAATATGTTTTTGTCCATGCGAGTCTCAAATCGTACAAATTGCATTTATTTTACCTTAATGGCTGTGATATATCGCTTTGATATTTCACACCAGTAGGAAATATCACAGCTGATTTTTGTGGTATTACCACTTAAAATGATATGGATCATAAATGCCTAACTTTCTGACCCTACAGAGATCAAAGTTTTATAACTAATTAATTTGGCTCGTATTTTGCTATTGAGGACTATCAAAGAAGTCATTAGGAGCAATCACTTTGAAACTCAAAAATATAGCTGCAGATAAGCAGTTTAAGATAACTCTGTTTGGGTTAACTCATGTAATAAATTTTTTAACCAAGAAAGATAGAAAATTCCAGGCATTGGTTGCCCAGAGAAACTTCAGCGCTTGTTTGTGCATACGTACAGCAGATATCGGTCGAACATTTACTTTCAACGATGGAAAGATTCGTTCTAAAGCAGGTAAAAATCTAGACGCTGATATCGTCATGATTTATGAAACGGCTGAAGATGCAATGAAGGTCATGGTGCCATGGCGTGATTATCAAGAAGTGATTGATATCTTAAAGCTTTTTAAGATGGATGCCAAAGGTGATGAAGAGACGATAGTTCATTTCACCGACATTTTGGGCGGCATCATGGACAATCAAGTCAAATACGGCATGCCGATGTCGGATGGAACGACAAGATTTGTCAATAACACTAACGGTGGGCCGGTTTTTGTTTACGTTAAAGATGACAAGATAATCCGTATTACACCAATCGAACTTGATGAAAATGATCCAGACCCTTGGATAATAAAGGCAAGGGGTAAAGAGTTTCAGCCGCCTCGAAAAGTTACTGTTAGTCCTCATACTCAAGGTATTAAATCTACTATCTATTCGAAAGACCGCATTCTTTACCCAATGAAGCGCGTTGACTTTGATCCTAATGGTGAGAGAAATCCACAAAACCGTGGTATTTCTGGTTACGAACGTATTAGTTGGGAAGAAGCAACTAACTTAGTTGCAGGGGAAATTGTTCGCGTTAAAGAAGAACATGGTCCTGGCGCTATTATGAATGGTTCTGGTTCTCACCATACATGGGGTAACCTAGGTTACTGGCTTTCAGCTCGACCACGATTTTTCAACATCATCGGCACATCTTACGTTGTGCATAACCCAGATAGTTGGGAAGGATTCTACTGGGGTGCAATGCACCATTGGGGAAACTCTATCAGACTCGGTGCTCCAGACACCTACTCCACGGTTGAAGATGCTCTAAAACACTGTGAACAGATCGTATTCTGGTCGAGTGACCCAGAATCAACCAGTGGTGTGTATGGTGCAATGGAAGGAACAACTCGCCGCTTGTGGGCGAAACAGCTTGGCATAGAGTTTGTTCATATTGACCCATTCTTTAACCATACTGCGGCACTGTTAGGCGGTAAGTGGCTTGGTTCTAACCCAGGTACAAGTAACGCAATGGCACTTGCCATCGCTTATGTTTGGATGGAAGAAGGTCTTTATGATAAAGACTTTGTTGCAGAAAAAACGGAAGGCTTTCTAGAGTGGCGTGAATATGTGTTAGGCAACGAAGACGGCGTACCAAAAACACCAGAATGGCAGGTTGAAGAAACAGGCATCCCGGCGCATGAAGTTCGAGCATTAGCTCGTCGTTGGGGAACCAAGCGTACTTATCTAGCGGCTGGTGGTATTCAGGGCTTCGGTTCTGCTTGTCGAAGCGCGACTGGTGCAGAGTGGGCTCGCTCAATGGTTTGCCTAATGGCCATGCAAGGTATTGGTAAACCAGGTGTAAATATGGGTAACCTACAACAGGGTACACCTGTTGATACTCGTTTCTTCTTCCCTGGTTATTCTGAAGGTGGTTTTTCAGGAGACTACGAAGGTACTGGCGTAGGCGTCAATATGTATCAACGTATGCCCCAAGTCATTACCATGAATACAGTGGCACAAAAGGTGCCTCGTTTACGTATTCCTGAAGCAATATTGGACGGAAAAACAGAAGGCTATTGGACGGATACCAAGAGTATTGAAGGCCAGTTTGGTAAATTTGAATACCCTGCTCCTGGCTACTCGCCAATCAAGCTGTATTACAAATATGGTGGCTCTCACTTCGGCACAATGAATGACACAAATCGTTATGCTCATATGTATCGTAGCGACAATCTCGAAACGGTTGTAAACCAATCTATCTGGTTGGAAGGTGAAGCTAAATTTGCAGATGTGATTTTGCCAGCTTGTACCAACTTTGAGCGTTGGGATATTGGTGAATTTGCCAACTGTGGTGGCTATATTCACCATTGTTACACTCAAAACAACCATAGGGTAGTAACGCTTCAGCATAAGTGCATCGAACCGCTTGGTGAGTCTAAGTCGGATTATGAAATTTTCCGTATGATCGCTAGTAAGATCGGCATGGGTGCTTATTTCTCCGAAGGGGCTTCAGAGCTAGAGTGGGTTCGTCGATTATTCAATGGTACGGATCTACCAGAGAAAATCTCATGGAAAAAATTCCTGAAGAAAGGTTACTTCATTGTGCCGCCGCCGAAGGAAGAAGATCGTGATCCAGTTTCATGGAACTGGTACTACGAAGGTAGAAAGAAAGATGGTCCAGAGATGAACCCATTACCTTCTGAGTACAAGGATCAGTTTAAAAAAGGTCTACAGACTCAAAGTGGTAAGATCGAGTTCGTTTGTAATAGCTTGAAACGTTTTGCGCCTGATGATGTAGAACGTCCGATTATGACGAAATATATCCCGTCTTGGGAAGGTCGTCATTCAGGTGAATTGTATGAGAAATATCCTTTGCAGATGATTACTCCGCATAGTCGATATAGCTTCCATACAATGATGGATGGTAAAGATTCGCATATCAATGATATTCATGACCACCGGGTCGAAATTGATGGGTATTATTACTGGATCATCCGTCTTAATGAAGAAGATGCAGTGAGTCGAGGTATTTCTCACCACCAAGTGGTTGAGGTATTTAACGACCGTGGTTCAGTACTTTGTGCCGCGCATGTTACACAACGAGTTCCTGTAGGAACCGTGCATTCTTACGAATCTTCAGCGCTTTATGAACCGATCGGTGAACCTGGTAAATCTCCAGATCGCGGAGGTTCAGTTAATGTATTGACACCAAGCAGACCAATAATCCAAAAATCACACTCCACAGCGTGTAACTCATGTCTGGTTAATATTAGAGTCTGGGAGGGAGAATAATTATGAAAAATCAATCAGTTATAAAGAAGTGGCATTTAGTTGTAGATGTCGAGCTATGCGAAAACTGTAACAACTGTTTTTTGGCAGATAAAGATGAATATTGTGGAAATGCTTTCCCTGGTTATACAGAAGAACAACCAAGGCATGGTCATCGATGGATTGACATCAAAAGACGCGAGCGTGGTAGTGGTTCTTTAATCGATGTTGCCTATCTACCAACGATGTGTAATCAATGTAAAGATGCACCATGTGTTAAAGCATCTAAGAATGGCGAAATCTATCAACGTGAAGATGGCATTGTAATTATCGATCCGATTAAGGCCAAAGGTGAGAAACGTTTGGTAAAAAGCTGTCCATATGGACACATCTGGTGGAACGAGGAGCATAATCTACCGCAAAAATGGTTCTTTGACGCTCATTTATTAGATGATGGATGGAAGACTCCTCGATGCGTGCAATCTTGTGCTACTGGTTGTCTAAACTCGTTGAAAATTTCTGATGAAGAAATGAGAGAAAAGGCTGCCAAAGAAGGGTTGGAAGGGTTACATCCTGAACATGAAACCAATCCTAGGGTTTGGTATAAAAACCTTTACCGCTTCAATAAAGAGCACGTATCTGGATCGGTTGTTGCCGTCATTGATGATGTTACCGATTGTGTAGATCTAGCAGAAGTCACGTTGAAACAAGGCGATAAAGTGGTGCAAGTATTGAAGACAAACCACTTTGGTGACTTTAAGTTCGATGCTCTAGCGCCAGAGTCAGGTGAGTATACGATTTCGGTCACTCATAAAAACCTGAGTTACACAGATGCGTTTTCTTTAAAAACAAGCATTAACTTGGGCCTAATTACGCTTACGTAACTCAATAAAAAGTGCTGCTTTTGCAGCACTTTTTATTGCTCTCTTTCCCTTCAGTCTCCCCAAGATTGAAGGGTTTTTTCGTTTTATAAGAGATTGAAATTAAATAATAAAAGGTGTTGTTCCAATGAACTAAATGATGTGTCTCTCGATTCTTGCCTTACTTTCTTCCCGAGAGGGAGTGTAATTTCAAAAAAGGATAAAATTAATTCAGGACAAGTTTTACTAGATAGTCCGCTATTTATGGTGGTGCGGGTATGGGATTGGATTTAACTCCGGTTTTTACATTGTACCTCGGCTGTGGTGGATAGCTTTAATGAATAGCAATCAGAGTGAGGAAAACGTTATGACGGAGCTTGGATGGTCTTTATTTGATGATATGTGGCTGGCATTTTTTGTGTTGGTTTGTATCTACATAATTATTGCCTGTTTAGTACAAGCGCCACGATGATTACAACCTTTAAAGCCCTAGTATTACTACCTAAAACTTCTAGCGAGAATTAGCTTTCGAACCATTCGGGTCAGAAGAGAGGTCTTCACAAAAGGAGGTATTGAACCGTTCGTGGAGTTAAAATCATGATGATCAAATGAGCACTACATCGTATTGCTATATCATGGAACGCTTGGTTGACCTAAGCAATTAGACCCATCACACCTGAGTAGAATAGTTTTCCACCGGAAAGGGCTAAGAGTAGGTAGCAAATCTTGTATACCTGTTCTTGGCTTATAACTTGCAAAAGGTAAATACCGAGTTTTACCCCAACTGGTGCTAGTGGAATGAGAACCAAGGAGGTAAGTAAATTTTGATGATCAAACTGTCCAAAGTACGTGTAAGGAACCAGTTTTATTAGGTTCATAATACAAAAGAAAACCGCCATGGTAGCGACCATTACTTTTTTATCGAGATTTTTTGGTAGAAGGTAGATACTGATTGGGCCGCCTCCAGCATGAATCATAGTACTTGATATTCCGGATACAAAACTCCAAATGCGACCAGCGTACTTATTCGTCTGTTTACCGTTGCCTTTCATGTAGTACTGAAGGCAAAATAACAGAGAAATGCCACCGACAAATAATTGAATAATCTCTCCAGTTACAACCCCCATGATAAAAGAAGCCACTACAATCCCTAATACAGCGGTTGGAAGCATCAACTTTATTTCCGAATAATCACAGTTTTTATAGTGATAACGAACCGCGAAAACGTCCATAGCAATCAGGATTGGAAGTAGAATAGATGCGGCTTGAAAAGGAGGGGTAGTTAATGCCATTAGAGGTACCGCGATGACACCTAGAGCACCTCCAAACCCACCTTTACCTATACCATAAACGAGTACTGCGGGAATGGCAGTACAATAAAACCATATATCTGTAATCATATATAACCTAATTAGTGTTAATGGCAGCTCTGCGATAACACAAATGTATTGAGTAATGTCATGAAAATGCCCAGAAGCGAATATACGTATCTGGACTAAGTAGTGTGCGCCGAGTAGACGACTTATTCGTTTGCGTTACTCGACTAGCTCGTTGCCCTTGTTACTTAGGAACGGAGGTACCGCTTTTGTTCGCTTCGAGGGTTAAAGCGCTCAAGTATATAGAACTTGGTATATAAGAAAATTAGCCGTTTTAAGGAAATGCCACTTTCCAAAATACGACTTTAATTACTCCAAAAAGTTAACAATAGTATGAACACCTTTATTTATTACGTTAACCATACAAGAGTTAAGAGCATAAAAAAATAGGTTATGAAACGGGTATATATGTAAATATAATTTTAATTAATCTGGGACGTCAAATATGCGCATTATCGAGATGTAGATCACGTAATTAGTCCGTTATCTTTCATTAATGAAAGGAAAATTTCTATTAATAACAATAAATAAATAATGAAGAAAAATCAGAATGAGAATGGTTAGTGTTACACCGTAGGTGAGATTAATTAGTATTAACATTATTTATCGGATTAGTCAGTATTTGTAGTTATTATATGTTCACTTGCTATTAACAAGAATAGTTGAACATGAAATTGTTCTCACTTAGTTACGAGTATTATTATAAGTAGTATTTTTATCTTTGGCATCTGACCAGATAATACAAAGAGAAGTAATGACGTTAAGAATAGATGAACGGCATTTAAATAAGAAAAATAAATATATATAAATTTGAACAGCAGCTCTTAGCTGGCAGGTATTTAAGATTTTCCGTTAGCGAGTAAATAAAATTAAAATTTCTTCCCGCACGCCGGACGTTACCGTTCTATTGGTGGGAAATGGTTTTGGAGTTTTGTGAGGTCACCCGAAAAACAGTTCAATCTGTGAGGTGTGTCATACATTCGTTCTCATCAGTGAAAGGGTCGCTTTCACGAATGCTGTTCAGGAAAATGTTTTTAAGAGTAAAGTTGTCGTCAACATGGAAATGAAGAGACATTCAACGATGCTTAAGAAAGAGATTTTATCACCTGATCAAGCTGCATCCAAATTAAAAGATGGAATGACAGTGATGGTTGGAGGATTTATGACAATTGGCACACCAGATAAATTAGTGAATGCTATCGCCGAATCTGGCGTTAAAAACCTGACTATTATTTGTAACGACGCAGGGTTACCGCAAAAAGGCGTGGGTAAACTGATTGAGAATGGACAGGTATCTAAACTTATTGCTTCTCATATCGGCCTTAACCGTATTGCAGGTGAAAAAATGAACTCCGGTGATATGGACGTCGACTTAGTTCCTCAGGGTACGCTCGCGGAGCAAATTCGCGCTGCTGGCGCAGGCCTTGGTGGAGTACTAACGAAGACTGGTTTGAATACTCTGGTCGAAGAAGGTAAGCAAAAAGTGACGGTAGCAGGCGAAGTATTTCTGCTTGAAGAACCTATAAAAGCGGATGTTGCACTTCTAAAATCTTCTACTACTGATGTATTTGGCAATACTGCATTTAATAAAACTACAGCTAACTTTAACCCGGTAATGGGTTTAGCGGCCGATATGGTTTTTGTTGAACCAGATACCTTAGTAGAGCCTGATGAGATTGATCCTAGCTTCTTCACTCTTCCTTCTGTCCTGATCGATTACATAGTGAGGTAAGTAAAATGTCGATGAAAGATCTTATCGCAAAGCGTGTTGCCGATGAATTGAACCTCGGTGATCTCGTCAATCTTGGTATCGGTATGCCGACCTCTGTCGCTAACTTTGTACCAAAAGACAAACATATTGTATTTCAGTCCGAAAATGGAATGGTAGGCCTTGACTCAACACCTGCAGAAGGTAAAGAAGATTGGGACCTAACAAATGCAGGTGGTACACCAGTGACAGCAACAGTTGGCGCTGCATATTTTGATTCTACGCTTTCTTTTTCTCTTATTCGTGGTGGTCATGTAGACGCCACTGTATTAGGTGCAATGGAAGTTGATCGTAGCGGTAACCTAGCAAACTACATGATTCCCGGAAAAATGGTTGCGGGCATGGGTGGTGCTATGGACCTCGTCAATGGCGCTAAAAAAGTAATCATTATGATGGCTCATTGCAATAAAAATGGTGCGCCTAAAATTTTAGACAACTGCACACTGCCTATCACTGCCACAAATTGTGTGGACGTAATAGTGACAGAATTGGCGGTTATTCATCCGACAAAAGAAGGTTTAGTTCTTACAGAAATCGCTTACAACACAACCGTTGAAGAGGTTTTAGCTAAGACAGGTACAGAATTGATTATTTCAGATTCGTTAAAAACATTTGGAGAAAAATAATGAAAGTGACCAATATCCAGGACGTTAGTGAATATACACCTCCGGGCCATTTTGGCGTTACTTGCTTAAAGGTTCAAGGCGAAGAGACTGGCTTGACTAAGTTTTGGCAAGGATTGTCTACGTTTGAAGCTGATGGCGGAGCGGAGTGGCAGTACGGCGAAGGTACATTCGGCTCGCATACTGAAAAATCATATTTCGTTATCGAAGGTGAGATTACTGTTGAAAATGAAGCTGGTGAGCAATTTATTGTTGGCAAAGATGCTTCTATTTCTATGCTACCAAACGAAAAGCGGAAGCTTTGGGTTAGCAGTAACAACCAAGCAAAAGTTTTAGTAACCATTACCGCAGCGTAGCATTAATTTAAATTTATAAGGAATAACAGAATGGTCATGACACCTAGTTGGAGCGATGATTTCGCTAAGAATTGCTTTGATCTTACTGATAAAGTTGCAGTTATCACAGGCGGCAACGGCACATTAGGCGCGGCATACGCTCAGGCATTTGCTCTACACGGCGCAAAAGTTGTCGTCACAGCACGTCGCATGGAAACGCTTGAAGAAACAGTGAAATCTGTCGCTGCAGTTGGCGGTGAATGTACTGCTATTACTGGTGATGTTACAGATGTTGAAGCGCAGCAAGCTATCGTTGATAAAGTTCATGAAATGTATGGACGTATCGATATCTTAGTGAACAACGCTGGTATGGCATTCCGCGCTCCTGGTGAAGAAATGCCAACGGAAAACTTTAACCAAGTAATGAATGTGAATGTTACGGGTACACTGGTTCCCTGCCAGGTGTTTGGTAAATATTTCATGAAACAGGGTCATGGTAAAATTGTGAACACGTCAAGTGTTCGTGGGTTCTGTGGTCACCCTGATGGTTACAGCGCTTATGCAGCATCTAAAGCCGCGGTGGATTCGTTGACTAAACAGCTTGCAACAGAATGGTCTATCAAAGGTGTTCAACAAGGTTTCACTATCAATGTGAATGCGATTGCTCCTACGCTTATTAAATCTCCTCTCACTCGTGAAATCTGTGAAGATCCAGCGCGTATTGCTCCATTCCTTGCACGTCTTCCTATGGGTCGTGTTGCTGAAACTTCAGATATGATTGGTTTGGTTATGTTCCTGTCAGCTCCAGGATCTGATTTCATTAATGGTCAGATTATTTATGTTGATGGCGGTTGTACTGCTGGTTAATGGAGCAAAAAGATGAATTCTACAGACATTAAAAACATCACCATCGTTGGTGGGTCAGGAATGATGGGTGTTGGTATCGCTCAGATTTTTGCTGGTGGTGGCAGGAACGTGACGATTAAAACTCGTAGCGTAACAAACTGTACTGCAATTGAAGATATGTCCGGTCAGTTAGATATGTTTATCCGTGAAGGCCTTCTGGCATCTGATCAGAAAGATGCGATTTTAGATCGTATCTCAATCACTGCAGACGAGATTGAAGCGTATGCAGATGCCGATTTGATTTTCGAATCTGTGCCTGAGGTGATGGACGTTAAACACGCTACTTTCCGCGAAATGGAAGCTCACGCAAAACCGACGTGTATCTTTGCCTCAGGAACTTCAGTGAAATCTATCACTGAGATTGCAGAAGTTATTGAGAAAAAAGACCGTGTTATTGGAATGCATTTCTGGAATCCAGCGGTATTGATACCATTAGTAGAAGTTATTCGTACAGAAGACAGTGCTGATGATGTAATTCAAGCATCAATGGACTTCTTAACTGAATGCGGTAAAGCGCCAGCCGAGTGTAAAAAAGATGTCGCGGGTTTCTTAGCGAACAGATTACAACACGCGTTGTGGAGAGAAGCTTTCTACATGGTTGACCAAGGTATTGCCGACCCGAAAACTATCGACGATTGTATTAAAAACTCATTTGGTTTCCGTATTCCACAGCTAGCACCGTTTGAAAATGCTGACATGGTTTCGACTGAACTCAGCCTTAATATTCATGACTACATGTTTCAACACCTTTATTCCGGTACGGAACCAAGTGAAACCTTGAAGAAGTTAGTCGCCGAAGGTAAGTCAGGGTTTAAAACAGGCGAAGGTTTTCAGACTTGGACACCAGAGCAGGCAGTCGCGTCGAAAGAAGGCCTATTTAAGTACTTGATCGACCAAACTACATATCGTAATTCAACAAAGAAATAAGTATTCGATAACTGATGCAATCAGTTAAAAAAATTCAGGAGAATAGTCAAAATGGCTAACAACAATCATAATTTTTTTGCAGGCAAAGTAATCATCGATCTATCACATCCAGTGGGCTCTCAATCACCTCAGTGGCCTTACTTCCCACAGCCTGAGATTACTCGTGCTCATGGTCTTGCAAAATCTGGTGTATTGACTCAGTTTTTCAAAATGCCAATGCACTGCGGTACACACGCGGATTCACCACGCCATGTCATTGAAACAGAGTTTGATGGACGTCGTGCTCGCTATACTCACGAAATGGACTTAAATGCTTATTGTGGTGATGCAGTATGTTTAGACCTTTCAGACCTTGAGCAGTGGACACTGATTAAAGCTGAACATATGGATGCAGCACTGGTTAAAACAGGTGTTACTCATGAAGAACTAAAAGACATGATCGTTATCATTTATACCGGTATGGCAGGTAAATGGGATGATTCAAAACAGTATTACCATTACGCGACAGGCGTAGGTGCTTCAGTTGGTCACTGGTGTATGAAACATGATATTAAATCACTTGGTGTTGACCAACAGGCACTAGACCACCCACTACATACTTCTATTGGCGAGCAGTGCGCTGGGAAATTATCAATGAACCTTGAAGGCTATTCAGGTTTACCGTTGAAAGAAGAATATATCGCGAAGTTTGGTAAAGAAGAGTATGCGCACTTTGATCGTGACATGTACAAAGAGATTCATGGTGAAGAAGCGTATAAAGAGCTTTATGGCCTTGTTGAAGAAAAAGGTATGTGTAACGGCACATGGGAACCTTGTCATAAATTGCTTCTAGGTAACGGTAAAGTTGGCTGGGAAAACGTTGGTGGTAATGTTGCTAAAATCGCGGGCAAACGCTGCACAATTATTGGTGCACCACTTAATTTGTATTGTGGTGACGGTTCAATGACTCGTCTAATGGCCATTATCGATGAAGACCAAGTGAATGATGTCGCTGACCGCGTATATCCGTTTGGCGACCACTAATCAGTAGAGTCGCGTTGGATTCCATCACCGAATTATATTTAGTGATGGAATCAATTAATTAATTCTGAGGTTTATGATCATGAAAGAAGTCGTAATTGTAAGTGCAAAGCGCACTGCTATCGGTTCTTATTTAGGTGCCTATGCCAATGTTTCCGCTATTGATTTAGGGGTTACCGCAGTTAAGGCTGCAATTGAAGAAGCGGGTATTAAAGCAGACCAAGTAGATAATGTTGTTTTAGGTAATGTTTTAAACGGCGGTCTGGGCCAAAACCCTGCTCGACAGGTTGCCAAATTTGCTGGTGTCCCGAACGATAAAACGGCCAATGTCGTGTCTATGGTATGTGGTTCAGGTTTGAAAGCGGTAATGGATGCAGCCAATCAGATTCGTCTGGGCGAAGCTGAAATAGTCGTCGCGGGTGGAATGGAGTCGATGTCCAATGCCGCTCACGTTCTTCAATCCCATCGTACTGGTGTAAAAATGGGACACTCTCAGTTAACCGATACAATGCTCAATGACGGTTTAACCGACGCATTTGGTGGTTTCCATATGGGAATCACAGCAGAGAACCTTGCGAAGAAATACGAAATATCTCGTGAAGAACAAGATACTTTTGCCGTTCAGTCTCAAAATCGTGCTGAGCAAGCTATAACGTCTGGTCGTTTTGTAAACGAAATAGCACCTCATACTATCTCAGGGCGTCGTGGCGACGTCGTAGTAGACACAGATGAGTTTCCAAAGTTCGGCGCAACAATGGCAAGTATTTCTAAGCCTAAGCCTGCCTTTATCCGTGATGGTAGCGGTACCGTTACCGCCGCTAATGCTTCTGGTCTGAATGATGGCGGAGCAGCACTGGTCCTTATGAGTGCAGATAAAGCGAAAGAGCTTGGTTTAAAGCCATTGGCAACGATTGTTTCTCAAGGATCAGCAGGTGTCGACCCGGAAACAATGGGATACGCACCTGTACCCGCGACAGAAAAAGCACTAAAAGCGGCGGGTCTAACGGTTTCAGATATTGAATTGATTGAAGCAAACGAAGCGTTTGCATCGCAAGCTTTGTCTGTTTGTAAAGGTCTTGACCTTGACCCAAGTATCACCAATGTGAACGGTGGCGCAATCGCACTTGGTCACCCAATCGGTGCATCTGGTGCACGTATTCTTGTTAGCTTGGTTCATGAGTTAACAAAACGTGAGCAACGTTATGGTCTAGCAACATTATGTATTGGTGGAGGCCAAGGTGTTGCGGTTGTTATTGAACGTAAATAATAAATACCAATAGCTGCTGCTGTTGAAATAAAACTATTTTAGCTGCTTGTTGTAGAGGCAGTTAAATAACATGACTTCACACCAAATAGTTCTTATTGAGTTAAATTTGGTGCCTAAAAATAAATAATGAGGTAATAGATATGTCTCTGGCAAATAAACGAATTCTAACGGTTGCATGTACAGGTGCTTGGCCTAAAAAAGATATGTTCCCTGATGTACCGGTCACTCCTCGTGAGGAAGCGGATGAAATCATTGCATGTCATGCTGCAGGTGCCTCTATTGCTCACATCCACGTGCGTGATGACAATCAAAATGCAACGATGGATATCAATAAATTCCGTGAAACCGTTAATTACATTCGTGAAGCAGAATGCGATATCGTCATTAACTTGACGACGTCTGGTGGTTTAGGCCTTGCGGATGAAATCAGAATGCTTCCTTTCCAGGAATTGCGCCCTGAGATTGCAACATTTGATGCTGGTACTATGAATTGGGCTCACACAACAGTATTTGAAAATACGCCAATTTTTCTTGGTAAACTAGCGAAAGAAATGCCTTTAGTTGGTGTTACTCCAGAAATCGAAATTTTCGATATTGGTATGATTCATAACGTTATTTTCTATCGAAAGTCTATAGAAAAAGCAAATGAGAAGGCGCGTGAAGCCGGTAAACAAGAGGTTCATAACCCGTTTGTTCGTCCTCACTTCCAGTTTGTACTCGGTGCTCCTGGTGGTTCTCCTGCAGAAGTTCATATCCTTATTCAAATGCTTGATGAAGTAGCTCGTCACTGGGGAACGAACTTTACATGGGGAGGTTTAGGCATCGGCCGTGGACATCTTCCAATCGTTAACACGTGTATTGCTCTAGGTGGTCACATTCGTGTTGGTATGGAAGATAATGTTTACTATCGCCGTGGGCAGCTTGCGAAATCTAATGTTGAGTTTGTTGAGCGTACTAAACGTATGCTTGAATGTAACGATCTAGAAATTGCTACACCAGATGAAACTCGTCAAATTCTAAACCTCAACAAAACTAACTTTCCTAGCTGGAAAAGTTACGAATAAGTTTTCTAAGTACTAAAGAAGACGGACAAAGGGGGGAGTTACCTTGACCTAAGGTTACTTCCCCCTTTTTATTGCGTAACTTCTCACAAGTAGACAAAGATAGTAATTATGACGTTCTGTTTATCCTAAAATAGTATTAATTATATGAAGTAAATAATATCTAGAGATGCAATGATGTTAAAAGAGGGAACGGTTGGCACACAAGGGCTGAATGGCTCAAGTATTATTGACCCACATCAACTGGTCAGAATGCTATTTTTTATCGAGTTGATAAATGCAGGTTCAATCACTAAAGCAGCTGAAACGATGAGCATCTCTACAAGTACGGGTTCACGTTGGTTAAGCGATCTAGAGGATGAGCTGGGTATAGCCTTATATCAACGAAATAACCCAAACGAAAGGCTGACTGAAGCAGGATCATTTCTATACAGTAAATTTTCTGAAATAACAGATGATATTCATTTAATGATCAATGAGTTAACAGGATTTACTACAGAAACCCGTGGTAATATAAAAGTTTGTTGTACGCCCATTTATGCTGAAAAAGTGGTGATGCCGATCATCGGTGATTTTGTGGATAGTAACCCTTTGGTTAATATTCAATTGACGATGACGCCACGAGGAATGGATTACTACAAAGACCACGATTTTATTATATCGGCAGTCTCAGGGTATGCATCGAATAAAGACTCTGAATTGCTTTTGGTCCGTAGAAATCTACTTACGCAAAAATTTATTACCGTAGCGTCACCTGACTATATACGCAAGTATGGGGAGCCACTGGTTCCACAGGACTTAGTCAACCACCGTTGTTTGTACTCGAAGGCTTTGCAAAATCAAAATCAGTGGATATTCAAACAAAATGGTGAAACTATTCCTATTAGAATTGTAAAGTCTATCGAAGTATCGGATGCGCAAATGATGTTATCCGCAGCGTTGCATTCTACCGGAATTACATACTTACCTGAATTTATTGTTCAGAAGTATATTCGAGATGGGTCATTAGTCTCATTGTTAGATGAATATGAAACTGATGATTGGTTTCTAAATATTTATTATTTGCCACAACGATTTATGACTCATTGTGTTAAATCTTTTAAAGATTTTTTCTTGTCAAATCATCGAGAAAAAGTAAACGAATTTAAATCTTAAATGTGATGTTAGTGTTATTAAAAAGACTGTGAGAGATTGCGGTCTTTTTTTTTAATTTTCATAGCTGTTTTTACTAATATTTTAAGCCGTGCTATTCATGAAACAAAGCTTCTTATTCGTGGGACGTCGTAGCTGTTGAATGGTGATTTGGTGCCGCGTTTTTTATTTGCATGTAGTGCATTATTAATAGGAGTTAGATAATGAATTTTAATAATTTTAGAGGAATGAAGTATGAACTCCGTATTAATAATGGTGCTCATCTATAATATTGTCGTAATTGGTAGTATTGGGTGGTACTTAAATCAGAAAGACAAAGCGTCCGGTAAGGTAACGGATATGGCACGAGGCGGGGCGGATGCCAATATAGCGATGTTCTCGGTTACTCTTGCGATAACTTATTTAGGTTCTGCACACGTATATGGCTTAATGGAAATGTCTTATAGTATCGGTGCTGTGGCGCTTTGGTTCTGTTTTGCCCATACTATTCTAATGTGTGTTATCTGCTTGGGTACTGGACGTTGGGTACGACGTTTAGGTTGTGCGACTATTCCTGAACTTCAAGGACATTTATTTGGTAAACAGATGAGAAATCTGACTGCTTGTGTTGGTGGAATGGTAGTTTTCGGCCTCGTTTCTCTTGAAACACAAGCGCTAGGTATTGCTATCTCTTCTTCTAGCGGTTGGTCTCTACCTATCTCAGTTGTTGTTGGTGCAGCACTCGGATTAGCCTATGTGACCATGGGTGGTATCAAGCAGACAATGTATGTTAACTTGGTTAACGCAGTTGTGATGTATGGTTCTATTATTGTCGCTGGTTTCTATCTGGCATTTGCGCTTCCTGAAGGTTGGGATGGTGTTAGACAATTCTATGTAGACAATGGTCAAGAATTCAAACTTAGCATCTTCGGAACGTCTGAATTACTATTCGGCTTTGGTGTCGCCACTATTTTTTCTGTTGTATTCTCGCAGTCTGTTAATCAACAGGGTATGGCCGCCGCGATGTCAGCCAAGAATGAAAAAGTTATTCGTCGTTCTATCTGGATTGCAGCGCCTATTAACGGTCTCTTCGGTGTATTCCCAGTTTTAGTTGGTTTAGCTGCTGTGACAATTCCTGAATTTGCAGAGCTTGGGCCAAAATTAGCTGGAGCGACCTTAGTTGTTAAACTTCTTCCTACTTGGTTAGTGGTTCTTCTACAAGCTGGTTTCATGGGAGCTCTACTTTCAACCTATGCGATGACGGTACTGGCACCAGCAACTATCTTCACAAAAGATATTATTCAAGCGAACCGCAAGACAGAGATGGCACCTCTTGAGGAGAAGAAAACCATACAACTTATGATTATGATTTTCGGTATCGTGGGTGCGGTTCTTACGTTCTTCAACCAACCTGCAATCGTACCTTCGATTAACTGGCTGTTTGCATGGTTGGCGCCTTTGTTCTTTGTCACCGTTGCGGGTTTATTCTGGAAGCGTAGTGCGACAGTCGCGACAACGACATTACTTGTATCTTGGGCTTGTAATCTAGCTTGGACAATTCGTCCTATCAAAGAAATGATTATTTCAGCTATTCCTGTTACGGCTCCATTGGAAAATGCACACATTACTGCGGTTGTCGGTCTCGTCTTAACGATTGTACTTTTGACCTTCGCTACAGATACAAAACCAGCGAAATTCAGTCGTAAAAATCAACCAGTGACTGCTTAATAGGAGATATGTTATGAATTTAGCAACAGAGTTGTTTTTAACTTCAGCAGGCATGATATTTACCATTATTATCGTATCAGTGGTTGTTGGAAAATTGATTAGCCCAAAAGCAGAGGACGAATAATATGGACCAGACTGATATTTGGATGATAGGTGTTATCGTATCCGGTGTGATTTTTTATGCATGCACTGTGTATTTTGGTAACAAAGAATAAGAATCAGATTAAAATTCCCCGTCGTGAAAGACGTCGATAAAGAGTAGAAAACGCAACCTAATGGTTGCGTTTTCTACTCTTTTGTTTAATAAAAAGCGAGTGTTTAATAGAAAAGCGAAAGTGATCTATTTTCTTACTATGCTTCGATTTTTCAAATTCTTAGTTATCCTGAAATCTTAACCGTCATATGGCCGAGTATTTACAGAGATAATACTCGCACTTAGCCCCCTCACTCACATCCTAGAAATGCTCACTCGAGTGCAATGCTGTCTGGTTAAGTTTACCAAAATTGGTCATCCTCACTAAAGTGAAGTGCATCTTCTTGATTTTGCGTGAATATGCACAATATATTTTTATGTTATTACCGTTATATTTTCATAACAGTGGATACATTATCTATAAAATAGAGTACTGCAGAAAGGTTGAGTCGGGTTGCTTAAGCAATGACGCAAGGCTTCAAAATATAAATATTAACCACATAGAAATTATGGAAAACTGAAGATTGATTTCAAATAGACTTGAATTATTTCGATGTCATAACGGTATCAAAAGTTAGGCAGTAATTTTCTTCGAAAGATTAGGGTAGCTTTACGTTACGGCACAGATATAATTGGTGGTTGAAACCCCTAAGAACGAATAGAGCGTTATTTGTGCCAGATACAATTTTTAATGGGGATAATTTGGAGGTAATTTTGGATAAGATTTTTGTGGAAGAAGTGGTATCAGAGCTGTACACCCTTCAAGACATGCTTCGTTGGACAGTAAGCCGCTTTAATGCTGCCGGGATTTTTTATGGTCACGGTACCGATAACTCATGGGATGAAGCGATTCAACTAATCCTACCAACGCTTTATCTTCCTATCGATGTGCCACCACATATTCTAAATTCCAGACTCACTTCAACGGAGCGTAGCCGTATTGTTAATCGCGTCGTTAAACGTATTAATGATCGCACCCCAACGGCTTACTTAACCAACAAAGCGTACTTTTGTGGCTTAGAGTTTTATGTTGATGAGCGTGTTCTTGTTCCTCGTTCCCCAATTGGTGAATTGATCGAATCTGAATTCCAGCCGTGGCTGTTAGATCAGCCTCATAGAATTATGGATTTATGTACGGGCAGTGGCTGTATTGCTATTGTTTGCGGCTATGCGTTTCCTGATGCTGAAATCGATGCTATTGATATCTCTGCTGATGCGCTAGAGGTTGCTGAAAAAAATATTCAAGAGCACGGAATGGAGCAACAAGTTTTCCCTATTCGTTCAGACCTGTTCCGTGACCTACCTGACTTAGATAAATACGATTTGATCGTGTCTAATCCACCCTATGTAGATGCGGAAGACATGAATAGTCTACCGGATGAATTCACTCATGAACCTGAACTGGGTTTAGCGGCAGGAACGGATGGTTTGAAATTGGTACGCAGAATTTTGGCCAATGCACCCAATTATTTAAATGAAAATGGAGTTTTGATTTGTGAAGTTGGCAACTCAATGGTTCACATGATGGAGCAATACCCTGAGCTTCCTTTCACTTGGATTGAATTTGCAAATGGTGGACACGGTGTCTTTACGTTGACCCGTGAACAACTGGTAGCGTGCGCAGACGAATTTTCTCTCTATAAAGACTAAAGCACCATTCAATTCTAAAAACGCCAGTCTCTACTGGCGTTTTTTCTGTCTAAAGGGTTTACATCTACTGCGTATCAAGCGAACATGAAAGTATGACGAATAAGTACTCAATAGCAAATATCAGTCTAACTAGATGGGTAGATTAGCGAAAACATTGAGTTAAGAATTGTGAGGATATTATGGCAGGAAATAGTATTGGTCAGCACTTTCGAGTAACTACATTTGGAGAGAGTCACGGTATAGCGTTAGGCTGTATTGTTGATGGATGCCCGCCTGGACTTGAGATAACCGAAGCTGATTTACAAAAGGATTTGGACCGCCGTAGACCTGGGACCTCTAAGTACACAACTGCACGTCGTGAACCAGATGAGGTAAAAATACTTTCTGGTGTGTTTGAAGGTCAAACCACAGGGACGTCAATTGGACTTTTGATAGAAAATACCGATCAGCGTTCAAAAGATTACTCTGAAATAAAAGATAAATTCCGCCCTGGGCATGCGGATTACACCTACCATCAAAAATATGGGGTTCGCGATTATCGTGGTGGTGGCCGTTCATCTGCTCGTGAAACAGCAATGCGAGTGGCGGCGGGTGCAATTGCAAAAAAATATCTTCAAAAAGAATTTGGTGTAGAAGTCCGTGCTTATTTGTCTCAAATGGGTGATGTGTCAATAGATAAAGTTGACTGGGACGAGATAGAAAACAATGCTTTTTTCTGCCCTGATGTAGACAAAGTAGACGATTTAGACCAACTGATACGTGACCTTAAAAAGCAAGGTGATTCGATTGGAGCAAAGCTTCAGGTTGTTGCGACCAATGTTCCTGTTGGCTTAGGTGAACCTATATTTGATCGACTAGACGCAGATATTGCACATTGTCTAATGAGTATTAATGCCGTAAAAGGTGTTGAGATTGGTGATGGCTTTGATGTCGTTCATCAAAAAGGAAGTCAACATAGAGACCCTCTGACGCCAAATGGGTTCAAGTCCAATCATGCCGGTGGCATATTGGGTGGCATTTCTACTGGCCAAGATATCGTTGCTAATATTGCGCTTAAGCCGACGTCTAGTATTACCGTTCCGGGGGAAACCATAACGAGAACGGGTGAGTCAACACAACTTATCACAAAAGGTCGTCATGACCCGTGTGTCGGTATTCGAGCCGTACCTATTGCAGAAGCAATGTTGGCGATCGTTTTAATGGATCATTTGTTGCGCCACCGCGGACAAAACTTTGGTGTGACAACAGAAACGCCAAAGATTTAACCTTAACGTCGCCACCCATTAGGGTGGCCTCTTTTATAGCCAGAATTGTCATTATCATGCCGCATCATTATCAAGACCTAGTCACTCTATTCAATCAAACCTTTTACCAAGAGTTCAACACCAAGCTTGAGCTTGGTGGGGATGAACCTATCTATCTGCCAGCAGACAAAGAAGTGCTATTCCATCGAATCGTTTTTGCGCGTGGTTTTTATGCCTCTGCACTACACGAAATTGCCCATTGGTGTGTCGCGGGATCAGAGCGTCGATTACTTGAAGATTTCGGTTATTGGTATGAACCGGATGGGCGGACTGCAGATGTACAGGCTGAGTTTGAGAAAGTAGAGGTGAGGCCGCAAGCTTACGAGTGGATATTGGCCGTAAGTGCTGGGTTCCCATTTAATGTCAGTTGTGACAACCTGCAAGGTGATGTGGAACCGGATAGATTGGCATTTATGAATATCGTACATCAACAGGTAAAAGATATTTTAGTGCAGGGGAGCCCATATAGAGTAAAATTGCTCTCGGAAGCATTACGTGATTTTTACCACACTCCAGAATTAGAAATACATCAGTTTGAAGTAAAATAATGTGCTAAGTGAAATAGTATTTAAAGTGGAATATAGAGAATATCAATGATTATTGAACATGAAGAAAAATGGTTAGAAATGATTGACGCATCGGTAGTGAGTGCATCGGATGATGAACTGTTTGCAGGAGGTTACCTAAGAGGACACATCTCTCTTTCTGCAGCGGACTGCGAAGCAGAAGGTATCGAAGATGTAGAGTCATTTAAAAAGAAGGTAGAGCAAAGCCTAGAAGATGCGCGTTCAGAGCTAACACCAGCCGATCGTACGATAGTGGCCGATCTATGGGCTCAGCTTATAAAAGCATAATTGTTGGCAAAAAACCTAACGAAATTCAAGGTTTTCATAAGTAAATATAACTCTTTTCTATTTTGGCGGACTCGCAGTGGAGTCGGTAAAATCTTTATGTTACAAAAGACTATTTGGTGAGTGTATTAGTGTGTTTGGGTTTACAAACTCTTTGTTGTTCTAATTGAACCACTTTACTCAACGCATATTTAGTCTTTGAGGTAATAGATAATGAATATAGTCTGGGCTACAAGTGAAGCTGCCCCTTATGCAAAAACCGGTGGGTTAGCTGATGTGTCGTATTCGCTTCCTTATGCGATGGCGGAAAATGGACACAATGTATCGGTCATCATGCCCTATTATCCCCAAGTCATGGGAGAAAGGTGCGAACAAACAGAACGCGTTTATGAAATGTTGGGCGTTCCATTTGGCGAAGAAAATGAAGAGTGGGCGTCAATAAGACAACACAAAATCAGCGAAAATCTCTCATTTTATTTTATTGAGTACGACAAGTTTTACGACCGTCCTAAGCTGTATGACTGGGGTGGAAGTGAGTATGTAGATAATGCAGAACGCTTTATTTTTCTTTCTAGAGCCATTATGCAGGCCGTTCTAGCGTTAGATATCAAAGTCGACGTATTGCACAGTAATGATTGGCACGTCGCATTGTGTAACGTGTATGTGAAAAGTGATCTGTATAACGCCTACAGTAACTTCTCAGAAACAAAGTCTATTATGACGATCCACAATATCGGTTACCAAGGTGTATTCAACAAGTCTAATCTTCCTTTGACAGGGCTCCCTTGGGATTACTTTAACTTCCAATGTTTAGAATTCTATGATCAACTTAACTTCCTAAAAGCGGGCGTATTGTCGGCGGATATGGTGACCACCGTAAGCCCAACCTATGCCGAAGAAATATTGACAGCAGAATATGGCTTCAGTTTGGAGAATGCGCTTCAGCACAAAGCTGTAAAAGGCAAACTGCGTGGCATCATTAATGGGATAGATATTCAAGAGTGGGATCCAGAATCAGATACCTTGTTGCCTCACAACTATTCACACAATGACTTGTCAGGAAAAGCGTTGTGTAAAGCGGAGCTGCAGAAAGAATTTGGTTTAGAAGTAAGACCTGATGTCGCTATTTATGGCGTGGTTTCAAGGCTTGCTACTCAGAAAGGGCTTGATGTATTTATTGAATGTATTCATGAGATGCTAGAGCAAGATGATGTTCAGTTTGTCATTGTTGGCTCTGGTGAGAGTTGGCAAGAGTCGGCATTAACCGATTATGCTAAACGATATCCTCATAAATTCGGCGCATATATTGGATACAGCAACAAGCTTGCTCATTTAGTTGAAGCGGGCGCAGATTTCTTTGTTATGCCATCACGATATGAGCCATGTGGCCTTAATCAAATGTACAGTATGAAATACGGAACCGTGCCGATTGTAAGATCAACCGGCGGTCTTGAAGATACGGTACATAATTATTCGGCAGGCAATCTTGAACATGCGACTGGATTTAAGTTTTACGATCTTTACCCTGCCGCATTGAGAGATACGATGCGTTGGGCGGCGTCTATTTATCGCAATGATAAACCCGCCTTCGAACGAATGATGGTTAACGGAATGACGACAGATTTCTCTTGGCAACTTACCGCAACAGAATATGAAGAGTTGTATGAACATGCGAATACTCGATACTAGTATCGAGTATTCATTAAAAGAACGCCTCTAAGGTCTACTGATCTTTCGAGGCGTTTTTTCATTGGCCGACTGGCCGTCCTTTTAATAGCTTACGAACCCACATTCTCGCGGGGTGGATACCTTCTAAACAATCGACTGGCAATGGTATGGGGTCGTTACATATTTGAGAGGCCAAAACCTCCGCCATTAAAGGAGCAGAGCAGAGCCCACGGCCCCCTAACGCCATGAAGCAATAGAGGTTACGGTAGTCTGCTATCGGGCCGACATTTTTGTCTTGGAGTAGGTGGGCATATTCACTTTTTACTGATTCAAAATCACACACATTACCTACAAAAGGTAAATGGTCTCGACTCGTACTGCGAATACCTTGTTTTGCTAGGTTATCGCCAATATTCACCTCTTTCACCCAGGTTTTATCGGGTAATGTTCTAACCAATTTATAAGCGTTTTCTTGCTGCGCTAGAACATCGAAGTTGTGGTCAATATTGTCTCGATCGTGACTGGCTCCGATACAGTGATATTGATTGTTGGGATTGTGGGGTGTCATATAACCGTTATAACACAGTACTGTTTTTAGTTGTTTCAGTGTAGGTGTTGTGGGAACGTGGCTTACCTGTCCCTTAACTGCTGACTGGGGTATCGTTGAGGTTTGGTTAAACTGACCAGCATCATGGCCGTTTGCCACCACGACAACATCATGTTGAAAGTTCGAGTTTTCGCTATGCAGTGTCCAGTGGTTATCCTGATTTTGTTCCAATGTTTTAATTTGGGTATGACTGATGAGAGTCAGTCGACCACCATTAATCTGTTCTTGGATAAGCTTTTGAGTGAGCTCACTTGGAGAAAGCCACCCTCCCATAGGGTAGGTAATACCTGCCAACCCCGTTGATAAACCGACCAACTGATCCATCTCTTCTGCAGAAACAGGGACAACTAAGTCTGTTACATGGTCACCTAAAAGTATGTTGTCGAGCTTTTGACTCGCTTTGTCATTCCAAGCAAGATGAGTGACACCACACCAATCGTGGTCATAATTAAATCGCTTTGCGGCTTGGTCAAAAAACTGTCTGGCGAATAAAAATGCGGGGGCATAAATTCGTGAGGCACCACTATGGTTGCTATTCAGTAATGGATAGAGTGCGCCTTGCTTATTTCCGGACGCATTGAGAGCAGGTTGCGAGTCTTTGCAGTACAGGGTTACGTTTACTCCTCTTTGACACAAGCTTGCTGCCAGTGCCGCGCTAGCGATACCACCGCCTATGATGGCGACGTCGGTTACGGGTGACTGGTTAGGTCGGGCAAACCAAGGTTGAATATTAGAAAAGGGTTTTTTATGTGCCAATGTGCCAGCGATCATCTCCCTTTTGATTCCAAAGCCTTTGACTTTTCTCATTGCGAACCCTGCTTCTATAAGCCCCCTTCGAACAAAACCCGCGGCGGTAAAGGTTGCACAAGTGCAGTTTTGCTTAGCCAATTTAGCCATACCTTCAAATAGATTTTGGTTCCACATTTCAGGATTCTTACTGGGCGCAAAGCCATCGAGAAACCAAGCGTCAACAATACCTGACTCATTTGTTGGCACGAGAGGCATGCATTCTTTGATGTCTCCAAACCAGAGGTCAAGGGTTATAGCACCGCCAGCTAATATAATTCGATGACATTCGGGCACGCTAATTGGGTAGGCTTCTTGCAACTGTTTCGCGTATTGTGCCAGTTCAGGCCAAGCTTGATGTGCTTTTGTTAAATCCGTAATATCTAAGGGAAACTTCTCGAAGCTAATGAAATGAAGCTCTTTTAGTGGTGCATTTGGAAATTCCGCTCGATATTTCTCAAACGACTGCCATACTGCTAGGAAGTTCAGGCCAGTGCCAAAACCGGTTTCAGCCACAACAAAACGGCGTTGGTCATATGAATGCCATCTATTAGGTAGATCATTTTGCTTAAGAAATACGTAGCGTGTCTCTTCTAAACCGTTTACGTTAGAGAAGTATACGTCACCAAATTGTTCGGAAACAGGTATCCCAGCTTCATTCCATTCGAGGGTTGCGTTTGTAATTGACGTCATGGTTTTTGAACTGTTTGGCTTATAGTTAGTCGTAGATTAGACTAAATTGTACGTTTTTATGGGAAAGCTGACCACTTTTGATGGTTAACTTGGGTATTATCGTGCAGTAATCTTAAAGATTTTATTATTTATAGGAATGTAAAATGAAACGCGCTGTCATCACTGGTATGGGTATTGTGTCTAGTATCGGTAATAACGTTGAAGAAGTACTAGAGTCTCTTAAAGCAGGCAAATCAGGTATCAACGAATCTGAACAGTTCAAAGAAATGGGCTTACGCTCTCAAGTTTGGGGTGATCTCAAGATCAAACCAGCCGATCATATTGACCGCAAAAAAATGCGCTTTATGGGAGATGCAGCCGCTTATGCTTACCTTTCTATGGAACAAGCCGTTGAAGATTCAGCTCTAGCTGAAGATCAAGTGTCTAATATTCGTACCGGAATTGTCGTTGGGTCTGGTGGTGCATCCGCGCTGAACCAAACTTTAGCTGTTGATACGCTTCGTGAAAAAGGCGTGCGTCGTGTGGGCCCTTATATGGTCACTCGTACCATGTCATCGACGGTATCGGCTTGTTTGGCTACACCATTTAAAATTCTTGGTGTTAACTATTCGATGAGTTCGGCGTGTGCAACCTCTGCACACTGTATTGGTCATGCGGTAGAGCTTATCCAACTTGGCAAACAAGATGTTGTTTTTGCGGGTGGTGGTGAAGAGCTAGACTGGAGTCAAACAATGATGTTTGACGCAATGGGCGCACTATCAACTAAATATAATGAAACACCAGAAAAAGCTTCACGTACTTATGATGCTAACCGAGATGGCTTCGTTATTTCAGGCGGTGGCGGTATTGTTGTCGTTGAAGAGCTAGAACATGCTCTTGCTCGTGGTGCGAAGATTTATGGTGAGATTGTCGGTTATGGTGCGACTTCTGATGGCTACGACATGACTGCACCTTCAGGTGAAGGCGCGGCTCGTTGCATGAGAGACGCAATGCAAAATGTTGACAGCATCGACTATGTAAACACTCATGGTACATCAACACCGATTGGCGATGGTAAAGAACTAGAGGCAATCCAAGACGTATTTGGTGGTAACAGCCCTGCGATTTCTGCGACAAAAGCAATGACAGGCCACGCTCTTGGTGCGGCAGGTGTTCATGAAGCTATCTATTCAACATTGATGCTAGAGAACAGCTTTATTGCACCAAGCATCAATATTGATGAGTTAGATGCAGCAGCAGCAGGCTTGGATATCGTAACCGAAAGACGTGATCAAGAAATAAATACGGTTATGTCAAATAGCTTTGGCTTTGGCGGCACGAACGCGACTTTGGTCATTAAAAAATATAAAGCGTAATTCGTTTTAGAACCCTATCTGAAACGGAAGACGGAAAAGGTTTCCAGAATCGGTCAGCTTGACTGATCAGACAGACGCAAACATGTTCCTTTGAGAGCGGAACGTGATCCTTTTGTTCTGGATTTAGCCCGGTTATCAATTTATTTGGTGACCGGGCATTTTTATTTTCAATCATCTGAAGATGTTGGTTGATCAAATAGTGTCGCGTCACGTAAAAATATACTGGCGAATAATATTTTATTGCGCCACAATCCCCCCTCCTAGCAACCTAGAAAAAAACGTGTTTATGAAAATTCTTATCGATGAGGCCATGCCTTATGCGGACGCTCTGTTTCGTCAACTTGGCGAAGTGACATTTAAATCTGGCCGCGAGATTCAAGCAGAAGATCTGGTTGATGTTGATGCACTTATGATTCGTTCAGTCACCAAAGTGAATTCGGCCCTTCTTAAACATGCAAATCGACTAAAATTTGTAGGGACAGCAACGGCGGGAATGGATCATGTCGATCAGGCGCTACTTAAACAGAGAGGCGTTTTCTTTACCGCAGCGCCAGGCTGCAACAAAGTCGGTGTTGCAGAATACGTCTTTAGTGTATTGATGGTGTTGGCTCAACAGAAAGGATTTTCTGTTTTAGAAAAAACCGTCGGGATTGTAGGTGCGGGTCAGGTTGGAAGTTATCTATCCGAAGCGTTACAGGGTATAGGTATCAAAGTCTTACTTAATGATCCGATAAAACAAGCGGAAGGTGATAATAGAAAGTTTGTAGATTTGGATTTTTTGCTCGAGCAATCTGATGTTATTACGCTGCATACACCGATCACAAAGGTCGGTAAATATCCTACGTATCATTTAATTGATGAAAATAGACTCGACAATATGAGAGCGGATCAAATATTGATAAATGCGGCTAGAGGACCGGTCGTCGATAATCTGGCGCTTAAACGACGTTTGATGAAACAAGATGGATTTAGCGCGAGTTTAGACGTGTTCGAACACGAACCCGCTGTTGATCTTGAACTTTTGCCTTTTCTCGATTTTGCCACCCCTCATGTTGCGGGCTACGGTTTAGAAGGTAAGGCTCGTGGGACAACCATGATTTTCAACTTTTATTGCGCGTTTTTAAAAAGAAAAGAACGATCAAATGCTTCAGATTTATTACCAATAGCCCCAATTCCTCAGGTTTCTGTTGACCGAGAATGGGATGAAGCTGTACTGCATAATCTTATTCAATTAACTTATGATGTACGACATGATGACGCCATATTTCGTCGCGAAATCTCCCGTGAACAGACAGAATCAGAGAATGAAAGCGCATTTGATGCGATGCGTAAAAATTATTGGGATAGAAGAGAATATAGTGCTATTCGCTTAGTTGGTGACAAAACATGCCAGCTAGAGCCATTGAGACAATTAGGTTTCCAAATAGAGGTGGAAAAATGAGCCAAGAATTTAATTTAGCAGTATTTGGTGCCACGGGCGCTGTTGGCGAAGCCATACTGGATGTTCTAAAAGAACGTAATTTTCCTGTAGGGAACTTGTACCTGTTAGCTAGTGAACGCAGTGAAGGTAAAAGCTATCGTTTTAATGGTAAGTCAATCTTGGTTGAAAATGTAGAGAACTTTGATTGGTCTCAGGTGCATATTGCGTTATTTTCTGCCGGTGCTGAACTGTCAGAAAAATGGGCGCCTATCGCCGCTGATGAGGGTGTGGTTGTTATCGATAATACCTCTCAATTCAGATACGATTATGATATCCCTCTCGTCGTTCCTGAAGTTAACCCAGAAGCAATAGCTGACTTTCGTAATCGCAACATTATTGCGAATCCAAATTGCTCAACTATTCAGATGTTGGTTGCCCTTAAGCCGATTCATGATGAAGTAGGGATTGAAAGAATTAATGTATCTACCTACCAATCCGTGTCTGGAGCAGGAAAGTCAGGCATTGATGAGCTAGCAGGCCAGACGGCAAAACTATTGAGTGGCGTGCCCGCTGAACCTGAAGCATTTAGCCAACAAATCGCATTTAACTGTATTCCTCAAATCGATGCTTTTATGGAGAACGGCTATACCAAAGAAGAGATGAAAATGGTTTGGGAAACACAGAAAATCTTCAATGACACCTCTATAATGGTGAACCCTACTTGTGTTCGAGTTCCCGTATTTTATGGTCATGCAGAAGCGATTCATATTGAAACTCGTTCGCCAATTGATGCTGAGCAAGTTATTCAAATGCTTGAAGACACAGATGGTGTCGAAGTATTCCAAGGGCAAGACTTCCCAACTCAAGTGCGTGATAGCGGCGGTAAAGACCATGTTATGGTAGGTCGTATCAGAAATGATATTAGCCATCACAGTGGTATCAATATGTGGGTGGTTGCGGACAATGTGCGTAAAGGCGCCGCCACCAATGCAGTACAGATTGCTGAATTACTTATTCGAGACTATTTTTAGTCACGACTTTTAAGCTGTTCGATGAAAAAGCCCTAGCGATTGCTAGGGCTTTTTTTTGGAATATGCCAAGTTTTGGTTGGCAGTAAAGCGGACCAAAGGCTTCCCTGAAATGTAGGCCACCCCTTAATTTAGTAATAAAAATTGATATTTTGATGATTTATCGACTTTTTTTTGTAGAGACCTATAGTTTTCCATCTGATATCCGATATATTTAGAAGCTGTCCCCTTTTTAGAGATATAAGTTCATTTACCCACGGGTATTTGCTCTATATTAATTAATTAAGTTTTAACGCAGAAAGACGAGCCTTATATGCATCCAATCCTAAAGCGTCTCATTACGCCTTTAGCGTTACTTTTAACAGTTTCAGCCGATCTCGCTGTTGCTGAATCTATTCGCCTAATTGGGCCTGATGGTGAAGTTCAATCTTCAGTTCAGATTACGCAACAGGCCACTCAGCCTTCCAACGCCTCCGTTTCAAACGTCGTCGGAAATAGCGCTGATTTCTATGGGCCAACAGCGAATAATGAAACCCTTTGGTCAATCGCGACCAAACTACGACCGTCACGACGATACTCTGTACAGCAGACTTTACTTGCGATCTATAAACTGAATCCGCAAGCATTTGACCAACAAAATATCCATGAATTGAGGTCGGGTAGTCGATTAAGGGTGCCATCTCTAGAACAAGTTCAAGCAGAGAATACCAATGAAGCGGTTCGTATTATGCAAGCGCATAATAAGCAGCAAAAAGGGACAACGGTCGTCTCTAGTCCTGTTGCAAAACCAGCACCGATAACAGAGACAGACCTCACTCCACCGCAAGCGCCTAAACAACCAAAGCCTATTGAAGTCGCAGTTGTTGAGAGTAACGAGGTTAAAGTTGATTCTAAACAGCGTGAGCATGTCACTAAATTAAAACAAGATCTCACGACTACAGAAGGCGAGTTAGCCGCTTTAGAAGAAAAAAATCATAAGCTTCGTCTCATGTTGACGGATGTCCAAGATGAAGTAGGCAATCTAAAAGATGAACTTGGTGACGAAAGCCGAATTCGTGATGAGGTAGAGAAACTGCTAGGAGAAGAGCGTAAAAAAGCGCTTGAGACGGCTCAAATAGAACCAAGTCAACTCGACATGCTTTTGGCCAATACTTGGTTTGTCGTATTGCTAGCCTTAATCCCTGGGTTGTTGTTTGTGCTTATTATCGTTCTTTTATTGACTCGTAAAGGCGGAGCAGAACAACCTCAAGAGCAGTTGATCCCCGAAGGGCCAGAAGTCATCTCGTTGATGGATGATGATTCAGATGACGTGCCAGAGATTAATTTAGATGAAGATATTGATGAAGATGTCGGTATTGATGATGATCTGTTCGGAGAGCTTTCAGACGAGAATATCTTTGATATAGATGATGAAGATGAACAATTAGCGGAGGACGATGTCTTTGCTAACCTCGACGACAGTGATTTGGACTTTAATCTAGATGATGGTGAGGATGACCCATTTGCAAGCATTGCAGATAATGGTGATTTCGATACAGAACTCGATAAGATCGAACAGAGCTCAAACGGGATTAGTGTAGACGGTGACGAGGAAGCACTCAGTCTAGAAGATATGGAAAGAGCGTTAGATAACGAATCTTCCAGGGACGAGAATGAATTTGAGAGTGAGTTTGATCTCTCTGACGAAAATGGGATGTCACAAGATGATCTGGACGAGTTATTGGCCGGTGAAGATGACGCAGAAGCACTAGCTGCAGACGAAATTGACCAGTCAGCACTCGATGACCTATTTAATAGCGTCAAAGAAGAAAATAGTAATGAGAGTGACCTTGACGATTTTGACCTCGACAGTGGTGATGAGAAAAATAATAGCGATTCTGATGATATAGACGATATATTATCCAGTTATCAACCGGCAGCAGCGCAGAGCGACGCGGCTGAGTCTGATGATATAGACGATATACTGTCCAGTTATCAACCAGCAGCAACACAGAACGACGCGGCTGAGTCTGATGATATAGACGATATACTGTCCAGTTATCAACCGGCAGCGACACAGAACGACGCGGCGGAATCCGATGATATAGACGATATACTCGCTAATTATCAAATGGAAACTGAGTCAGTTGATGCAGACTCAATTGATGACCTGCTTGCAGAAAATAGTACCGAACTGCTCGATGACGTTTTAGAGCAAGAAGACGCCGCCGCTGAGCTTTCAGAGGATAGTACGGCGTTATTAGATGATTTACTTGATGACGAAGATTCAAATGACGACGATATACCCGAATTATCAGAAAACAGCACTGAGCTGCTGGATGAGCTTTTTGATGCACCTGAAAGTTCCGACGACTCGGAATTAGATCTAGAAGACAACACGGCATTGTTAGACGAGTTGATCTCTGATGACGGTGATGATGTTGCTAGTGCTAGTGCGGATGCCTCTGATGATATTGAAGTCAGTGAAGACAGCACAGCACTTCTGGATGAGTTGCTTGAGGATGCCGAGAAAGAATCTGGCGAGACGAGTACGGATCCTGATGACCTGTTAGCCGAGTTTGGTATAGAGCCACAAGCGGGAGAAGGTTCAATTGGAGAAGAATCTGAACTAGATGAAAATAGCACGGCTTTGTTGGATGAATTGTTATCGGAAGATGAACCTTTTGATGGGCTTCTTGAACGAGAGGTGTCAACGCTCACTGATAGTGATGTGGCACAAAAAGGCCGCTTTGATTTTACTCCGCATATTGATGGCTCTGAGCATGCCGACAAAATTGAAGAACTAGATGATATAGACAGTTACATGTCTGAAATCGAAGATTTTGATGTAGAGGAACCTGACGAGGGAAAGCAAGAAGTTGATTATGAGCCGCCAACCGAATCTGTTGACGGTGCCATTGTTCATCCAGATGAAAAACTCTCTGATCTTAAAGATGAAGCGATAGCGAATGAATTTGGTACCCCTCAAGATGAAGATTGGGACCTTGAAACAGATGAAAAGCCAGAAGCAAGTGATGAATCAACATTGGTTGAAGCGCCAGAACTTGATACGTTAGCAGAAATCGAGCCGGAAGCCCTTGAGGAACCAACAGAGGCACGGGAACTCAGCGACGACAAGTTCGGTGAAGACGATGAAGTTAACGCGCTTAATGATGCGGTACAAGAGCCAGAGCCTGATACGTTAGCAGAAATCGAGCCGGAAGCCTTTGAGGAGCCAACAGAGGCACGGGAACTCAGCGACGACAAGTTCGGTGAAGACGATGAAGTTAACGCGCTTAATGATGCGTTACAAGAGCCAGAGCCTGATACGTTAGCAGAAATCGAGCGGGAAGCCCTTGATGAGCTAACAGAGACACTGGATCTCAGTGACGACGAGCTTGGTGAATATGACGAAACCAGCGCGCTTGGCGATGTTTTACAAGAGCCAGATCTTGAAACGCTTCCAGAGATCGATCCGGAATTACTTGATGAGCCAACAGAGACACTGGAACTCAGTGACGAGGAGCTTGGTGAATATGACGAAACCAGCGCGCTTGTCGATGTTTTACAAGAGCCAGATCTTGAAACGCTTCCAGAGATCGATCCGGAATTACTTGATGAGCCAACAGAGACACTGGAACTCAGTGACGAGGAGCTTGGTGAATATGACGAAACCAGCGCGCTTGTCGATGTTTTACAAGAACCAGATCTTGAAATACTACCAGATATCGATCCTGAATCACTTAGAGAACCAACGGAGACATTGGAACTCAACGACGATGAGCTTGGCGAATATGACGAAACCAGCGCGCTTAGTGATGTATTACATGAGCCTGATCTGGAAACCATTCTAGAGAACGATTCTGAACGACTTGAAGAACCAGAGGAAACACTTGGACTCAGCGGTGACGCACTTGATGACGATGACGAAAATAACGAGCTAAGTGCTCTTCTGAATGACGTCAAAGATGATACATCGCCTGCTGAACCTTCATCTGAAGATCGGGCTGAATTAGAGAAAACATTAAATTTTGTTTCTGAAAAACAAGAGACGACACCGGAAAAACTTTCAGAGCTTGATGCAATCTTCAGTGATTCAGGCAATGAGCAACAACAAGAAGATAAAGAAGAAATTCACGCATTTAACGAAGCGGTTCTATCAGAGAAAGAAGAGTCTCTAGATGAGTTTGACAGTTTCTTTGCTGAAATGGATGATTCTGACGCGGTTGCTGAAGGTGTTGATGACAGTGTCCGTGAAGTCGGCGACAAGAAAAAGCTTGATCAGTATGATGAGTCAGCCACGCTGGCCGAACTACTCAGTGATGATGAAGCCCCAGCGTTGAGAAATGATGTCACTTTAGATGAGAAAACGATCGCGAGTGCAGGCATGGATATCGATACCATGTTGGATGTTGGTGGTGAGGACTGGAATGGTTTTGCGCTATCTGAAGAGCAGCAAGCGAATATACCGACAGACATTCCTGAAGACGAACAGGATGTATGGGGATCTCAGACAGAGGAACCGGTGGCTCAAGAAGAAGATTGGGGTGAACAATCCGAAATTGATGCTAAGTCTTTAGAAAATGAACAGACGTTTATGAGTGTCGATGAACTGATGGCGCAAGCGGATGTCGTGGATGAGAATGAAATCGACCCTGACGAGGAAGAGTTAAAATTAGATGTGGGTTTAAACGAGTTTCCTGATGTTATTGGGAATGTTGAGCAGTTTGATGTTGACGCCAATGCTGAGGCGGCAGGAAAACTAGACCTGGCGAAGATCTACATCGAAATGAATGACACGGAAGGCGCCACACGATTGCTTGAAGAAGCGTTGTTATATGGCGAAGAAGCCATTCGTCAGCAAGCTAGAGAGTTACTTGATAAAATAGAAAATCAATAGCAAGCAAACTGTGAATGGTAGTCACTCAAGTAACCTTATATGTTGTTCCAACTATGTAGGTTACTTGAGCTTCGAATACATCACGGTAGAGTCAGGTCTGGACAATCGTTAATCTGGCCCCTAAAATCCACCTCCCATATTAGTAATGCACTTTAGACGTGACATATTGAAAGCCCCTAGGAATTAACATGCGTATAGCTTTATGTGTTGAATATCACGGTACGAAATATTCTGGTTGGCAGAGGCAAAAACATGTCAACAGTGTGCAGCAAGAGTTAGAAAAAGCGTTGTCTATTGTTGCTGCACACCCCGTTGAGGTTCAATGTGCTGGACGCACTGATGCTGGCGTTCATGGCACAGGACAAATCGTTCATTTTGATACCAGTTCGACTAGAAAACTGGTTGCGTGGGTAATGGGCACGAACACCAATATGCCCAAAGATATCGCGGTTCGTTGGGCGAAAGAAGTTCCAGATGCATTCCACGCTCGGTTTACCGCTACCGCTCGACGTTATCGCTATATCATTTTTAATAATGCGTTTCGTCCCGCCATTCTCTCTTCCGGAGTTAGTCACTACCACGGGGAGTTAGATGCGGAAAAAATGCATGAAGCGGGACAATTTCTTCTGGGTGAGAATGACTTTAGTTCGTTTCGGGCGGCCCATTGTCAATCGAACAGCCCATGGCGAAACATCCATCATTTGAACGTATCGCGTAATGGTCATTACATTGTTATCGATATCAAAGCGAATGCATTTGTACACCATATGGTTCGAAATATTACTGGTAGTTTAATTGAGGTTGGTCGCGGCGAGCAGAGCACTGAATGGATAAAATGGTTACTTGCAGAGAAGAATCGGTCGTTAGCTGGTGCAACGGCAAAGCCAGGTGGTCTGTATTTGGTTGATGTGGATTATCCAGCCGAGTTTGAACTTCCTAGAGTTGCCATTGGACCACTTTTTTTACCGGATACGTTACTATAAAATAAAGCCGCGATGGAACTATTTGCCGCTAACACACTCAAATAATAGTGATTTATTAAAACTTGTTGCTAGGCTATAAATAGGTACAACCAGTTTTTTGTCTACAGCGTTAAAGATCTGTGGTTTAATCTGTCCGCATATTATTGAATTATAACTCTTTCGCCATTTGGTGGAAGAAATAAAAGAAAAGGTCTTCCATGAGTTGGCTTGAAAAAATATTAACGAAAAGTAACATTGTAAGCTCTCGTAAAGCTTCTATCCCTGAAGGTGTATGGACCAAATGTACATCTTGTGAACAAGTTCTATATCACGCAGAACTAGAACGCAATTTGGAAGTATGTCCAAAATGTGATCATCATATGCGTATGAAAGCACGTCGTCGTTTAGAAACCTTTCTAGATGAGAATAACCGTGTAGAGCTAGCCAACGATCTAGAACCTCAAGATAAATTGAAGTTTAAAGATTCGAAGCGCTATAAAGACCGTATCGTTGCTGCTCAAAAGAACAGTGGTGAAAAAGACGCGATGGTTGTTATGCAAGGGGAAGTATTAGGCTTACCTATTGTTGCATGTGCCTTTGAGTTCTCCTTTATGGGGGGGTCGATGGGCTCCGTTGTTGGCGCTCGCTTTGTTAAAGCCGTTGAAGCCGCAATGGAAGCAGAATGCGGATTGGTTTGTTTTTCTGCAAGTGGTGGTGCTCGCATGCAAGAGGCATTGATGTCTTTAATGCAAATGGCGAAGACCAGTGCAGCATTGGAACGCTTATCAAATAAAGGGCTGCCTTTTATCTCCGTTATGACTGACCCTACAATGGGTGGTGTTTCTGCGAGTTTGGCTATGTTGGGCGATGTAAATATCGGCGAACCTAAGGCGCTTATTGGTTTTGCAGGTCGTCGGGTTATTGAACAAACAGTACGTGAAGATTTGCCAGAAGGCTTCCAACGTAGTGAGTTTTTACTCGAACACGGTGCAATAGATATGATCGTTGATCGTCGTGAAATGCGTCAACGAGTGGCGAGTTTGGTTGCTAAAATGACCAATCACGGTTCACCGTTAGTTGTTTCAGTTGATGACGCTCCAGAAGTACCGGCAGAAGCTGAATATAAAGTTCCAGTCCCGGAAGAAAAAGAGTAAAGTATTGACTAACCTAAACGTCTAATCGTGATGTAAGTTAATGAGTCAAAGCAAGATACCTCAAGCCACATCGTCCTTATCGATGTGGCTTGATTATTTAGAAAATATTCATACCAGCGCTATCGATCTTGGATTAGAACGCGTTCTAATTGTTGCTGAAAGTGCAAATCTCACAAAACCTGCCAATAAAGTGATCACCGTTGCTGGAACAAATGGCAAGGGGTCAACCTGTGCCATCCTTGAAGCTATCCTTTTAGATGCAGGATATTCTGTTGGCGTCTATAGTTCCCCACATCTTATTCGCTATAACGAACGAGTAAGAATCAATGGCGCAATATTACCCGATGCAAAACACGCTGAGGCCTTCTCATTTGTCGATACGCAACGTGGCGAAACCAGCTTAAGTTTTTTTGAGTTTGGTACGCTTGCGGCTTTACGCTTGTTTCAACAAGAAGCCGTGGATGTTGTTATATTAGAAGTGGGTCTTGGGGGGCGTCTAGATGCGACTAATATTGTTGACCACGATGTTAGCGTGATTACTAGCTTAGCGATTGATCATGTTGACTGGTTGGGTGATGACATTAATGTTATCGCACAAGAAAAGGCCGGAATATTTAGAACAGGTAAACCAGCAATATGCGGTCAACCGAATGCGCCGTTTACGGTTGCAGCCTATGCGGATGAAATAGGCGCCGAGCTTCATCAAGTTGGTATACAGTATCGGTATGTGGAAAAGGCAGAGCATTGGGATTGGTGTTGCGGTGCCTTTGACCTTACTCAGCTTCCAAAGCCCGGATTGCCCTTGCCAAATGCCGCCACGGCAATAATGGCACTGGGTGCGGCAGACGTTGACATTACAGACGTCAATATTGTCAACGGATTAAAGCGCGCGAAATTGTCAGGACGGATGCAAAAAGTTAACAATGCACCTATTGTTATCTTGGATGTTGCGCATAACCCTCACTCTGCGGAATACTTAGCGCAGCAAGTACAACAACGCTATGCTGGTAAAACGACTCATTGTGTACTTGGTATGCTTCATGATAAAGATATTGCTCAAACCATAAAGGTATTAGAGCCTGTAGTAACAATGTGGTATCCAAGCTCATTAGATGGCCCTAGAGCGGCGAGTGCCGATGAATTGATTGGACATATTCAGACATCGTGTAATAAGTATTCGTCTCCTACATTCGCCTATCAAGCTGCATTGTCACAGGCCCGAAAGGAAGATGTTATTCTCGTCGCGGGTTCGTTTAGAACGGTCGCCGAAGTATTAGTCTATTTACAGTTGCAAAGGAGTACAAATGGCAAGTAAATTTCAAAGCCGTTTGGTTGGAACCATCATTTTAGTCGCTGTTGGAGTCATTGTCTTACCGGATGTCTTAGATGGTAAAAAAAAGCACTATAAAGAAGATCTCGCCGCTATCCCTCTTAAGCCTGATGTTGGAACGGAGGTGGAATCGTTCGAAGTATTACAACCTATTGCCGTTCAAACGGCTTTGCCAGAAAGCCCCGTTAAGGCGACGACCTCTATGCCTGATGTTGAAGAAGTAGTGGTGGTGGTTAATGATGTGGTTGAAAAGAATGAATACCAAGAGAGTGCCTGGATTATTCAATTGATGGCGTTAAAAAACGCCGATAATGCGAAAACTCTGGTAAAAGATCTGCAAAAACGTGGATATCAAGCGCATATTAAGCAAGAAAAAGAATTTACTCGTATTATCATTGGACCTGACACTTCCAAAAGTAAATTGGAAAGACAAATCAAAGAACTTCAAAAAGTTACCGGCTCAAAAGGTCAATTGTTGAAATTTAAGCCCCTAAACCCATAAGAAAACGTTTGCGTCGCGAATTTTTCTGTTAAAATGCGCGCCAACTTAAAGATGTAAAATAAATGAATTGGATAGATTTTGTAATTTTAGGTGTGATCGGGCTTTCCGCTTTGATCAGTTTAGTAAGAGGCTTTGTTAAAGAAGCATTGTCATTAGTTATCTGGTTTGGTGCGTTTTTCATAGCAAGTCAATATTATGAAAGACTATCCGTTTATTTTTCCGGAATAGAAGATGATATGTTTCGCAGAGGAAGTGCGATAGCAGCTCTCTTTGTGGCTACGCTAGTTGTCGGTGCCATCGTCAACTACGTTATAGCTCAGCTGGTACAGAAAACAGGTTTATCAGGCACTGATAGAGTACTTGGTGTGGTTTTTGGCACACTAAGAGGTGTACTTATCATTGCTGCCACCCTGTTTTTTATGGATGCGTTTACTGCATTGTCAAATTCAGAGTGGTGGAAAGAATCGGTGTTAATACCTGAATTTAGTCGTATTATCGCACCATTTTTTGACCATTTGAAACAAACATCGAGCTTTTTATCTGGCGCTATTTAGTGCCATTTTTATAGAAACTGAGGGTTAACACATGTGTGGTATTGTTGGAATCGTGGGTACAAATCCAGTCAATCAGTCAATTTATGACGCACTGACTGTATTGCAACATCGTGGCCAAGATGCTGCTGGTATTGTTACCATAGAAAGCAATCGTTTTCGTTTGCGTAAAGCGAACGGTTTAGTTAGAGATGTGTTTGACTCTAAACATATGCAACGCCTTCAAGGAAACGTGGGTATCGGCCACGTCCGCTACCCAACTGCGGGAAGTTCTAGTGCTTCTGAAGCACAACCATTTTATGTGAATTCGCCATTTGGCATCACGCTGGCACACAATGGTAACTTAACCAATGCCGCCGAAATTCGTGAAAAGCTGTTCGAAAAAGATCGCCGCCATGTCAATACCACTTCTGACTCTGAAGTGTTGTTGAATGTTCTCGCCCATGAGATTGATACCGTTAAAGGTAATGTTACGTCGGAAGATGTTTTTAGAGCCGTAACTAACGTGCACAGAACGATAAAAGGCGCTTATGCTGTAGCGGCCATGATTATCGGCCACGGTATGATTGCTTTTCGCGACCCACACGGGATTCGTCCGCTCTGCTTAGGCAAAAGAGAGTTAGAGGGTAGCATTGAGTATATGGTGGCTTCCGAGTCTGTTGCACTTGATGCAGTGGGTTTTGATTTCGTGCGAGATGTTGCACCAGGCGAAGCTATTTACGTTACGTTTGACGGCCAGTTGTTTACTCAGCAATGCGCGGATAACCCGCAAGTAAACCCTTGTATCTTTGAGTATGTTTATTTTGCTCGTCCAGATTCATTTATCGACAAAATCTCCGTATATAGTGCTCGCGTTGAAATGGGCAAGAAACTCGGTGAGAAAATTCAACGAGAATGGTCTGATCTGGATTTTGATGTCGTCATACCGATTCCAGAAACATCCTGTGATATTGCGCTTCAGATTGCTCAGATTATGAATAAGCCTTATCGCCAAGGTTTTGTGAAAAACCGTTACGTTGGCCGCACCTTTATCATGCCGGGGCAGACTCAACGTAGAAAATCGGTGCGTCGTAAATTGAATGCTATTCGGTCTGAGTTTAAAGGTAAAAACGTGCTGTTGGTTGATGATTCTATTGTCCGTGGTACCACTTCCGAGCAGATCATAGAGATGGCACGTGAAGCCGGTGCCAGCAATGTATACATGGTTTCAGCTGCACCGGAAATTCGCTTCCCAAATGTCTATGGCATCGATATGCCTAGTGCGAACGAATTGATTGCTCATGGCCGTGATGCGGAAGAAATCGCTAAACTTATTGGCGCAGACGCCCTAATTTACCAAACACTGGAAGATTTGGTTGCCGCTGTTGGTTTAGGCAATGTCGATATTAAGCAGTTTGAAACGTCGGTCTTTAATGGTGAGTATGTTACTGGTGATATCGACCAAAAATATTTAGACTTCTTGGATTCTTTAAGAAATGATGACTCTCGATTGCAAAAAGATATTCAGCAAGATTTAGCAAGTTTGGAGTTATACAACGAAGGGGTATAAGGTTGTTAGCTTTTAAATAGTATTCAAAAAAACCAGAGCAGTTGCTCTGGTTTTTTATTGTTTGAATGTCATCAATGTTGAGCGCTTAATGCCAAGCCAGTTAAGTTTTTGACCAACATGAATGGCTACTTATCATGATAATGAGTGATGTAATCAATTAGCAGACGAACCTTCTCCGGTTGATGATCTTTATGATTATAAAGCATGTAGATATCTCTTGGGTTGGCGCTCCAGTCATCCAGAATGCGAACCAAGCTACCATTTTCAAAGTATTCTTGAAGCATTATGTCCGGCATTAGCGTAATACCTAAGCCTCTTGCTGACGCTCGACGAACGACGTTGAGCGCATTCGCCTCAAATCGTGCTTTGTCGTTATTAAGAACCGTCTCGCCACTACTATTTGTTAATAACCACTTAAGCAAAGGGCTGCCTTTTAACAATGCGTGTTCAGACAAGTCGTCAGCATGAGTCAGCGGTGCTTTACTGCTCTTTAGATATTCGGGACTGGCAACGAGTATGTCTTTGACCGAATCTATCTTGCGTGCAATAAGGGTCGAATCTCTTTGAGGCCCAACTCGAAATATAATGTCCCAATCGATGGGGTCGATCTGGTCGGCATCATTACTCATCGTCAGTTCAATGTTGATGTCGGGGTAACTCGCCATAAAATCACTGAGCATTGGAAGAATGACCCGCTTAGTAAGATTTGACGGCGCAGATACCCGCAGCTTTCCTGCCGCCCCACGACAATCGTCGGTTATGACTTCAGTGGTACTAGAGAGTTGCTTTAAGATAGGAGCACACTCTTGATAGAAACGTTCACCGGCTTCTGTCAGTGATAACTTTCTCGCATGGCGATTCAAAAGTCGCAGGTTTACAGAGTCTTCAAGCGCCTGAATTCGCCGTGTAATTGTGGCTACGGGAATAAGTGTCTTTTTAGACGTTGCTGTGTAGCTTCCATTTTCGACTACAAGTCGAAATAGATTTAGATCATCAAATTTCATCAACAGCGAAAGTTCCTAATTACTTGTCCGGTCAATTTATACTGTTCTTTGTATTCTAAATTTGCTTTACGTCAATATGTGGTTCTGTTTTTAAGTAATTCCTTAACAAGATCGCATATGTTGTATAAATCAAGAATCAGAACTACCTTTTATAGGGGAATTCAATAACAATAATAAGACATACCCAAAATCAGATGGGTGAGGTTTATATGATGAATAGTCAAGCCGACTCTGTTCTTTTTGAGCAAAAGAGTCGTTTGGATAGTCGTACAATAATGTTGGTAGATGATGATCCGATTTTTCGTAGATTCACATCAGTAGTACTAGAAAAAGAAGGATATTTTATCATTGAGGCGGAACATGGCTTAGATGGATTGCAAAAACTGCGCGAAGAGGTTCCCGATCTTATTGTTTGTGATCTATCAATGCCAATACTTAACGGTATTGAGTTTGCAGAAGAGGTGAGTTGGGAGTATCCAGAAGTCCCAATGATTGTTGTTTCCGCGACGGAAGATATGTCTGATGTTGCACGTGCGTTGCGATTTGGTATTAAGGATTTTTTAACCAAACCCATCTCCGCACCAAAACATTTATTATCTGCAATCTCGAATATTTTAGATGAAGAAAATAAACACGTTAGCTCCTCTCGTGATTTTGCTAGTCAATGGTTTAGAGTCGGTGAGGAAGGGGATATTCCGGAAGACAAAGAACTCTACTGGCATTTGGACCATTTAAAAGAGAATCCGAATGCAGCAAAAGATTTACTGACGGCTTTACTGCCTGATAGAGATACCAGACAAGGTAAGTGGAGATGCAGCTATAGTTTGCTTCAATCATCAGAGAACATGCCTTTAGTATTTGATTATGCTTGGTTAATCGATGGGCAATTTGCCTTTTATCTCATTGATTCAACCACCGTCGATGGTTGCGGTGTGGCAACGTCTTTATTGGTTCGAGCATTGTTCAATGACAGTCTACGGCGACAACAATTAAGCAAAGATATGTTAGTCGAATTTGCTGAAAACCTAGAGCGGGGGATCAATTGTATTGATTCTGTCTCTTCGATCGGAGCGCTGGTAGGCATCGCTGACATGACCGATGGAACGGTGAGTATTTTACCTGCTGGTTTAGACGCGATTTGGACGGAAGGGGAAAGAAAAACGCATATAGAAGGGGGTTACCACCTTGGCACGGGTTGTGTGAAAAATGAATTGGCCGAAAACCTAAGCATCCTCTCTGGTGGCAAGTTAAACATTGCCAATATCGGGGTAAGCCATTTTAGTCTAGATATAAAACCCGATTCTACTCGCTGAATATGACCAAATAAACAGCGGAAAAAAGGCAATAAGTAGATTTATTGCACACAATGACAGGTTTGAACGTTTGCTTCCTTTTCCCTTGTTGCTCATGAGGAAGAAAATCACTAACATAATGAGGAAGTGTGCCCACTCTTCGGAGTGGGCATTTGTTTTTCTATGTTTTGGTTTGTTTAAAAGTATAAACAGAGCATAGTTTCTTAGCTTGTCACGCTAAAAATAATAATTATAAATTACAGCGATATGACACAAGCAAATCACAACAAAATTTGAATGAATATGACTACTGAAACAATCACATTAATTAAAGCAAGCATTAAAACTATTCCTGATTATCCAAAGCCAGGTATCTTATTTCGTGATGTTACAAGCCTCATGGAAGACGCGACGGCGTATCAAGCAACGATTCAACTGCTTGTAGAAAAATACCAAGATATGGGCTTCACGAAAATTGTGGGTACCGAAGCACGAGGTTTCCTTTTCGGTGCACCTCTCGCTCTTGAACTTGGTGTAGGTTTTGTACCGGTAAGAAAACCAGGTAAATTACCTCGTGCGACGATCGCTGAATCATATGAATTGGAATACGGCACGGATATATTGGAGATTCATATGGACGCAATAGTAGAAGGCGACAAAGTTCTTGTTGTTGATGATCTACTTGCAACGGGTGGTACTATTGAAGCCACTACTAAACTAATTCGTCGTTTAGGTGGTGTTGTAGAGTATGCCGCGTTTGTTATTAACCTCCCTGAAATTGGCGGTGAAGCGCGTCTTAAAGCTCTAGATCTTAACGTTTACAGCATCTGTGAATTTGAAGGTCATTAATTCGATCAACATTCACGAAGACAATCTAAGCTGGAAATATTGAATGAGTTACTTAGCCTTAGCGCGCAAATGGCGCCCTTCCCATTTTAATGAAGTTGTTGGACAGTCTCATGTACTGACCGCATTAGAAAATGCTTTAAGCCAGAATAAGCTTCATCACGCCTACCTATTCAGTGGGACTCGTGGTGTGGGTAAGACTTCTATTGGGCGCTTATTTGCTAAAGGATTGAACTGCGAAACAGGTATTACTGCAAAACCTTGTGGCCAGTGCGACACATGTAAAGAGATTGATGAAGGTCGATTTGTTGACCTTTTAGAGGTCGATGCAGCGTCGAGAACAAAAGTTGAAGATACCAGAGAACTACTCGATAACGTTCAATATAAACCAGCAAGAGGTCGCTTTAAAGTTTATCTGATTGATGAAGTGCATATGCTTTCCAGGCATAGTTTTAATGCCCTTCTAAAAACACTTGAAGAACCACCTGAATACGTCAAATTTTTATTGGCGACAACGGATCCTCAAAAGCTACCAGTCACCATCCTATCTCGATGCTTGCAGTTTCACCTCAAGCCAATCAGTGTTGATGTTATTCATCAACAACTGGATACGATACTGCAGCACGAAGGTATCGTGACCGAGCAAAGAGCATTAGGAATGATAGCGCATGCAGCCGACGGCAGTATGCGTGATGCCTTAAGTCTATCAGACCAGGCCATTGCGTTAGGGAATGGTATCGTTTCAACTGAGATTGTCTCGAGTATGCTTGGCGTGCTCGATACGGATCAAGCCATTCATTTACTAGAAGCAATGGCGAGTAAACAAGTTACTCACGCAATGTCCGCTGTTCAACGATTAGCGGAAAATGGTGTAGATTGGGATAGTCTGCTTCAAGAACTAGCCAGCCAGCTGCATCGTGTCGCTATGTTTCAGGCTCTCCCCGCATCGCTAGACAAATCCAAACCTGATGCGGAGAAGATAGATCTCTTAAGTCAATATTTAGCGCCTCAAGATGTACAGCTCTATTATCAAATTGCCCTAAAAGGCAGACAAGATTTGCCTTTAGCTCCTTCAGCTCGAATCGGGTTGGAGATGACGGTGCTTAGGATGATGGCATTTCGTCCGGTAAAAGTTGAATCAGTAAGTGCAATAACATTGCCAAGTGAACAGCGGCAAGAACCAGTAACTGTGGTGAAAACGGAGCAAAAGCTGCAATTGACGCCAACGGCTAATGTTGCGCCAGTAGAGAAAGTCGCCCCCGCTTTTAAGGTGGAAAATACATCAATAGCAGTCAATGAGCAAAAGCCGATACTGTCGCCTGCGGAAGAAAATACCTATCATTCAGATAGGCCTCCAATGCCGTCAGAAGATGATTATCCGCCGATGAGTGATGACTCGTCTACTGCTGAGTATATGGCACACGAGACCTTTCAACAGTCGATGGTTACCGAACAACACTCAGGGCATGACCCGCAGGCATCCCAAGTTGCTCAGCAATCAACGCCTATGGAAGAGATTACACCTGTGCAGAAGTCACCCATCGCAGGATTGAGACACCAGCTTCGATCAAAGCGGGCACAAGTATCAACCTCTAGCCCAACAGTGAGTAATGCCGGAAAAAAGCCTAAAGCGGCACCACCTTCCACCGCAATAGAACGCATATCTCAACATAGTGCGACTAAATTGGTGTCGCCTAATATCTCTAGTGAGCGTTCTGCTGTTGAAGTAAAGGAAGAGGAAAGTGAAAGTGAGCCTTATCAATGGAAAGCGTCCACACCACAAGTCGTTGAAGAAGAGAAAACAGAACTTACACCAACACAAATTAAGCAGGCCTTAGAGCACACTAAGACACCTGAAATGACAGAAAAACTCATCGATGAAGCCGTTAGTCAAGACAAGTGGTCAGCACTCATTCAGAAGCTAGATATCCCTAAGTTAGTGGAACAACTTGCACTCAATTCTTCCTATGAGAAACAAAACTCAACCGTTGTGTTAAGTTTGCGAGCATCGCAAGCTCACCTTAATAAAGGCAAGGCACAGAGCGAGTTACTTAGCGCACTGAATACGGTTCTGGGTGAAGATTGTCATCTTACGATAGAAGTAAGCGACAAAGGGCAAACGCCCCTTGAGTTGCGAGAGGCTATATACCAGAACAAACTCAACTCGGCGCATCAAGCGCTTGAAGAAGATAAAAACGTTCAATTTATTCAGACACGTTTTGCAGCAGAATTAGATCCAGAAAGTGTAAGGCCAATTTAAAGGGTTGAAGATACTGTAATTGACCCCATATTTAATTAGACGTGAATCGACATTAATCAACTTAACCAGAGAGAAACAAAATGTTTGGTGGTAAAGGCGGTATGGGCAACATGATGAAGCAAGCCCAGCAGATGCAAGATCGTATGCAAAAGCTTCAAGAAGAAATCGCAAAGATGGAAATCACTGGTGAGTCTGGCGCTGGCCTTGTTAAAATAACTATTACAGGTTCTCACAGCGTACGTCGTGTAGATATCGATGAAAGCTTGATGGAAGACGACAAAGAAATGCTAGAAGATTTAATTGCAGCGGCTTTCAATGATGCGGCTCGCCGTGTTGAAGAGACGCAAAAAGAGAAAATGGCATCAGTAACTGGTGGTATGCAGTTACCACCAGGTATGAAAATGCCTTTCTAAGTATAAATAGACGATATTTATGCGAACCAGTCAAATGCTGGAACAATTGATGGAGGCCTTACGGTGTCTGCCTGGGGTTGGCCCTAAGTCGGCACAACGTATGGCCTTTCATTTGTTACAGAGAAATCGAAAGGGTGGCATACAGCTTGCTGACGCCTTGTCCAAAGCAATGACAGAGATAGGCCATTGTAGTGAGTGCCGAACCTTTACGGAGGAGGAGACTTGCCACATATGTACCAATGTCAAACGTCAAGAAAACGGTTTGCTTTGCGTGGTTGAAAGCCCTGCAGATATTGCCGCTGTAGAAGCAACAGGACAGTTTTCTGGACGTTACTTTGTATTGATGGGGCATCTGTCGCCTTTGGATGGTATAGGCCCTAGTGATATTGGATTAGATGTATTGGATTACCGCCTACAGAGAGGCAACATCAATGAGGTTATTCTTGCGACTAACCCCACGGTTGAAGGTGAGGCCACTGCACACTACATCGCAGAGCTTTGCCATGCTCACAGTGTAAATGCTAGCCGGATTGCTCATGGCGTGCCGGTTGGTGGTGAGCTTGAATTTGTGGATGGTACAACCCTGTCCCACTCATTGCTTGGCAGACAAAAACTATAAAAAAGGGTTGCCGATTGGCAACCCTTACTATTTAAGTGTCAACTTAACTCTCTTCTTTACTGATTACCCTATAAACCATCGCCCCGAGAACTGCGCCAATAATAGGGGCGACCCAGAAAAGCCAGAGCTGTGACATTGCCCAATCACCTGTATACAACGCGACACCAGTGCTTCGAGCGGGGTTCACCGACGTGTTTGTGACGGGAATACTAATTAGGTGAATCAATGTCAGGCATAAACCGATAGCAATAGGGGCAAAACCAGCAGGGGCTCGATTATCGGTCGCACCTAATATGACGACAAGAAACATCATGGTCATAACGACTTCAATAACGAGTGCTGACATGATGGAATACTGACCAGGAGAGTGTTCTCCGTAACCATTTGCTGCAAATCCAGACGCGACAGCATCAAATCCAGGTTGACCAGAAGCGATAATAAATAAAACCCCTCCTGCAAGCACACCACCAATAACTTGTGAAATAATGTATGGCATAAGTTCTTTTGCTTCAAACCGTCCACCCGCCCACAACCCAATAGATACCGCAGGGTTAAGGTGACAACCAGATATATGCCCTATTGCGTAGGCCATGGTGAGTACGGTTAAACCGAAGGCAAGAGAAACCCCAAGTAAGCCAATGCCTACATCAGGGAATGCGGCGGCCAATACAGCACTGCCGCAACCGCCAAGGACCAACCAAAATGTGCCAAACAGTTCAGCAATGTACTTATTCATATTAATAGCCTTTAAATTCAGATAAATAACATGAGAACTATAGACATTAACGAGTAGTTTTGCGTTGGCATTATGGAAGCGATAGCGAAAGTAAATGCTAATTAATGTGTAGATTCCAATAAATAAGAAAAATTGTGCTGATTTATTTAGTTTTTGAACTAAAGCAGAACCCGAAAGGGAGTGCTTTAAGTAAGCCGCTCTAGTTCTTGGATATTCTCGAACGCTTCTTGGTTTGATTTGCCGCACAGTGAAGGGCAGGCTTTAAAGTCATGGCAGACTTTAGGCCGTTCAGAACGACCAAATAACTTGCAAAGGTTGTTGTTGTCTAACTGAATGCAGCGAACACCTGCGGGTTTACCATTCTCCATTCCTGGAATCGATGAAGATATACTTGGGGCGATGCAGCATGCGCCACAACCTAATCGACACTCCATACCTAACCCTTTATATAATGATAAAACGGAGCGCGATAGTAACAAAAGTCCCTTTGCCATTCAGCAACTATTTTCTTGCACTTTTACAGGTGTAGGGGTATAAAACCCGCCCAAATAGAAATTAAGTAGACTTCAATGACAAACGCATTTTGGCAAGAAAAATCTCTAGAAGAAATGACAGAAAGTGAGTGGGAATCTCTCTGTGACGGATGCGGTAAGTGTTTTTTATCCATTGACTGATATTGTCAAACTTGAAGTATACACCCTTAACGTATTGATAATTAGCTTGTTATTTTTTCATTTCCTGCCCCTTATGTTTTGACGACTGTCAATTAATTATATGTGACCAACTCAAAGTATAAACGCTTTCTGATATTCGGTTTCTGTGAATAAATATTCAACCCAACTGTTTTATTAAAAGCATTACCATAAGTATTAGCGATTGCTATTGTATCTATTGGTATGCCTTTGAACAAAATGATTAGCCTTTAGTAGTTCTCCAGTTAATATCAAACCATCTGATAGATCATCGCGACTATATACGAGCAAACTTAGGCGTAAGCCGTTACCATAGAGTCTATAAAAATATGTGAGCGGATTTATGCCTAATGATTTCAAAAAAAAATTTCGATCACTAAGCCTGAAGATACAACTCAGTTATTAATAAAAAAACAACTAAGTGGTATTGAATCCCTTATAACCAAGTTCGTACTTGTCACTCCAGATGAAGCAATAGCGTGTCTTGGCTATTCTCGCACAACTGATCCAATTGAGATTATTAAGAAAAAAAAACTAGAAAACCAGTTGTTTGCGTTTTCCTTCGGTGATGATAACAATTTAAAAATTCCAGCTTTTCAATTCTCTACTATAGGCAGAGGCATCGTTAAAGTAGTCCCCGATCTCTTCCAGATACTGCAAGGCATAAACGATTATGGTGTCTTTCAATGGCTTACCGCGCAAGATACAGATTTAAGTTGTACGCCTGCGGAAGCCATACTGTCGGAAGACAATAAAGTTTGTTACTATGACAGGTTAGTGTAGGAAAAGCATCTTACACACGTATTTGAATCTGGAAAATAATCAATCACTGACTACGCTGTATGTATAGTCAGTGATAGCACCTGCCAATGATCTGAACCAGTAGTTTTGGACACTGCGTTAAGTGAGTACAATCACTAACGAGGTGAACCATGACAAACAAGAAGAAACGTATTCTCCACTCTCCTGAATTCAAAGCCGAAGCTCTGAGGCTAGCAGAGAAAGTAGGTGTAGCTGCCACCGCAAAACAGCTCTCGCTACATGAATCTCAAATCTACGGCTGGTGTAAAGCTGCAACGAAAGACACCAGTTCTAGCCAAAGAGAAAAAAATCTTGCCGTTGAAGTAGCCAAACTTAAACGACAACTGGCCGAACAAGCTGAAGAGCTAGATATTGTAAAAAAGGCAGCCACCTACTTCGTATATGGAATCCACGGGTTTTACAAGATAAGAATGTGCAATGGATAATATACGACCAAATCGTCCACCTCGTTAGTGATTGTACTTAACTCAGTGTCCAAAACTTCTGGTGCGGATCATTCACTCAAGCCTTACTTGAACATGGCATACGGTTCTGCATGGATGAAGAAGGCCGCTGTATAAGATAGATCAACTACTTATGGAATTAGCTTGTGTGTCCAACCATTGGGGGCTATTTCTGAAGTACCGTACACTTATTGTATAACAAGCAATAACAATATAACCAATCAGAGGCACGTAGTAACTGGTTGCAATGTCCGTCATGTCAATCACGCTTGCCTGTATTAGTGGGACAACGCCACCACCAATATTACACATGATCAAAATGGCAGCCCCTAATCCTGTCAATGATCCTAGTTTCTTTATGGAGGTAGCAAAAATAACCGGATGAATGAATGAATTGCACAAACCAATCGCAATTAAGGCGACACCACCAATGAAGCTTTGGCTATGAATTGCAAATAAAAGTAGGCCACATGCAACTGTTGCCGACACCATTAATGATACTGTAGGGTTCACTTTATCTGCGATTATGCTGTAGCCAAATCGGCCTGCCATGGCGCATGCCCAGTAGATGCTAAGCATAGCCGTTGCTTTCGCCATCGAGATATTGCCAACTTCGGGGTCATGAAGGTAACTGATCGTCAGTGTGCCAATCGCTACCTCAATACCCACGTAGGTAAAGATAGCCATCGCACCAATGATAAACTCACGATGATGGCGCAAAGCTTTTAACGGAGTAAATGCAGAGCTATTTTTCGCATAGGTGAAATCTTGAATGTTAGTACGATGAATCTGAAAGGCCAGTAGTGCAATTAGCAGCGCCATTACCAAATAGATATTAGCGAGGCCCATTGTTGCTAGAATCACTCCTATACCAACGGGCGCGATTACAGTACCCAAAGAATTAATGGACGAGGTGAAGGTTAAGATCTTTACCGATGAGATCTGTGGTGTAAGTTTGATAATATATGGATTGGCGACCACTTGCATTGCGGCAATTCCAACAGCAATGATGAAAATAGCCACTAGAACGCCAGCATACGAGTGCATGCTAAACATAATATAAAACAAGATTGAACCGATCACTGTCGACATTAAAGAATACAATAACGTCTTTTTGTATCCTTTTGAGTTCATCAATATAGAAGTTGGAATACAAGCGACAAAAGGCGCAAGATAAAAGGCAACCTGTACCAGCATGGATTGCTGATAGTTCAGCGCAAAAATATCTTTAAAATACGGTACTAAAACCGCATTTGCCGAGGTTATTACTCCCCAAGTCATAAAAACAGCAGAGAGTAACGCAATTACTTTTTTGGAACTGTTTTCCATTTCGAACCTTCATTATAAAAAAAGAAATGATGTCTCCACCATTTCTTTATCTGACTCATTCACTACCAATTATAAACTACGAAAGTAATTCGATGTTTTTTAGCGCTTCTTCGCGCACGTGAGGCATCGCTTTTTTCATAAAATACAAACGGTCAAACTTATTCACTTCTTCATTCATATAGCGTCTTAAGTTGTTACCCAGTGCTTGTCTTAGGCAAGTACCAATATTGAACTTGGAAACGCGAGTACGTTTGAGAGCGAGAATGTCTTCATCTTTAATGCCGCTTGTACCGTGAATCACAAGTGGTTTATCCACAAGAGACTCCACGCGGTCAAGCAGCCCAAAATCAATCACGCTCGTTTTCTCGGTTAAGCGGTGAATATTCCCCACTGAAAGTGCCATACAATCCAAGTCACTCTCTTGCGAATATCTCTGTGCTTCTTCAGCATTAGTTAGGATGGACTTAATGTGGTCACGACCTTCTTCATAAGGAACTGAACCAATTTCACCCTCTACTGAAACACCACACGCGTGAGCAACTTGAGCAACAGCTTTCGTTCTGCGAATGTTTTCTTCCAACGGCAATTGAGAGCCATCAAACATCACTGAGCTAAAACCAGCTTTGATCGCTTGGTAGATGATCTCTTCTTCATAGGTGTGATCGAGATGAAGAACGATTTTCTGTGAGCTTTCTTCTGCCATGCAACGGAACAGGTTCGCTGCATCCCGAGGACCGTAGAAATCAATTACATCTTTATTACAAGCTAGAATGACTGGCTTTTTCGCTTCTTCAGCAGCTTCCACTACCGCTTTAGCGTCTTCATAGCCAAACACATTAAAACAGGGTACGGCGGAATTTGACGTCGCGGCATCCGGTAAAATCTCATTTAGGCTTACTAACATATAAGTTCCTATTACAATGTTATTTAAACTTACTGACCATGTCTTTGATGCCCGGAATCGTATGCACTTGGTACTCATGATGCGGGTCAAAGTATTGGATCAGTGATTTAGACTTCTCACCCACAATGATTGTGAAGTAGTACATCTCATATCCAGGTGCGGCAACGCTTGGGTGGTAGCCTTTATCAATTGCAATAACACTGCCAGATTTAACGTGGTATACCGGACCGCAATCATCTTCGTGCTCGTAAAGGAACTGTGCACCAAAGCCTTGGCCTGGGTTAAATTGGAACTGGTAAACTTCTTGATAGTTCGTTTCTATAGGGGCGCGTTCGCAATCGTGTTTATGGGCAGGGAAACCAGACCAACCACCGGCGCCTACAGTGAATAGCTCACTAACTAATAAACGACCACGTTTGTCAGCGTTGGATTGACCTAAAACATGCTTAATCTTGCGGTGCGTTTTAGTGTCATCTGAGCCGTACTGGATCTTATCCACGTCGCCCTGAACAACTGTGAATGGCTCTAGTACTTCATCGTATTTACCTCCTGCAATCATAATGTCAGCAGTATCACTAACACATTGAATTGTTGCTTCCATACCGACAGGTACGTAAACAGATTCAGGGTCACCTTCCCAAATGTTGGTACGCTTACCAATATTATCGAACGTTTCACCGTTCACTGTGATTGCGCATGTACCACCCGCAAGTACGATAACGGTCTCGTAGCCATCAACTTGATGGGTAAAAGTCTCGCCTTGCGTCAGCTTTACTGAGTTGAAGTAACATAGTGGTGTTGTCTCGTCGTTTACATCGATAATTGGTTGGTTCTTATTATCGAAAGGTGCAATGTGTTTTCCCATTTTTTTTACCTATAAAAATTAGTCTGCTCGATTCATTTGCGTGAATGTCGCCATAAAGTCTTCTAGCTGGCCTTTTGTTGGCATTGCTTCTGTACAGCTAGTACCGCTTACGTTAATCGCCGCAGCTGCAGAACCATTCGAAGCTCCCTGCTGTAGTGTACCGCCATTAATCAGTGTCCAAATCAGTGCTCCGGCAAAAGAGTCACCCGAACCAAATGGTTTTTTCGCTTCTACTCGGAAGATACCCTGAGTAAATTGCGTGCCATCTGCACAGTAAACTCGTGAGCCAAGTTCACCGGCTTTAATTACAACAACTTGAGTGTTACCACCGAGGAAACGTTCAGCAGTTTGAGCATCATCTTTATTATTTGGAGCAACGATCGTTTCCATCATGTCGAACTCTTCACGGTTACCGATCACGATGTCAGATAGACTTGCTGCAATACCATAGTAAATAGAAGCATCTACATCTGTGCGCCATGAATAAGGGCGATAGTCGATATCCATTACTACTAATACATTGTTTTTGCGAGCATATTGCATCGCTAATAGCGTTGCTTCTCGGCTTGGGCTCTCAGAGAGTGCTGTGCCTGTAACTACCAGAATCTTGCTATTGGCAATGTAGCTTTCATCAACTTGTTCTGTCTTAAGCGTCAAGTCTGATGCTTTATTTCGGTAAATCAGAACATCACAGTTAGATGGCTTCATTTCAGTAAAGGCAACGGATGTACGCGAACCTGAATCATCGACCATCATGCCGTCTAGGTTGATGCCTTGACCTGTCATGTAACCTTTTACATAACGACCAAAAGAGTCATCTGCCACACAGCCAATAAAACCAACATTTGCGCCCAAACGGTTGATCGCTACGGCGATGTTTGCCGCTGAGCCACCAACAAATTTTTCAAAGCCAGAAATATCAACAATATCTGTGTTTGCTTCTCGTGCATAAAGGTCCACACCTGCGCGACCAAGAACGATTGCATCCAATTTTTTATTTTCTTGTAGAGTAACCTTTATCATTTTTAATCCTTTATTCGCACAAATGTTATTAAATAATGGCACTACTCCTGCAATCGAAGTAGCGCTATTTAACGCTGCGCTTATAGTGCGTATTTCACCGCATATTCTTTAATGTTTTTGTACGCGATTGTTGCGTATTCCAGTGGGTTTGCTTTTGCAGGGTCTTGCTCGGCTTCAACAAGCAACCAACCTTTGTAGTCACGATCGCTTAGCGCTTGGAACACATCGTCGTAGTTCACATCACCAGTACCCGGAACCGTGAAGACACCGTCGAGAACTGCATTTAGGAATGATTTATCGGCAGAACGAGCTGTTTCCATAATGCCAAGGCGTAGGTCTTTAAAGTGCATGTGACCAATACGGTGACCCCAGCGCTTAATCATGTTTGCTGGATTACCACCACCGTATGTGATGTGGCCAGTATCAAGAGTTAGATGAACTGAAGGGCCAGTTGCTTCCATTAATCGGTTAATGTCTGCTTCTGTTTCAACAATAGTACCCACGTGATGGTGGTAAGAAAGCTTGATGTCATGCTCATTTAGCAAGTAATCAGCGACCTCTGTTAGTTTCGCACCGTAAGCTTTCCACTCTGCGTCTGAAAGAATCACGCGTTGAGAAAGTGGCTTATTAATATCACCGTGAACAGAGTTACTTACTTCACCGTAAACCATAGCTTTACAGTTAGCGGCTTTAAGCAACTTGATGTGATCTTGCATTGCCGCAATTTCTTGTTCAGGTGTGTTAGTCATCAAACCACCACTGAACCAGCCAGACGCAAGATTTAATCCGTGGCCTTGCAGTAGTGGGATCAGCACTTCTGGATCGCGTGGGTACTTAGTACCTAGTTCTGTGCCTGTAAAACCTGCTAAAGCCATCTCACTTAGGCACGTATCTAAAGGGATATCGCCGCCTAGTTCAGGCATGTCATCATTAGTCCATGTCAGAGGGCTAATACCAAACTCAACATTGCTCATTTTGAAACTCCAATATTTGTTCAAAACTACTTATTCACTCGAAACAAGTTCAATATACATAACAGAAAACAAAATGGAAAATATTTTTCATGATTTTTTGTCATAGATCTCACTAACAAAGCAGTGTTGAAATTTTGCTAATCTTTGTGGCCCAATCGACATTAAATATTTATTCATAAAAAACAAATATTTACATTCAATCGTGGTTGGATTGTGAAGATTTATAAGTTCATGAATGTAATGTAACGTGACGAGGGTCTCCTTTTATTAAGGAATCAATGGTAAATAATTATGAAAAATAATTTCTATTACTTCCATAACACTGCGGAAGCATACAATTAACAATGTCTTTATTGAGGAATAATATAGAGGAGACAGTGAGTACTGATGCTTGTCGAGCTAGTGCAGACCTAGTTGGTGTTACTGCGGTCAGTTTGATAGGTTGACAAGCAAACGCTTCAAGAAATAATACCACTGTAAATGGGGGGCTGGTCCGAATAAGTGTCAAATCATCATTTTTTGAATAACTGGCCATTTCTTCTGTTGTTTTCAAAGCTTTTGGGTTGAACCTGACTTTTAAAGAAAAGTGCGTTTGTTGTCTGATTAAAGAATGACTTCCCTTCGGTAAAAACGAGAGTTTCTCATGCCTTTTTTATAAAAGATTCTACATGTTATTTTTAATTTATCCGCGTTTTTTAATATGTGACATCAATAGATTACAACTAAGCATGTTATAAGAATTGGTTAGTTTCGTGTCTATATTAAAGCTCATGTAAAAGAAAGTGTGATCAATATCTAGATCAATAATGACTTCAATTTCCTCTATGGTTAGTTGTCAACCGTAAAAACCCCCAATCTACTCTTGATATCTATTCTCAACCTAATTGAAAAAAATTTTCCGCTTTCTTGTTTGTTGTTTTATTAATGTCAAGTCCGTGTTCTTTAACTGCAATAAAATGTGATCTTGTTCACTATATTTTATTTCTTTGTAAAATCAAATAGTTAAATGACAATTGAGAATGATTTCTATTTGACAAGGCAAGTTATCGTGACGGGCATATCATTCTATTGATAAAAAATAGATTACATATGGTGATAATTTGTTTTAAGCATTAGTATTCACACAAAGGATTTGGAAAAATTTTTTTATTTATATTCTTACTTATTCTCTCGAAACCGTGAATTAGTTAGATTTATTCTTGAAAGTTCTGCAAACAATATACAAATTTATGCAGTTCTTTTTATATTAAAATAAAAAAGGTTTTTTATGGACAGTACCTCTAATAGTTCAGGATCGTCGAATATTAAAACTTCGTTTTCTGAAAAAGTATCTTACGGGATGGGTGATGTAGCCTGTAATGTGGTTTTTGCATTAACATCAGGCTTAGTTGTTTACTTCTACACAAATGTAATGGGAATTTCAGCAATGATGGTAGGTACTATCATCATGTGTTCGAAATTCTTTGATGGCTTCACCGATTTTGCTATTGGTTTCCTCGTAGATAAAATCCACTCGCCACATGGTCGGGCAAGAGCTTGGGTGTTATGGATGGCACTTCCTTACGCCATTTCAGCAATCATGCTGTTCTCAATACCCGCCGAAGCGTCAACGTTAGTGCAAGGTATATACATATTCATTACCTATAATCTTTGTACCACTGTCGTTTACACAGCCTTGAACCTACCTTACGGCCTCTTAGCACCTCTCATGACAACTAATGAGAAAGATCTAACTAAGATCAACGTGTTCAGAATGTCTATGTCACCAATCGCATTTATGATTGTATCGGCATGTTCTTTCCCTCTAATCAACTGGTTAGGTGGCGGTCAAGATGCTTGGATTAAAGCAATCACTTTATATTCAGTGATTGCCATTGGCTGTCTAGCTTGGTGTTTCCTCGGTACTAAAGAACGCGTTAATATGGCTGCAGCTAAAGAAGCCGAAACGCTACCAGTGAAGGAAAAACTTGTTTTACTTTTCAAAAACAAATACTTCATTAACATCACGTTGTCATCTATTGCACTAGGTTTCTATATGAACTTCAGTGGCACGGGTGCAACATATTACGCGCAGTACATCTTAGGTAACAATGAATACTTTGGTTGGTTAACCATTGCGGAAACGGTACCAAAGATCCTTGGTATCATTGCGATGATTCCACTGGTTGTTAAGTTTAATTTTAGTAAGCGTGACTTAGTTTTGGGTGGTGCAGTTCTCATTGTTATTGCGCAGCTTACATTCCTAGTTACTGAACCTGATCCAATAACTGCTTGTGTTATTGCCGCTATCCGTGGTCTAGGACAAGCACCATTGTTTGGCCTGATGTTTACAATGATGGCGGATGTAGTGAACTACGGACATTGGAAAACAGGCATTCGTCTTCAGGCTGTTGTTTTCTCTGCATTTACTATCGGTCAGAAAGTTGGTGGTGGTGTGTCGTCTGCAGTAATCGGTTGGTTAATGGGAAGCTCTGGCTTTACAGGTCTAGAGAAAGAGATTCCAAGCGCAGTTCAAATGACAAATAACATGTATGTTTGGGGTATCGCACTATCTTGGACTGCAATCGTATTTTTCATGTGGCGCTACCAGCTAGACAAGAATTACTCAAATATTATGGCTGAAATGAAATCTAAAGGCATGATTGACGAAGAGCCACTCGATGACGCTTCTAAGAAAGATGACCTAATAACAAAACCAGTCTAAGCAGGGTAAACAGGGTAAAACTGTACCCTATGTGAACAAAAAAGCCCACAACAGATGTTGTGGGCTTGGACGGGTTTAGAACTCTAGTCTGTTAAGCCGGTTGTGCCTCTACTTTAGAAGTGAGCAGTAAGTCGCTATCATTCACTTCTATGGCCTTAGGAACTTTAAGGACCAAGTTGTCCAGTCCTTGCCTAAAGATCCAATCATTGCTTCCTGTAAGTGTTGTGGCGACAAGACACGCATGGTGCTGCAACTCATCAGGGTGCTGTAGTTCGGAGTTTTCGAGCAGATATTCCTGTGAAGCCACGACCACAAAGGGACATTGTATTAATTCACGTTTGACCAAGAGTAAGTCTTTTTCCCTATAACCTCGAAAGCTAGCATTTGCGGTTATCATTAAATCGTTAGTGGTTGCATGATCGAGCGCCCATGGGGTGACGTTAATATTGAAAGTCACTTGTGGGTTCATTTTTCTGTACTTTGCAATTTGATCCATTAAGAAATGGTTGGCGTAGACAGGTGTACATGCAATCTTGATGTGACCTTTTTCTGTTTCCTGAAACCCTTCTAGCTTACGGCTTATCCGCTCGGCATTATCCACTAATGGGGAAACTCCTCGTAGAGTGTTTACCCAGCCTGTGTTGCTTCCAATAAACGATTAGAGCGGCGACATCAAGTGGTACTAAAATGCTGTTCGAGATCTTGTAGCAAGCGACTACCCGCTGAGACCGAAATATTAAATTGCCTAGCTGCTGACGATATTGAACCGGTGCGGATTACGTAAACAAAAAAGGCCATTTTATCGAGCATTTCACACCCCGTTGTTGTTGGTTATTTGAACGATTAGAGATTAAACCCTCTTTTCTAAGGAAGGTAATACGGTTCACATCTAAAACCCATGATCTGCATTCAGAGTTGATTGTGAAAATTATTTTCTATACACGTATGCTTTTTTAGCTGTATCATTCAGCAAAATTGTTGTTATACAAGCTCAACAAGTTATGAAACTTGTTCTATTTTAAATATTTGTCGATAAAGTGTTAAATGCACAGTTGGTTCGATAAAATTTTATCATACAGCTTATCGAATTAAAGAGACAGGAAAGGCAAAAATGGCAGAAAATAAGCAACCACAAGATCTTGACCTGCTAAAAGAGTTGATCGCCAAGAAATATGACAGCTTGAGCGCTAGGTTGCAGCAAACTGCTGACTTTATTCTTGCAGAGCCAATGGTGATTGCAATTGAGAAGATGACAGTGATTGCTGAAAAAGCCAATGTTCCACTTTCTACCTTAAGTCGCTTTTCTAATACTATGGGTTTTTCTGGCTTTAGTGAGATGCAAATCCTATTTAAAGATCACTTCTTTAATATCCCTGTCGAGTATGAAAATCGCATTAAAAAAGCATATATCTATAACGATCTTTCTAGTAAAAGCTCACTCGATATCTTTAAGAGTTTTGGTGACGCTAACCTAGAAGCAATGAAAAACCTGCAGCATTCAGTGTCAGCAGATAAACTCAATCGCGCATTACACATGCTCAATAACGCTGAAACTATTTATATTCACGGTACTCGTCGTGCTTTTCCTGTCGCGTTTTACTTTTGGTATGCGTTGATGAAGTCTGACAAGAGTGTGGTGTTGTTGGATGATGCTGGGGGGATGCTCAAACCGCTTACCCGAGCAATGAATAGTAAAGATGTACTATTTTCCGTTACCTTTACTCCTTATGCTCCCGAGACCACTGAGGTGATCGAATTGGCTAAAGGGAAAGATGTACCTTCTATTGTGATCAGTGATTCTCACATTAACGAAATTGGTAAAAAGACCGATGTTTGTTTTGTTGTTGAAGAAGGTAACCTAATGGGCTTTCGCTCATTGAGCTCTTCTATCTATTTAACACAGAGTTTGGCAGTGAGTTTGATGTGTCAAAACACCATAATTGAATAAGCATTACTTTCTATTTCTAGGTTGCACACTACCACACCATTCCTCCTAAAATAAGAATCCTCATTGCACTTAAACGAGCAATGAGGATTCTTTGTTTGTTGCCCCCCAATACCTTAGAGGACTTCAATAAACGAGATTAGTACGGACGAGCAACAGTGCTTAACACCTCTTTGATATTAGCAGCAGCAGCTTCTATTTCAGGTTTGTCTGCTACTTGTGCCGTACCTGCACGCCACCATGACTCATAACCGTGCGTCATGGTTTTAGGTAAGATTTTCACATCAATCAAAGTTGATACTGTTTGCTTCTTAGCATCAGCTAGTGCTGCAATCAGTTCTTCTTCTGTGCGAGCTGTGTAAGTCACACAACCGTAGCTTTCCGCATTTTTAGCAAAATCCACTGGTACAGGATCACCCGTTAGTTTGCCTGTTTTCGGATCACGATGACGGTTTTCAGTACCGAAGCTACCCATGCCTTGGCTCATCTGCAGGTTGTTGATACAACCAAAGCTCATGTTATCAAATAATACGATGTTAATCTTGATACCTTCTTGAATTGCGGTCTGGATTTCAGAGTGGAGCATCATATATGAGCCATCACCAAGGAAGGCGTATACAGGCTGATCTGGGCGTGCAATTTTAGCGCCGACTGCCGCTGCAATTTCATAGCCCATGCAAGAGTAACCAAACTCCATATGGTAAGTATCTGGTTGTTTTGGACGCCATACACGTTGTAGATCTGCAGGAATAGAACCTGCTGCGCCAACAACTATTGCATCATCTTCAAGCTCTTGATTCAGAATACCAAGAACGCGAGTTTGTAATAGCTTAGAGTCTAAAATTGCAGAGTACTCATCCAGTAAGCTGTTATCAACATGACCTGAGATTTCTGGAGTAAACTCGACATTCTCGTAAGTTACGTTATCAATGCGAGCAAGCTCTGCTGTCCAACGTTGCTTCGCATCAGAGATTTCGTCGGTGTAACCAGACTGGTAACCAATTTCCTCAAGCGCCGTTGACAGTGCATTTAGACCTTCACGTGCATCGGCAACAATACGAGTACCATCAAGTTTATATGCATCGTAAGACGCTACGTTAATATTAATAAAATCAACGTCTTTGTTTTGGTATTGAGATTTAGAAGCCGTTGTGAAGTCAGTCATACGGGTACCTACACCGATAATAACGTCTGCTTCCTTAGCGAGTAGGTTAGCTGCCATTGCGCCAGTTGCACCGATACCACCACAATTCAGTTCGTGGTCATATACTACTGCTGATTTACCCGCTTGAGTCTCACCGAATGGGATATTGAACTTCTCAGCAAATGCAGCAAACGCTTCGTGTGCTTCTGAATAACGAACACCACCACCACATACAAGCATAGGTTTCTTTTTGCCTTTCATTAGTTCAACTGCATCTTGAATCATCGCAGAAGTTGCAGGACGGCGCTCAATACGGTGAACACGTTTTGCAAAGAAAGACTCAGGGAAGTCATAGCCTTCACCTTGTACATCTTGCGGTAATGAAATAGTGACAGCTCCTGTATCAGCTGGATCAGTCAGTACACGCATTGCATGGATCATCGCTGTCATTAGTTGCTCTGGACGTAAGATACGATCGAAGAACTTAGATACAGGGCGGAAGCAATCATTGGTGGTTACTGAGTAATCGTGGAACTGCTCTACCTGTTGAATTACAGGGTCAGGTTGGCGAGTAGCAAATACGTCGCCAGGTAGTAATAGTACAGGGATGCGGTTAGCTGTAGCTGTTGCCGCTGCTGTTACCATGTTTGCAGCACCAGGGCCTACAGAAGATGTTACCGCATAAATTTTCTTGCGTTTCTGCTGCTTAGCAAAGCCTACCGCGATTTGAGCCATGCCTTGCTCGTTACAGCCTTGGTGAACGATAAGCTCACCTGCATCTTGCTCTAGTGCTTGGCCAAGACCAACCACGTTACCGTGACCAAAGATAGTAAATACGCCGTGAACGAATTTTTCTTCTTTACCATCTACTTCGATGTACTGTTGATTCAAGAATTTAACCAGAGCTTGAGAAGTGGTTAGGCGGATAGTATTCATAATTCAATTTGCTCCACAATTTAGCTTTATTCTCAGCATCTTTAAGTAGGCCAAGAGCATGTTTGTTTTCATTATTTTATTACCTATGGGGCCGTCAATAGTGCATGCCCCATAGTCTCGCTTCACGATGTTGCTTAGGGGGATTAGTCCGTCAGCTCAGCTACTTTCTCAGTGCACTCGCTTTTTACCAAATTTAGGGTGATGGTCTTCTTAGTACGTGCAGCTTCTTCTGCTACTTCCGCTAGTTGTAAGGCTATCTGACCATCAATGCCGCTACAGCATGGTTCAGTGCGTCCCGCTAGGATGTCAGCAAAGTGTTTCCATTCTGCGATATAGGCATTGTTGTAACGTTCAAGGAAGAAGAACTCTGGGTTAGTACCTGTACAGCCTTGTTCACCCCAGTATTGGACAAGATTTTCAGTTTGGTTATCGACCTTCAGTAGGCCTTTCTCACCGTGTAGTTCAAGGCGCTGATCATAGCCATAACCAGAACGGCGACTATTGATAATGGTTGCGCTTGCACCCGATGGAAAACCAAGCACGATAGTTGCTGTATCTACATCACCGGCTTCACCAATTGCGGCATCTACAACACAAGATGCGTGTACTGTAATTGAAATTGGTTCTTCACCAATCATATAACGAGCCATATCTAGATCATGAACACTCATGTCACGGAACATTCCGCCAGATACTTTGCAGTATTCTGCTGGTGGTGGAAGTGGGTCACGAGAAGTGATTACCAATGACTCTGCTTTACCAATCTTACCTTGACTGAACTGTTCTTTTACGTAACTGAAGTTAGGATCAAAACGACGGTTAAAACCAACCAAGAACGGTACTTTAAATTCGTTTACTACAGCCAAGCACTCTTGGATGCGAGACAAAGATAGGTCAATTGGTTTTTCACAGAAGATAGCTTTGCCATTTTTGGCTGCTAGCTCGATTAAGTCTGCGTGTGTATCCGTTGCTGATGCGATACATACAGCATGTACATTCTCATCTGTCATTGCTTCTTCAATCGACTGGATCACCGCTTGATATTTCAGCGCAATGCTTTCTGCACCTAGTAGGTATGGGTCAATGACAGAGTAAAGATTAATTTCAGGATGGCTGTCGATAATTTCCGCATGAACTTTACCAATACGACCTGTACCAAATAGCGCGATATTAAACATAACAATTCCTCAATAAACTAACAACATGGTGACCCAAAACACGTAATTGAAAAATAATTTTCATTACGCCGAGAGTTAAACCCCTTCAAGATCAGGAGTTGAGGGTAATATAACAACAAGATTTTCATCTTTCGTTTGATTTTATTGAAAAGTGAGACATTAAGCAAAAAATATTTTCCATCGCATTGTATGCTATTCAGTAAATGAAGATACTTGGTTTATAAGAAAGGATATGAATATGAAATTTGCATTACATGGTATGTGCTCTCTACACGGAAATATTGTTAGTGATATCCGTTTAGCAAAAGAAACTGGGTACACAGGCCTAGAAATCCACACTGAAAAGCTTTGGCGCTACATCAATGCTGGCTTTACAGCACAAGATTTCAAAGCACATATGGATGCTGCAGGTATCGCACCATCAGCTATCGATATTATTGGCCACTGTGAAGCGCCAGATAAAGAGATGCAAAAGCGTATATTCAATGAAGTAGAAGTGCTGTCTAAATTTGCAAAAGAGATTGGTTGCCCAACAATCCAGCTAAACGCATTTGAAGCATTGAATGGTTTTTCTAAAGAAGACAACATTCGCCTGACTGCGCAAAATATCCGTCATATGGTTGATATTGGTGCAGAGCACGGTATTCGTTTTCAGTATGAAGGCGCAGCTTGGTGCCCTATCTCATCTCTGGATGATTACTGCCGCCTATACGATGCTGTTGGTCGTGATAACTTTGGCTTTATCCTAGATACTTGGCACTTTTGGGCGTGTCGTGGTGCAACACCTGAAGAGATGGCTCGCATTGATAAAGAACTTATCTACAACGTACATATTGCGGATGGTTCTCGCCCTGATGTAGGTCAGCCTTGGGTCGATGAAAAAGAACTTCGTGGTGTAATTGTCGGCGAAGGCGATATTCCACTGAAAGAGTGGGTTGATGCAATCCGCAGCACAGGCTACGAAGGCTTCTATTCTGGTGAGTTCCTAAATGACCAACTGTGGGAAGCTGACCACTACACCATCGCTGAAGATATGCTAAAAGGTATGAAGGCATTGATGGATTAATGCCATAAAAGATAGTTGTTTCTTATATGGTTACCAACATAAAGATAAATGCCAATCAATTTATTGATTGGCATTTTTTTTGGATATTCGTAATTATGTGAGTATTATTTAAATAGTATACTGTATTGGTACAATACTCACCAATATTAACCCTGTGTGTTTGGTGCTGCTGAGTGCTTTAATTTTGTCATTGTGACCTTTCATTTTTTGATGCCTAATAGATAAAAGCTCAACGTTCTTCATAACCGGCCTAAGCATTTAATGACTAAATCCATGCAATAGCTAGGGTAAGGGATGTTTACGCATTTTATAGCCCTAGAACTGCTTTGTTGCGTAATTCAGTCTAGAGACAGAGTCGTCCCATTTCGCGTGCTTATTAGCCAATACGACAAGTTATAGGCATACCTAACCCACTAAGCTTATTCAACGCTTTGATCATGGCGCAAGTTCCCCCCACCTGTGCATTGTAATTTCTTAAACTTAAACGGCCACCAAGCAACTGTTTAACTAGATACATTGCGGTTTCTAATCCGTACCAGCAGAACTGGATATTTCACGAAGTGACTTTCCGATATCAAAAGTTATCTGTATTTTTCTAATTTAAGTGATTACTCTAAGAAGGTTTTGTGTCCAAAAACGTGTTTAAAATTGATCAATCTTTATTGTCAAAATTAACTACAAGCTATTTGATCTGCACCATCAAGACTAGACACTAAGTTAACCAATCTTGGAATGCCCAGACTCCAGTAGACATTTTTGCCTATTCTTGCATGAGGAAATATAAGTCAAATTCAAAAGATTGATAAAGCATGTTCAATCCCTCTCTGGCTCATTTATTGGGGCATAAATGATTTAATGACAGGTAAAAATAGAGCTGTTGCCTGTAGTGAAAGTTCCGGAAAGTGGTATAGTTAGCCTAGCATTTTTAGGAAAAAAACACTAAAAAGTCGGTTTTTCTGGACAAGGCTCTAATACCTTTCCCTTTGTATCTTTCCAGATTTATTGCAGAAACCGCCTGTGTTGGTAGTTTGATATGTATCCTTGAAAGTGTAACATCTATCTTAGTGGTTAATATCTACGGTTGTAAGGGTTAACTGAACTAAAGCATTATTCTTATTGCGTATTTCGGCGATTCCGATCGGGCGTTTCGGTTTAATCCGATCATCTGACCCTACCGCTTTTCTCTACCTCTAGTTTTACTCTAACTGATCGGATTGCGCCAGTTTTCTCATTGATTCTCCCCCCTAGTTCCAGTCGGTGGCTGTTATGGATTAATCGGTCTAAAACAGCATCAGCAACCGTGGCGTTTCCTATCATGTTGTACCATTCTTTTACAGGAAGTTGGCTTATCATAATCGTGCTGCGGACCTGATACCTGTCTTCAAGTAACTCCAGTAAATGACCTGCATGATCCTGTGTGAGCTTTTCCATTCCCCAGTCATCGAGGATGAGTAAGCCTTTTTTCGACAGTGCCAGTAGTTGTTTTTGATATGTGCCGTCAAGACGGCCTGAACTTAGATCATCCAGTAAGCGACTCAAACGGTAATATCGAACGCTATGTTGCTGCTCGCAAGCCTGACCCGATAAAGCGCAAGCGATATAGGTTTTGCCTGCGCATCTACTCTTAGCTTTACTTGTCGCTTGAGCCTTTGGATTTTAGTTTGGTTACGGTTAAGTAATTCACTCTCTAGAAGTAAGCTTAGCCTTTCTTCGAACGCTAGCTCTGCGTAAGTGGATAGCTGCTCACGTTGCTGCTCTAAAGCTTGTGCTGCATGACCAAGGCGAAGTGCTTTTAGTTGTTCATTTATCTGGTTCATTATGTACTCCTAGTGGTAAAAGTCAGGGCCACGAACATTACTGTGCTTTATGTTGGGTGTAGTTTGAGTTTCTGATGAGAGTTGGCCTTCCCGATGATTTACTAACAAGTTTTTGACGAACTTAAGATAGGGTTTATTGATTAAAAGCGCATCCTTACAGGCTTGCTCTAGACGAACATCACCATACTTTTTACTCAGGTTCAATAAGCCAAGGCAGCTGCGATAAGCTTGTTCAGGGTGTGCCTTTTTCATCAGTTGAACATTCACCATTTCACGAATAGCAGCACCAATATGTTCTCCCCAGCGCAATAACCGATCAGGAGACCATTTCTGATACCGATGGTTGCTGGGCATGTGTTCGGGGTAAGTGCTTATCCCTCGTTCTTTTAGGCTACATGGATGTTGTGAGACTAGGTTTCCTTGATAATAAATGCGTATCAAGCGAGAAGTGGCTTCCAGTTCAACATGTTGTCCCACTAACTGGTGAGGCACAGAGTAGTAATGTTTTCTGTACTCTATGTGGTAGTCAGGCCCAACTTTTGCCCGCTTAGTTTCGGTATAGATGTAACGTTGGATTGGAAGTGGCCTCAGTGCTGGTTTATCTAACTGCTCGAACAGTGCCTGACGACTGGCTCCTAACTGTTTCATTTCCCTTTGGTTCAAGTCATTCATTAGTTCACGGATGGCTAGGTTTAACTCTTTGAACGTGTGGAAGGTATTGTGTCGTAGCCGCATCATTATCCAACGCTCAACAATGAGCACTGCATTTTCAGCTTTTGCTTTGTCTTTAGGTTTGTATGGTCGAGCAGGCATGACAGCCGTCTGGTAATGGTTAGATAGCTTCTGGTAACTATCGTTGAGCTGAGGTTCATAGCGGTCATGCTTAGTGACAGCCGAACGCAGGTTATCAGGGACTAACAACCTTGGAACCCCGCCGAAGTGCTCGAAGGCATTGGCATGGGCTTCCAGCCAGTGCTCTAGTTTTTGACTCTCACTTGCTTCCACGTAGGTATAATTGGATGCACCAAGAGTGGCAACAAAAACCTGGGCATGACGGCTCTCTCCTGTGTCAGGGTTAACGACTGGGATCGTTGGGCCACAGTAATCAATGAACAGTTTGTCACCTGCGATGTGGGTCTGTCGCATGCTACGCTTCTGCTTTTTTAACCAACGCATGTAATGTTCACAGAACTGAGTATAAGCGTAGGCTCGCTCCTGATATTGCTCGTAATATTCTTCCCACAACAGCAGTTTCGTCATGCCTTTTCTTTTTAGTTCCGTACAACAGTTAGCGAAGTTTGGCATCGCTTTGGTTTTATTCGCTCCTTTAGGGTGATAAAGCGCATTGGTTAACTCTGTATCTGAACAGCTATCAGGGAGCGGCCAACCTATTTGGCTTTGATTAAAACGGCTGATGATTTCAGATACGGTCGCACAACCAATTTTCAGGCAGGAAGCGATATTTCTGTATGACAATCCGCACTCGAATTTAAGGCGTAAAACCTCTTTAATTTTTGTCATTGGTGTTCTCTTTTTTGGCATCATCACTTCCTAGTTGTATACGACTACTAACAAGGATAGCGACTGGTTGATTTAAAAGAGAAAAAGGGAGGGTTTCGGAGTATCCGATCAGTGATTTCGCTATTCCGATCGCCCATTTCGGAGTTTGGGCTAAAGTGATCGGATTATTGCGGAATGAGCGATCGGTTTAAACCGAAACAGGTGATCGAATAATGCCGAAATAGGTGATCGCAATGCTCCGAAATACGCACTTATAGAGGTAGTGCTTTCTTTGCTGATTGGAATCTAACAGAGGCGATGTTGCCAAACTCATTTCTGCCCGTGCGACCTGAAGTCGTATGAAGCGTTGTTCACCACGAAAAGAGTGAACCATCTGTATCACCAGATGACCCTAGGATTCTGAATAAAGCAGCGAATCCGACAATGTAACGAAACTTGGTCGTTAGGCTGAGTGGGAACGAAATCGTGAGAGGACGTTCCTCCTGAAAACCACAATTCGGGTAAGTGCTAGGGTGTCAGTATGATGAACGAATGTGAATCCATTTAGTGCGACATGAAGTCGTATGAATCGTTGTTCGCCACGAAAAGAGCGAACCATTTGTATCACCAAATGACCCTATGGCTCTGAATAAAGAAGCGAGCCTGACAATGTAACAAAGTCTATCTAATAGGCGGGAACTGAATCGTGAGAGGACGCTCCTCCTGATAACCACATAAATCGGGTAAGTGCTAGGGAGTCAGTATGATGAACAGAAGTGAATCCACGTCAGATGCGTAATTTCACAAGCAGCGGAAGTGGTTTAGACGCTGTAGCTAAATAAGCAACGAGAGTAGGAAAGAAATTTGAATGTATTCTTTCGTGATCGAAATACTCTTCGCATTATAGTGGGCATCTCCCCTGACATTACGAGACATACGGAACATGGTAAGCCTGTATCGCTCCCTCTGGGAAAGCCTCTGTGGCCGATAGTGATGCAGGTAAAGGAGGTTGGAGAAAGCGAAAGCTGCATTGTAATGACGCAGATACAGGAATATACCTGATCACGAAAGTGAGCCTACTTCCAACTGGTCTCCCGTTGCGAGAAAGTTTGAAGAACTTTATTAAGGAAGAAAAGCAAATGATGATTTCGAACGAGATTAGTGCATCTTCTGACAGTGCACAATGGCAATCCATTAACTGGAAGGCTGTGGAGGCGCGTGTCTTAAAGCTTCAAATGCGTATCGCAAAGGCAACTAGAGAAGGTAAACACGGTAAAGTGAAAACGTTGCAATGGATACTGACTCACTCGCGTTCAGCAAAACTTCTTGCTGTTAAGCGAGTATCTCAAAACAAAGGTAGTAAAACGCCTGGAATAGATGGCGTCATCTGGAATACAGATGCGCGTCGCATGAAAGCAGTGAATCAATTGAGTCGGAAAGCTTATCAAGCTAAACCACTCAAGCGAATCTACATCCCTAAAAAGAACGGTAAGCTTCGACCACTTGGTATTCCTTGCATGACTGATAGAGCGCAACAAGCGCTCTACCTCCTTGCATTGGAGCCTATCTCAGAAACAATCTCAGACCCAAATAGTTACGGATTTAGACCAAATCGCAGCACCACTGATGCAATAGCGCAGTGTTTCTTATGTTTGGCTCAAAAGAAGGCGGCTAAATGGATTCTTGAAGGAGATATTAAATCTTGTTTTGATAAAATCGAGCATCAGTGGCTTCTTGATAACATCGCTGTAGATAAGCGTATGTTGGAACAATGGCTGAAGTCTGGTTTTATTGACAAGGGGTTGTTTTATCGTACTGACGAAGGTACGCCACAAGGTGGAATAATTTCTCCAACCTTGATGCTAATGACTCTCGTAGGGCTTGAACAACAAATAAAGTCCTTGGCTCTTAAAAAGAAAGCAAGAGCTAACTTTATTGGATACGCTGATGACTTCGTTGTCACTTGTACATCAAAGGATGTATTAGAGAACGATATAAAACCATTGATTGCTGAATTCTTAATAGAAAGAGGTCTAACACTCTCCGATGAAAAAACACGCATAGTTCATATTAATGATGGATTTGATTTTCTAGGGTTCAACCACAGAAAATACAAAGGGAAGCTACTCATAAAACCGAGTAAAACCAACGTACTGTCATTCTTAAGTAACTTACGTAAACTCATCAAAGCTCACGCAACGATCCCAGTAAATAACCTTATCAAAATGATAAATCCCAAAATACGGGGATGGGCGAATTACTATCGCCACTGTGTTGCCAAACGAGTTTTCGGATATGTCGGGCACCAACTATTCCAAGCATTATGGCTCTGGGCTGTTAGGCGTCACCCAACTAAATCAAAAAATTGGGTCACCCATAAGTACTTCATCAACCGAAAAGGCCAGTGGCAGTTTCACGGTTGGCAGAAGATCATGGATATGGATTGTCAGTTCAATCTATTTCAAATAGCCAAAGTACCAATAGAAAGACATGTGAAAATCCGAAGTGCCGCAACGCCATTTGACCCTCAGCACCAAGAATACTTGGCGAAGAGAAAATTCAAAAGGAAAGCTCGCAACTCTTGGAACGATCCTGTTTTAACTGCTTTATAAGTTGCTGGGTATCAAACGATGCCTTTGTGGAGGCTTGAGCCGTATGCAGTGAAAGTTGCACGTACGGTTCTTAGGGAGACGGCACTTGGTAACAAGTGTCGTCCACCCGACAGGTGCGTTATACGCTGTGGCCAAAATGGCAATGAGAGTCGGAAAGGAGTTGGGCATTGCCCTTTCGTGATCAGAGTACTCTCCGCACTAGAGTGGGCATCTAAGCTGACATTTACCTAACATACGGAACAGGGTAAGCCTGTATCACTCCCTATGGGAAAGCCTCTGTGGCCGATAGTGGTGCAGGTAGAGGAGGTTGGAAAAAGCGAAGGCTGCATTGTAACGATGCAGATACAGACTTGTGTCTGATCACGAAAGTGAGCCCACTTCTGACTGGTCTCCCGTTGCGAGAGAATTTGAAGAACTTTATTCAAGGAGAAATGCAAATGATGATTTCAACCGAGATTAGTGCCTCTCCTGACAGCGCCCAATGGTAGTCAATCGACTGGAAACCCATTGAGTTGCATGTGTTAAAGCTTCAGATGCGTATCGCAAAGGCAACACGAGAAGGTAAACACGGCAAAGTGAAAGCGTTGCAGTGGATATTGACTCATTCTCGTTCAGCAAAGCTTCTTGCTGTTAAGCGAGTATCACAAAATAAAGGCAGTAAAACGTCTGGAATAGACGGTGTCATCTGGAATACAGATGGACGCCGTATGAAAGCAGTGAATCAATTGAGTCGAAAGGCTTATCAAGCTAGACCACTCAAGCGTATCTACATCCCCAAAAAGAATGGCAAACTTCGACCACTGGGTATCCCATGTATGATAGACAGAGCGCAACAAGCGCTTCACCTATTAGCGTTAGAGCCCGTGTCGGAATGCCTTGCAGACCCTAACAGTTACGGCTTTCGACCAAAACGCAGTACCGCTGATGCTATCGGGCAGTGTTTTATTTGCTTGAGTCAAAAGCGTTCAGCGCAATGGGTTCTTGAAGGGGATATAAAAGCCTGTTTCGACAAAATCGGACATCAATGGCTCATGGACAATGTTGCTATCGATAAACGTATGTTGGAACAATGGTTGAAGTCTGGTTTTGTAGACAAAGGGCTGTTTTACGACACTGATGAAGGCACGCCTCAAGGTGGGATTATATCCCCAACCTTGATGTTAATGACGCTCTCTGGTCTCGAACAGCAAATTAAGTCTACCGCTCTCAAAAAAGGAGCAAGAGCTAACTTTATTGGATATGCCGACGATTTCGTCGTCACTTGCGCTTCAAAGGAAGTGCTAGAGAACGATATCAAACCGTTGATTGCTGACTTCTTAGCAGAAAGAGGCTTGACACTATCCGAAGAGAAAACGCATATCACCCACATCAACGATGGCTTTAACTTTCTTGGGTTCAACCACAGAAAATACAAAGGGAAACTGCTCATTAAGCCGAGTAAATCCAATACGTTGATGTTCTTAAGTAATCTGCGTGAACTCATCAAAAAGCACGTAACCCTTCCAGTGAATGATCTTATCAAACTGATAAATCCGAAACTCAGGGGGGGTCGAACTATTATCGACATTGCGTGGCTAAACAGGTATTCGGATATGTCGGTCACAAGCTATTCCATACGTTATGGCACTGGGCTAAAAGGCGTCATCCAACAAAGTCTAAAAGTTGGATCGCCCTAAAATTACTTCATCAACCGTAAAGGCCAATGGCAGTTTCACGGTTGGCAGAAGATCATGGATATGGATTGCCAGTTCGATCTCTTCCAAATAGCCAAAGTGCCGATAGAAAGGCATGTGAAAATCCGAAGTGCAGCGACACCATTTGCCCCTCAATACCAAGAGTACTTGGCAAAGAGAAAGTCTAAAAGGCTAGCGCGTAACTCTTGGAAAGAGCCTGTCCCGACTGCGTTATAAGTTGCTGGGTATCATTTGATGCCTTTGTGGAGGCTTGAGCCTAGTGCAGTGAAAGTTGCACGCTGGGTTCTTAGGGAGACGGCACTTGGTAACAAGTGTCGTCCACCCGACAAAAGTTTGTTACGCATCTGAAGACGTTATAGAGAATCAGCAAGTTTTAATATAAAAAATAGTGCGTTGTAACACGCAAGATCTGCTATATCGCCTTGGGATTTTTCCCTGTCAGGTCTCTACATTAGAGTTTTAAATGTGTATCTTTGACGTAGGAATATACGTGAAGGTGATGCTAATGGGGCGAGTTGGTTCTAAGATCAGGATGAAAAAAATACGTAAGCAACTGCGAGAGCTCTTACGTTCAAAAAAAGAACTATTTAAGATAGGTGAGAGAGTGACAATGTCAAAGGTGTACCCTATTCGCTTCGGGAAGAAAGGAGAGTATGAGTTAACTGAGTCTGCTCTCAAACATATTTTTTCCGGTGATACTGCAATTAGACCGGTAAGTTCACAAGGTGTTAGAACGACCGAAGTAGTTCTCTCTGGTGGACTTCACACCTTGGACGGTTGGGAGAACTTACTATCGCACCATACAAACATCGCGCACCTTCTTGAATACGATGTTGATAGGCATGACGATTGGTTCTTCGCTCGAGAACTTCAGAACGGAGTTATTACTTTAAAAATTCCCCGACAGTTATTTACGGGTAGCGCAGCTAGAATAACTATGCAACCTGACAACTATTATAAATCAGGGTACCTTTGGAAGACGCTATACCCTGTAGGATACACAGAAGATGATATTATCAAGATCCTCACCGAAGCCTTTGATAATATTGATAACGATGATTCTAATTACCCAACATCAGAACAAGGAGCTGGAGTACTTTATGGGTACGCTTTGGTGAATGCCCCTCTAAAGACTATAAAGTTGCGAATACAACTCAGAGGAAACCAAATTCAATCAGCTTTTCCTGCTTGGGAACAACCTTTCACTGGAAATAATGGTAAACCATACTCACATTCAAACTCAATAAGCTTCAATATTTCTGGTTCAACAGTTTTTCACGAAAAATTCTCAAATCCTTGGGGCCATATCTTTCAAGAAGAATACCCCAGCGTGGATGCGTTACTCGATATCACTCCAACCTTTATCCTACACAGACCGCGTCGTGATTCTTTTGTTACCATTGATAATTGGCGTGATATGCGTGAGAAAGAAATGATGGAGATAGCTCCTTCGATGTCTTATGAAGAGCTGCAGCGCATAGAGAATTATTTACGAGACTATATATGTAGTAAAGACCCTTATGGGGTGCAGTGTAGTGTATACACCAGTCTCTTCGATCAAGTATGTCAGGATGATGAGTTATTTAATGCCGCTCAATTGTTTGAGAATATAGCTGAGTGTATTCAAGTGTTGACTCATAGTGATATAGAAAATGGCACTAGGAGAGCTATTGATGCCATGGTTCGTTTCATTAACATGGCAGTAGTGCACACTGGCGGACTCTGTACGTTACAGTTCAAGAGGGTTCTTGGTGAGTTTTTAGAGGCAGCTCTAGAGCATCCAGATGAGAACTCACGTCGTGACTTCTTTACTGCATTGGCGAGTTCATCATGTCGTGCAGCACTATATAGTGAGTTTGATCTTACTCCGTTCGTAAAAGAAAACAACAAGCTAGGGCGTAGTCTTATCGGGTTTCCTGAAGTAGATATCGAACTGAAACCGGAACACCTCTACGAGTACTTGTCTTTGAACTTAGGGGAAAACTACTTAGTTACTCTATCCAAGGATGAAAGACTGGCTATTGCACGCGGAGGTTTTCCTACAGCCGAACTACACGCCATGGTAGCTGACACTATGTTGTTTCTATCTGGTATCGATTTCCAGTTCTTCATGCCGGTACGCTTGAACCCAGAAAGGCTAACAGAGAAATCTCCACCCAGTGAAGAAGACCTAACCGCAGTAGTGAGAGACTATAGCAGAATGCTTGTGATATACCGGCAACGGATCGTGCTGGAAGATCCTGATGCGTATAAAGCAGAAATAGACCCAGAAAAGGTAGGAACAGAGGAGAATTTCAATCTCATTCGCCAGAAACATAAACGTGCGTTCGTATGGATGATGCACGAAGCAATGCTAGAAGAACTCATCAAGTTAGCAGATCACTTGGGATATGAGAACCTAAAGGCAAAGAGTGAGAACATGCTTTCGCAGCTTCCTAGGGAGGTAATCCCCACTCCGAAGCCAGTTCCTGACTATATCTTAGATCGTCAAGATAAACTGGAGGTGCCAGTACAGGATGTGAGTGTTGACAACTTAGTGGAGCTAATACTAGGACGCGACTATCATGTTTCCGACTGATATTCGTTGATTTTTGGTTCTGAAACAGTAGGTTTAAGTCCAATAGCAGGCTTGGTGGTAATTTTTTCGAAAGGTCAAAATACACCACCAATGCTGTTAGAACGTGTGTCAGTCGGCCGGTATAACCGATGTTTCTACAAGACATTTTATCTGTATTTCTGGTAATGCCTCTCATGCTATCAAGAGACAATATCAACCTGTTATCGAACTGGAATGGATGAGTTACTTTAGCTAATCGATAAGAGGATTTGCAATATCTAAGATTATCCGCTAAGTGGTGATTTACCAAAGTCACAGACTCGATTTTGTCCATTTTCGAGTCTTTGAGATCGTCGCTGACTCATTTCTGCCCCAATATATGGTACGTCCCGTTATTGCAAGTAGAGTTAAAAATAACGAGCTGATTTGCGCTAATATATTCAGAGTCTATTAGAGACTGTCATTAGTCTCAGCTCTATGATGAGGTGTGCGCCAGACTGTCCTCACAAAACGAAAAGCATTTTAAGTTGCTGTTTGGGGCAACAGGTCTTCAGTCTGGTGGTCTAACCGTTGTGTCATCTTTAATTCTCATTGCAAATTCTGATTATGTTCTTATTTCAAAAGATTTTTTATGGACTAAAATTGCCCACGCTATACGGGCTATCTTGTTGGCTAGTGCTACCACGGCCACGTTAAAAGGTTTTCGTTTCTTAAGCTCAATAAGCCATGAACCAAAATATTTTTCGACCGACTTATCTCTCCATAAAATTGACCTTGCGGCATGGATAAATAGCGTTCTCAGTTCTTTATTTCCTCGTTTTGATATCCCAAGTAGCGTTGACTTGCCACCCGTAGAATATTGAACAGGAACAAGCCCGATCCATGCAGCGAAATTTCGCCCGTTTTTGAAGTCATTTGGATTACCGACAGTTGATATACAAGCGCTAGCGATAACTGGGCCAATACCAGGAACAGTCTGTAATTGTTTTACTTGCTCATTGTCAGCGAGAATTCTCTCGACCTTGTCTGCTTGTGAGTCTATACGTTCATTGAGGTTCTGATAGTGTTCATGTAGCTCACTCAATTCAAAGATGATTAGAGGAGGAAGGTGTTGATTCTTATCTACCAACCACTGGAATAAACCTTTCATACTAGCGTGCCCTTTTGGCAAACTTATCCCGAACTCAAGAAGGATAGATCCTATTCGGTTCATACAAGCGGTGCGCTCTCTAATATATCCGCTGCGAATTTTCCGAATGGTAGATACCACTTGAGCTGATTCGGTTTTTGCTGAAGAAAACCTCATTGTTGGCCGTGAAGCTGCCTCTGCGATAGCATCAGCATCGATGAAATCATTTTTATTGGTTTTAACGTATGGCTTTACATATTGTGGAGGGATTAGCTTGGCTGTATGACCAAGTTCAGCGCACTTTCTAGCTAGCCAATGAGACCCGCCACACGACTCCATGGCTATAATTACAGGCTCATGGAAAGATAAGAACTCTAGTAATTTCTGGCGAGTAAGCTTTTTCTTAAATAATTGATGTCCAGCTTGGTCATGACCAACTAAATGAAAAGAGTTCTTACCTAGGTCGATTCCGATAATGTGTGAGTTATTCATGTGGCACTTTCCTTTAAAGACTAAACCAGTTCAAGTTTAGCTGAAGGGAGGGACGTACCATCTCATTAAACAATTTAGAGATATTACGCAATTTACGTTTGCTGATGCTGTTTGTTATACATTTTATAATGTGAACTTTGAAGATTTAGTCACATATGCGTTAACGATGTTAAACAGTGACAAGTTGCTTTTTCAAGCTTCCCTTTCACTAATTGAAAATGCCACTGTTATGTATTTACTTAGATGGTTACTTTTTGCGCTGTATACGATCCCACTCAGTTTTGAGCATTACTTTTGTGTGGTATTTTAAATGGTCGATTAGATTTTCAATTATCCTTACATCGCTATCCATAATTCGACGTTCCTCTCGCTTAGACGTAAGCTGATAAATCTCATCTATAAGTTTTCTAACCTTATAATCTGGTTCAGAAGAAGAAATAGTAGGCTTGAGCATGAGAGAAAGTTTTGTCTGAATAGTTAAACATTCACCCTTCAAAGTGTTGTATTGCATGAAATGGTTTTTATATAGTTCAAAGCTATCCACAGCGTCAATACGTCTATGAATCAGAGAAACATATTCATCATCTTGTTTCTTTATATTAATTAGCCGCGCACGTTCTACTAAAGAATCTGACTCATAGACTTTTCGATTGTATTCCTGATTATAATTGGAAAGTAAAGTTTGTGCTTTTTTTAGTTCTTTGTAAGCATCGAAGAACGGTTTTTCAGTAGAATGAAAATGGCATAACGTCAAAATTACTTTGACATACTCAGTTACATTGTCTCGAAAGTCATTTATCCACTGTTGCCTAAAGCCATCAATAGTTAATTTATGGTGTTCTTTGTGTTCACCTAACGCTAGTTTAGATTGAGTTTTTAGCTGTTCTAAATGTTGAGCTAGTTGAGATGCGATTTGTTCTCTATGCTGGTCACTATTCGTCTTATTTGTGTGCTTGTGTAACTCTATTTGTTGTTCCAAGTTGGCTTTCAATGCATCAACTTGGGTTTTACTTTCATTCTGAAGAGTCTTAGTTAGAACCTCTCTTGTAACCCATACTGAGATTCCAATAGACCCTACGATACTGATAAATACTGCAAAAAAGTTTACCCATATTGGATAAACGTCTCTTTGCATACTTAAAGAAAGATCAACGTCACGATGTTCAAGCGAAGAAAGTTCTTCTTGTTGTTCCTTTAATTCATCTGAGAATGCTTTATTACTTTGGTGTGTTTTGGATATCTCCGATGAAGCATGTAACAAAGCTGAAGTAATCTCTTGTTCAAGTAAGTCGTTTTTTTTGGCTAGTGAATCAAATTCATTTGATAAGTCCGTCAATTGGCTTTCTAGTGGTGATATTGCAACGGATAATTGATTTGGTGTTAATACGGCTTTGTTTTCTTCAACATTGGCTAAGGCTAGTGAAGAAAACAAAGTTATAAGCAATAAGTTTTTTTTCATGTTAGGGGCTTCAAGTAACTTTTCTAATCAGAATTTACCATAATAGCGCCTTTACCTCTATAAATGCTTTTACATCAATAAATTAGCTTGATTCAGTTAAATCAGTGAACTCTTTTGTTATTCAGTGATCAGAGCATTTATCACAGATGTTTCAGGTGTCAGAAATTAGCAAGTCGAAGAACAAAATCACAAACTGGAAGCCGCACAGCAAGGCATTGGCGCACCACGGTTCAGTTACATTCTGGGGTGATGATTCGGCTATAGATTCTCGGAGATGCAACGAATATCACGGCAAGCGTAGTCGTGGGTTAATCTGCACCAACAAAACTAGACGGTGACTTAATCAACTTTTCCATACCTAAATCATTCATGAATTGCTAAATTATCAAAAATACTGACACGCTTTTGTCCAAAGACGTGCCAGCACGATCACTGTTGGCACTGCGGTGTTTTGGAACAATAAACTTTGTGACTCAACTTTATTAACTGGGCGACATTTACTGTATATCTGTCAGAACGGATTCGTTGAGGTGCGGTTTTAACCAAGCTATCACTTAGGTCGAATTCGTTAGTGGCAATAATTTGCACCTTATTACTGGCAGACTTAAATTCGACCTATGGCCAAAAAATCAGATAGGCTCCGACATGACAACCGAACTAAACGTATAAACGGTACTGTCAAGTTAACCAAGAAATATCGTGAGTGACAACATTTCTGCTTCTTTTTCTTAACTAGACGGTGTTGAAACGTGTATCGCAGCGATGTCATTCGCATAAGAACAAGCCTGTTCTAGAGGTTTACCGGAGTTTAGTTGAGCACACAGTGCTCCCATAAAACAATCGCCAGCACCGTGAGTACTGACAAGGTTGATCCGTTTCCCCTGAATACAACCATTGGTTCCTTTAACATTGGCATAGGCTACACCATCTCCACCAGCGGTTACTACTACTTCGCTAAACCGTTTAGTTAGAGCGATAGCCGCCTCTTTTGCGGAATCTAAATCGTTGACAGATATACCGCAGATGTCTCTTGCTTCTACTGCATTGACAACCATTAAGTCAACATGGTCGAAAACAGGGCTATACGCATCAGTAATTGGAGCCGCATTCATACACACTTTTATGCCTCGTTTTTTTGCACTTTTACCTACTTTTTCATTCGCTTGAGGGTTGATCTCGTTTTGAAGTACAACCATACTAATATCAGCCCAAACAGACTCATCATCGAATAATTCGAGTGGTATTAGTTGATTTGTATTAGAAGAAACGACCGCTGCATAATCACCCGTTTTGTCAGTCATAGCAACACTCATACCACTGGTTAAACCGGGTAGTTTTTGTATATGAGAAACGTCGACTCCAGTATCTTTGAGTACAGATACTAGGTATGATCCGTTTGCATCGTCGCCTATCGCTCCAACAAAACGAACTTTCTGTCCTTGTTTAGCACAAGAAATAGCTTGATTTCCACCTTTGCCACCAAACTTAAATGACGTTCGGCTACCAAGAACCGTTTCACCTTTTTCTGGTTGATGAGGCACATCAATCATGATGTCGTAATGCAAACTTCCAGGTACAAGTATACCCATAATTAAATCATCCTTAAGTGTGATACCGCTTGTTGTGTTTTATTATAATTTTGTTCTGCAGTTTCAATATCCTCTCGAGCTATTGCCACAAAGAGTGCATCAATAATGTTGAGTTGCGCGATTCTTGCTGCTGCATTCTCACCAAGTAGATGTGAGCCTTGTGAGGTTGATTGCAAAACGATGTCTGAGGTATCCACTAACGGGGATTGAGGGTAGTTAGTCAAAGAAATTACTTTGGCCCCGTTCTTTTTGGCAAGTGTACTAGGATCAATTACCGTTTTAGTGCTACCCGAATGGCTTATTGCGACTACGGCATCATCTTCAGAGATGATAACTGCGGACATAAGCATCATATGTGAGTCGTCATAAACCGTCGATTTTATACCTATTTTTAATAATTTGTGCGAAAGGTCATTAGCGACCGAACTTGACCCACCAACACCATAGATACAAATGAAATTTGCACTGAACAAAACTTTTGCCGCTCGACTTAATGCATTAACATCTAAGACACTGCTTGTTTCTTCAATAGCCTGGATACTTGTACGAAACACCTTTTCTAGCACTTCAACCGTAGAATCATCTGCATGGATTTCAGAATGTAGGTTTGCAATCTCAAGCTGTTTATACCTAGCTACGTTTTCTCTGAAATTCCTAAAACCTGTAAATTCTAATTTCTTGGTTATTTTTACTATCATGGCTTCAGAAACACCATTGACTAAAGCCACTTTCTTTAATGGTGTTGTTTGGTCGAATGTTTCATCAACCATAATGGCAGTGGCGACTTTTCTTTCTAATGGAGTCAACTTAGATAGTCTGCTCCGTATTTGCGCCCCTATCGCATTAACATCTTGCATTGGTACCACCTTATTTACCGCGAGTAACTCGATCGACTAGCATAGCGAAGATGATAATGATACCTGTTGCTCCGAGTTGCCAGAAAGCCTGAACATTCATTAATGTGAGCCCGTTACGTAGAGACCCTAAAATAATTGCACCAATAATGGTTCCAACAATTGAACCTTTGCCTCCCATTAACGAAGCGCCACCAATAGCCGCTGCAGCAATTGCATCAAGTTCCCACAACTGCCCCATAGTTGGCTCAGCAGCAGCTAATCGTCCAACCAAAATAAGAGAAGAGAGCGCGGCGAGAGTACCGGAAATCATAAACACGACAACTTTAGTTTTTTTAACGGGAACACCTGCTACACGTGCGGCTTCTTCATTACCACCAATAGCAAGAATGTAGACACCTAGAGGCGTTTTGTTCATAACTACCCATAAGAAGAATGCGATGATAGCCACGATCACTACAGGAACGGGAATCCCTAATAAATCGTTATTAATAAACATACGAAACTCAAGTGGAATGCCAAATACCGGATTGCCACCAGTAAACAATAACGCGATTGCTCTGAAAAGAGACAGGCCACCCAATGTCACGATGAAGGCTTGGAGCCCCGCATATGCCACTAAAAAACCGCTAAAAAACCCACAAAATGCACCAACACACAAAGTACCTATAATAGCTATAGGTAACGGTACACCAGAAATCATCAACGTAGCTCCCAACACTGCCGACAACGCAGCAGTCGGGCCAACGGACAGGTCGATGCCCCCTGAAATAATCACTAATGTCATACCCAGTGCTATCAAAGCGTTGAGTGATGATTGTTGCAGAATGTTCATGATATTAGGCATCGTAAAAAATACCGGAGACAATACCGAAAAGACTATTACTATTATTAATAGTCCGATCACCGTCCCTGCATCTCTAAGATTAAACTTAAACTTTGGCATGCTGATAGTGCCCTTAGAAGGCATTTTATTTTCAAGAGTGCTCATTGTTCAACTTCCCTATTAATTAATGCTGTTGGTGGTTATCATTGATTGCAGCTTGGGCAATGTTTTCTTCAGTAATATCTTTTCCCAAGAGTTCACGAGCGACTTGACTTTCTCGCATCACAATGACTCTATCTGACACTCTGATTATTTCTGGCATTTCTGATGAAACAACGATAATGGCTTTGCCTTGTTGTGATAGTTTTTGGATAAGGTTATAGATTTCAGATTTAGCGCCAACATCGATTCCACGTGTTGGCTCATCAAATAGAATCACTTTGCAATCAGCAGTGACCCAACGACCTATAATTGCTTTTTGCTGATTGCCTCCAGACAAATCACCAATGTGCTTTTCGATATCTAACGGCCGCAGATTAAGCTCAGACATAACCTTGAAAACATCATCGGTCATAGCCGACTGTTTAATAATCCCATTGCTGGAAAATTGTTCCATCGTGGGTAGAGCTACATTCATCTTGATAGATTGCTCTTTGATGATACCTTCTTTCTTTCTATCTTCTGGAACCAACCCGATGCCCGCTTTGATTGCACCTTGAATGGAGTGATTATCAATACACTGCCCATCAACGAAAACATTCCCCGAAGTCTTTGTGTCAATTCCAGCAATGAGTTTAAGAAGTTCGGTTCGACCCGCTCCAACAAGTCCTGCAATACCTAATACCTCACCTGCATTTACACGTAAGCTAACTGGTGATACCGCCCCGGAACGTCCTAGTTCTTCTAAACGAAGCACCTCCTTGTCGATCATAAATGTTTGGTGAGCTTCTATTTCAATTTCTCTCCCAATCATTTTAGTCACAATTGTTTTAGGTGTTTCATCCCTAATGTTTACAACACCTACTTGCTTCCCATCACGAAGGATTGTTGCTCTGTCGCACACTTGAAAAACTTCATCCATTTTATGGGAAACATAGATTAAGCCAACACCAGTAGCTTTTAAGTCCGCAATGATTTCTGCTAACCGTTCAAACTCTGTTGGTGTTAAACTAGAGGTAGGCTCATCCATTGCTAATACTTTGGCATCGTCCAGAAGAGCTCGTGCAATTTCAACTATTTGCTGCTGAGCAACTCGTAGCTCTTTGATTTGGATATTTGGGTCAATGCTATCATCTAATTGAGCCAAAATTTTCGTTGCCCTTTTGACTTGAGCTTCCTTATCTACAAATAGTCCCTTACTTTTAGTGATGTCACGACCTAGAAACATATTCTGAACTACAGTGAGTTCAGGAACGAGTTGCAATTCTTGGTGAATCATCGCAATACCAGCTTTACGAGCAGATAATGGCGACTCCATTTCAATGAGTTTGCCATCCACTTTTACTGTTCCGGCGGTCGCATCTCGCACACCTGACAGAACATTTAATAAAGTTGATTTACCCGCACCGTTTTCACCGATTAAAGCGTGAACTTCACCAGAAAGTACAGAAAAATTAACATCTTCAATAGCTGCAATTTTCCCATAAACTTTAGTGACTCCAGTCATACACAACCGTTCCATGGAACTACCTCATTTTTATTGGGCTAGCAATAGCTTGCGTAACTTTGCAGTGTCATCAATTGAGTATTTTTCAACGTTGTCTGCGGTAATTAGTGCTTGAGGAGTAGAAACTACACGTGGTAAATCTTGTTGACCCAATAAGCGAAGAGATACCTCCATGGCGACTTCTCCAGTCAATACAGGGAAACTATCAACCGTACCAGTTAGCTCACCACGTCGAATCGAGTCATACGCATCAGAAATACCATCGGTACCAAATACAGATACTTGGTCTGATTTATCTTGCGCACGGACTGCTTCTACACACCCCAAGGCCATTCCGTCGTTATTATTATAAAAACCAATTAAATCAGGGTGTTGTTGTAAAATGGTTGAGCAGGCATTATAAGCTTTCTCACGACTCCAGTTCGCCGGCACACTTGCTACAAGATCAAACTTGCCATTGCCTTTAATTGTTTCTGAGAAGCCTTGTGTACGTTGACCAGCGGCAAAAACGCCAGCTTGACCTTCAATAACGGCCACTTTGCCACCGTCTTTGTGATTATCGATAAACCACTGCGCGACACGAACACCATTGTCTTTTTGGACGTTACCTACATAATTAGTTGCGGTTGGCATTACCGCATCATTGACGTTAACTACTACAACCCCTTTACGTTTAGCCACCATCGCGGCAGGCTCTAAATTGGCATCCGTTTGTGGTGAAACCAATAACCCGTCAAACCCTTGAGTTATTAGCGTTTCAGCAATAGAAAGTTGACCTAGTTGGTCGTCTTCATTGGCAGCAGCTTGGTAAACAACGGTTACATCGTGTTGCTGAGCGAAATTTTGGTAACCTTTGCCCAGCGAACGCCAATATTCATTTGTCAGGGTTTTTGACACACCACCAATTTTGATATCTTTGTCAAAAGTGGGAATCTCTCCAAAGGTCGATTGAAGTTCCGACCAATCCATACGATCAGCTTCAGTATCTGAGTTAAGAGGGGCCAAGTTTGCGAAGGTCGTCGTAGAGACTAACAATCCAGCGACGAGAGTTGCTATTCGTGTTGTCATTATTATTTCCTTGTAGGGTATAGTTTTTTATTATTTTGAATACATGATGTCGTCAACAATGTACTGAGCAGTAACTGCATCTTGTTGAGAAATCGCATCCTGAAGCTCTTTAGACTTTTCTAGGTCTTCACAGATATTTAAAAGACGTTTTACGGTTTTGATGTTTAACTCTGCCTCACGAACAGGGTCTAGGCCGCTTGCGTCAGGGAAGGTATCGAAGTAATACGCGCCTTGGTATCCATCACGTTTCATCTGTAATAGAAATTCAAGTGTGGCTCGGGAGTTTACCGAAGCAACCATTAGCCCATCATCACGTTTGCCCCAGCCATCGTTGAGATCCAAACCATAAAGGTTTGAGCGACGTGCAACCATAGCCGCAGCATATGCAGGTATCTCGTTTGCGTATAATACATGTGCGAAATCTAATGTGATTCCCAAATTAGGGCAGCCAGCTTCTTCGACCGCTAATAGGCAAGTGGTTACATTAGGATAAATAGCAAATGAACGAGGCTCATTTGGCTTGTATTCAATACTGATCTTAAAGTCTGGCGCGTATTCTGCTACTTCTTTTAGTGCACTTACCGCGTCTTCCCAAATTTTCTTATAATCAGCTTGGAAACAGTAGTCAAACCCATCTTGTCCCATCCAAAGCGTCATTAGGTCTGTACCAAACTCTCGGCCCGCATCTATGCCTTTTTTTGTCAGCTCAATAGCATCTCTACGAATCGTAGGATCGGGGTTAGTAAAAGCACCAATTTTAAACCTAGGATCATCCCAACGCATCTGTATTCCATTAACTTGGAGTCCAGCTGATTCAATTTGTTGTTTCGTTGTTTCTATATCGCTTGTAATGTGCTGTGGGTAATTGAGGTCAAGGTGTGTTAATCCTTTTACTGTGCCTGCACGCTCTATCATTTGTGCAACTGTAGGCTTGGATGCTTGTTCGGGCCAATATCGATGTGGTGCAGATCCAAAAGAGTTAAGCCTTGTCGCAAATCGTAATTCTGTCATGTTGGTTTCTCAATAGGTATATGATGTACTTCATGCTACAGTCGTTTTTTGTGAAGTTAGTATAGTTAGAAACGATTGTGATGTAGTTCTCAAATGTGTATAGAAAATAAGGATGAAAAGCAGTTAGCATCATATTTTTCTTAATCGTCAGAAAGGATTACTAGAGTAGAGGCGAGGACATAATGTGATTGGGCTCGCTTCAATACAAATAATTAACAACCTATAAGCTAAATTGCAACCTTAAATGAAAATCAAGTCCTATCTTATATGGAATTCACCCAGTGGCGCTTGTAACTAGCTGTATTTAAATAGTAAAGTGCTTTATTGAAAGAAAATTTTCCCATAAGAAAGTTGGAAAGGAGCACGTCATTTACTGAAAATTTGGTACTGTCAAGTTAACTAATGCTATGGCTGTACCTAAAATAGGAGACTTTCCGCAAGCGAGTCAAAGGAAAATACACGTTCATAAAAAATAGACTCAGTCGGTATCTCGTCCGCTTGATGTGCCAAACACTTGGTATTGAACGAAGCGGTTTCTATGCGAGGCTTAAATTGATCCGCACCATGATTACTAGACATTGAGTTAAGTGACTTTGCCATACCTGTGATTGATGCATTGCTGATATTTGAAATATCGAAACTCGTTGTTGTCCAGAAACGTTACAGTTCGCACTTTCTAAATTGAAAATGCCCCTAAACGTGTTTAGAGTATAAGAAACTATCAATAGATTAATTTGTGTGTAAGCCTGCTGCACCAGTTTTTTTAGTCCCAGATACGACAAAGCCACAGGCAATGCCTATGGCTTTGTAAACAGCTACAGAAGGTTTGTCATTCAAATCGAAGAGGGAACACATTCTGTGTGCAGCGTCGGGTGTTTTATCACCAAAGTATATGGGAGGGAAAGCACCTAGACTTATCGTATGTCCTCGGTGGTCTGCTTTGCAATTAAGCCAAGTTCAATTCGATACAATTACTTCTGGCCAGACAGTAAATAGCAACTCCAAGAAAAAGCAGGGATACCCGAGGCTCTCAAAGTTAGTTTAAAGCTAAGAACCGTATGTGGCAAGCTTACTTCTGCCCCATTATGTATGAGCTTTCAGTTTCTTGCTTTTCTAAATCGTAGTTTGACCTAATTTTCTAATGTCAGGCCAAAACCGAGGCGCGCACGTTTCTGGACATTTTTGTGCAAAAATGGCTTTTAAAATTCGATAAATTCATGTACATCATTATTTAATAATAAAGAGTCTGAATGAAAAACGAATATTTCTGAGTTCATATTTTCGGTCCAATGGCACTGAGGCAATAGGAAACGTATGGGTTAAGCTGACTTTCTACGATTTTAGGAGCGCTCAAAAATCTCAGGTGTTAAGTCAACTGAGTGACACAATGCAGTAATATCTACAAGGGTAATATGATTGCTGGACTCTATAATGTGCCCATCGGTTTTGAGCTTTTTAATGGCTCTGGATAGGGTTTCAGGTGTCATTCCTAGCTGAGTTGCCAACAATCTTTTTGTGACAGGAAGGGCGACGGTATCCTCTTTCACTATTTGAGCACGGTAAATCTCTGCTAGCCTCATCACCAACCTTTGGTTAGCATTAACTTGAGTAAGAATATTCAGTGTGTTCATAAGATGACATATCTTGTTGCTCATAAATGTCATCACCTTTACAGATAGCTCCGGTGAACTGGAAAACATATTTAAAACATCCTGATATCCATAGGCGGATAGCTCGGTATCTTGCTCAACTCTCGCACTCATCGGGTACTTCCTTGGGCTCATAAACATAGCCATTTCAGCAATAAGTTCTCCAGCAAGGAACACTTTAAACAGCTTCTCATCACCGTTTGGCATTAACCGATACAATGATACCTTACCTTTACCCACCAGATACATATAGTCTGCGCTGTCTCCCTGATTAAACAACTGATGACCTACACCATACTTAAGAGATTTACGAGCTTCACATAGCTGTTTTTTCTGTTCTTCATTAAGCAGAGAAAGAATGGAATTCGACACTGTTAAATCCTTACCTTGACAATAATCAAGCTGAGCTTTTCGTTTATAGATATAGAATGCAAATAATAATCATTATCAATATTAACACAACTACCAACGTAAGGATCTGTTATGGAAAACATCAGCTCGGTTTTTAGATGGATAACTCTTGTAGCTGTTGTCTGTTTAGTTGTCCCTATAATGCTTACGGCCTAGGAGTCGATATGTCAGAAAAGTTGGCAATGCCAAATGAAAACCGAAAAGTCTCAAAAACTCCCGGCCATTGGGTTCTGGCCCAGTTAGGTAAAAAAGTACTACGTCCCGGAGGCAAGGAACTGACCCTGAAAATGCTACAGGGTTTAAAAATTACGCCTTATGACAAGGTGGTGGAGTTTGCACCCGGTATGGGTTATACGGCCCGGATATGCCTTGAACAAACACCAGGAAGCTATATAGCGATTGAGCAAGATGAGCAAGCAGCTGAAATAGTACGCTCTTACCTCAACGGCAATGAGCAGACATGTAAAGTAGGAAATGCGCAGGATACAGGTCTTAATAGCAAGGTAGCGACCGTTGTATATGGTGAGGCAATGCTGACCATGCAGTCCGATGCCAGAAAGAGCGAAATAATTGCGGAAGCAGCCCGAATTCTGGAACAAGGTGGCCGCTATGGTATTCACGAACTCTGCATCTCACCAGACAGTATCGATAATGATAAGAAACGTTCTATCCAGAAAGAAGTGTCTGAAACCATTCAGCATCCAGCTAAGCCACTGACACCATCTGAATGGAAGCAACTTATGATCGACAATGGTTTTGAAATAGAATCAGAAGCGGTCGCGCCTATGCACCTACTTGAACCAAAGCGAATGATCGATGATGAGGGAATCTTTGGTTTCCTGAAAATAGCCAAGAACCTGCTTACTAAACCACAAGCAAGAAGCAGAGTAATAGGCATGCGAAAAGTATTTAGAAAACACAAAGAAAATCTCGCTGCCATTACGCTGGTAGCAAAGAAAAAGGAACATTAAACATGTTTGAATATTCATATTACGAAGATTTGGCTGATACGGTAGAGACTCCAAAGGTAGGTATTACTAGTCGCCCTATTTATAAAAGCGATAAGCTAAGAGCTGTCATTTTTGGTTTTGCCGATGGTGAAGAAATGACGAAGCATACGGCAGCGGTACCAGCGGTTGCTCAAATTATTGAAGGTGAGTGTGTTTTCACCTTAGAAGATGAAGCAAAAGAGATGAAAGCTGGGGCATGGGTACATATGGATGCACACCTGCCACACAGTATTGTCGCTAAAACACCATTGAAGCTTATGCTTTACCTTCTGAGAGATCCTAAATAACCTCCTCAGGGATAAAAAATCGGATGAACTCTCGTCCGATTTTTCTTTTCGTACTATCTAACCCTTTTTACTATTCACTCTGACATTGATGTGTTTACCTATAAACACCTTCATATAGAGCGAAAAACTTATTGCAACAAAGGTAGCGGTTAGAGGTTGGCTAACCTGTTGAGAAAATGCTCCTATCATCATTCCGAATTGAAGTACCGCAACAGCGGGCATCAGAATAAGCATCAACCTAATCGCGATAAGATAGTCAAGAGGGTATCCAGTATGCTTCTGCCCCACAACCAGCATGGCTAACATGACTGCAATCCCTGCAGCAGCAGAAAACAACATGTGCGCCGGAAGCTCATAGGATGTTCCCCATATGTTCTCCCAACCTATAGCAACAAATCCAGCTGCGATGAACAGATAGAACGAGTACGCAGACTGATAATAAATATCTCGCCAGGCCTTGGGTAGGTGCCAATCGTTGAGGATGTTAAGAACCGATGCTGCGCATGCCAGAGCTAACCAACCAGATATGGAGCTACTTGGCAACCACAAATCTATCGCAAGGTAAATGAGTATGATGCCAATAGAAAAGTCCCGCCTTGGAGGTTTCGCCAAATGCCTCTTATTGGTGACCGCAAATCGTTCAAGTGCATGATTGACAACAACCATAGACATCCGGCTTAAAACGGTCATCAGCATAATAATATATATGCCACCACTTGTTTGAAGCCATTGCAACGTGAGTCCAGAGTTTCCTGAGATCCAGAGATAATAAACGACCAACATCGCTGTGAAATAAAGCCATAACTGATAGTAAAAGATTCGATGTCGTCGTTGCTTTTTATCAACAACAGGTCGAAAAAGGTGCCATAAAAGCAGAGCAACAAAGGCGATATTTGCCAGTGCCATTGGAGTCAGACCAATATAACCATTTCCCCAGGCAAATATCCGGCTAAGTGCCCAGCATGTCACTACCAGCATCAGTTGTTGGCCTGAAACTCGAGGTGTATTAGTCCATGCAGGAAATGCCGTTAATAAAAACCCAGCAATGGCACTTGATCCTATACCGAACACCAATTCATGCGAATACCAGATCATCTCAGCCTCAGAGAGGACCGTAGATTGAACCTGTGAGAATAAAACCCAATGAAAAACCAGTGCAATGGAATACAGAGCTGTCAGCAAATAGAAAGGTCGAAAACCACAGGCGTACAAAGGTGCATCGAAATCTAAAATGGAGGCGTACTTACTCATTGTTTCCCCCTGTCTGGAATGCTTGCTTAACAACATCGATTTTCACCAGGTTCATAGCGGTCGTGTAAAGGTAGTCCTGCCCTCTGTTTTGACGAGGAACCTCGCACTGATAGTTGTAGACCTGCCGCCCCGGATTATCACTTAAAACCACTATCTGGTCTGCCAGCTTTACCGCTTCCATTAGGTCGTGAGTAATAAACAGCACAGTCAGTCCACTCTGTTCGATCTCAGAAATTAGCAAAGAATAGAGATCCTCTTTTAAGCCGATATCTAGCGCGCTGAAGGGCTCATCTAACAGCAATAGTTCGGGTTTAACCGCAAAAGAACGTGCCATTGCTACTCTTTGCCTCATTCCTCCACTGAGCTCGTGAGGATACTTGTCTAAGTCCTCTTCTACTAAGCCTACTTCTAACGCTAAATCCGCTGCTATCTCATTTCGGATGTTTTTATCGACTCGCTTAGCCTTCATTCCCCAGCTAATATTGTCTCTGGTATTTTTCCAGGGTAAAAGCCTGGTATCCTGAAACAGTATTGCTGTGGTGGAAAAACCGTTAGTTATTGATCCCTCGTCAGCTTCTAATAGGTCGGCAACAAGATTGAGCAGAGTCGATTTACCACAGCCTGAACGTCCAACGATTGCCATCACTTGACCCTGTTCAAGGTTGATATTGATATTATCCAGTACCAATTCGTTATCGAACGAGTGGCATAGATTACAGATTGATAAATTCTTTTTATTATTCACGCCACTTCTCCACCCGACGCTTAAACGGTTCAAATACAGCGTACTCTGCAATTAGGAGTACAGTGACAATGGCCACGATCCAAGCCATTGTGGCCGGGGTATCGATATTTACCCGCGCTGCAGCAAGTCCTGCGCCAACTCCACTGTTGCTGGATAATAGCTCAGCCATAACCACGACTTTCCAGGACGTACCAAGAGCAGTGACCCAGGAAGGAAACAAATAAGAGAGAATGTGTGGAAGATGGACGTCGTAAAAAGTTATCCATCTTGATGCACCAAAGCTCTTTGCCATTTCAGTTAAATTCGTTTCAAGCGTCCTTGCTCCCTGCACACCGGCAGCAAAGGTAATTGGGAGAGCAGTTACTGCGATAGTAAAAATCGGTGTGCTATCATCAGCACCAAACCAAAGTAACGCTAACACAATCCATGCAATAGGCGGGACTCCGATCAAAATCGTCACCAAAGGCCGCACCGCCATTGAAAGCGTCACAGATAACCCGGCAAGCGTGCCCAGTAGACTACCGACAATAATCGCGAACCCAAAACCAACCAATGCCCGGTAGGTGGTTATCCAAAGAAACTCTGCGGCAGCGCCATGCTGAAATAACTGGAACAGCTTCGTCAGAGAATCTTGTGGTGACGGGAGAATAAAATCACCGTACACGTGATTTCCGTAGTCCCAGAACGCAAAAAAGACCAGTATGCTGGCCAGAGCACCAAATCCGCTCCAAAGATAGTGGCAAACACGTTTAAGCCAGTCCATCTATTTTATGTACCTTATTATCTATTGCCTATCAGAAGGTCCCGGACAATTGCTCAGGCAATTTCCGGGATAATGATAAAGGATGGTAGGTGCTAACCCAGATAGAATTCATCAGGTGGTAGCTGACCACCAATAATTGCCGGGTTAGTCTCCGCAAGTATCGAGTAGAAGCTCTCAATTTCGCTCTGAATATCTTTTGCTTTGGACAGACCAAAATTACAAAACGGTATCGAACGTTCAATCACAGGTGCTTTCAGAGCCATATAGGCTTCACCCAACCGTCCAGCACTGGTTGGGTTATTTACCACCCAGTTAGTTGAGCGAGTAAGAGCTGCGTTTAGTCTGTCTGGCAGATCTGGCATCTCATCCAGAAGCGAATCAGAAACCATCATACCTGCCTGTGGAATACGCGCAGGTCCGCCCGTCACTTCTCCCCATACGCTCTGAAGGTCGATGACTCGCGTCATTTTCTTCGCAGACTTCAGACCTTTCAGCAACGCTGCTGTAGCAGCTGGCTCAGGCAATACCGCATGTTTCGCGCGTCCGGATAGCAATAACTGCAAACCTTCAAACGGACTACTTACATAGTTCAGGCGATAATCCTTGTCGACAGCCATACCCTTTTTAGCGGCAACATGCTGGAACACCAGGTCAGGCATATCGGCTTTAAATGGCATAACAATATCCTGACCTTTTAGATCTTCTATTGTTTTTACGTTTTCATCTGCTGAAATTACATACAAAAGTCCCCAGGTCATCATGTTCATCAGACGAACTTTCAAGCCCTTATTATGCAGGTTTGCTGCTACATAACTTGGCGTACCAGCTAACTCCCAGCGACCAGCGACAAAGTTCGTTCTAAGAACGTCCGGGTTGCGGTAGGTTTCAAAGCTCAGGTTTTCAACCAGACTTGGGATTGCTCCCGTTTCAGCTGCATGCGCCAGTGTTACTGAAGGGCCAACAGGTGGGCCATACATAGTTAGTTGATTACGTTTTTTATTCCCATTCGCAAACGCCATCCCCGGAATCAGGCTGCTACCTGCTACCGTTGCACCAACAAATCCGCAATTACGAAGAAATTCTCTTCTTGTAGTACTCATTCTTTTGTTCTCCTTAAAAGTTTGCAGCAATGGCGACATAGAAGCTACGCTCCGGTGCTTCTACAAGAACTCGATTACCTTCGAGCGAGAACTTCGCCATGCTGTCGGTGTAAGATTCGTTAGTCAGGTTATCGACACCTACTTTAATGCCGTATCGGTCTTTAAACTGCGCCGATGCATATAAGCCTACTGTAGTAAATGAATCTGCTTCACCACCGTCATAACCACTGCCCGTTGTTGGGTCGGCATCAACGCTGTTTTGCTCTGCTACATAACGAATTTGAGTACCTACGTTCCAGGTACCACCTGTGCTTAGGTAATCGGAGTAGTCGAAGAAAAGATTACCTTCGAATGGAGAAACATAGTAAAGATCGCGATCGTCCGTCGTGTTTTCACCGTCTGTAAAGTTCAACACTAGGCGAGTAGCAAATTTTCTAGTCAGATTGGCTTTAGCATCGATTTCAATTGCAGACATCGTTGCATCAACGTTACGCCAGATTCGCGCATAATCGCTTACTGAGATCCCTGCTTGCGCTCGTGCACGGTCACGAGTAATAAAGTCATTGATATCATCGTAATAAACTGTAGCATCTATATCCCATGCCATACCATGACCACGGGTTCTACCATAATTCACCCAGTTTTCACTCGACTTACCTATACCCGCTTCAATTCTTCTGTGCTGTTCCCACTCAATATCCGGGTTACCTACCGCGCGAGCACTGGTACCCACAGGTTGATCCTGTACACCAGCAAATGAAGTAACAGCAAAGTACCGCTCCTGAGTATCCGGAGAACGGAAGAAGTTTGCTACTGAGGCATAGCCTGTCAGGCCTGAAGCATTATCATAATCCCACTGAAGCTTGGCGCTAAAGTTGCCTTCACTCTGATCCAAATCGACATCACCGTAGTATGTCTGATAAAGCTGAAGCGCACTCATATTGCCGGCACCAGGGGTGTTAGTAGCACGCGTCGCGTTGGTCGCTGTTGCGTCTACATATTTGTAGTTAACACCAAACGTTACTGTTTGTGCTGTCGCTACATCGAACTCGGAAACCGCAGAAAGTAGCCACTCATCCATCTCTACACCCGGATAGTGGTATGCACTCACATAATCAAGACCTGCCGTATTTGGACCACCATATCTTTTTGCATCGTGGCTGATATCGGAATAATCAAGCGCAAGGTTAACTTTTGAGCCAAGGACCATTAAGTCGGAATCAGCTTTAAAACCATTAACTGTGCGGTCTACTTTTGCTTTTTGCTGTTGCGCTACAGGCGTGTCTCTAAGGCTATAGTTATCGGCTGTTCTGTCTAAGGAGATAGAAGAGAACTCAAGGTGAAAATCCTGAACAATAGAACCATTTACGTTCTCATCCCACATCAGTTTTGCAACCTGACGATCCGTGTCGATGGGATCAACACCATAGCCGCCCGCAACCTTCAGTGCGCCACCGTAGTATCCAACGCCTGTCGCTATGGGGTTCTTGTTATCTTCAATAATATCCCTAATATAAACTAGCTTTACATCAGTACTGCTTCTAGGGGTTGTACCCAATACAATTTGGCCAGCCTGCCTGTCGTAGCCAAAACGTATTTCTTCACCAGACTCACCGTCATATTCACTCGCGGATTCATCCACAATGATAGCGCGACCATAAAACTTGGTGCCTTTCTTTCGTACATCAGCAAAGGTTTCATGTCCACCAGTAGCACTGTTATACGAAGTGCCTACAAGCGCTGTTCTTGAGCTTGAGTTGACGACAGTATCAATTGCACCTTGTGTTGGTTCGGCCTGAGGCTGAACATAAGGCATCTCTCCTCCCGGCTGATTCAGGTCGTACAGTGGCATAACCGCAAACGGAGAAGGCTTGCCATGTGCCTTAAGTTGGGGAATAAAATCTTCTGCTTGTGCGACATTTGTTGTTAGCAGTAACGCACAGGATATCGCCAACGATACTTTACTCCTTGACGCTCTTCTAATGGAGTGGGTATACCAGTTTATGTTTCCCATTTTTGTCCCTTTAACTACTCATTTGTGAGGAAATCCATCATCTGGTTTGTGACATACCACTGCTCAAATCAAATGATAACAATTCTCATTCTAATCTAGGTTCACTACTGACACCCTTGATAATAATCAAGTGTGTCATTTGGCATATGAATATCTAATAGAAGAAGCTACTAAAAAATGTCAGGAGAGCACATGAGCGAGAACGAACTGAACATAACAATGGAACAGGTACTGGCAGGCAGTGTCAACAGCGACACTCTTGTCGATAAAGTTATTATAGGATTGAACTGGACGATGGTAAGAGCTGGTGATCTATGCGGCGTGGCAAGAAGTCCAGACAGAGGTACTGAAGGTGCTCGAACTATTCGGCCTTCAGAGGGTTTTTCTGGCAAAACGTTAGGTGAACTTGCCGGATACCTGTGTTCTCCTGATTCCTTGATGCGATCTTTAGGACTCGCGGCCGTCAATGCTTGGTGGAACAGAAAGGAACTTTTTCCAGAAGCAGAGAAATTTGTAACTGAAATGGGTGGGCTTTCTGCGATAGAGGCTCCGGGAGAAAATGTTGTGATTGTTGGTGGTTTCAGAGGGGCACAAAAACGCCTGCCACTATCGCGAATTATAGAAAGAGAACCAAAACCGGGAGATACCTCTGTTGAAGATGCACCACAAGCCTACGCCGAAGCCAAACAATTAGCGATCACTGCTCAAACTCTAATGAACGGAAGCCTCCCATCCATTCTAGAGCAAAGCGCCATGGTTTCCAGTCGCATATTGGTCGGACCGAGTACACCATTGTGTCCACTACTATTTAACTTCGGACTAACCGAACTTAGTGGTGCCGTTATCATTGATGCTGATGCCGCAGAAACGTTTATTCTTGAATCAGGCACCATGATTATGCTGGATAATATAGCTGTAAGCAGACACTTAATTTTGTGAGATTCTGATGGAGTTTATAGACCAAAAATTAAGCTGGAAAGTTTTGGGGTACTTAGTGCTTCAAAGGTTGGTAGTGCATTGTATGCTTTGCTAAAAATTCGGCATAAAGTAAATCAGGTAAACACAGAGTGTAGATGAAAAGTTCTGTCCAGAAACGAGTTGTGTGAGAAGTACGGCTAAGAAAGTTTTACCCCTTTGTGCGTTAGTATTTTTACTTAACACATTTCATCGTTCTCAATTTGACCTACTTTTAGTAATTCCATAAAACTGGAACTATAGTTGGACAATCGCTCTAATAAGGTGACCAAAAACAGTGTTCTACTACAGTGTAGACAAGTGAAAATATTAGGGAATGAATATAGAAGCCTTTCTGCGCTAATTGAATGCGCAGAAAGGACTGTTTAATTTAGTATTATTATTGGCACTGCTTAAGGCTGTTAATCATGGCGATCAACAGCGAGGTGTATTGATCTGATCCGATAGCAATATCGGCACCGATTGGATCCATCGTCCCAATAGTGGTAACCGTTGAACCTTCGAAAACCGTGTTGACCAACTTTGGATTGTACTGTGGTTCTGTGAATACGCAGCTAACACCCAGATCTTTCACCGTTTGACGAATCTCTTTGACTCTAGCTGGACTTGGATCCGATGCGTCAGATAACGAAATCGCTCCAGTTGCGGTTAGATTAAAGCGCTGTTCAAAATATTGGTAGGCATCATGAAAAACGATGAACTTGATACCTTTCAGGTCGTTAGCCTGTTTCTCTATATCGGTAGTCAGTTGACTTAAACGAGCAATCGTCGCTTTTGCGTTATCTTGATAGGCTTGTGCGTGCTCAGGGTCGGCGTCAACCAAGGCCTCTAAAATGGTGTTTACCCAGACGGCTGCATTCTTAGGATCTAACCATGCATGCGGGTCATGGCCTTCATGGTGATGGTGATGCTCTGCTTCATCGCTTTCTTCTTCATGATGCTGTTCATGGTCGTGGTCATGTTTGTCACCATGCTCTTTATGCTCTTCATGGCCCTCAAATGTTGCCCCCTCTCGGAAGTCATAAAGCGTTGTGTCTTTTGATTCCGTCATTTCAATCTGAATTGCAGAACCCGCTAGACTAGTTAGTGGCTTTTCAAGCCACGGGGTTAAGCCTTCTCCAATCCAAAAAACGATATCTGCTTCAGACAGCGCTTTGGCTTCAGAAGGACGTAACGCGTACTCGTGTGGCGAAGCTTCTGGACGAATCAGTAACTCAGGTTTTCCTACCTCACCCATAACCTGTGTAACGAGCGAGTGCAGGGGAGCGATATCAACCGCTACTTTAGGAACTTGAGCGTGAGCCAATGAGGATGTGGCTAAGCTAATAAAAGTGCCTAATAAGGCTTTCTTGAGCATGATTTTCTCCTAATGAGGTTCTTATCGATATCAAAAATATCATGAGTGGTAACTATTTATGTTATGTTATAACATAACATTTAGTGAATGTGGCATTTGTTTTTTTTAAAAACTTAGCCAATCTGTCAACACAATAGAGAATAGGTAAATGCTAATTTCATCACAGGCGTTATCGGTCAAGTTTGGTGGGCACCTTGTACTGGACAACATTAATATGTCTGTCAGCAAAGGTGAGATAGTCACTATCGTTGGTCCGAATGGTTCGGGAAAATCGACGTTATTGCGAACCTTGATTGGTGCCGTTTCCCCAGCCCATGGCAATATTGAACGTGCTCATGACCTAAAGATTGGCTATGTTCCCCAACGCTTGCATATTGATGAGACACTGCCAATGACAGTCCATCGATTCTTAACGCTTCCAGTAAGGCACCCCAAAGCTTCCATTGACAATGCTCTGGAAAAGGCTGGTGTGGCAGGTCTGATTAAGCAGCAAGTGATGTCTATGTCTGGAGGCCAACTTCAACGAGTATTATTAGCCCGAGCGTTATTGGAAGAACCCTCATTATTGTTGCTCGATGAGGCTACTCAAGGTTTAGATCAGCGTGGCGCGGTAGATTTTTACCGACAAATTGATGATATTCGAAAAGAGACTGGATGTACGGTCATCATGGTAAGTCATGATTTGCATGTGGTGATGCGGCGAACAGATAGAGTGATCTGTTTGAATGGTTATGTTTGTTGTGAAGGTGCTCCAGCTAAAGTGAGCGCATCGCCTGAGTACAAAGCGCTCTTTGGCCTGGACGATGACAATATTTTGGGGGTGTATCAGCATCAACCTTCGTCTAGCTATCGCCAAAGGAGACCTCTAAATGTTGGATGATTTTCTTTTGCGAGCAGCCTTAGCTGGTTTAGGTGTGACATTGGCGGCCGCGCCATTGGGCTGCTTTATCGTATGGCGGAGAATGGCCTATTTCGGTGACGCGACGGCTCATGCCTCTATGTTGGGTGTCGCCCTGTCACTCGCTTTTTCGCTTCCCATATTCCCTAGCGTATTGTTTATAGCTTTGTTAATGGCCATCACGGTTTCTACGCTTAGCGGGAGAGGGTATGCGATGGACACCTTGCTTGGAGTGTTGGCGCACTCTGCACTGGCGATTGGGCTTGTCGCCGTATCATTTCTATCTGGTGTTCGTTTGGATCTAATGGCGTATCTATTTGGTGATATTTTGGCGGTGAGTAAAATGGACTTACTGATGATTTGGGGCGGCACCTTGCTGGTAATTGGACTGATAAGTCAGCGATGGGCTGGTCTTTTATTATCTACGCTCAATCCAGATTTGGCGATGGCCAGCGGTTACTCGCCAAAACGTGAACAACTGATCCTGACCATTGCGCTTGCTGTTGTGGTGGCTGTAGCGATTAAGGTCGTGGGAGTATTGTTGATTGTGGCGATGTTGATTATTCCTGCCGCTACTGCTCGACCATTTAGCCATACACCTGAAATGATGGCGGTATTTGCAGCCTTGATAGGATGCAGTTCGAGTGTGATTGGACTGCGTACGTCATTTGTATTCGATACACCAACCGGCCCTACGATGGTGTGTATTGCTACTGTTTTTTTCGTGCTCTCAAGCTTGGTCTGGAGAGTAATTGGCAAAGCACGGACTGCGAGGCAAGGGCGGTCTGAGATGAATAGAACCCAAGAAGATATATGAGTGAAATCAATAAGGAGTCGATGATGAACAAATACAAAGTATCGCGAAACGAGAAAAATCATCATCGATGATAAATCGCTACCGCATTCATTGCTGTATCCCTTTGCGACTAGCGAGGTTGATGTATGAATCTTCAGGCCGCTGTTGAACCCGTTCGCTCGGATATCACAAGTTTGTTGCCGATAGGCGACCAACTAGGTGTTTTAGCAAGCATATATCAACCAGATCATAACATTGCCATATGGCAGCGCTCACTGTCGAATGAACTTGAGAAGAGCATTCAGCAATTGCTAAACGAGGATATTCAATTAGCTTTGGTACAGGGCGTTACACCGCAAAGTTGTTTTGATTACATACAAAAGAAGTTAGTCGGACACGCTTGTGCAGAAGGGCTAGCTGAAGATATCGCGTTGATAGTGGATATGTTTTGTTGTCTGTTTGACCTAAAAGAAGCCGGATTACGGTTAACAACGTTAGATAAGCCAATGTGCCCTAAGTTTCATGTCGATAGGCTACCATGTCGTTTGGTCACAACCTATGTTGGTTCCGCGACACAATGGTTGAAGAATGACTATATTGACCGGAGCAAACTGGGATCTGGCAGCTTAGGTCAGTTGGATAAATTGTCCGGTCTGTATAAGAACGAGTTGATGATAGAGCAGATGAACAATGGTGATGTCGCGTTGCTCAAAGGTAGTGGTTGGGAAGGCAATGAAAAAGCCGGTTTGGTTCATCGCTCACCAGCATTAGCCTCATGTGAGAGAAGGTTGTTATTAACCTTGGACATGATGTAGCAATACTCATTTTATGCGAAGAGCGGGAATCTATATGCGAGATAACGAAGCTGTTATACAACATGCCGAGAAAAGCTGTAAGGCTCACGGGAAACTACTAACAGAAAAACGCAAACTGGTTTTGCGTGCGTTGGTCCAATCTAATAAGGAACTTTCTGCTTATGAACTTGCTGACTATTGTAAGGAGCATTTTGGTCAAAACATTAAAGCAATGTCGGTGTATCGCATCTTGGATTTTCTTGAGACAGAGCATCTAGCTCATAAGATCAATGTTTCGAATAAGTACATTGCTTGTTCACATATCCTTTGCGAACACGAGCACGGTATCGCTCAATTTTTGATCTGTTCAGAGTGCGGAAGAATTAGTGAGTTAACAACAGGTTCAACTGTCGTAACCGAACTGCAATCGCACGCGAGACAAGAAGGCTTCACCATGACTAAACCTCAACTCGAAATAAGTTGCGTGTGTGATGACTGTGCTAAATAACGAGAAAATAAAAATGTTAAGAAAAAACCCAATCGGGCATATGCCTGAGGTGTCGGAAAACGCCTTCATTGACCCAACCGCTATTATTTGCGGGAAGGTGACGATTGAAGACAACGTCTTTATTGGGCCATATGCGGTAATTCGAGCCGATGAAGTAAACGAACAAGGCGAAATGGAAACCATCTTAATTAAGCGCGATACCAACATTCAAGATGGTGTGGTTATCCATTCCAAAGCGGGTGCCGCAGTGACAATTGGAGAGCGTTCATCCATTGCCCACCGTTCTATTATTCACGGCCCATGTGAAGTAAGCGATGATGTGTTCATTGGCTTCAATTCTGTTGTGTTTAATGCCTTTATCGGCAAAGGCTGTGTAATTCGGCACAACTGCGTGGTAGATGGACTCGATTTGCCAGAATATTTTCATGTTCCCCCTATGACGAACATTAGCGACAAATTTGATTTGCAAAGCATATCCAAAGTACCACCGGAATACTCGGCTTTTTCTGAGTCGGTGGTTTCGGCAAACCATACGCTAGTAGAAGGTTATCGGAGAATTTCGAATGAGCTTTGATAGCGTACCTATATTGGCGGTACCGACCAATATCATTACCGGTTTTCTTGGAGTGGGGAAAACTACCGCTATTCTTAAACTGCTGGAGAGCAAACCTGCTAACGAACGTTGGGCCGTGTTGGTTAATGAGTTTGGTGAAATCGGTGTTGATGGCAGCTTATTACAGGGTCACAACAATGAGCCGAAACATGTGTTTATCCGAGAAGTTCCGGGTGGTTGCATGTGTTGTGCAGCAGGGTTACCAATGCAAATTGCAATAGCCGATACAGTTGTTGGCAATAAGCTTGATCTCTATGTAGATGCTGATAAGTCAAGGTTAGAAGAATACGTAGATGGAATAGGCGCTCTTAATGCCAAGTTGATATTCGCGAAGCATGGTACGATCAATATCGCGGAACTAGAGGGCGAAACAAACGCTAAGCAGCGTCCACATCATCACCATCATAGAAGAAAACCACTTGCTTCCGAATTACCTATGCCAGAAAGCGGCATCGTTAGGGCAACAAATAACGAAGAAGGGTTTGAAAGTATTGGTTGGCGCTTCGCGCCAGATAAACATTTTGATCGTCAACGTCTACATCATTTTCTCATAGAGCTAAAAGTAGAGCGCATAAAGGCCGTATTTATTACGCCTGATGGGGTGTTTGGATTCAACCTAACTGAAGATGGCTTAACAGAAGTAAAATTAGATGATTGTGTAGAGAGTCGTATCGAAATAATTTCAGACTCTATCAATTCAGTAATAGAGCACAAATTACTTGAGTGTTTAGTAAGTTAAGAACCCTTTTAAACGGGTTCTTAACTTATATTTTCTTATTTTGAACTTTATACCGAAAACATTGGGGAAATACCAAAATCTTGGCTGCCCATAAATAACAGACCGAATACGATTAGCAATAAACCAGCAAAAAGTTGAAGAGAGTAGCCTGCCAGTTTCCAACTTGCTTGGCGGCTACTTTTCTCTGTTACCAGATAACGTTTTATTAGGTGTTTTCCAGCGAGAGTCATTATTGCAATGATCGACGTTGTCAGCGCTGTCCCTGCTGCCATCACTACTGCGCTAATTACGCCCATCCAATATAAATCGACCATATTAGCAAATAAAAGTACCATGATAGCGCCAGTGCAGGGCCTTATTCCGATAGTGGCTACAATGCCAATATATTCTTTCCAGGTAGAGGCACGATTAATCGCTTCAGCGTCAACGACATGCTTATGACCGCAACCACATTCATCATGATGTATATGGTGACTTTCGACCGCGTTAGCGTTAATTCCGGGATTTAGGTTTGAAGAGTGATGAAAGGGAGATTTTAACGAGAAAACTCTATCGTCTTCTTGTGCATTTACCTGCATGAGAGTGGTAACCTTTAGTCTTGTGGGGGAAATTGAACGATAAAGTTGTTTTACAGCCTTCCAACATATTAACCCACCAAGCACCGCTACCAAGGCAAAGCTCAGAGATACAAAGAACGTGGCTTTGAGATTAACTGTTTGCATTGAAGCGCTAAAACACCATAGTAGAACGCTTACCAATACAACTGCTACTAAGGCCTGACACATGGCCGAAACTACGGTCAATATTAAGCTGGACTTCACCTTCGTCGGATGTGTCGCTAAATACGTTGTCACTATCACTTTTCCGTGCCCAGGACCTAATGAATGGAGCATGCCATATAAAAAACTGACTCCAGCTAAGTACGCACCAGCGATAAGTGGATTTGTTTTTGCGTCGTATAATAGATCGGCTAGTAGAGCATTTACCTCTCGTTGCCACGATATACTCTTGATAACCAACATCGGCCAAACTATCCATAGCTGATATAGGCTAACGATCAAAACGAGTGAGACAATTATGGCTACATACCTGTTTCGTTTATAAGGCTTGGTGTTGCTCGTTTTATTTTGCATCGAGTTCAATTTCATGGTCATCCGTTTTCGTTAACGAAGCGTTATTTGTCGGCGGCTATATTCGTGCAATGAATCTGTACCGTTTGAGTAAAGAGTTGTCCCAACGCATTATCTGGGTCAGCTTTTGCTGGCAAAGACATGGCGTAAGTCATCTGTTCTAACGTTGGAGTTGGTTCAATGAGCGCTATCTGACAATCACGAGCAAGGTCCTCTGATAGGACAACATCATTTATCGAATTCCAAGTCATATCCACATAATAGCTCGGCTCGAAAATCAGCAGACGCAATGTATCTTTGGTAATTGGTTTCGGTTTAGATAAAGGCAGTTCGAAGCTAAGCACTAATTTTGCTCTGTCACGTGTTAGTTTTTCGTTTTGAGCAACCTTGTATCTGATTGGTGTATCACCATCATAAAAATAGGTGAAGTAGTGTTCGTAGAGCATGTTTTTTAATACTGAAACCGCAACATTATGTAGGGTTTCTTGCTCGTTTTTGGAAGAAGTATCTTCTCCATCAAGCATATAAGCCGATGTCATGGCATCAAACGACCACTCCATTCTAAAGCCCGTGATAATACTATCCGTACCTTCGATGTGAGTCTTCATAGTAACCCAGGAGTGCGGGTGAGCCTGGGTCGAAGGTGTAAATAAGCTTGCTAATACGCAAAGCGAGCTAAACCGGCAAAGCTGAAGTGGAGAAAAACTACAGTTAAAAATCAAGTTTAAGGTATCTGTAATAGATCTATTTATTCGTCTAAACAAATAGACGCTCTGTCTTAACAGGATAATGGTGTGCCTCTTAATGCGATTGATTATCGATTGTTATGTTATAATATAACAAAAATGAAAAACCAAAAAGCTTTTAATCGACACGATGACAGACTCAATCCTGACTCTCTTTTCGAAACATTTATCAAAACAAAAACTCCAGCGTCGCAACTTTATCTGAGGTGTTGTTTGATGTTTATAGGATACCCAAGATCAAACACGATAGCGCGGTGGGTGAATGTAATTAGCGTTCTAATTCTTAACTTTGTATTACTTTAATTAATCCTTTGAGTGCTAATTTAGCAAGTCATATAACACAGAGTTGTCCAAAAACGTGTTTGAAATTGATCAATCTATATGTGATCAATCTATATTGTTCTCGAATGATGGGTAACCTTGATCATAAGTAGCAATAAAGATCAAACATTACTACGCGACAGCTCAATTCTTAGGCTAGGTTAAACCATTATCGATCAAACTCTATTGTCCGCCGACACATACATATTGCTGATAAAGAAGAAGGCTTATTGTATATCGCCGGGGTTTTCAAATCTTCATGCACACTTCGCGACTTAGACTTTACAGCCACTTCATAATGATGAGTAATCCACTGATAATTTGAATACATACATTGCTAGGTCGCGAAAATTATGAGGTAGAGCTAGCTGGAAAGGCCTCATCATCAGTTTATATATACATTCTCCATTCGCTACCTTTTATTTTGTTGTCAACGTAAGAGATTCGTTTTTTGGCTTAGTCATCAACGACGAACTATCCAAAACAATAGAACTCAACGGTAGCTATTAGAATTGATAATGACATTATCCCTTAATGAAAATTTGTCAAAACGTTATGTATTTAAGTTGTAAGTTGTTGTTATATAGTTATTAATTGTCAAATAATGGCTTGACAATAAGGCTGATATTACTCTAGTTTGTCATTATGAATAACCTGAAGATATGAAGGTTCAGTAGTAATGAAAACAAGAGAACTAAAAGAAAACAAGTTTATCACATCGGTGATAGATGAAAGCCTAAAGGCAGAAATCTTATCATGTGCAAAAAAATGCCATATTGCTGGCAATAATAAGTATGAAATAGGTCCAATTCAAACATATCTTGCGTTGTTAGTTGATTGCTTAGATCTATCTCCCAACTCTGTAGTTGGTGCGTCGTTATTACATGAACTTAATACTGAAAAAGGGTTAGCTAAACTATTCAAATCGCTAACTGGAATGATTATTTGTGAAGACCAAAATTCAAATGCAAGAATTAGGGAACTGTGTAACAAAGCATCAACTTTATTTGAATGTTGGGCCAAGCAAAGTAATGTCAATTTTGAGCAAGTAAAGTTTACCACGAGCTTAGATGATCAATACTCAATCTCATCAATAGAAACATATAGGTCATTATCCCTAAACAAGGATAAACTACGTGTTTACAAGGGTTATATCATTGTAGGGCAAGATGGAGGAAGAGTTAGTCTAGATTTGAGCGCAATATTTTATTCTTATGGAGGCCCATTTACATCAAAAGTATATGAATCTTGGAGTAAAGTAGCTGGTTCCAAAAATAGTGCTTCTTGGAGATCAACTAGAGTTTATATATTAAAGTTTTGGGATGTAATTATAGAGCGATATTCAAGTTTAGATGATGTATATAATGCGTTGTCAGCAAGAAATCAATATTATACAGTACAGCTAGTATATAACTCTATTTTAATTGATGCCATTAACAATGACCTAAGTATAGAGAGTTTTCACTCAAACTGGTCATTAGCTGAGACGTATTTTAAGTTGGTCTTTATCGATTCCGGTATGTTCCCTATGCCAGCTGTACCGTGGTTCACCCCAAAGTTTTCTTCAAACATTATTAAAACACGTAGAAAAAAAGCACATAGACTACCAATTAAGCATGATATTGGCATAAGTGAAACACTGATAACAAACCTACCACTACATATATCTGATGATGAAGCGATGGCTCAGTTGCTGAAGTGCGTCTCAAGAGATTTAGCGCATGTAGCTGAATCATCAAAAATAGCTATTCAAGAAGTTGACAGTCAGTACAGCAATTGTGAGAAACTTTCATCCCAAGGCATAATTAAACATGAATGTACTCAACCTGTAGTGAATTTAGGACCTTCGTATCCTGAAAATACATGTGCGACATTTTCATATTATTCTTATGATTCACCATGTAAGCCTAGTGAATATTTGAATTTTTTAAGATGGAAAGGTAAAGCTGGTGATCTTGCTGGCTTAATTTGTACCCCTTTATTAGAAACTCTAGCTCCTTTTATAACTATTCTGATGCTCGAGCACCCAGAAATTACACCACTTTGGTTAAGTGAGTGGAGATATCTAAATAGTGAGTCAGAGATATTCCTAGAGAAAGATGGTAAGTATATAATAAGCTCGATCAATAAGGATGTTATTCTAAATAAAGTCACTAAGCAGGCTGTAGAAGGTATATTTAATATTACAGCAATATCTAGGGGTTGGCTGCAAGGTAAAAACAATCCTGATTCGATATATATGGTTTTATATTGTAGTTACCCCATTGGTAAGCCCAAGAAAATTCCTACCAAATACATTGTTGAAATTAAAGATAGTAATATTTTGAACAGAAATGAAAGCAACAAACTATTGGAGAAAATAAATGATACTCAGCGTCGATACAAAAACTTTGAAATTATGAGGAAAAATGGTGCTGTTAAACATGTTCATGTTGAGCCTAAATTTGAAATTGGATTTTCAGCACCAGAAAACTTATTAGCAACTTTTTTTCACTATACATTTAATCAAAAAGGTAAGCGAAATGGAGATTACCCTGCATTTTTAGGGTGTTTGAACCAATCTGAAAAACTAACCAAATTTTTGGTATTACCAACGACCAAGGTTCTATACCCCTTCCTGGCGCTGTTAGTGGCTGAACACCCAATTATTACACCTTCTTGGCTTGAAAATTGGGAGTATAGAGATGTTAAAGGTAGAAATGTTGGTTTTTTCGAAAGTGATGGTGATTGGTTTATCTCTTCATATAAGAACCGTCGTGGAGCGGATTTGTCTGAACAAACGATACAATTAAATGAAAGAAGTAAATATGTTGTAGAAGTACTTCTTCGTATTACTAAGTTGTGTCGAAATTACTTAGAAGAAAAAGGCGACCTTCAAGCAAGATATATGTTATTGAGTGTAGAAACAGTAGTAATTGAACCTAGAAGAGTAAAAAGACTATACGCAAACCCTGGTATGTATGAGTGCAAAACAGCGGAGAGTCTAAGAGGTATCTATAACGCTCCGCAAGAAATTGATGGTATTGACCAATATTCAGAAGATATTGCTAAAAGTATTAGTAGGAACGTTACATTACGAAGGATTAGAAGCACGGTAGCTGTTTCAGTGTATCTAAAAACCAGAAGTCTAAAAGCAATGGCAGAAGCGCTAGGTCATAAGGAGTATAGGCCAGTTCTAATAGACTCGTATTTGCCGAAGGAGTTGCAGGAATACTTTATGAATAGGTGGATAAGGCAATTTCAAAACTCAATTATTTTTGAATGTATGAAAGAGTCAGATCTTTTATATCAAGCGATTGATGTGGATAAGTTGAATATTGAAGAGTTTTTAAATAACCATGGATTTGGTGATTTTCCGATTAACTTGCTAGATAATGGAAGTAGTGAAAATATTGATTGCAATAAATCTGATTTGGTAACATTTACACTTAATGTCGCTATCTTACAGGTTTTAATCTTGATCCTTAGCGTTGGAGATGAATTACCTAAGGAAAAGGCCTTAACAGAAAAAGCTATGAACTGGTATGAATTAGCAAAATTTATATTGTGCTCTATTTCTTTAGCGTCGTCGAGTATTTCAAGAGATATAAAAGACTACTATGAATTGGCTAAAAACAACCCGTTGCCAAAACGACTATTAATAGAAGAATTGGTAATGTTAAAGGGTGATATTAATGACTGAGCAAATCAATGGTAATAATGAAAATGAACTTATTAGTTCAATTTTGGATGAGAAGTTGACAATCTATAGTATGACTGACGATGAATTATCTAGATTTAGGGGGGTTTCCAAAAGTGGGAGTTTAAGTACCGAGTTACTAGTAAAGTTACAGCAAAAAATTTTGACCCCGGTTGTTAAATCTTATAATGATGTGTGTTTATCGCAATACTTTTCTAATGATAGCGATATTAGTAGTGATAAATGGGATATTCGATTTCAAGAAAAAGGGGTAAATAAGTTAACTTTAGATTTTAATGTTATAATGTATGATGGCCAAATGTTAACGAGTCCAAAGCATAGCAAGTTATTGGATATTTTTAAGTGGTGGTTATTAGTTCCTTTCAATTCAATGTACACAGGTGGAAAGCAATATTCTGGCGGAACATTATATATATATGTCCGCGCTATAGCTAGCTGGATTGACTCAATACTCTATCACCAGAAAAGCTTGAATCTTTGTGAGCGTCATATGTCATCTGTAAATGAAGATTTCTGCAAGGCTGTTTTAGTTGATTATGGAATGGGGAAGTATATTGGTAGTCGTTATAATTTCTATTCGGATGTTAGCAGTCTTCTAAAGGAATCGGCTTTAAGTGTTAGTGAGGCTGATTTGAATGTATTTGAAAAACGATTTCCGCCAATTTGCTCAACCGATAAATGCCTACATATGACGGAACTAGACATAAGGAAATCCCGTTGTTGGCTATTTAATAATGGTTATTATGGCCAAGGAAGAAAACATTATAATTACAACTACACTTTTAAGCAGTATCCAGACTTGGAGAATATGAAGTCAAACTATTGTATATATAACAATGCAAAGTATATAAGCCCACCAGAGTTATTATTATATGAATCGGATGATTGTAGTACAAAAGAGTTTGAAGCTGTAGATGTTAGAGTTGAAAGTGAATTTCGAGGTTCTGGAGCGATAAATAATCTATTATATTCTTTGAGGTTTTTGTTTAGTGTAGAATTGAAAATTGATAATCATGATGTACGGGTTGAGGAACTATCTAAGATAGAATTAAATATTATTCGTGAATTAGTCAATTCAAAACCGGCAGGTAGATTTAATACATTACCAGTAAATACTGTATTTAAAGCTATTGGTGATGCATTTTCTTTCTCCTTGAAGAATTCTGATGGTATATTTAATTCGATGTACAATGTTATATTTAATTTGCCAACAAAAGTAAGTGTAAATGATCGAAATACGCTCGCTTATAGAAGGGGGGCTGTGACCGACTATATTTTTGATGATGTAAAGATCCTTGGTGTAAAAGAATTTAGTATTACAGGTGATACACAGCGAGCGCTTGGAAATAACTATTTTAGCGCGATTAGGAATAATCATAGTTTTATCGATTTATACAGGGTTTCGATTGGCTCTATGATTTTGTTGGTTGGAGCTCTTATGGCAAGGAGAGTAACAGAGATCATAGACTTGGACTTAAAATCATGTCTAAGCCCTGACTCAAATCCCAATTTAAGTGAAAATATAGATGTTGAATACTATTTAAATTTTCAAAATCAGAAATCAGGTGTTAGCACTAATACCAAAAAAGGTAGAGTAAAGGATTCTCTATCGAGACCGATACCGAGAAGTTTGGCGAAATTAATTTACAACTACAAAACGTTTGCAATGAGATTGTTAGAGTTATGTGGCGTAAAATATAAAACTAATAATTTTTTAGTGTCTGTAAACCCAACTTCAATGAAGGCGTTTTTTACATCTAAAAACCAATGTGGTATTAATTCATATCTAGATTACTTCTGTGATTACTTCCAAACAGAAATAATTACTCAAGATGATGGTCAGGTATATAGATACTATATTCGTACGCACCAGTTAAGACGTTTTTTTGCAATGGTGTTTTTCTGGAGTAAAAACAATGGTGGTTTGGAAACACTACGTCATATGTTGGGTCATACTGATATTAGACATGTATATAATTATATAACTGAAAAAACAACGGGTGGAGTTCTGAATGGTATTAAAGCTCATTATATTAGAGAGTCATATAAAGATGGCGATATAGAAGTGATTGACAAATTACGAAGTGTTTTAAAGTTAAGATACAACACAGATTCACTAGAAATAGCAACTTTGAGTGAAGCTACAAATCGATATGATAATGAGGATTATACAACAAGTCCAGAGTTCAAAGATTTTGATAATTCAAAACAAGAAGAGGAACTGATTTCAAATCTATTGAAGGACGGGGCAATTAGTTTAGATTTTGAATTTTTCACTGTAGAAGACGAATTAGGAAAGTATGAAGATTATAGGATTGTTTTGAAAGTATTTGAGGACTTTTGTGATGGGAAATGAAGTTAAAATAGACTCTTTACAGTCAGAGTTAAGCCTTCTGGAAAATATATTATCTAATCCGGATGAATTTAGAAGTAACGACACTCTGATTTGTTCACTGAAAACTCAATCATCATTTTCCATGTGGAAAGATGACTCTCTGGGTATTCAATCATATTCCCTTAATACCCAGAAGCGTCTGGCAAATGAACTTATTGGTGGTTATACAAGGTTGAATAATAGTCGACTGAAAGCTTTGATGTTGCTAACGCAAGGCACCGATAACGTTAAGATAAAAGCTAACAGAGCGGAAACCATATCGAGGCTTAAGGAAGTGAAAAATGACTTAACTTCAGAACTAGAAATAGTAAGAAATCATAACTTGCTGTTAACCGCGATCGTAAGTACACAACTAGAAGCTCTGCACAGATACAGTAACAGCTTAGTAGATAAGGAGATTTCATATGATGCAGAGCATATGATAAAAAAAGTAATGGCCCAATTGGATTTTACTAATAGAAATACACTACCAACAAATTCTATTGGCTAAATTTAACGTCTATAGGAAGTTAATCATGAAAAAGAAATTAGTATCCACCCTTGGGGCTTGCCAAATATGGGATTTTTATAGTGTTACAGAAGAAAAGTTGGTAACGAAAGATGTAAGCAATATCCCCTTTCTTCAGTATCCAAATAGAACACCATGTATAGAGGCCAACTTGTACATGCTGTCAATCGTAAACGGCCGTTCATTAAAATTTGGTGGCGGTACTTTAAAGCAGTATGCTTATAGTATTTCATTACTGATTCGTTTTGTCTTTGACAATCAAATAAAGTTTACCACAATGAATAATGACCGATTTTGTCAGTTCATTCGTAATTTACAAGCTCGTGATGAAAACGGTGACAATATTCGTTCTGCTAACAGAGTAATTGAAATAGGTAGACAATGTATTTCATTTTTGTTTTTTGCACAGAGTTTTTATCGTAAGGAAAATTTGATCGGTAGTGACTATAGCTATCAGATTAAAGTAGAGAAAAAGAGTAATTCAATCAAAATTGAAGGTGGGAGGACAACTAAAACTGACCATTACTATCATCATTTCTCACTTCCAAATCCAGTAGGAACTAGACGGAGAAAGCCAATATCTGTTACAGCATCAAGAAAAATGCTTGAGGTGATTCGCGAAAATAAAGACCCATTCAAGCGGCAAAGAGATATGTGTTTATACGAATTACTTGAGCAAACAGGCGGTAGGATTGGTGAAATCTCCTTGATCACTATAGATGACATTCGAGAAGCCAATAGTAGCAACGAAAATGCGCCATCACTAAGGTTAACAACGTTGAAAAGGAAAGACCGGAAATCAATTCGTTATGTTCCTGTACCAAGATTAGTCATCGATAATTTGATGTCTCTCGTTAGAACTCGTCGACGTGTTATACGAAAAAAAATACAAAGTACTACATGCTCTTTATCGTCAGATCATGGCTACTTATTCGCGAATGTCCACACCGGTAAAGCGATGAGTCGTGACTCACTGTCTAATCTAGTAGCAGAATGGAGGATAAAAAGTGGAATTCAAGAAATGGGACATGCACATTTGTTTCGACATGCTTATATTACTGCAACATTAAAGCGAATGCTTTTACAGGTTGAAATAGAAACGAAGGACCAGCTTAGAAAAAGCTTATTAGATATCAACAAGCTAAAACAACAATTACAGCAGTGGACAGGGCACACAAACATAAGTTCTCTTGACCCATATATAGACTTAGTTTTTTCCGATATTTCTGGAATCAAAAAGATTGTTAGAAAATTAAATATCGAGCCTTCTTTTCAGATCTTCGATAGGACTTTGGAACAGATCATTACTGATATGGAGGATGGTTTAATCTCTAAGTCTGAAGCGGCGCTAAAGATGCGACAATGCGCAATTTCTTTTAAGAAGGACAGGGCGACAGATGAGACATAATAGTGCAGGAAGCTAATTTTCAGCGTCTAGATCTTGATTGTTTAGCAGTGTTTTTATGTGTTCAACGAGCTCTTTTTGATCTTTTTGTCTAAGTTTTTTAATAAGATAGGCGAGCTCAGCTGATACGTCATCTTCGCAAAAGAAATAATTTAATGGTACATCTAGCTCATCAGCTATTCTCTTTAGCGTACTAATATCAGGCGTATGTTTTCCTTTCTCATATTGATTCATTCTTGCACTAGCTGAGCTTTCATCAATACCAACTCGTATCCCAAGTGTTTTTTGGGAAATCTTTGCCTTTTTGCGAATAGCTTTGAGCCGCTGTGGGGTAGGGTTGTCGATTGACATTGATATTTCATAATATTTTGCTCTCGGTAACTAAGATTTTCTTAGTTTTACCTATTTCTGTATACTAAGCAATCCTTAGTGTTTTGAGTGGTGTAAGAAAGAAATGAAGCGTCCTATAAAAATCAGTGCCGTAATGCATAAACTATTGATAGAGAAAAGAATGAATGGCTTTACAATTATTGAGCTTAGAGATGCATTGATCTCTATTGAAGGTGCAAGTTCTGATTTAGATGAAGCACGCAAGACGGTTTACCGCCAAACCTTACGCTTTGTTAAGAACAATTGGCTTCGAGTTGAAGGAGCTGGGCAAAAAAAACGTTACTTTCAAACGGATCTGTTTAAAAGTCTTCAGGTCACTCCAAAGACTGCTTGTATTAAAGCAATATCTCCCCGGTCTCCAGACTATTCTGTATTGGAAATAGAGTGTAACCAGTACAAAGGCGAACTAGAAATTGTACTTGGTGAGATAGACGAATATAAATCATTGGGTTACAGGTTCCCTGAACTTGAATCAAAACTAGCCCCATTACTTGATCAAACGCGAATGCGATCTGCACTGTTATTAGGCAAGGTAAACGTACTCACAAATGTTTTGAGTGCACTCTCAGAGGAACACCTTCCGTGTTAAGGCAGTGGCAACGGGAATGTTCAGAGCAGGTTTTGCACAAGTACAATTCGAATCAAACGCACTTCTTTTGTCAGGCAACACCAGGGGCAGGAAAGACGGTTCTTGCCGCATCGGTTGCATCTAGATTGCTGACCGAAGATATGGTCGATCTTATTTTGTGCTTTTCGCCTTCTTTAACGGTTTCTAATGGAATAAAAAGAACATTCTCGACAACGTTAAAATCCCCTTTTAATGGTGGGTTGGGTTCTATTGGACAGTCTTTAACTTACCAATCTATGCAATTTTTAGGTGATGAATTTTGGGAGACATTAAGTAAGTATAGAGTCTTTGTTGTTTTTGATGAAATACACCACTGTTCAGGTAAAGAGCCGGCGAATGCGAACGTTTGGGGCCAACAAATACTGGCTAAGATACAAGCGCTAGCAACATACACTCTTGCCATGTCTGGAACTCCTTGGCGTTCTGACTCGTTACCAATAGTAATGGGAGAGTATAGTGATCCAGAAGGTCAGTTATTGGTGGATTATCAATACACGTTAAAACAAGCTATAGCAGATAATGTTTGTAGATCACCAAAAATTGTATTGATCGATAACGAGAACCTATCCGTAAGCGGTGACGAAACAACGGAGTCGTTTTCTTCAATTCTGGAGATGATTAAACAAACAAAGACATCGTATCAAAGTGTTGTTCACAACCAGAAGGCAATGGAATATCTATTGTGGTCAGGCTGTAAAAAATTGGCTGAAATACGGTTGGAAAAAGCAAGTGCTGGCGGATTAGTTGTGGCATCCTCGGTTCAACATGCTCTAGAAATCAAGAAAATACTTTCTCAAAAGTACGCTCAAACAGTCTCAATCGTTACTTACCGTCATGAAGAGCCTTTGGCTGAGATTGATCGCTTTCGCCAAGCGGATACACAGTGGATTGTAAGTGTTGGGATGATCAGTGAAGGCACTGATATACCTCGCCTTCAGGTCTGTTGCCATATGAGCGCGGTTAAAACTGAACTTTATTTCAGACAAGTACTTGGGCGTATTTTACGCGTTAGTGGTTCTGCTCAGGAAGAAGCATGGCTATTTACTTTTGCCGAAAAAAGTCTTATTGAATTTTCTGAACGAATAGAGCAAGACATTCCAGAGTCGTGCATGTTCTCGAAAATGACCGAGCACGTAGAACATAAAATAGTTACCAATGAGTCTTTTAGTAAAAATAATGGATTACTGCTAGAGAGCCGTCAGCATCCCAATCTGACATGGAATAATCCTATGGCTGATAAAGCTCAAGTGCATCAACCTTTAAATAACTCAGAACAACTTCTGCTAGGAACGTTTAGACAGCGTGTCATTTCAGCCTTTTTAAGATGAAGTCGACTTTGGAATGAATATGCTAAATATCGACTGGTCTGGCTCTATCAAGAAATCTTCTAAGAGTTATCTGGAAGTTCAGTTTGCTGATCTACTCTTCATCGTCATGACTAATTTGTATACCGTCTCTATCAGGGTGGTTTAAAATATGGTCCTCCCAATTTATAACGTCTATCTCGTAAACTACTTGATTACGAACACTCTCACCCGCCTCATGCATTGTTGATTTGTCACCCGTAATCAATGGGTGCCATTTAGGTAGTATCTTACCTTCAGCAAGTAATCGATAAGAGCAGGTATCAGGAAGCCAGTGGAACTCTGAAATTTTCTCTCGACTTAACTTTAGGCACTCTTCACCAGATTCAAATCTGTTTGCGTAGTCTTTGCAAGAGCATGTATCACTATTAAGCCAGCTGCATGCGACATTGGTGTAATAAACTTCTTCAGTATCTTCATCCATGAGTTTGTGTAAACAGCACTTGCCACACTGATCGCAAAGTGATTCCCACTCTGTGTCAGTCATCTCTGCCAGTGCTTTTCTTTCCCAAAAATGAACCATGAAAATAAACCTTTTTTGAACTGCTCGGAAGCATGTCTACTTAAAACACACGTTATATAGGTGCAGCAAGCAAAGTGCAAGTTCTTCGAGGATGAAATCGTAGATCTAGGGTTAGGTTAACCCTGTATCTATGAGAGTTCAGGGGGCATCCAGTTATACCCATTCAACTTGAAGATGCAGGTTTGAGTAGCTGAAAATTATCCGTAATTCTGGACACCAGCGAGCCTGCAATTTCTGGTAATGTTACATTGAAAAATTCTTTGATAGCGGAGACAAACTCTCTCTTCGACGAGAAGTAAACATTGTTCCGAGCATGCTCATTCATCACTTTCCAGAGACGTTCTATCGGATTTAGGTTCCGACTGTAGGGCGGTAAGTAATGAAGTTCAATATTGAGAACTTTTGCTGCATCTTTCACCAATTTAGCTCGATGATAGGCCGCTCCATCTAGGATAAGGTGTACCTTCTGCTTTAGTGGATAGTGCTCTTTCTTTAGTTTCCAGAAAAAGCGAACAATGCTCTCACTATTAATGGTGTCATACGTTTCAGTGACTGTCGCGCCAATGTCTTTCAGTGACAGTGATCTGCACCAGTAAGACTGGACAACTAATTTCGTGACTTTCCAATACCAAAATTTATTCGTATTCTACAAATTTGAGTGATTGCACTAAGAAGGTTTTGTTGTCCAGAGGCTTTTATAACAATGGATCGGTTAACAAGCTAATTAGATGGTACGCGCCACACTTAAGCTAAAATTAGCAATGTCGATGAACATTTAGAGGTTCCATCATGTCTGTTATTAAAGTTATTGGTATAGATCTCGGTAAGTCTGTTTTTCATTTAATCGGCCATGACCATGCTGACCGTGAAATTTACCGCCACAAGTTGAACCGAGTTAAGCCCATTCAATTTATCTCGTTGTATGAACCAACAATCATAGCAATGGAGGCGTGTTGTGGCGCACATTGGCTAGCGAGAAAATGCCAAGAATATGGCCTTGAAGTTAAGTTGATACCAGCACAGTATGTAAAACCATACGTCAAAAGCCACAAGAATGACTTCATTGATGCTGACGCGATCGCCGAAGCTGTCATTAGACCTAATATGAGATTTGTTTCTCCAAAAAGCGAACAAGCCCAAATTAGTACGGTAATTAGGAGAATCAGAACAGGGTATATTTGCGAAAGAACATCGTGTATGAATAGAATTGGTTCCATCTTGCTGGAGTTTGGTATCAGCTTTCCCCGTGGACATGCGAACATGAAAAAGTTGTTTCAGTGGCTAGCAGATAAAGATGGAGTAGTTCCCCCACAGCTCATTCTCGAGCTTCGCGATCAACTGGATTATTACAACCAATTAAATTGAACCAAAGTTTATTATTCCAGCATTTATGGTGCTCTTATCTTCTGGGCTGTTTCCGTTTTTGTTACATAAGTACAAAGTTAAACGAGAGCGTGAAGAGAAATTGTTTGATACGAGAAAAGAAGAGTATCAAAGCTATTTTAAGAAAATAGAGGACGCTGCTCGTCTAGCTGGGAAAGATTACGATAAGTATTTGACAGGAACACTTCCCAATGCATCGAAAAAGCTCTATGAATCGAATTCTTCTCCAGAGGCGATGGTCGAGTATCAACAAACACTGAATGACTTTACAAAGGACATAAATGAAGGGTTTCAGAAAGCTACAAATGAACTCGTAAGTTTAAGAATTGTTTGTAGTAAAGAGTTGGCACTTTTACTTGATGAATTTGAAAGTACCGGCGTTTTTCAAGCTAGTTGTCACTACTTGACTAATTATCAAGCAGCTTCTTTCTCTGGGTTCAGGTGAACCTCTCCGATTGGTTCGCAGTTGCGTATTTTTCCTGACCAACGCTCTGGTTTTGCTTGGCGATGTGCCATCAGCACCTTCGCTCTTTTCTTTAATATCTCCGGATCTTTGCCACTATGCCGCTCAGAAGGTGTGACATAATTTAAGCGACTATGTTTATGCTCGGTGTTGTACCAGAGAACAAAACTCTCTACCCAAGAACGACTTTCCTCGAGACTTTCGAAGCCTTTTGATGGCCAGTTCGGTACATATTTAAGCGTACGGAACAGCGATTCGACATACGGATTGTCATCACTCACACGAGGACGACTGTAAGAAGAAGTAATGCCTAACTCTTCCATTTTAGCTTTGAACGTCAACGATTTCATAGGCGCACCATTATCCGAGTGCAGCACCAACGCTTGATTAAAGCATTGCTCCCGCATCAGCGTGCGCTGAAGCAGTTGAGATGCCATCTCGCCACACTCTCGGTCATAGACTTCATAACCAACGATTTTCCGACTGTAGATATCTTCAATAAGATAAAGGTAATAGTGTCGTCCACGAACGCCTGACGGCAAGTACGTAATGTCCCACGTAAACACTTGGTTCGGGCCTGTTGCTGTGTAGCTTGTCGGTTTTGATGATTTTTTACGGCTCCGTTGGCGACCTCTTCGATTCAGTTGTCCTACTGCTTTCAGCACGCGATAAAAGCTGGATTCAGAGGCGATATATTCACCTTTATCCAGTAGCGTTGGCACTATTTGGCTTGGTGGAAGGCTGGTATAGTCAGCCGCATTGCTTATATCAACGATAGCCTGTCTCTCTTTCTCCGAAAGCTTGTTAACAGGCTCAGGTCTTAACGATATTGGTCGCTTATCAGCGTGTACCTTACCGTACTGATACCAGCGACGGTAAGTTCGTAAATCTATCTCTGCTTCATTGCAAGCACTCTCTAAGCGACTACCACTCTGACGCGCTTCATGAATAAGCTCAACGAGCGTGTACCTTTTATCGGTTGACCACTACAAATCGTCCTCTGGCTCTTCCCCGTGAAAGGCTTTCAGCTTTTTTCTTAACACCAACAACGCGGCCGTTTCCGCTAACGCTTTTTCTTTAAAACGAAGCTCTTTCTTTAATTCTTTGATTTCATGCTTATCGGCTTTGGCTTGTTTCTTTGCTTCGGCTTCACGCTCTTTTGAAGACATAAAACCTTGCATACATTCGCTGCGCCATTGTTGAACTTCTTCTGGGTACAGCCCTTTTTCACGGCAATACTGGCTTAACTCGCTTTCAGTCAGAGAAAACGTTTCTGCGACAATGGCTAATTTAGTTTGCGCAGACCAATGCTCTGAATGGGTATGAAGTGGCACAACGGCTCCTGATCCTCGAAGTTGTTTTCGCCAATAATACAGTGTTGCATCACTGATGCCTTCTTCTTTTGCTACTTCTGCCACAGAGCGTGAGTGTGGGGGTAATAACTTTTTCAATACAGCTTCTTTTCTTTCTTGCGAGTAACGAGACATATTTCCTCTGTTACCGCCCCTCTAATTGGTTAATTTTTAACAGTGACAACTAGCCTGACACAGGGGGCAGGGGGTACTTACCAAGAGATGATGAACCTTCAACCTCAAATGCTGGAAGAGATCAGAACATCTATGACGATGGAGTCATTTATTTCCGGACATTTTTATTTTGAAACACCGAGCAAAATTAAAATGACCAATTTAGGTTCTTCTTTAGTAAAAACACGAAATCAGATTATATTGACTATGCGGCAAGAGCTTGGGTTTGAGTGCTAACAAACAACTCAAAGGGACAATAACACGTGCCACTTTTGGTTCGGTTTGTTTTTGAGGTTATGGCTGAATGCGAAATGTGACCTATATGCTTTATATTTCAGTTATTTATGGTAGCTTGAATGAAAGTTAGGCAAGCAGAAAAACGAGCAGGCCTGTTATTAATAATGTTAGCTTTCAATCAAAATTTGGAGAACAACATGAATAAAAAACAATCTGTTTCTAGGTTGCATGTTAGATATAAACATTTTCAAAAAGAACAGCGTGATACTTGGGAGTCATTCTGTCTCATTGATTTCTATTCACCAAAAATTAAAGATGCGATAAAAGACGATGTCTTCCCCCAACTTATATTCGATCGAGTCTGGAATGACACTTCTAAAGTCGTAAAAAAAGATGACATATACGGTGCTCTGGACTCTTTGTCGAGAAAAGGTAACTACAGACGCACTTTATTAGAAGCGGTTTTAACATTTGAAGATTATATTACCGATGTAATAAACGATGTTTACTTGGATATCCCATATAAACTGGTTGCGACTGGCAAAGATGAATCAAATACTAACACGCAAAAAATAGTAAGGCTTATTTTAGATTCTGAAGATAAATCTGAAATTATTGAACGACTGGTAGAAGAAAAGATTCGCGGGATATTTTATGGTAACCCTCTTGATGTATTTGTTAATGATAAGGCTAAGCTTGAGTTAGGTAACTACTTTAAGTCCAATCATCAAAATGAAATTGAGACGATTAAAAAAGCTATAGCTATACGCAATACTGTTGCTCATAACAATGGGAAAATTGACCGCAAGTACATCCGAGAGGCTGATAGTAACGCCATTTTAGGGCGAAAAGTAGTCATTGAACGAGAGTTTCTAAAGGAAGTGATCTATGCACTTTCATTAGTTGCAGCTCAAACAACAAGGCTTATCGTTGAAAATATTTACAAAGACACCCCTTCAGGTAATTTAGCTCAAGCTATAAAATCGTTTAGTAAAAAAGAAAGTTAACAAACAATTTAAGAGTGATTCAGCACGCTTGGCATTTTGGGTTTTGGTTAAGTTCAGTGTTTACGGTGGTCAAATTAAGTGTTGTGCTCGCGTTATTCACACCTTAATTGGGCGTTAGGCAGTAACGTATTGGATATAGGAAGTATCGATTTGAAATATGAAAAAATGGTGGTTATTTTTATTGATGTTTTAGGTTCAAAAGAGATGAGGGATTTTGATCAAAAATACGAAATTCATTCGCTTTTTCACTCCAGCATCAAAGAAAGCCAGAATAGACAAAACTCTGAAAATCTATCTCATGTAGCGTACGAAAGGAAACTTTTTAGCTTCTCTGACTGTGCTTATATTGTCTATTACTATAAGGAAGGGATAGACGAGCAAAGAAAAGATGAAGGGAAATTAATTCAAGTAGCGCTTTACAATACATCAATACTACTGACTAAAATCATGAGTAAAGGATATTTGGTGAGAGGTGGTGTTACATATGGTGATGCATTTGTTGATGACGATGGTTGTTTTGGGCCTGCTGTTGATAGGGCATATGAAATAGAATCTAAAGAAGCTATATACCCTCAAGTTATGTTGGGTGATGAACTCGGCAGAATTCAATATGAATTTGAATCGAAAATTCTGAGTGATTCATCTTTTATTATGCTTAATAACATAACAAGCAATAGAGTTGCGAGAATAGTAAATAAATTAGACGATAAATACTTTCTCAATATTTTCTATCATATTGAGATGGAGAGAACGCTTTCATATGATGGTGAAGAAATTTCTATTGATATGGTAAAAGAAGTATTACTAAATAAAATTGGAGGCGATCTAATTGCATACCGAGATGACGAGCGAGTCACTAAAAAATTAATTTGGTTCAAAGAATATGTTACCAATCTAAGCTGTTGCTTGAAAGATGACCAAATGACATTTAGCACAACATTATAAATTGCCTAACAAGCGCCTGCCAACTTGCTACGCAATTAAGGCGGGCGTTACTTTCCCAGACTTCAATTAATCCGTTACATCCTAATTTAGTAATATTTCTGACAAAGTTTTGTCCAACTCTAATTCAGCACACCTAAAAACACAAGGGTACTGTCAAGTTAATCGATGCTATGGCAGTATTCCAATATGAACATAGATAAAAGACATCGAATTCCTCCTGATATCATCCAACATACCGTCTGGTTGTACTATCGTTTTAGCTTGAGTTTTAGGGATGTAGAAGACCTTCTAACGGAACGAGGCATCACAGTAAGTTACGAAACGATTCGATATTGGTGCAACAAATTCGGGCGTATCTATAGCAAGCGTTTGAAGAAAAACGCCGGTCGATTTGGTGATACGTGGTTCATGGACGAGGTGTTTATCAACATTCGTGGTGAGCGTTATTATCTCTGGCGAGCAGTAGATCAGGATGGCGATGTTATCGATATCCTTGTGCAGAAAGAAGAGATGGAAAAGCGGCAAAGCGTTTCTTTAAACGGTTATTAACTCGCAATCAAGGAGTTAGCCCTTGGAAAATAGTGACAGATAAACTTCGCAGTTATAATGTTGCTCACAGGGAGCTTGTTCCAGAATCAATTCACGACAATAGCAAGTATCACAATACTCGGTGTGAAAGTTCCCACGAACCAACAAGAGTGAGAGAGCGGCAAATGCGAAAATTCAAAAGCAGGGCACATGCGCAGCGTTTCCTCTGCATGTTTTCGTTGGTTTATATTGTTTTTAATTCACAAAGGTATTTATGCAAAGACGAATTTTACAAAAGTCGTAGAACAGAAGCCTTTGCTGCATGGCGTAATATTACCACTAGTTAAGAGGTGAGCTACTGGGAAACGGCGACTCGATTTAGTTAACTTGACAGTACCCACTTTAGATAAGCAAAAAGTAGACGGCATTATTTATCCAAGTTCAAAGCTAAATGGAAAAAAAGCAATAGTTGTTTTTTGTGATAGTAATGAATGCATTGAACAATACGAATCAAAAGGCTTACTTAAGCTAGTTAAATGTATCCGAGTTAACCCAAAGGCATATATATAGAAAAATGGTTTAATCAGTGACTGTACATCGTCTTTGTCCATCCCTTAGGTAGTCGAACTTAAAAGGGTTCTGACTGTATACGTTGCATTTTTATTCATAATAGTGAGTTTAGTAGCTGTCAGTAATTGACAATTTACTTCTTTAAAAGCTTTATGGATAAAATGTTGTCTACACAAATTGATGGATGAAGACACCGATCAAGTTTACTACACCAACGTCGCATGCAGTTGGCTTAACAGTAAGAGCTGTAGCTGCAAAGATTATCCAAACCGTTTTGAATCTGGAGAAGAGTGCCTTAAATTAAGCAGGGATAAGATTTCTGAGTTTAATTGGTTACCAGAAACGTGCTCCTACCGAATACTTGCGGAAGGCAAACCTCTACCTAAGTGGCATCCACTTATTACTGGCTCTAAGTCAGCAATGCATGCCGCAGGGGAAAGCGTACGCGGCAAGGTAGTGTATGAAATTGACGTGATCAATTGGGAAGACCACATTCAGAATCATCCGAATAGAGACGCCCTAAAAATCAGCCCTGATAAGGGTTAGCTATCTACGAATGGTCATAAAAAACCGCGTTATCAATATATATCACGACCATACGCTCTTTATTCAAGAGCAGTAACGTCATGATAGTTATTAATGCGTCGGTCTAGCCCCTTTTGGAGGCTACTTACAGCTAATTTTAGGGCGTCAATTAATTCAATGGAGGGAACTGATCTCCGTTAGCTTTGATTACAGCATCAAGTAACTTTTTGGCAACAGTTGCTGAAGGCACAGTGCGGTTAAGCGTAAATGCTTGCAGAGCTTTTTCGTACGATTGTTCGAAGAATGCATCTACAAGTAGCTTTTCAGCTGCGCACTGGTTCTCCATTAACCCTTTTTGGAAAGTGGGGATGTCTTTTTTGAAGCGAATTGGTTCAGGTCCTCTAGCGCCAACATAACATGGGATCTCAACCATTGCATCAGAGCGCATGTTCGGAATGGCGCCATTATTCTGAACAATGATAAGAAAACGATTTTTCTCATTCATTGCTATTGAGCGAGCAACATCAACGATGAACTCACCATGCACGCCCAACCTAAGGTCAGTATTTTTCAAGGAACCTTCTGCAAGTGCTACCTTAGCCGCATTGAAAACATTGGCTTCACGTCCGTCCATCACTTGATTAGCTCGTGTATATTCAGGGTTTGACTTAGCGACAATTTCATCAGGGTACAAATAATACTGAAGGTAGGTATTGGGCAACAGATCTGGAAAATCAGTTGTTATATTTGTCAGCATTTTGAATGTGGCGGCCCAAGAGTCATCTGAATTTTCGCTGCTGTCTTGAGTAATACCAGAGGTACGAGTTAATTCAAGTATCTTAGGAAGTAAATCTTCGCCCGTATTCTTGTTCCAAATATGTGTCCACCAACCAAAATGATTAAGACCAAAATAGTCACATTCTAGGTCTTTTACATCAACATTTATCGCCTCTGCAATTGAACGTTCGATACTAAGTGGCATATCACAAATATTTAATATCTTGGCATCAGGGTGAGCTCGATTAATCGCCTCTGCGACGATAGATGCAGGGTTACTGTAATTAAGTATCCATGCCTGAGGTGCGTACGTATTAACTTGTTCAACAATATCAATCATATCTTTGATTGAGCGCATGCCATAAGAAAAACCGCCAATGCCACAAGTTTCTTGACCAACACAACCAAATGTAAGTGGTACCTTCTCGTCAACTTCACGCATCCTTAGTCCACCAGATCGAAGCTGAGCCAAAACAAAATCGCAGCCAGTGAATGCAATTTTTGGATCTGTCGTTTGATTCACTTTTATATCACACCCGCTGTCTTTAACTATTAATTCAACGAGAATAGAAACTTTGGATTGACGTTCTCCATCATTGTCAAAAAGCATAATGCTATCTACAGGAAAATCGGCTCTACGGGATAGTAGACCCATCACGATACCAGTAGTATAGGTACTACCACCTCCGGCGATTGTAATTGCGAATGAGTTGTTCATTATTTGCTCCTTATTGTAAGAGGGTTTGAAAATATATCGGACAGAAATCAGACATAACAGTTATTTTGATTGTTATGTCTGATTTTTTGAAGTCATACATTAAATGTAATGTCGAACCAGATTTTAGTTAATGTAAGAATATCAAAAAAATTCAATTGGTGGATAAAATATAAAAATGGAAAAGTAATATCCCGTAGAAATTAAAGTATATTGATGATGAATTAATGTTATCAGTACTAAATTGTGGTAAATAAACTTAAATACAGGATAGTGTATTATTAAATCTAACCTTTAACCAAATATTACTCTTGTATTATTGGTGTGTGAATATTTTTACTTTAACCATTGTAGTAAGATTATTAAGTGAGTGTATGGGTGAGTTAATTTTAGGCGAAGTTACATGTCTAATAATTTATTTAATTCTTTCATGACCTTTCCTACGTCAGTGCCAATAACTACTTGGATTGAAGTGTCACTGACTTTGACTACTGCTTTCGCTCCTGTCTTTTTTATGCTCTCTGCGTCAACTAAAGAACCATCATGTAATTCTAATCTCAATCTAGTAACGCAGCATTCTGCATCCACAATATTGTCCTTACCTCCAATGTATTGCATTATTTTTTTGGACATATATTGGTAGTTGTCATGATTTAACCTAATTTCATATTCTTCCTTACTGACATTCTCATCGAAGTTTACGGTATCATCCTCTCTTCCAAATATTTTGTAGTCTCTCCTTTCTATAACTAACTTAAACGTAAAGTAATAAACGAGAAAATAGACTAGGCCTACAGGTAAAATTATCCAACTATTAGTACCCAAATTATAGTTTAACCCATAATCAATAATGCAGAAGCCAAACGAAATGCCAAGTTTAACATTGAAAAAATATAATATAACGCCAGCAGTACCTGTTAAAAGGGCATGGATAAGGTATAATTGAGGTGCCAGGAACATAAACATGAATTCTAAAGGTTCTGTAATTCCAGTGACAAAGGACGTAACTGCACCCGAACCATATGCTGCTTTTGCTTCTTTCTTTTTAGTCGGTTTAGCTGTGTGGTACATAGCTAAAGCAGCGCCAGGCAATCCAAACATCATTACAACAAAAAACATCGCTAATATACCGCCAGCCGTGGGGTCTCCAGATAGAAACCTAGGTATTTCACCCGTTACTACAGTACCTGTAGATGTCGTGAAACTGCCGACTTCAAAGAAGATGTACGAATTTAAAACATGATGTAAGCCAACCGGAATTAAAAGTCTATTTAAGACACCAAATAAAAATATTCCAATCGCCCCTGATAGAGTAATCAAGATAGCTAAGTTATTAAGTCCATGCTCAATCGGTGCCCAAAATTGAGCAAACAGTATGCCCAGAGGCACTGCTAGCAATGGTCCTAGTGTGACTACAAATTTCTCACCCGTAAAAAACGAGAACATGTTAGGTGTCTTCCATTCTCTGCTATGATTATATAATATCGCAGTTAGTACGCCAATAATAATACCTGCAAAAACACCCATATTTAGGTCTGGATTCACATATTCAAGAGATTTCTTAAATATCATTAATGATATGATCGCCGCTAGAATAGATGTGGTTTTGTCTTTTGTTTTTGCAAATGCGACTACGGCGCCAATTGCAAATAGCATATCTATATTTCCAAATATGACATTAGCGGCTATTAATAATATCTGTATATCCAATAAATCAGTATGTCCAAATCTGGCAAGTAAACCTGCGATAGGTTGCGCTGCTATAGGGATAAGCATTGCCCTACCAAGTTTTGAAAGTTGATTTTTAAAATCATTAAGTGTATACGCCATGCGTTAGTTCCTTAAATTTCTCTAAATGTACATAAATTGCAATGAATTGATAGATACTTTCTAAGGTCTTCATTAAGTAAAGCTTGTAATTCATATATTCGAGATATATTTAGGCTTGAGCTTTCCATGATTGATTTATCCATGTATGCCGGATGCCACATGACTTCAACCACATTTAGACCTTTACTTTCTTCCAAAGATTCTATTATTTCATCTACGATTGCCTGTTCTAAATCCTTACTATTCTTAATTTTATTCTCTCGCCTTATATATGGACCAATCAATACGTCATTACATTTAATTTTATTGTCCTCGAACACTGTGCTACCTATTTTAGCCGTTTCTAACACGTACTTAACTTTTGTACCTTGTTTCTTTAGTTCTTCGGTGTTTGAATTTCTCACTGGTAAGTTATACTCTTTGGCCAACTGAATTATAATCTTCATGTTGTCTTTGTAATGATGAATGTGATGATGAGAATCTAGATGTGTAGGTTCAATTCCAGAAAGAATTACCATTTCAATTTGAGATTTAAATTCCGCATAAACTTCATTACTGTCTACTCTAAATGAGTCCTTTTTGTAGTTCGATAATGTATGAAAATACCCACTACTATTTACCAATGTTTTATGACTATTTAGTAACGGACGTCCACACGTTAAAGTACAGTGAACTCCGATTCCCAGGCAGGGGTATTCTTTAGCTATTTTTACCGCATGGTCAAATCCTGGCATATTGGCCATGATCGTGGTTGATGTTAAAACGCCATCTCTATGAGCATCAATAATTCCATAATTGACCGAATTTGAATAACCAAAATCATCAGCATTATTAATAACTTTTAACTTCATTAAATCATTCCTTCAATGAACTAGTTGTATTTATTTTATAATTAAATATCGACTTGCCTTTAATATAAGCACATCATTTTACGTAGGTTTAGTAAGAGAAAAATAATTTAGCAGGATTGACCTTGGTTTTCAGGGCAAGCATCACACTATAACAACTGATTGGCTTGTTATGTTATGTTTTGTTTTGTTTAGATCGACTTGAGCATTAGTTGTTATATAATGTTATGCATACATACCTTGAATTGAGAGAGTAATGGTTAGAAAAACACTTTATGACACAGTTAAAAGAAGCATTGCTGAAGCTATTGAGCGTGGTGATTACAGTGAAGGTGATTTGTTGCCAACAGAAGCCATGCTTTGTGAGCAACACGGTGTCAGCCGAATTACTGTTCGCAAAGCTTTAAAAATTCTAGAAAATGCTGGGCTTATTGAATCAATTCAAGGTTATGGTTCTTTTGTCCGTGAAAAGATTACCAATAATAATATCTATAAGTTGGGCAGTTTTGCTGAAGGTACAATCTCTTATGATCACCATTCTAAAGTAATCAATTTTGAGTTGAATGAAGCGAGTGAAAAAATCCGAACTTTATTAAAACTGGATAAAGGGGAGCAAATATACTATTGCAAGCGCTTGAGGTACGTTGATGACAAACCCGTTCTATTAGAAGAAAGTTGGATGCCAGTAAAAATATTTCAGGATCTGAGTATTTCTATTTTAGAAGGGTCAAAATATCACTACGTTGAAAATATCAAGGGCTATGAGATAGAGCACTGTATTCAAAAATTTGAGCCCATCATTCCTGATAAAGAACTGACAACATATTTAAAACTAATGCCTAATCAAGCCATATTAAAGTTAATTTCCACTGGCTATCTTACCGATGGGAAGCCTTTTGAACATAGTTTGTTATATTTCAATACCAAAGGACATGAATTTAGCTTAATCGCTAACAGATAATTAATTAGTATTATCGCTCTTTATTAATAATATCATTAAACAATGGTGCGATAGCTTTGCCAATTATATTAATAACTACACTTATTGTCGGCCTATCTCGAACGTAGATTGAACTATCTTCTCTGAGTTTGGACATTCCATCATAAGATTGAGGGAATGAGAGATGATTACGTATCAAAACGATTAGACTGCCAAGTCAGATGTCTGTTTTGGAAACACTGACGTAGGCTTGAGATAGGTAGAATCGATAAAAATGTAAAAAATGGATGTATTTGATTATCGCTGCTCGTATAATTAGTAAGCCTACTTTCAATATGGATATAGAGGAATGACTAATGGAAACTCAAGTGTTAGAGCCTTTCAAACTGGCCTATGTACGATTAGTAGGACCATATGGTCAAGGCATACCAGAAGCGATAGATAAGATTCACAAGTGGGCGGCGACCAAAGGTCTTCGTGATATCAAGCGTGTTCATATCTTCCACGATGATCCAGATGTTACCCCACCTGAAGAATGCCGCGCAGATATCGGTGTAGTGGTTCCCTGTAACGTTAAAGCGTCTGAGAGTATTCAATTACAGCAACTACCAGGTGGCAAGTATATTACCGCCCGCAAGAACACTTCAAGTGTTCCACAGATTATCGAGATCTGGGACAATCTAATTGAAAAGATGATTACTTCGGGCGACGAAATGGACGACAGGCCATGTTTTGAGCTGTACCATTCTGATCAAGACGAAACGGTTGATGTTAGCGTGTTTATTTCCGTAAAATGATGTAACCAATACGGTACAAAATCAGTCGCCAAATATAGGCGGCTTTTTATTGCCATTGATGTACGCATGGCTTTGTTGTCGAGTTCACTGGAACTAAATCAAGGGTCGCCATTTCATTCTAGTGGATAAGACCGCTGTCCTTTCAATTTGATTAAAATAAAAAACAATGAACGATTACGGTATCTTTTCGAAATATCCTATTTCATTAAAGTGTGTTACGTTGTAAAATGTGATCTTGATCCACTTTTAATGTTAGAGGTAAGGAATGTTCGAATTTATAGGTATGTTGGTCGTATTCGCTTTTGCGCTTGTGGTTGCAAAAGACATGTATAAAGCAAAATCTACATTGCGTAACATAAAAATTGAGCGATAGGTTGTCTTTATGCCAACGCTAATATAATGGCACCCACCGAAATAGCGCCCTTGAGGTATTGGCCTGCCGTATAGCTAGTGTCCTCGACTTCTTCTATTTCTTCTGGATGGTCTAGGCCCAGGGCTCCGTGAGTAAAGGATTCGACTTTAGTTGGTTTGACGTGCTCAGTTTCATTCGCTTCTTTATCGATCTGCTGTAAAGCGGTTAGTAAGGCTTTACCTTCATCAGACAGTGTGACTTTATTCTTTTCGACCTTCAGTGGCGTGAACGACTCTTTCGTTTCAGACGGCTGAGGTTGAGAATTGGCTTGTTTAGCCTGAGTCGCTTGTAACGTGGAAGCGTTAGTATTCCCTACTGGCGTCATAGATTGCCTCAATGATTTCTTCTTATAGATTAGATATCGACATAAGCGGCAAAAAGTTTAACTATTATTGCCGCTTTCTGTTTGTAGTTAATTTAAGCAATAACTAGACCAATTAATAAGAAATGAGTTATTTTTTTCGATAAACCCTTATCATGAAATCTGCCTCACAATTAAATATAGGGTTATTTACCAATTGCTGTCTTACCAAGTTGGTCGCTTTCCATGCAAATGGTGTCATCTGTAGCAGATCGAGTGATTCAGATTCTTCTAAATTCATTTGGTAGCTTAGGTGCTCTTCGTGCTCGAGAGTAAAGCCGTCAATCGTTTCGAGGGCTTCGTCATGCAGGCGGACATCATCATATATGAGTGCACGCAGTTGATATAGATGCCGTGCAGCAGGTGTGACAGTTACGACGACGCCATTCTCGGCGACACATCGATTCATCTCTTCAGTATTACATGGGGCATAGATGCGTAAAATTAGATTAAGAGAGTGATCTAAGAATGGCAAATTCTGGCTCGAAGCGACCGAAAAGTGGCAAAGAGGATATTTTTTTGCCGCATACCTGATCGCAACCTTTGATATGTCCAACCCAAACACGTCAGGTTCATGTCCAGCTTGTCTAAGCTGATAATCGATTTCATTGGTATAATAGCCTTCCCCACAGCCGATATCTAACAGGTTAAAATCGATATTGTTCAGCTTTTCTAAACAGATTTTTGCTACTTGCTGCTGTAACTGAGCATAATGACCACTGCCGAGAAAACGCCTCCTTGCCTGCATCATTTCCGTGTTGTCACCCGGATTTTTTGAACGTTTTTTATTCGCAGGGATCAGATTGACGTAACCTTCCTTAGCGATATCGAATTGATGATTATTCGCGCATTGGTAAAAGCGTGGTTCTTGTTTTAGTTTTTCAGAGCAAAGTGGACATTGATAAAGCATGAGCAACTTAAGTAGTGAGAATATTCTGAGATTGTAACGTTATGTGTGAGTTATTTCGAGCATAGAGAGAATCTATTCGTTGCTGTGCTTTCGATAAGGACTTTGATGTCATCGATTAAGGTTGCCTGGTATTCGACCCCCACTTTTGTGGGGATCGAATACCAGTATAGATTCACGTCTTACGCAAAACGCGGCAAATGTATGGATACTATTTGACGCTGATTTGTGTGATGAGCTGGTAGCTTTCGTCAGGTTGAAGTGTTTTGCCTGTTTCCATGCTTGTTGCATGATAGGTCGATTCAACACATAACATGGTGTTGTATCCGTCGTCTGCCATATCACCCATCGCTTTAGCGCCAGTTTCCCAAGGGTTCCATATAACAGCAGAATTGTCGCCTTTGTTTTTAATGACAATAATACGGTCATTGTTTGGATCGGCAATTTCGATCGTCTCTTCTGGCTGTGTATAAACACGGTCAACGGTATCCGTTAGCTGAAGTTCCGCTTCACCTTGGCATACCTTGCCACTCTGAAGACTATCCGAATATTCCAATCCCATACCAGTGGTTATTGTGTCGCGGATATCAGCGACATTGAAGTAGGTGTGGAGTGCGCCGGAAAATTGCCATGCCTTGTCATCCGTATTATTGATTTCGAGCGTGACTTTAAGGTCGTCCGCCACCTCAACATATAGACGAACTTGGAAAGTATATGGCCATACAGCCATTGTTTCTTCGCTCTCTTCAAGGCCTAAACAGATGATAACCCCATCATCTGATTCTCTGTGTTCAACGAGATGCCACAAACTTGTACGAGCAAAACCGTGTGCAGGGGCAGCAAGTCGGCCAAACCAAGGCCAACAGACGGGAATGCCACCACGAATTGCTTTAGTCGACTCGAATTCAGTTTCTTCACTAAGCCAGATAACATCTTCTTGGCCTGTTGGTTTGAACGAAAGAACATGACCACCATGTAAGGAGATGTCTGCCGTTGCTTTAGGGTGAGCAACGCGAATGATCTTGATGCCATCTTTTTCGATGACGGTCACATGGTCGGCAAGAGGACCAATGACGGGAAGATATTTTTCCATAGAGATTACTTTCCTTAAATTATAGAAACAAAAAAGGCGACACAATGGCCGCCTTTTCTTATGCTTTCAAAGAAAGCCTCAAACTAATAATGCTTACTTAGAGATGTGAGCAACTAGGTCAAGAACTTTGTTTGAGTAACCGATTTCGTTGTCGTACCAAGATACAACTTTAACGAATTTGTCTGTTAGAGCAACACCAGCAGCAGCATCGAATACTGAAGTTTGAACTTCACCGATGAAATCTTGAGAAACTACAGCGTCTTCAGTATAACCTAGAACACCTTTAAGCTCGCCTTCAGATGCTTCTTTCATAGCAGCACAGATAGCTTCGTAAGAAGTAGCAGTCTTAAGGTTAACAGTAAGGTCAACAACAGAAACGTTTGCAGTTGGAACGCGGAAAGCCATACCAGTTAGAAGGCCGTTTAGTTCTGGAAGAACAACGCCTACTGCTTTAGCTGCACCAGTTGAAGATGGGATGATGTTTTGAGAAGCACCACGGCCACCACGCCAGTCTTTAGCTGAAGGAGCATCTACCGTTTTTTGAGTTGCTGTAGTCGCGTGAACTGTCGTCATAAGACCAGATTCGATACCGAACTTGTCGTTAAGAACTTTAGCAATAGGAGCTAGGCAGTTAGTAGTACAAGAAGCGTTAGAAACGATATCTTGACCAGCATAAGTACTGTCATTTACGCCCATAACGAACATTGGAGTTGCGTCTTTAGAAGGACCAGTAAGAACAACTTTCTTAGCACCAGCAGTGATGTGTTTACGAGCAGTTTCGTCATTTAAGAAAAGACCAGTTGCTTCAGCAACAACGTCAACGTCGATTGCATCCCACTTAAGATCTTCTGGGTTGCGCTCAGCAGTTACACGTACTGTTTTACCGTTTACAACAAGGTTGCCATCTTTAACTTCAACTGTACCGTTGAAACGGCCGTGAGTTGAATCGTATTTTAACATGTATGCCATGTATTCAACGTCGATAAGGTCGTTGATACCAACAACTTCGATGTCAGTGCGTTCTACAGATGCACGAAATACAAAACGGCCGATACGGCCAAAACCATTAATACCTACTTTGATAGTCATTATTTGTTGCTCCACAACTTTTTTCTGATGAAATATAAACTGGTTGTAAAATTACAGAATACTGTAATTATCTGCAACAGATAATCGTTCTTATCTTGTTCAAAGTCAAAAAAATAATGCCTTTTTTCAACTTAGTTTCACGAGCGACTACTTTTTGCGACCAATTTACAAAATATTGTTACTTAAGAATCGATGATGAAGGGCGAAGAGAAGAATTGCAACCCCATGAACGCAGGTTCAATCAGAAAAATATGTGCTACAAAGCAATAAATAAGCAAGTTTTTATCACAAAATCGATCAATAATATAAAAAAAGAAAAGAAAGTTGAGAGGAATGAGATGAAAGATAAAGTGATAAAATCAGATCAAGAATGGCGTAACTCTTTGACAGAGGAAGAGTTTCAGGTATGTAGGCTACAAGGGACTGAGGCACCGTTTTCTGGAAAGTTGTTGCATAATCGCGAATCAGGGGAATATTTTTGCACTTGTTGTAAGAAGCCGCTATTTCATTCCGATCATAAATATGACTCTGGTTGCGGTTGGCCGAGTTTTGATTCTGCTATCGATGGCTCTGCTATCCGTTACTTAGAAGACATTAGCCACGGCATGAAGCGAGTCGAAATACGTTGTGCGAGTTGCGATAGCCATTTGGGGCATGTTTTTCCTGATGGGCCAGAAACCACTGGAGATAGGTACTGTGTAAATTCGGTGTCGTTAACTTTCACTAAAAATACAAAAAACGTCGGATAATTTGATGTTTTTTGTATTTTTATTTCATTTTTGTATCAATTATAACCCGTTTGAACGCCAAAGATTTTCTATTTTACTTTAGTTATCAATGAGGTTTTGTAATTGTTGTCCTTAATTGCATCGATTATGTCATCTGCGATTGTTTCGAGTTGCTCTTTTTGCTCTGGAGAGAAACTATAAAGGACACTGAGATCTCTTTCCGACGCTACCGGCACACCGAACTCTTTGCTGACCAGAACCCACGCATAAGCGCGTTCTGGCCTTTTCAACGCATGATTAACGCTTGCCAACGCCTCAAGAATACCTATGTTAAGATTATCTTCATCGCTTAGTTTCAAGGCGTTATTGAGTAGCTTGACCGTTTTCTCTTGATCGCGAGTTATATAGTAAGTCGCCAACGCGTATTGTAGTTCTGCGGTATTAAGTTGACCACTTTTTTCTAGCTTTAAAAACTGACGTATGGCGCCATTTTTTCCTTGAGTCCATAAGAAATAGAGCGTTTCTGGTGTGTCGTGTGTTGATAATTCAGTGATTAACCGTTTCTCTTCATCGATAGTATGTAGGAGAGCATTAAAGCGTTTCTCTTTTCTATTTTTTACTTTGGTGGGTTCAATTTGTGCTGCAAGTTCTAGGCACTTATGATACGCCTTTACATAATGAAATTCTTTTATCAAATTGCTGTCAGTTGGGGACTCCATGACCTCTTTACGATGCCAAATTAGATCCGTTCTCGCGACACGACATTGCCCATCATCCATGTTGAGTTGATCGCAGCGAAGCGCCGGATTGTTCTCACACAGTTTATTGGTGTTCATTCTGCCTTCGAAGCAGCCGAATAAAACAAGACAAGAAGAAAGCAATACGATGTTTTTTTGTATATTCATATTTAATGCTTGTGATCAATTACTACTATTCAGCCATTGATGATTGACTATCTATAAAGCGTAGCTAACTTGATGTGTTGTATAAAGTCAAGAAAAGGAAACCAATGCTGTGAATACGGAAGAGTTGATAAACGCGATAACACCTGAAGCGTATGAAAGATTGCAGTATGCAGTAGAAACGGGTAAATGGCCAGAAGGTGGAGTGTTGACTCAGGAACAGAGAGATTCCTGCATGCAGGCCGTGATGATGTACCAAGCGAAATACAATACCAATCCAGAACATATGTCCGTTGGGGCCGACGGTGAAATAAAATTTAAATCAAAGGCCGAATTTAAAAAAGATTTCGCAGTCGGAGAAGATGATATTGTTCGGGTTAACGTGAACGATTGATTAGTATTTATTCTCATGTAAACGTGAATAGCTCAGGTCCCCACTTTCGTGGGGATGACGGGTAAATATGGGATGACGAACCAGATGTGGAGATGATGAAATAGATGCTTAAAGTGACATCTCATCTCTTAGTACTTTTTGCATTTCACTTTTTATCTCTTCATAACTTAGATTTTGACTAAGAAGATAATGCAGTTTTGCTAAAGCCGCTTCAGGGGTCATATCAAAGCCGCTAATCACGCCTGATTCTGCAAGGGCACAGCCCGTTGCATAGCCACCCATATTGACCTTTCCTGCCAAACACTGTGTCAGATTGACGACAATGACACCTCTATCTGATGCTTCTCTTAAATGGGCCAAAAGCTCTGGGTTTTGAGGTGCATTCCCAACACCGAAGGTGAGCAAAATCATCGCATTAACAGGTTGTCTTAGCGTATTTCGGATCACTTCATGAGAAATGCCGGGATACATTGTAATGACACCTATTGGTTGTGGTGTAATTTGATGTACCTTAAAGTCCCCATCTGGTTTCAGATCGACAGTGACGCCATTACGCACATGGATATTAATTCCCGCTTCTAGAAGGGCAGGTAGGTTAGGTGATGTGAATGCACTAAAGCCATCGGCGTGCGTTTTAGTACTTCTGTTGCCGCGCATCAACTGATTATTGAAAAAGAGCGTGACTTCATTTATTGGGTAATTAGCGGCAATATGCAAAGCATTTAGTAGGTTAGCCTGACCATCAGAGCGGAGTTCTGATAGTGGGATCTGTGAACCCGTGACAATAACGGGTTTCGCCAGGTTTTCGAACATAAAAGAAAGTGCAGAGGCCGTAAACGCCATCGTATCGGTACCGTGCAGAATAACGAAACCATCATACTTGTCGTAATTTTTCTTAATGTCGTCCGCAATAAACTGCCAATCCTTAGGGGACATATCAGAGGAATCGATTAAAGGTTCATACTCGTTGATAGTATAATTTGGCATCTCTTCACGATGAAACTCAGGCATGCCAGCTAGTTGCTTTTCCATAAACCCTGCGATTGGAATATAACCGTGTTCGGATTTTTGCATTCCTATTGTGCCGCCTGTATAGGCGATATAGATATGTTTTTTAGTCATCTTGAGTCGTGTTTTCTGAGTAAAAAATAATTATAACGCATGCGTCAATAGAATCCGTATTTATATGTTGGTTTTTTAGTAACCTAAATGCTTAGTTTCGTTTCTTGATTAAGATTAAGTGTTGATTCAGTCAATACGGCAAGCTTCACGCCTAGCGTCACATCCTCGCGACGTCGCGATTTTTTATATCGCATGTACCAATTTGATACGCAGAGAAAGAACGTAATAAAAATTGACAGCAGATGGCATATTTAAAATATATTTAATTTTATATGCTAATAACTACACCGAAAAATTAATATATATTGTCGCCCATTGGATGTGGAAATTACGCATATCTCATAAAATATTTGATGGTATCTGCTATTGATGTTTAATCTGTATATGTATTTATTCCAGCTAAAATAATTCGAAGATTGAGATGAATGTCTGTTTTTAATGTTGTTCTGTATAACTTGGCCAGAATGAATATAGTAGGTGGAAACGAAATGAAAAAAACGCAATCTGTAAAATTTAAAATGTTAATGACATTATGTTTTATTATATCAACTATATGTGCTGAACTTTTTGTTTTTGTAGGTGGAAAGATAGGAATTCTTAATGAGGTTATGACATCGGTTCTAAATATCTTTATGTTAATGACATTATGTATTTCGGGTGTATTAATAATTATAACGTATAAAAGTACTATGCCAAAAATTGACATCCTTGCGGAGCATATTGTTCAGTTACAAAACTTCGACTTACGAGAGGGACCTGTTTGTAATAGCTTAAATATGGGTAGCTTTAAAGATGATGAATTTGGAAAAATCGCACTGGGTTTACGTACATTTAGAGTAACGGTTCATGACCTTGTAAAAGATCTTGTCGATAATAACAAGGTGATAGTTAATGGTATGGAAGGCGTTAAAACGATAACAGATAATCTAAATACAATGGTGATAAATCAAGAGTCACAAATAACACAAATTGTGACAGCAAGTGATGAAATGAACTCAAGTATTGTCAGTGTAGCGCAAAGTACAGATCTTTCATCGATTGATGCACAGGTTGCTTTAACGTCAACTAAAAATACAAAAGAGCTTGTTACTGCGTCCACCGAATCAGTAAGCTCAGCCCATAATGCTATTGTTTCGTGTAACGAATCTCTTCGAGATCTTAAAAATGAAAGTGAACAAATTAATGATGTAATTAATATTATTAGTGGAATAGCCGATCAAACAAACTTGCTTGCATTAAATGCGGCTATAGAGGCGGCTCGAGCAGGAGAATTCGGGCGAGGTTTTGCTGTTGTCGCTGACGAAGTACGGGTGCTCGCACGAAAGACACAAGAATCGACAGGGACAATTAACGCAATTGTTGAAACCATTACATCAGGAACTGACAATGTAAGTACGATAATGGAATCTGAAGTAATAACGCTGATTGATGACTGTGTTACAAAGTCGGTTATTGTGGACGAGTCAATTGATTTGATTGTGAATATAATCGAAAAAATGAGTAATTCTAGCAATCATATTTCAACGGCAGCTGAGGAACAAGCGACAGTAGTTAATGACGCCAATAAGAATATCAATGCAGTATATGAATTAACAAAAGAGACTACCGAGAATGTGAATAAGGTAAATAGTCAATGCAATATGGTAATGAGTTTGATTAAGAAGCAGGATGAAAAAATAAATAGTTTTGTTGTATAATAAAAAATTAAAGGTGAGTAAGTTGAATTAGAACACGGTAATAACTGTGTTTTAATAGTTGCACGCCGGATTAAACTAAGTGAATACGTATAGTTTAATCCGGTGTATTACTCTACAAATTAATAATGGATGTCATTAATTTGGCCGCATTTATTTTACTTCGCACGTTAAACAGAGTGAATAGACACCCTTTGGATCGTTCAAGGCGCTGAGTAATTCAGTGTCTGCTATGAGCTGTTTAGAGATTGGTTGTAATGCATCAGGCAACAAAGTCGATATATCCATCCCTAAAGAGGCATTTAGATTCTCAGATATTTGCTGCAATAGTTGCTCTGTTGTGGAAAGAGGTTCTTCTACCCAATAGAGATTGTACTCTTCAACATTTGCTAGCTCGGCTGCTACCTTGACGGCGTCATCAAAATCACCCATCTGATCAACTAAGCCAGCGTTCATCGCATCAAAACCGGTCCATACACGCCCTTGGGCAATCTTATCCACGTTTTCTACTGACATGTCACGACTCTTGCCTACTAAGCCAATAAACCGTTGGTAACCATTCTCAATGCCTAATTGAAAAGCTTCGCCAGCCTTGTCTGGGATACCACGAGTAATCCCTATGCCAGAGAACGGGGTCGTTCCCACTCCGTCACTATAGACGCCCAATTTGTTGAGGCTTTTTTCGAATGTGGTGATAACGCTAAAAATACCAATAGAACCGGTTAACGTCGTCGGCTGCGCAATAATTTTATCCGCGCCCATCGAGATCCAGTACCCGCCAGAAGCGGCCATACTCGACATTGAGACGACAACGGGCTTACCTGCTGCCTTTATCGCTTCCACTTCGTTACGAATAACCTCAGAAGCGAATGCACTGCCGCCTGGGCTGTCCACTCGCAGCACGACAGCTTTTACGTTGTCATCATTTCTTGCTTCTCGTAGTAATGCTGAGGCCGTATCACCACCAACAGTGCCACGAGGTTGCTCTCCATCCATTATCGTGCCGCTCGCAACGACAATCGCAATATCATTAGAACTATGTTGGTATTCTGGTGTGACAGTGTTGCGATATTCGTAGTAACCGATAGCGTTGTAGCTGTCTTTGCCTTTGGCTCCAAATACCTTTGCCATTGCTTGGCGGATTTCTTGCCTAGTGGCGAGTTCATCGACCAATCCAAGTTGTTGGCTAAGCTTTGCTAAATCACCGTTAACCGTCTTAAGGTTCACCAGAAACTCATCCATGGAAGGATTTACCGAGTTAGCGTCTATATTTCGGTTTGAGGTAACATCATCAATATAAGCTGCCCACAACTGCGTTAACCAAGCGGAAGCCGACTCTTTTGCATCATCTGACATATTGTCGCGGATAAAAGGTTCTATCGCTGATTTGTACGTTCCGACTCTAAATACATGGGTATTGATATCCAAATTTTCTAACAGAGTCTTGTAATAAAGAGGATAAGTGCCATAACCGCTAAGCATCACCGCGCCATCAGGTGCCATGTATATCTTGTCGGCATAACTGGCTAGATAGTATTGACTTTGATTATAAAAACTACTGATAGCGTAAACGGGTTTACCAGACTCTTTAAAGGTATTGATCGCTTTGGCGATATAACGAAGCTTGGTTAAACTGGTTTCTGGTAGATCTCTTAGGCTAATGATTAAACCTGATACCTTCTCATCATCGGCCGCGTATCGAATCGTATCGACGATATCGAAAAGTATATTCTCTTTTGGTAGCTCTTGACCAAACAGAGAACCAGTGACGGAATCCATCGGATTAATGTATCGTCTCTGTTCTACGATCGGTCCGGCGAGATTAAGAACAAGTGCAGATGTTTCTTTGACTTGTGGTGGTTCGATTACTTGGCTTGTTTGAGTATAACCTAGATAGACTAATCCAATAATAATAAAGAAAAACAGATTAAAGATAGCAAGGCGAATGAAGTTGATGATTTTCCAAGCCCATTTTATTGTGCCACCGATAAATTTAAATATTTTTTTCATGCCTTCCCCACAAATGCGATAAGCAGATGCTTACAAAGAGTTAAGTTGAGTGAGTTAATCCTACGTCATAATCACAAAAAATACATCTTACATTGATCAATGTTGCACAAATGTAAACAGTTGTTTGATTTTTGATCGTAGAGTGAATATTCTAGTCTGACTATAATTAAAACCGTGCGCATCATCCGTTGACGCATCTATGAAGCAGAAGTGAAACGATTATGTATCCAAAATTATTAGAGCCTCTCGACTTAGGATTTACTCAACTAAAAAACCGAGTATTAATGGGGTCCATGCACACCGGCCTTGAAGAGCATAAAGAAGGGTTAGGTAGATTAGCTGCGTTCTATGAGGCGCGAGCGAAAGGTGGTGTTGGACTGATAGTTACGGGTGGTTTTTCACCCAATTTTCGCGGCCGACTGCATCCATTAAGCGCGGAATTTAGTAAACCTAAGCATGCCAAAGCACACCAAATAGTGACTGAAGCGGTACATAAACAGGGTGGAAAAATTGCCCTGCAAATATTGCATGCTGGGCGATATGCCATGCATCCACTTGCGCAAAGCGCATCGGGGATGAAAGCGCCGATATCCAAATTCGCACCGAGCGAGATGAACGAACGCCAAATTAAAAAGACGATAGAAGCCTTTGCAAATAGTGCATCGTTAGCTCAGCTAGCGGGCTATGACGGTGTTGAAGTTATGGGGTCGGAAGGCTATCTGATCAATCAATTTATTTGTAAGCGCACCAACATGCGATATGACGAATGGGGTGGCAATTATAGAAAACGGATGCGCTTTCCTTTAGAGATAGTCAAAGCGATTCGCAAAGTTGTTGGTGAAGATTTTATTATTATATTCCGATTATCGATGTTGGATTTAGTGGAAGAAGGCAGCACGTTTGATGACGTTATTATGTTGGCGAAAGCGTTAGAAGATGCTGGCGTGACGATTATCAATAGTGGAATAGGGTGGCATGAAGCCCGAATTCCTACCATTGCGACTCAGGTCCCAAGAGCGGCATTTACGTGGGTAACAGAAAAACTTAAACCTCACCTTAAAGTGCCAGTGGTCACTTGCAATCGCATCAATACGCCTGAAGATGCTGAAAGAGTGTTAGAAGCTGGGCATGCCGATATGGTTTCTATGGCTCGTCCTTTCTTAGCCGATCCAGAGTTTGTGGTAAAAGCTGAACAAGAAAAATCGCATCTAATTAATACCTGCATCGGTTGTAATCAAGCTTGCTTGGACAGCATATTTCAAGGGAAAAGAGCAAGTTGCTTGGTGAATCCAATTGCTTGTTATGAGACCGAAATCCAGATTCAACCTGCCAAGATAGTTAAAAAAGTGGCCGTTGTTGGTGCAGGTCCAGCGGGGCTCTCCGCTGCCACCGTTGCTGCGGAACGTGGACATCACGTTGATCTGTATGAAAAAAACGATCGTATTGGTGGACAGTTTCGACTAGCGATGCAGATACCAGGTAAAGAAGAATTTAGAGAAACGATTCGTTATTTCGCCAACCGTATCGACGAAACAGGCGTGAACCTAAAGCTCAGCTCTGAAGTGACGTTTGACGATTTGTCTGGTTATGATGACATCATTATGGCATCAGGTGTGGCGCCGAGAATACCAGAGATCAAAGGTATCGATAACCAAGAAAAAGTCATTGATTATCAAACACTGATACGAGATAAAACGCCAGTAGGTGACAAGGTAGCGATTGTTGGCGCTGGTGGTATTGGCATTGATGTGGCCACTATGTTAACGGAACCAAAAGGTAATGACCTCAATGATTGGTTGCATGACTGGGGAATCGATACCGACTTGAGTCATCCGGGTGGGTTGTATCCGCACCCAGAGCCGATCAGCGATATGACAGTCTGGGTCTTACAACGACGGAAGAGTCGCGTAGGTAAAGGACCGGGTAAAACAACGGGTTGGATCCATAAACGCACACTCGAAAAAAGAGGGGTAAACCTAATGGGTGGTGTGGGTTATGAAAGTATCGATGACAAAGGACTAACGATTGATAACCGCGGCAAGATAGAGCTTTTGGATGCGGACAAAATCGTTATATGTGCAGGCCAAGAGTCCGTTCGACCATTTGAAGATAAGTGGCCTGAACTGAAAGGAAAGTTGCATGTTATCGGAGGAGCGGACAAAGCAGGCGAGTTGGATGCGGTTCGGGCGATACGTCAAGGTTTAGAGGTTGCGTTAAAAATCTAAACCAAAGTATTGATTCAATGGTGAATAAGGTGTAATAGTATTAATAACTATTCTCATTAACCGTTCTGACCAAGAAGAACAGAAAGTATAAGAGGCATGTATGGATGCATTGGAGTTATTATTAAATCGTCGTTCAATTGCTAAGTTATCTGAACCAGCTCCAGGTGGTGCAGTTCTTGAAAATATAATAAAAGCAGGATTACGAGCTCCAGATCATGGCGGATTAACACCATGGCGTTTCGTCATTTCTCATGGGGAAGGGCTGAAAAAACTAGCTGATATTCTGGTCAGTGCTGCGAATGCGGAGAAGAGTGAACAGGGGGTTGTAGACAAACTGGCGAAAGCGCCATTTCGTGCCCCCATGGTCATAACGGTCATCGCAAAGGTGACCGATCACGATAAAGTACCCGCGTTCGAACAACATCTGTCGGCGGGTTGTGCGGCTCAGTCAATGCAGATGGCGGCAGTAGCTCAAGGGTTTCAGGGTTTTTGGCGCTCAGGCACCTGGATGTTTCATCCCGTTGTTCGTGAGGCTTTTGGTTTAGAAACAAACGATGAAATAGTTGGTTTTCTCTATCTAGGGACACCAGCTTGTACACCGATGAAAGTACCTGAACGAGATCTAACAAAATTTGTTGAGTACTTGTAGAGGGGCGATGTTGGTTGAGCCAAACGTACCACTAGTTTTAATTTTGCAATGATATCCAAATGGGTAGCCCTCTGATATTTGCATCGCGTTATATTGGCCTAGATTCAATATAACGCGATGTAGCGTTTCGCTACTTATGCTGGTGAAGGTTCATCAATATCAACTGCTAGATCATCGGCAAGCATTTCAAGTTTTTGTTGAACAAAACTGAGTTCGATATTATCTGGCAGTGATAACTGAAAATGGGCGAAAAAAATAGGGTAACCCCAGTTTGGTGCACTTTGTGTGTGGGTTTTTAGTTTGTAGATGTTGATTCCCAACTGGTTTAGTTGAGCGGTTACTTCTTTGACTATGCCGGGGCGGTCGTTAACAGTGACGGTAAGGTGATGGAGTACTGGCGATGATAATATCTGGCTTTTTTCTTCAACAATGTGGATCTGGAGTTCTTCAATTTGGTCTAATGCTTGTCTTAGCGCTTTGATGTGTTGCTCGCCGATTTCGATTTGTAGAATACCAGCGAACTGACCTGCCAATTTACTTAATCGACTACTTAACCAGTTACCATTGTTTTGGTATACCGAATCGGAAAGTAGTTCAACCAGACCAGGACGATCTTTACCAATAACAGTGATGATGAGATGCTTCATAATGAATTTCCTTTTTCGCGGTAAGTAAGCAGCAGCTTTAACTATTTTACAAGGCACTATCTCATTATTGAGGCATGTTTTGGTTCTGTCCAATTGTGTTTTAAAAAATGTTGGTTTTTCTATATCTAGGGACACGAGATAGTACGCCGATGAAAGTACCTGAACGCGATCGGACAAAATTGGTGAGTACTTGTAGAAGCCGAGTGAGTAAGGCTGTATAAATTAACAGTATTTCTTGCATTGTAAGGGCTAGATTCGCTAATCTAGCCCTTCTTATATTTTTGTGGTGGATTAAAGTTAATGGCACGTCTTTTTATTGCTGAAAAACCAAGCTTAGGTCGAGCAATAGCGGCTGGTTTATCCAATCCACAAAAAAAAGATCAAGGGTATATCCGTTGCGGAAATGGCGATATTGTAACGTGGTGTATCGGGCATCTGCTCGAACAAGTTGAACCCGACGCTTATGACGATAGATACAAAAAATGGAACCTAGCCGACTTACCCATTGTTCCACAACAGTGGCAACTTAGACCAAGAAAAACAGCCAGCAAACAGCTTACGGTTATTAGGAAATTGCTTAAAGAAACGGGTCAAATTATTCATGCGGGTGACCCCGACAGAGAAGGGCAGTTACTGGTTGACGAGGTTATTGATTACCTTAAGGTCAGTGCCAGCCGAAAAGCCTCGATAGAACGGTTATTGATTAATGATCTAAACCTGCCCGCTGTTAAACGCGCGTTAAACCAAATGCGCAGCAACAAAGAGTTTATCCCGTTGTCTGTTTCCGCTCTGGCACGTTCACGTGCGGACTGGTTGTACGGTATGAATATGTCTCGCGCTTATACTTTGCTTGGTCAAAAAGCGGGGTATCAGGGTGTATTATCGGTAGGGCGTGTTCAAACACCAGTTTTAGGGTTGGTTGTGCGCCGCGATGAAGAGATAGAAAACTTTGTGGCTAAAGACTATTTTACTTTGCACGCCCTGATTCCTTACCAAGATGGGCAGTTCAGCATAGACATACGAGCGCGTTGGAAACCGAGTGAGTCATGCCAACCTTGGCAAGATGAAGAAGGGCGAGTATTAAACCGAAAATTGGTCGAAAATGTGGCGAATCGAATTGCGAATCAACCCGCTATCGTTTCTGAGTCGGAACAAAAACAGACTAAGCAATCGGCACCGTTGCCTTATTCATTGTCAGCCTTGCAGATTGACGCCTCCAAACGGTACGGTATGAGTGCACAGGATGTATTAAATACCTGCCAGTCTTTGTATGAAAAGCACAAACTCATTACCTACCCACGTTCCGATAGTCGTTATCTTCCAAACGAACATTATGTTCAAGCTTCGACAGTCGTAGCGGCAGTCGCAAACAACGCGAAGGAATTGGCAGGTGCCGTTAGTGGTGCGGATCTTTCTATCCGCTCAAAGGCATGGAATGACAAAAAAGTAGAAGCGCACCATGCGATTATTCCTACTCCGAAAAAAGCCGCCATTAATGGTTTGTCTGGCCATGAAATGAAGATATACCAACAGATTGCACGGCAGTATTTGATGCAGTTTTATCCCTCTGCGATTTACGCTGAAGCGAAATTGGTTTTTGATATCGCTGGCGGTTGTTTTATTGCCAAAGGTCGCAAACTGATCGAGTCAGGTTGGAAGGTGCTTATTGGAAAAGACAATCAAGACGAATCGAGCTTTGATACGGTTCCGCCATTGAAAAAAGACACTCAATTGCTCTGTCGAGAAGGGGAAATAAAAGAGAAAAAAACCGAACCGTCGAAGCATTTTTCAGAGGCAACACTGTTACAAGCGATGACTGGAATAGGCCGTTTTGTTGAAGACAAAGAGTTGAAAAAAATCTTGAAAGAGACCGACGGTTTGGGTACCGAGGCAACACGAGCAGGAATTTTAGACACACTGTTTAGACGAAAATTGCTGATTCGTCAGGGAAAATCTATTCTGAGTAGTCAAGCTGGAAGAGGGCTGATACATGCTTTGCCGAATGAGTCGACGTATCCTGATATGACGGCACATTGGGAACACCAACTGCAAGGCATGGCAGAAAGAAACCAAGCCTATCAACCCTTTATGCAGGGACTTGAGCAAAAACTGGCATTATTGATGGAGGGAGTGAAAACCAACCCAGTACCCAGTTCTCTGCAAGGTTTGCCTCAAGTAGAAAGAGCAACAGGTCGTCGTAAGCCTAAATTTACTCGTAGAAAAAACCGCTGAGAAGTTTTGAAGCAACACATATATTATGGGTGATTCAAACTCAGCGGTTTACGTTTTTTACATTCAGACTGTACTAATAACCTTAGTTAAGTGATTAAAATGTGTTCGATGGAGCGAACACATTTTATCTGATTAGTTACTTAGTAGAACTGGTATTACTCTCTAATTAAAATGAAACTCGAAATTTCACCTTCGTCTGCATTTGGATCGGGATTCGTCCACTCTGACTCTTGCCAGAATACTTTGACCGAATAATTGTTGTTGTCAGTTTCAATTAATGCCCACTTTCCAGAAGCAGTGTCGTTTAAATCATTTAGTACAATTGAAACGAGTTCATTATCAATTTGCCAGCTAAATGGGAATGAACCGTCTTCATCATCGACAAAGGCACCATTCACAGTATCGGAAAATTGTATTTTTTCGTCAGGAAAAGCGGCGGTTGTTCCATTTACAGTTTCTAGTTCATTGATTGTCCACGTTGTTACACTTGTTAGCATAGTGCTTGTGAACGCTCCTGTTTGTTCCGTTGCTGCTAGTCCACAAGCCGTAACTGAGGCATCAAAATCGGTGACGGTAGCAAATGGAGAGGGTTGATCGAAGGTGTCATCCCAATTCGTATTACCGTTGTCACATTCGGATACTGCAGAGCGGTAACTAACATCGGTTAGTTCTCTTAGTTCAGATTCGTTAGAATCTTCTCCCCAGTAATAGGCGTATGTCAACGTGTTATCGTCACGCGATAACAGAACCATTTGATCAAAATCGACGGTGCCATCGCTGCTAGTCTGTGTTAATACACTTAAACCATCGATGTCTTCCAAACGCCATTTTCTATCCTTATATTCTTCACCTTTAACATAGGTAAGGGTGCCGTCTGAATGATAATAATAACTGCGCTCTTCATCGTCATCGTTCATTTTATGTGTAACTAAATCAATGATGTCAATTTGTGAGAGAGCAGTGGCGGTTGAATCGGTACACTGTACATAGTTATTTACTCTATCTACAAACGTTTGCATATTCCATGTCTCAGTGTTTAACTCAAAATCGCATGAGATAGAGACCTGAGCTAAAATATCAGCCTTAGCCGTTGAATTGTAGATAACCATACCATCATCTATGGCGCCTTCAGGTTCGAATTCTCCAGCATACACACGACCATCATAGACTGAAAACAGTCTGTGTTGATCTTCAACATCGGCCGTCCAAATCCCTGGAGTCACCGAATTGAATTGGTTTATCATCGCTTCCGTAATTGTGTAGGTAAGGATATCTTCCGAATCTATCGTCTCTCTTGCCCATAAACCGACGCCAATCTTTGTCATCTGGTCAGTGCTCTGTTCAAATGAATAGTAATTGGCTTCGCCACCGTCAACAAACTCCACAAAGAGGTTGTAGTCCATGCTTGTTGCTCTCAGGATATTTGCTGAACTTATACCACTGATATTCAGAGCTCCAACAGATGTACTACTGATTATTTCGTTCAATGTTGATGTTGTATTATTATCACCTGCGTGATCGACTGAAGGTTGCATTACCCAAGGGCTGTCTTCCCATAGGTAGTAGATGTTGCTGTTGGCTGTCATTTCTAAATCAATGCGTTTTGCACCATTTGCAAATACAGCATTATCGTCAATGAAATTGTCCCAAGCTGGCGTGTTGCTGGAGATGATTTCATCTTCGAGATCAGTAATGGTTCCAGAGATCGAATAACTATATGTGTCATCGCTTCCCGGATGTGCGGTGAGCACATCGCCACTCATATCAAAGCTATACCCTTGTGGAACAATCCAACCTGAAGAACTGAGTTGCCTATCCATATCGAAATCAAGCGAAAGATCAGTAAGTACTTGGTTCTCCAGTACTCTCTGGACTGAGGTTAAACTAACCGTATCACTGCCAATTCCATCAAATACGATGGTTTCAAGTAGGAGTACGTTATAGTCATCATCCCAGAATGAGTAAAGGGTTCCTTCATCCTTGATTAATTGAATTACTTCAGCATCTGCGGCGGCAACCGTAGGGGTTGTCGTTGTAAACTCCTGACCAATGATTTCGGACTCTGTGTCGTCACCGCTGCCAGATGTGTAGAAAGCCAAAATACTAAAACGATTGTCCTCTGTATCTATTAAGGCAAGGTAGGTTTCATCATTATCTGTATCGGTTATGTGTATGATCCCTTCCGCATTAATCACCCAATTGAAAGCGACCGTATAACCGTTGCTCTCCATATAAGTACCGCTGCCACCGGTGTTAAAGGTGTAGCCGTTATACTCCGTTGCACTTTCTCTGGTATAGATAGTTAGGTTTTCAACGGTACTTTGATTAAATGCACTATACCCACAGTTGGTTGCTGCTGGAGTGAAATCACCATAGATATCCGCATTGCTGCCAGTTGATGCAAGGTCTTCGTTTGTACAAACGTTAAATACATCATTATTGATACTATCGAGTTGAGCTTGCGCTAACGATTCATCCAAGAAGAACTGGCCAAGATTGCTAGTCCAACTAAAGTTATTTGAGTTGCGTTCAATATTATTGATCGTCACTTCTTCTCTTGTATAGGCGTCGTACCAGTCCCATACATTGTTTGCATCAATGGGTTTTGCAACGAAGAGATGATTGTTGGTATTGTACACTAGCCAGCCATCTTTAAGGCCATTGTCAGTCAGGGTGACAGGCAGTTTGGAGTATTCACCCGTTGTCAGTTCACTATTATTCGTTACCAAATACCATTGTACCGGTTGGTCAAGCGCGTCATATCGGAAGGATCTATTTGGGTTAATTGCGATATTGGATAGGCCAACAATATCGTTAGTCGTGATGTCATTAATGTCGGTGCCACCGGACCGTAACGTTTCTACCTCGCTTGCTAGATTGCCAATGCTTTGGCTTTCCCTCTCACTAAATACATAGGATAACCAAATGCCGTTATCCTGCTTGATATGCACAGTATAATTTTGGCCGACGCTCTCAGAAGACGCAGTGAAGTCGTAATTATCTAAGTGATAATTAGTCCATGTTGCTGCTTCGTTAGTTTCAGTGTCATTGACGTCAGTTTTTGTTGCACTCCATTCACTAATCAGATATCCATTAGTATGTGTACCATCCACCAGTTTTATGTTTGGATCGTTGATGGGTTGTTCGTCAAGCACATAGCGATAACCGTGATAACTGTTTTCACCAGTGTTAAAGTCGACCGTTGCCGTCTCTTTGTACCAATGCGAGCTTAGGTTGTTTGTATTACCTGAGTTGAAGTTATAGTCGGCATACTCTTCTACGATGCCATCGTTGGGGTTTGCCCAGATTGGACGTTCATAGTTGAACGTATAGGCGGTATCTGAATCAAGTGAAAAGGTAAGTAACTCGTTGTTAGTGCCATCGGCTTCCCAGTCTTCTTGATTAGAATAAGCCAACAGTTTGTTTTCGCTATCAACTGTTCGTACATCGGAATACTTGAAATTAACGATTTGCGTATTGGTATCTTGATAGTCAAAAGCAGAGACATCAAATTGGTCGTAGCTTAGTGTCGTTTGGTAACCTAATCCTGTTACTGAATAGGCTACGGTGACGTGATGAATAGAATCAATATCAGACAGGTCAACGGGGTGCAACATACTTGAGAAGTCAGTTGAATTATAGTTACGACCTTCGCCATTGTTGACGTCTTCAGCAGAACCATCGGTTTCATCAATATAACGCCAGTATGTTTCACCGTTAGCTTGTTTTTCACCAATCTCAAATAGCTTACCTTCAAATTGAGTGTCGCCATCTAGGTTATAATCGAAACTATAATGCGTCACCCGTGAGAAGGTATCGGTATCTGGTTTGGTGTCGACAATTTCAACGGTATCGATAGTACCGTAGGTTATCGTACCAACACGGTAGACGATATTGGTGGTGGTCTTAATTGTGTCGTCAAGGAACTGTTCGGTGAGAACATGGCGACTTGCATCGACTATCTGTACTGAGGTTGTGAGGTCATCCACATAAGGCGTGTTATAGGTAGAAGCAACATCCACATCTGCCACCGATTTTGTCGGGTCGTTGATATACGCATCATCAGTTTCATCGCCGTAACCATCACCATCGGCATCAGACCAGTTGTTAATATCAGATGGGAATTTGTCAGCTAAGTTGTCGCCATACGTATCGCCATCGGCGTCAACCCATTCGTCTTTGTTATCTAAGAAGGCATCGTTAGTTTCGTCACCATAGCCATCACCATCGGCATCAGACCAGTTATTAATATCAGATGGGAACTTGTCAGCTAAGTTGTCGCCATACGTATCGCCGTCGGCGTCAACCCACTCGTTTTTGTTATCTAAGAAGGCATCGTTAGTTTCGTCACCATAGCCATCACCATCGGCATCAGACCAGTTGTTAATATCCGACGGGAACTTGTCAGCTAAGTTGTCGCCATACGTATCGCCATCTGCGTCAATCCATTCGTTTGGATTATTTCGGAATTCATCGATGACAAAGTCAACACCATCACCATCGAAATCACCTGCTTTGCCAGCGTCAGAAGGGAAAGCATCATCAATACTATCTATGCTGTCGCCGTCATGATCGCCAGCTTTAGTGCTGTCTATTGGGTGTTCGTCTACGAGGTTGTTCGATCCATCACTTTCATCCAAATAACCGTCATTATCGTCATCTGTATCAGCGTTATTACCGATGTAATCATTATCACTGTCTAACGATTCATGTTTATTTAGAGGGAACGCGTCTTCGATGTCATTGACGCCGTCACCATCGTCATCTAGATCTGAGTTATCTCCGTAGCCGTCACCTTCGTTTATACCGATTGGGTTCTTGAGGTCTCCGTTCTCATCTCTGCCATCGCCATCGGTATCCACCCATTCGTCTGGGTCATTGGGGAAGGCATCTATAAAGTCAGGCACCAAGTCACTATCAGTGTCTGTATTGGAGTCTTGTGTGCCGTCGAATACTTCGTCTTCAACGCTAAAATCTTGTTCTTCACCGTCCGCAGTATTTTCTTGTACAGCCTCGATAGTGGATTTTATAAGGCTACTTGCCGCGCTGTTTTTCGCCAAGAATGATGAATCGTTAGCGTTATCATCAGGATCATCCAGTTTCGCTTCTTCCACTACGTCTGCTAATTCTTCTGGTTCTTCAGGTAGTATGTTCGAATTGACGATATTTTCGGCGGCAAATGCAACGTCGTTGCTCCCTTTGCCGATAAAATCACCCAATACATCCTCTTTATCGATGCCTAATTGATCAGCAACTTGGCTTTTTGCTTTTTCTTTTAGTGCTTCAATTTCAATTGGAGTAAGTTCATCTTTACCTAAATCATTTTTTTCGTTTGCCATTTGTTGCTCAAGAATGACATGAACCAGTGTAGATAAAGGGGTGACGGCTGTTTCGCCAGCGGGAGCAGACATCATATAAGAAGCGGTTACTGGGTTATTTTCTGGCGCGTCAACATCCGTACCGATATCAATCGTTTCACCGGCAATGGCTTGAACCACGATTGGGTAATTCTCATAATTTTCTATACCGGACACATTGAGTTTAGCCACACCACCGTCACCAGATCGAACGAATGGTTCGGTATCATCTAATAGGTAATTTGAATTTAGATCTAGCCACACGTTAGCGTTTTGTAGATAGCCATCAATCGCCGTTATGTCATAAGTGGTGACGACGGATGGCGTCGTTGTTGAAGGTGGGGTTGGTGACGTTGATGCTGAATCACTATCGCCACACCCCATGAGTGCACTAGTACCGATAAGGCCCAGTGCGATAGACAACCTATTTCTTTTCATTACGACATCCTTTGTAGTGAAGTAATAGTTTTATTAGAGTTTTTGCGTTACGTTAACTCACAGCTTTGCATAGGATTATTTTCTCTCCATCACCCGTTTGGGTGATGAAACTAAGAAAGTTCTAATTAATATGAACCAGGTCAATTTTTGGACTGATATCACAGTATTTACTGCTATGGCATTCACATCGAAATAATAGATATTGGCTATAATTAATGTGTTTCTAACGAGATTGGAAACACAATAATTAAGCGGCTAATGGAGAGAGAGATGACGTTATCGACAAGGATTCGCTCGCCGATAGTACAACATAATAGAATGTCAATTAATCTCGAAGAGTTGGAAGAAACACTTAAATCGGAACTGTTCAGTATTGGTTTTGAGCAGGCTGTATTGGTGATACTCGACCCGCAGCAAAACTACACTTATGAACACAGCGTTGGATTCACCGAAACGCAACTGGATACGTATTCGACCCACCAAAAACACGACGTGTATTTATCTGCCTATTTGCTCAGAGAAGCGTTTGGTCAATGTGTGTATTTACAAGATCTCGTACCTGATAAACAGATCAAAGATGACGTCTTTTGGGATGTCTTATTGCCTACAATGAAAATACGCCATTCGATGTGCGGGATTCAACCTCTACTAAATCGTTATTCGTTGATATTGAGTTGCCACAGTTCAAGAAAGCCGACGGTTAAGCAGCAAATAGAGATTGAAAATTTATGGCAATACCTTACACATTGGACAAACAATTGGATCGCTAAGATAGGGATGCAACAAAGAAAGAAGCGGTTCTCAAGCTGTCGCTTTGATTTAGATAAGGGAACTCGGCTGACGGCTTCAGAATTTGAGGTGTTAGGGTATCTGGTGCAAGGTCTAGACGGCTCGGAAATTGCGATGAGAAGGCGTGTATCGAAGGAAACGGTAAGGAGCCAAATAAAGCAACTACTGCATAAGACAAACAGTAAACATCAAAACCATCTCATTTCCCGGTATTATCGTGAAGAGATTAGTATTACTCGTTAAAAATTATGATATCTTATTGCTCGACAAAAATACCATCCCAGTAACGATCTTAGGGTTTCGGCTATTGGTAGAAACGGAATTAAGTAATTTATGTTGTTAGAACAATTAATTGAAATCATTGAATATACCGATACAGATCACTTCGCCGATGCATTGAACCGCTTCAATGAAAATGGAATCATCTCTGGTTCAATATTGCCTTTTCTAAATGTTGTTTTTGAAAAAGCAGATGTCCCTCTCTGTAATAAACTCAAAAGTATTGGCTTTATTGGTGAGATAGAAGTGACGTCAGCGAAAACAAATCAAGATGAAACAGAATATGCGATCTATGATTCTGTTCGCTTTAGCTCAACGGATGCCCAGAAATGGATAATTCGCTAGCGTTACTTATCCATGACGTTTATTAACCACTTCCCTACGCGACGAGAGTAGTCGCCTGTGCTGAGTGTAAATACAACACACTTTACGCACACAATGTCCTCTAATCTGATCAAGAGTAATGTTCCTTCTTACTATATGTTTATTAACGGTTTCAACTGAGTTTCGGTCTGTTTGATTGAGCGGCTAGAACGCTGAATTTGGTTAATCTGCAATATTGTTCAATAAAGATTGAGGTTGTTTGTTTATCCTTATTAAAAAGAGGATAGTGAATTTGAATAACCTGATTTTTGCAATGGCGACATTTGCTTTTGTAGGCGCAGTAACACCTGGTCCGGTCAATGTGATTGCAACAAGTACAGCAGCCAGTTTCGGTTTGGAACGAGCGATGAAACACGTAGCCGGAGCTTCTCTTTCTTACGCGCTTGTTGTGTTTTTATCCGGCAGCATTATGCATATCATGCTCGAATTATTACCAATGATTGCATCATCAATGCAGGTGTTAGGCAGTCTATTTTTACTCTACATGGCCTTTAAAATATATCTTTCACCAATAACCAATTTTGAATCGACGAACCAATCAAGTGCTGGTTTTTGGACGGGTTTTGTTGTTCAAGCGATAAACCCCAAAGCGTGGTTGGTCGCGATGTCTGGAGTAAGTTTGTATGTTATTGGACAAGATAACGAGCAATTCAACCTTGTGGTATTCACACTTGTTTCTCTTGTCATTTGTATAGCTGGCGTTGGTCTCTGGGCTGTGTTGGGCCGCGTATTGTCAGTATTTTTGGCCAATCCAATTCAACAAAAAAGGTTTAATAGAATAATGGCTGGGCTACTTACAGGCTGTGTGGTAATAATATGGTTATAGGTGGCAAAAGAGAGTTCGTATGAAAAAAGACGTCAGCGCAAGCTTTAAGCAAAGCACCTTACTCGGTTGGATAGAGTTACGAGAGGCAAGGGGAAGTCGCGCATGCTACGAGTCGCATTCTCATGACGAATTTTCGTTCGGAATGGTGACTGAAGGGCGAGCAAAATACCACAATAGACAACATACCTACCAAATAGGCAAAGGTGACATTGTCACAATAAATCCGGCTGAAGTGCATTCTTGCAATCCCGAATCTGGGTTATGGTCGTACAGCATGCTTTTTGCTAATGTCCGCGAGATGGGACAGGCGCAACGAGAAGTTTTGCGGTGTGCTATTGGAAGTTATCTACCGTTCAACAATAACTTAGAGCGAAATACGCAAGTTCAGGCCACATTTAAAGCGCTGTTAACCGCGGTTCGAAATGAGCATGACGTGCTGTATGCACAAGTCTGCCTATATGAATTCATAGAAAATTGCTGGTTGGATAAGATGCCACATTATGATGAAATGTCTGTCCCTGAACCGACTCTAAACCGTATAAAGGAGAAACTGTTTGACGAGATTAGTGACGTGCATCAGCTAGAAACGCTTGCCAATGAAGCGGGTATGAGTCGGTACCAATTACTTAGAGCGTTTAAGAAACAATATGGTCTACCGCCTCATGCGTATTTGATTGATGAGAAAATTAAGCGCTCAAAAACCATGCTTAAATCTGGGCAAGCTATTTCAGATATCGCATTGCAATTGGGTTTTTCAGATCAAGCCCACTTCCAGAGACAATTTAAAAAGAAGCTGGCAGTAACACCAAAATATTATCAGTCACATTTTGTGGAAAAATAGGCTCAATCGAGTCGGTTTTATAAGGGGTTACCTGCCATTTTTGGCCTATGATTACGTCGATCGTCTAGTTAGAAGGCCTGTTCAAACGAAAGTAATTCCACTCGGTTTGAAATGGCGTGAAGTGCTATGTTGTGGATCATTTCATCTGTCGTCGTACAAGCATCACTCAATATAGAAACCCTGTATTTTTCTGCAGACTTAGATATAGCCGTGTGGGTGACACAGTTCTGGGTCATCATTCCACAGATCAGCAGTTCGTCTACCCCATACTTATTCAGTGCCTCTTCAAGGTGGGTCTTAAAGAATGCGTCGGCGAAATGCTTTATGACAACATCGCTGGTAGGCGCAACGCCGATAACCTCTCTGTGAATTTCCGCACCGATGGTTCCGTTATTAAAAAATGGTGAGATCCCCCTAGCAGGGTCAGCAATATGTTGTACGTGAATAACGGGTATGGAAAGAGAGTTCGCTTTATTTATCGACGACTTTACATTTATCAAGGTTTGTTCGGTATTCCAAAGAGGGAATTTTCCTTCAGGAAAATAATCGTATTGTAGGTCGATAACGATAAGTGCTTTCTGGTTCATTATGTAGGGTCCTTTTGAATGAGTAGAGTGACTATATCCAAAAGAACCGATGTATTTTATAGGCTAATATGACATATTATGTGCAATAAACGACAATTTGTGTATTGAGATGCAGCAAGAAAAAAAATTCACGATCGCCATTTTTAACTACCCATTTGCTTTAAAGTCGGCGGTGTATGGGTTAGAAGATGTGTTTCAAATGGCAAATACTGTGTGTGAAAGACAGAGTATTAATGTTTGCTTTCAGGTGACAATTGTCACCCAACACAGCTTGCCTAATGATCAATATGATGTGGTGGTTCTGCCTCCATGTACCGATCAATCTTACTGCTTGTCTCCTGACCAAGAAGATATTGATTGGATAAATGAAGCACACAATAGAAGGACTTTGATAGCTTCGACCTGTGCGGGGGCATTCATTTTAGCGGCGGCAGGTTTGTTGGAAAATCAGGTAGTAACAACACATTGGGGATTAGAGCAGAGCTTTCGAGAGCGATACCCACATATTGAATTGGACATTAATAAGATAATCATTAACCAAGGCGATATTATTACTGCAGGCGGTATGATGTCATGGGTAGACCTTGGCCTAGAAATCATTTCACAATTGGCTTCACCGCTCGTAATGCGTCAATTAGGTAAAATGTTGGTGGTCGATACTGGCGAGAGAGAGCAGCGATTCTATAAACAATTTTCTCCTTCTTTTAGTCATGGCGATCGGACGATCGTGAATGTTCAACATAAAATTCATCAGGCTTACGATAAGCCAATGACGGTGGTCGGGTTAGCGGATGAATTTAGTATCACCGTTCGAACGTTACAACGGCAGTTTCTTAAGTTGACAGGCTTGTCTCCAAATCAATATCTGCAGCGTGTAAGGGTTCAAAATGCATGCGAATTACTTGAAAATTCTAATCACTCTTTCGAACTCATCGCGACAATGGTTGGTTATGAAGACATTAGTGCCTGTCGAAAGGTGTTTGTTAAAATAATGGGACTAACCCCTAGGGCATTTAGACAGCGGTTTTCAGCGGTATTGACTATGTCGGATAAAACTTAGGTGCATATCAATCTAGAGTGACCGGAAATATGAATTAATTATTCGTGGTTAGGCTCTATCTGTGCGAAAACGTTTTGCAATGAGAAATCGTAGTCAGAATAAGACTGTTCGTTAGTGAGTTCGAAACCCTTAAAGTTTATCTTACTCCAATTCTCGTCGCCAAGTTTTGTTAGGTATTGGTCGACATTGGTGCTGTCTATGCTTTGCATTTGGAAGTGGATCTTGCCTAATGGCGTCTTATTATTGTTATCCGTTCTAGTATGGTAATCGTTGAGAGCCACTAAAGCCCAAGCTCCAGCAAGGAAATGGCCTCCATCGGTAGCCACCAAGTGACCACTTTTGACCAGTTTAAGGCCTTGCATAGACCAATTTAATCCCACTACACAGATGTCTGTTCCCGCGTTCAGTCCGTTTGCTTCTATAGCTTGCTTAGCACCAATAGCGATAAGGTCATTAGCCGCCCAAATAGCCGTTGCCTGTATATTGGTTTGTATGGACCATTTTATATAGCTATCAGTAAGTCGTCTTGCTTCTTCTTGACTCCAGTTAGCATATAAGAAACGGTCTAATACAATATCGTCATTTTTTCTTATTACGGACAGTGCACCTAGATTGCGTTCTATAGAGGCAGGCGTTACTTTATCGCCGCCTATAGCTAACATGTGGATTAGCTTATTATCAGCCAATGGCTTGGCACATAGGTGTAATGCCTGCATTTGTCGCTGACCGGCTGAGTAATTGTCAGGAATGACGGAACCAACAAGATTCTGGTTGCCTAACATCGCGAACTCAATACGTTCGTGCTGTATGGGGGTGAAGTCATTCAACAACATCAGTGTTTTTATATCAGAACCAAGGGTTTCTAAGAACACGGTTTCGGCAGACTGTTCTTCGTTCACGAGAATAAGGTAGTCAGGCGGGTTAGGTCGGTTTGCTATTTCTTTTCCTAAATGCATCATTTTACTTCGGCTTCTGTCTGCATAAATGACTTCAAGTGTCATATCAAAATCATCAGCGGCGGCTACCATTGTCTCCGTTACCATATCCCAGAATCGATCGCCTTTTTTAGCTGGATTTAAAAAAATAACATTTGTTGCATAAGAAATGGAAGGAAATAGAGTTAAGCTTGAGAGTAGAATGAGTAATACGTACTTCATGAGGGCTCCAATAACACCGATACTAAATTATAGAACTATAAATAACGCTAGGGAATAGGAAGTGAAAGAAGTATGCGTTATTAATCTATAAATGGCTGTGACATTCAAGTTATTAGGTGATGAATTGCATAAGAATCACCTATATGTAGGCGCACTACCGATAGGAGGACGCATTGACCGTCAATCATTAAGTGCGTATGGTTCTTATTTAGGTTCTGATCGATAGGGTGAGAATGAATAGAAACGTCTGGCTCCTTTCACTTTGCCAAGCATTACTAATGACAGGCAATATACTACTTATTTCAGTGATTGGTCTCATTGGAAAAGAGATTGCACCGAGTCAAAGTATGATTACTTTACCTGTCGCCCTTCAGTTTTTGGGCTTAATGTCAGCCACCATACCAGCGTCATTGATTATGGGTAAGTTGGGCAGAAGACGGGGGTTTAGTATTGGTAATATGGTGGGCATTATTGGCGCTTCATTAGCGACGTTTTCGCTTTATAGTCAAAATTTTTACCTTTTCTGTACCGCCACATTCTTGTTGGGTATCGGCATTGGTTTTGGCACTCTATACCGTTTTGCTGCTATTGAAGTCTGCGATGAAAGCGTTAGACACCGAGCAATATCTATCTCTATGGCGGGTGGCGTTTTGGCTGCAATTCTGGGCCCTAACTTAGCGATTATGTCGCAGAGTTGGTCTGATAATGGGCTTTATGTCGGCGCATTTGCTTCACTTATCATATTAAATATATTGGCCTTAAGTATCCTTCAAACCATTCAGTTTCCTGATACGAACCTTACGCATCAGAACCTAAAATCTGATCCACTAAAAACCATTATCACTCAACCTAATTTTCTTATTGCCGTGTTCGCGGCTGTCATAGCCTATGCGGTAATGAATATTTTAATGGTGGCCACACCGTTAGCCATGATTGGTTGTGGTTTTAATTTTACTAAAGCCGCAGGTGTTATCGAATGGCACGTATTGGGTATGTTTCTGCCTGCCTTTTTCACGGGACGATTAGTGGAAAAATTTGGTGCGAGAATGATGATATTAACCGGGAGCTTGCTCTTTGTCGCTTGTGTTGCCGTCAATATTCACGGCCAATCTATATGGCACTTTAGAGCCGCCTTAGTGTTACTAGGCGTGGGGTGGAATTTTATGTTTATCTCTGCAACTGGGTTATTTAGCCAATCATATCAACCGCACAACAAACCCAAAGCGCAGGCTTTCAATGAGTTTATGGTTTTTGGCTGTGTCACCATTACGGCGCTGCTATCCGGGTGGCTGGAAGCGACCGTAGGATGGAAGAGCTTAAATATTTATGTCTTACCGTTTGTCTTGGTGGTGATCGTGGTCTTTATTGCAAACGCTAAACATACCGTAGAACCGCAAACAGACTAAGCCTATTCACGAATTAATACATGATACCCGTTATTGAAATCTGATGCGTGACGTGCGATTCTGTCGCGTTTTTAAACGCAACGTTATTTTGAGTGAGCACGTATGTTCAGATTCTCGGTATTGGTTAAGCTTTTCATTATAATGGCAAGCTTAGGGAGCTCGCCTTTTGGTTTTGCTGAAGAAGCGCTTATATGCGGGGAAGGCTGTCACATTATCGAACCATACGTTAAAGATGCAAAAACAAAATCGAATCTACTCGTTTTTAAACACAGTGTGGAATGGGAAGTGAGTTGTACTGACTGCCATGAAAGAACAGCAGAACAGATCGTCCATGAGAAAGAAGCCTATGAATCGGGCCATTACGAAACGCGTTTTTACCCGCGTGAGGTTAATAATGAGTTTTGTCTCGGCTGCCATGAAGATTATGATGGGCTGAGTGAACGTACCCTAGAGTTAGAGAAAGTGACGGGTATAAACCCGCACAGGCCACATTTGTCTCAAAGAGACTGCGCTAGCTGCCACAAGATGCATCGCCGCTCACGTTTCAGTTGTTCTGAGTGTCATAAAGGTGATTGGGAACGTGCGTTACCTGCCGGGTGGCAGATCGCAAAATAAGAAGGTTTCTCGGTCGTTGAGCCATTCAGGATACTTGGTCATCGTTTTTGTGTAGTGAGACTGTTGGTAATGCTTTATTAACCAATATCGAAGGTTCGGGTAGGGGGCATTTGCGTACCATTTACGGTCTACACGAGAAAACTGACGGATAAAAGGCAACAGAGCATAGTCCACTAAACTGGGGGCATCCCCCATTAAATAGTCACGAGCGGTAAGGCGATGCTCTAATTCAATAATAAACCGTTCACACCCTTGCCTATGGTCAATCACCGATTCGTCATGGTACCGAGATGCCGCTTTATACGCGTTGAGTGTACAAACGAATTCTTTATCATTGAGATTGATCAGTTCTACCATTTCTTTGAAACCATTTTGCTGATCACTCAATAATAGGTTATCAGGGTCATTTTGTGTAAGAGCCCAAATCATAATATCAACGCTTTCATCGACCACTGTTCCGTCGCTTAGCAATAGAATGGGCACGGTACCTTTTGCCGATGTAGCTAACATTTCGGCAGGCTTATTCCTAGTAACAATTTCACGCAGCATCACGGGTTGCTGTGCCAACAACAGCCCTAATCTTGCACGTATGCAGTATGGGCATTGTCGTAGAGAGTAAAGAATGGGGAGGGAGTTATCATTCACCGAGTGACCTACTTTGCGTGTTTCGTATTGGCAACCTTTAGTGTAGATGATAGTGTCGAGTCATTGCTACATAGCGAAAGGGAATTCAGATAATGACTAATGAACTTGATGACAAACATTGTCCATTTTGTAAAAAAGAAAACCGTTGTATGGCCCAGAGTACACCCAATTCATGTTGGTGTAATGAAGTAAAAGTCCCTGCCGAGTTACAAAAATTAGTTCCAATAGAGTGGCAACACAAGTCCTGTATTTGTGCTGCTTGTGTCACTCGTTTTAATCAGGACCCTTCTGCGTTCCAAATCTAAACCGTTACGAAATAGTTCTAAGGGTAATCATGCTTTACCGCTGCGAGTATACGGTGTCTTCAATGTGTCGTTACACTAGGTCGTCTTTACCTTCAATTAAAAAGTGATGACTGATAGAACCGGCAGTGCGTGCTTTAAAATGTGAGGTGTACTCGGGATCGTTCATGAAATTGACCGCCGCTTCCTTGGATGGCCATTCAATGATTACGCGCAGAGCTACTGGCTCACCTTCACCCTCTAAGCGTTCATGGCTAGCGGTTCGAGCAAGGTATATACCGCCGTATTTCGCGACAACCTTGTTTGTTGGGGCAATATAGTCAGGAATCCAATCTTCAGTTGTTGGGGTTACTTCTAGTACTGAGTAATAAGCCATCTGTTTTTCCTTTAAGAGGAATGAAATTTCAGGACGTGACGGGTTGATAAAGAGCATAGTTGTGTTTGTAGTAATTGACAATATTCACGAGAATTACTGGTTTACTGGCGGATATGAGCCTTATGTAACCGTAATGAATGAGCGAGTTTGCTAATATTCACTAATATGTATTCTATTTATGTCACGGTTACTTTTTGATGAAAGAGCTATTTGAGTTCAGTCTTTATCTTCTTTATGGCCTAATTTTTGTCGTTATTGGTTTCACTATCTTTTTTAGAGATTTCCGATTTAGTAATCTTTCGATTGCTTCTGCGTTACCCACTTTGGCTGTATTCGGATTCATACATGGACTGCATGAATGGTCTGAGATGTACTTGTTTGTTTACAAACAAGAATTGAGCATGCATACCACGGTTAAGCTATTCAAAGTATTCAAATTGTGGCTCTCTTTCTTGGCATTGGGTTATTTCGCAATTCAAATGCTATCGATGACTAAATGGCGCCTGAGAAAGCAATTATTGGTTGTCGCTGAGCTCGTCAGTGTCGTCTTTCTGTTTAGTGTCATTTATCGATATTTTCACCAAGACTTGAATGACTTTGTTAGAGATACAACCTTGCAGACTCGTTGGTTGTTTGGGTCTTGTGCCGGGATTTTAGCCGGTGCTTCTTTGATGAATTATTCACAGAAGTTGAAACTGGAAGAGCGAAAAGCGGCCAGTGCTGTTGGCCGATTAGGAATATGCATTATTATTTACGGACTATCTGCCGGAATTTTTTATATAGAAGATCTCACTATAGGTGCGTCTATTAGAACGGCAATAGCGTTTATGATTTGGCTCTATTTAAGGCAAACATTGAAACTATTTGAAGACGAAAGACAGCTACAAATAGAGGGGGCAATTCGGCAGTTTCACCATGATAGTAAACTTAGAGATATAGGCGAACTGTCGTCGAGTATTACTCACGAAATCAAAACGCCACTTAGTAGTGCGTTGATGCGCTGTGATCTGTTAGAAAAACAGATTGAACAAGATGACGTTGACAGAGAGAAAATGAAACGGCAGCTCTCCTATATTCGAAAAGGGGTGCTGAAGGCCGCGCATATTAGTCAGGAGTTACTGCAATTTTCGCATAAGAGAAATGCAATAAAACAAAAGGTCTCGATGGATGAACTCGTCAACGAAGCCCTTAACCTGATGGAGCATAGGCTACACTATTTTGATATCCAAAAAAATATTATGCCTAACCTCTTTTTTTATGCGGATAAAGAACAGTTAGAAGAGGTGCTTATCAATTTGATTAATAATGCGATTGATGCATCGGAAGAGAATAAAAAGATAGTGATAAAAGCAGAGCAAAAAGGATTACGAGTGATTTTATCTGTCATTGATTTCGGAACAGGTATAGACGAAGCCATATTGGAAAAAGTCACATTACCTTTCTTTACAACGAAAGATAAACATCACGGTACGGGACTAGGCTTAACTCTTTGCCAAAAAATAGTCGATCAGAATGGAGGTAGCCTGCTAATTGAAAATACTGGTACCGGACTGTGTGTCAGTATAGAACTGCCTATGGAGAGCCAATGAGTCTTAAATTACTTGTCGCTGAAGACGATTTAGATCTAAGAGAAGTCATTACAGAAGCATTAAGCGCAGACGGTTTTGTTGTGGATGCGTATGAAAGTGCAGAGCAAGCGATCAGTTGCGCCACTCGCTACCAGTATGATGTTGCGTTGCTGGATTTTGTGATGGGAGGAATGAGTGGTATTGACGCTATTTCAATTCTAAAGCAACTTAACCCCAATATGGGAATTGTAATTATCACCGCGTTTGGCACGATAGACACCGCCGTTGAGGCGATGAAGAAGGGGGCCGACGAGTTTTTAACCAAACCTTTTGATGTTCAAACCTTGTCTGTTACGCTTAAAAAAGTGCATGCGGAAAAAACACTCAAATCCCCTCGTTTCGATAAAGACAGCGATCTGGTGTTTAGCGCGCTTGCAAACCCCATTCGCCGAAATGTTATCTACCAACTTAAAACGCACCAAAAACTTAAGTTCATGGACCTATGTAGACTGGTGGGGATAGAAGACCATACAAAGTTCAACTTTCACCTTCGTCAGCTAACGAAAAGTGGGTTAGTCGAAAAAGACGATGACAAAGAGTATACATTGACTAAAGTTGGGTTAGAGATTGAGTCGCGGATATTGACCTAATCGTTGCTTGGCTGTCGCATTCAAAGAAAAGAAGTGAACCCAATGATGATGAGTTCACCTCTTTTCTGTTCAGCTAATTACTGTGATGGAAGTTCGCTGTTTTGTTTTTTCAATTTGGATTCAATAATCTTCGGGTGCTCGAAGTACACGGAGTGATAAATACTGGCTTTCATCGCGTCAGAAAACACGCCAGTGTAGAAACCATCTAGCTCTTCATCTTCTTCGTCATGACAGTCGGTACAGATATCTTTTGGTTCAAACTCTTCGTGAGGTAAATGACATTCAACACATTCCATCTCTTCATTATCTTGATGTTTGATATTATGCTGTCGTCCTTCTAAATTTTCCATCTTATCGTGGCATTCAATACAACTGTTATATTCAAACTCTAGGCTATCAGACGGCTCTTCGCCTTCGTGGCATTGGCCAGCGCATGTCTCGTCCTTTAAGTGAAAGTTAGCAAGATTATCTTCATCCGGGCCGGGCAGATCTTCTGCCCATGCTGTTGATAAGGATAGTGTGCAAAAGATTAATAATAGGGCTTTTATGAGTTTCATCGCTGTGCTCCTTTAATTACCAACGCCATGACAGTCTATACACATCAGTATTCGTTCCGTGTGTTCAATATTTTTCATTGGTTCGATGTCATTGTGAATATTGTGGCAAGAGGCGCAGCTTACTGGTTTAACGTGCACATCATGCGTCCACTCAGCGTCTCTCAAGTTTTCTATAGAGTGGCAGTTCATGCATTGCTGGTTCTGATCAAAACTCGTCATTGAATGGTGTTCAGAAAAACGGATTATTGAGTTGTCTTTCTTAGGGTGTTTATCTTTAATGCCATGACAGGCGGTGCAGTTATTTAAAAACGTGTCACTAGCGTGCGAACCGACAGTGGAAATGGCACTGATGTCTTTGATGAGTCTTTTTTTCTGGTGGCAGCGAATACAACGTTTGTTCTCTTTAAGCAACGTATCCATTTCAAATTCTTTGGATAACTGAGTTTGAAAGATTTGCTCACGGTCTGTATCGATACTGGAATTTGCTATTACCATTTCTTGAGAGTAAGAATTACTATTAACGAAGACCGAGAAAAAACCGATGATTAATATTTTACGAAATAGGTTAACGTTAAACATGAATTCCTCTCCATTAAATAGTGTAGGAATCAAATTAGGCCAATAATTATTGGCCTAATTTATTACTTATATTCTACGAGGATTATTTAAACTCTAGGTTTAATACACCGCGATGGAATACGTGGTTGATTTGTGAATTATCAAATACAGCGACACCAAATGGATAGGCTTTATTCATTTCTTTAAACTGAACGTCTTGTGTGTCGGCATTTTTGCCGCTCGTAACAAGCTTACGTTTCATTTCTAAAGTCCAAATACCATCTTTCCACATTGCACCTACTTCAACATCTCCACGAGAGCCAGTGAACGGCGAACCAGTCAAACCTGGTATTCTTTCAAGCTTGTCGTAGTCGGCTGTAAATGGTTTTTTCTCGGTGTCTAATATTAGTAAGGTGTCTTGCTTCAGGTTGTCTGAAACAAATGCGGGTTGGCCATCTTTCACGTTATTAACGTAACCGCCACCATCTTTGTCATCGCCTTTACGTCCCCAACCTTTGTTTACTTTAGGGTCGGTGTTGCTATTGACGTGTTGGTCATCAAGTTGATTATGGACCGCACTACGTACTCCTTTCCAATGCCACATATCAATGTACTGGCCTTCTTTGGTGTATTTACGAGCTGGGTTCTTATCTTCAATACCATTGATCATGCCGTCTTTAGAACGGTGACATGCTGAATTACAGCCTTTCTCTTCAAAGCCATCGGCGTTGATGTTCCAGAAGACAGCAAATTTATCTTCATAGTATGTATTGTCGTGGCCTGTACTATCTTTGTTTGAAAGCTGTTTCCATGAACCATCTTCCTGTTTTACCCAAGGGAAGCGGTCGATACTTTTGGTTGGATCATCGTAGCTAACCAAAAAGTAGACGTACTCGTCATCGTATAAAGACTTCATTTCAACAGTGGTTTTTTTAATACCTTTGTAACCGTTATCTGGTTTGTACGGCAGTTTATTGAGCTTAACTTTAACGGATTTTGCGTCGTCCCAAAGTTGGTCTGCAGCGCCATCAATGGTTATGTTTGATGTGATTTTACTACTTTCTAAAATATCACCTTTAGCTTGGGCTAAGCTAAATGGCAATAACGATAGTGCAACGGCTGTACTGGTTGCGATAATTGAATATTTCATTTTCCGCTCCTGTGGCTTTCGAAATATGTCTACCACTAAAGAGTAGGAGTGTTCGGTATACCTAAACTTGATTAGTATCAAACTAATATATATATCAATTAACTATTAAATGGCTTTGTGAGCTTACGGATAATTTATGATAAGTGTAATTATACGGCCACTAAAAGATGATAATTAAAGTTATCATCTTTTAGTGGCCGTATAATTTTTTACTTTGAATTAGATAGTTAGTCTGATTAGTCATAGATTGGATTGGAATTATTTTAAATGCGGTACTATTTCTTTCTACGTCATTCTTGATAACTTGATAACTTGATAATCTAGGTTCGTTTTATTTATAAGTACAGACAAGATAAAAAATAATGGGCCTTGCCTGTACTATTTAATGGGGTAACGAGCGCTTCGAACATCTTACTTTCTTGTGGTAATTCACATGATGCTGTTTAGATAGTAACCAGCGGTGTTTTGTCGCCACAATATGCCATATTTTATAACGGTATAGAATGAATTGGTTGAGGAAGCGTCATTGTCTTATCAAGGTTTCAGCCATCAATGCTACATTTTCAAAGCTCACAATCACCTCAGATACTACAATGGAAAATGAAATAACACCCCTGTCTACCATATTGAAAATATGTGAAGACTTGAACGTAAAATGTGCGTTAAGTAAGTAGACTTAAATACGTCTAATCCGATCATTGGAGCTACTTAAAACCGACGTAAAGGCTATTTTAAGGCGTCGGTCAGTGTTTTTGCTAAATAGTCCATCATGACTCTTATTTTCTGATTGTGTTGTACGTCTCTATGACATACTAAATAAACGGGTAATTCTGGCAGTTTAATGCCTACCTCTATTTTTTGTAACGAAAGCTTGGTTGCGAGCTCGCTATGTGTCACGACGATACCCCCATCTTTTCGCGCCAATTCAATCTGAATAGGCATAAAATCGCAACGAAGTTTAAAGTCTTCGTTCTTTAAGTTCCACCCCAACAATTGGCTACCTTGTTCTATTTGAGTGTCTCTGTCGTAACCTAATATTCGATGTTCTAAGAGTGCCTCTAGGGAATGCGGTGTTCCAAAATTCTCTAAGTAGCCGCGACTCGCATAAAACCCAAGTGGTATATCAAAGAGGTGTCTAGAGACAAGATCTATCTGAGTTGGTCGAAACATTCGTATCGCAACATCTGCATCTCTTTTATCTATGTTTGAAGCTTGGTTAGTCACCTCTATCTCAACGCTTATATCAGGATATTGGTTTAGAAACGTCGGGAGAATATTAGGAAGGTAATAATTCGCCAGCAGTTCGTTAGCGGAGAGTCTGATTCTGCCTGACAATTCGTTGGTGTGCCCACCAACAAGTCGTTGAAGCCGAAATGCAGAACTCTGCATTAATTTTGCTTCTTCTAGCAGTACCAACCCGAACTCAGTCAACGTAATTCCTTGCGTACTCCGATTAAATAGAGCTTGCCCAAGCTGCTTTTCTAGATCCACTAATTGCCTGCTCAGTGTGGGTTGAGAAACAGCAAGCGTTGAAGCGGCTTTGCTTACCGTTCCAGATTCAGCAGCGGTGACAAAATAGTGCCAGCTTTGCCAGTTAACCATTATTGTCTGGTTATTCATTTTTGCATATCCATTCGTCATTTTTGACGATTCTTAAGTCTTAATATGAATAGTAAAGTATCAGCACGGTGTAAATCAATGAGTAACGAATATGAAAACCGCTTTGATTTTAGGAATTACGGGAAAGTTTGGTCGAGAGATGGCCGTGGCGCTGACAAATAAAGGTTGGAATGTTAAAGCGATAGTAAGAAGTAGAAAGTACTTGACGGACCAACACTCAAACTACCAAATTGTCGAAGGGAATTATCAAGATAAGGCTCTGTTAGAGCGCGCGTCTGACGGTGTTGACCTAATTGTTTATGCGATTAATTTACCGTATCCAGATTGGCATCGGTTAGCGCTTAGCATGTTGGAACCCGTTGTTCAGTTGGCAGAAAATAAAAAGCGGCATGTATTATTTCCAGGTAATGTGTATAGCTATGAACCGAGTTTGACGCCTATAACTGAAGATGCACCGATGGTCGGTGTGACACCGAAAGGTGAAATTAGGAAAGAAATGGAATTGAGGTTGTTGGCAGCAGCAAATAACGGTGCAAAGGTGACAATTATTAGGGCAGGGGATTTCATTAGTGAAGGCGAGGGTGGGGAGTGGCTAAAAATGATGCTTAAAAAAAGAGGCAATGAACGCTTTGTAATGCGTCAACCTCACTCTTTAGCCCACCGTCATTTTTGGAGTTATTTGCCTGATTTATGTACCAATGCGGTGAGCGCAGTTGAACAACAGAATCTCCAATTTGAGTTATGGCACGACTCTGGGTTGGTGTTGACAGGTAAAGACTGGCAGCATGCGTTCAAAAATATTGGATACAAACTCGAGCTCTCTGATTTCCCATGGTGGAGTTTGTCTATTCTGGCCTTATTCGTCCCTCTAATAAGAGAGGTCAAAGAAATGAAATATTTATGGGAGAAAGAGCTAATACTTGATGGAAGTAAGCTACAGAGACAACTGGGAGCCGAATTCAAACATTCGTCGCTTGAAACGATAGTGGCACAATTGGTTAATACATCATAATTGTCCGTTCTATTCAGAACGAAAAAACCCACTGCAAGCAGTGGGTTTTCGAATGTGGCGGAGAGATAGAGATTTGAACTCTAGAAGGGCTACAAACCCTTGCCGGTTTTCAAGACCGGTGCTTTCGACCACTCAGCCATCTCTCCGTGTGGAACGCATAATATAGGGGTTAGAATTACTTGTAAACCCCTGATATGACTGTTTGATGTTTTTTTGTGCAATCAGTGCGACATCTGTCTATGGACGAGTAATAGATGGCTTGATTGCGTCTTTTATTACATCGTTATAATTATTGTTCGGACTCGTAAAAACGTTTTAGCTCTGATAAGCCAAGCATCAATATTGATAGCTTAGTCTTCGAGTCTTTCTCTCGTTTATAGTTGTCATCGTACACTTTGTAGTTTCCATATTTGTCCACTACGGTTGTGTAATCGTCTGTAATCAGTGCGATATCAATACCATCACCAGCCAATATCCATTTTCGTGACGACTTATTTAACAGGCTTTTACCACTGCTATAGTCTTGCGGATTTGAAGAGACACCAAACAGGTCCTGTAAGAGCGTGGTTGAAATGTCAAAATGACTCGTTTTATGAGCGTGCAGTTGAGCGGGTTTGTTTGGCCAGTGTATAACGAGCGGTACATTCAATTGGTAGCGGCTGTAATTTGTGTCGGCTCCCCAACTATTGGATTCTGTTTCATTAAACTCAATTCCGTGGTTGGAGGTGATAATCACAATTGTGTTATCCGCCAAATTCTGTTCGGTAAGGGTAGTAAACACTTTTTCTAATAGCGAATCTAAGTCTGTACTGGCTTGAGAGTAGGAGGCTTTGAGTTTATCGGTTGGAGAACCCGTTGCCGTTTTGTTCTCATAAGACTCGTAATTGCTTATCGTAGAAAGTTCAATATAGCTAAACCATGGAGATTTTGCGTTGGTTTCAAGCCAAGTGGACCAATTTGAAATGGTTGTCTTGTCTTTTCCATCTTCCGATAGATCAAATGCAGATTTGGTCGCTTTCAGTATTGTGGACTTAGACTCATTGTTGTCTGAATGTTCACTACCAAAATATCCAAATTGATAATTTCGCTTCGCCATTTCTTCTATAACAAGTGGCGGTAGATCTCGCGAAACAAGGCTCTTCTTATAGTTCCCCGGAATCCCATAAAAGAGACCAAAGAGACTACCAGAATCGTTATTCGAGCTGTAATGATCGGTAAAACGAATGTTTTCGTTAGCATAACGTTCAAAGTTTGGCATGGTTTCATCGGTAACGAAATCAGCTCTTAGGCTTTCAACCATGACGATGGCAACGTTGTAGTTTTTTGCCTTACTATTGTATTTCAATGGCTCAAGAGGATATCTAACCAATGGCGTTAGTTTTTCATCTTCCTCTAGGCGCTTATTATATTCTGCAGTGTCTATCAGCCCGTGTTTCTGCATAAAAGTTCTCGCTGTCATTGGATAAGAGAGCGGGAAGTTGGCTTTTTGGGCGGTAATGGGCTTATAGAACGAAATGTCAGCCCAGATATACATTAAGTGGCTAGAGATAAAGCAGACAAAAAATAGAACGGTAATTGAGCGTCCAACCCGTTTATTGGTCAATTTTCTCTGTTTGCGCCAGATCCACTCTGATTGGGCCAGCTGCAATAAAAAGATGACCGGTAATACTATAAACAACTGCTGAAGTTCAGTCGCAATGTTACTTTGATCTTTTTCAAGCAGTAATTCCCAAACAACAGGATTTAGATGCAAATGAATTTGCTGGTATGCCTGTGTATCTAATAGGAGAAGTGTTAGCCCCACTGTTGCAAAACACACCGCTACAAAACGGTACAGTTTCCTAGAAGGAATGACAAAGGAAAGTGGAAAGAGTATGAGTAGATAGAGGGCGAAAATTAGAAAGCTAAAATGCCCAATCCATGACCCCACCAAATATAATTGGCCAAGGATGGTTTCGGGCCAAGGTGATTGGCTAATGTAACGCGTACCTATCAACATAGCGGCAACTATGTTGAAAAAAGCAAACCAATGCCCCCAACTTACTAGTCGAGAGACTCGGTCACCGTATGTATTTCCGCTATCTACCATTTAATTTCTTTCTTATATATTAGTGAGTTTTGCTTTCTTCCATAGAGGAAAGAAGTGCTTGTGCAAATTTTTCTGCTATTGCTTTGCGTTGCGTTGCAGGCACATTGGTGTTCAAAACGTTGGTAGCAATATTGCCAGCAATCATAAGTGAAAGCTCTGAACTTGCACCGTGCTTGTCTAATACGGCTGCTATTTCAGTGAGAATGACTTCAATCTGGTCATCGCTATATTTTGATGTAATCGGCATAGTAACTCTAATAATGATAGTGAAAGCGGCTTATGATAACCTACTCTTCATCACAACTGAAATCGAAACCATAATTTATTCGCTATGAGCCTAAATATATCTAATGTCATCTTACATCAATTAACTAAAAATGATCAGGATGAACTAACCGTCAACTACCGGACGGAATCCCTTGAAAATAATCGTTTTTCCGAGGACCTAGTGTCAGAGCTTCACCGTGTTTTTAACGCAAAAGCAGGCAAAGGTTTTGCCGCCTTTCAATCTGACAGCAACTTTAAGAACTGGTTGCAAGAACTTCGCCATGGAGAGAGGAGTTTTTACGATTTTTCTCAAAATTGTGCACTGAGATTAAAAGATGAACTGTCAAAGTATCCATTTGCAGACGAAGGTATTTTGGTCTTGGCTGAATATCAGTCACTTGCGACTGATTATATGTTCATTGCGTTATTGCCATCGCATCAGAGCTTAAAAGTAACGGAAGGGCTTGATATCAGTGCTACGGACTACCTTGATATTAGCAAGATGGATATCGTGGCACGAATCGACTTATCTACCTATGAGACGGACTCTGAATCAAACCGATATCTTTCTTATATAAAAGGAAGGGTTGGCAGAAAAATCGCCGATTTCTTTTTGGATTTCCTTCAAGCTGAAGTGGGTTTAGATACGAAACATCAGAACCTAGTATTGATGCAAGCGGTTGATGATTATTGTACCGATGCGCAGCTTGATAAAGAAGAAACCACAAGCTACAAAAAACAAGTATTTGATTATTGTAGCGAACAGGTCAAGGCCAATGAAGAGTTAGAAGTTAAAGAACTGTCTGGCGAGTTACCGACAAGTACCGATGGGACAAGCTTTTTGGATTACACCGAGGAGCGTGGCTATGAACTGGAAGATAAATTCCCTGTAGATAGAAGCACCGTGAGAAAATTGACCAAGTATGTTGGTGCTGGCGGTGGTTTGAGTATTAATTTCGACAGTATGCTGTTAGGTGAACGGGTTTTTTATGATCCTGAAACGGATACGTTAACCATTAAAGGCACGCCTCCAAACCTAAAAGATCAACTGACACGAAAGAACAACAGCTGATCAGTTATTGGAAGTAAAAAGAGGGCGTAAGCCCTTTTTTTATACGTACAATTGGCCAATTGATGGTTAAATTGGCTCGAAAAACACATTTCATAGCGAATACCTCACGCTCGTGTCATATAGAACATGGCACTTTGGCCTCGCAACGACAAGCCCAACGAGAGTAATTATCAAATACCTTTCTAGTAAACGATTGAAAATAGCCGATTGATTAGATTTTTTTGAGTTTCACATAAAAAAGCTTGTTTTTTTATCAATAAATCATTAATTATGGGAGGAGATATATTGAATTCACACGGAGTGTAGAAAATGATGAGAGTAGGTCTAGTTGGCTGGCGTGGTATGGTCGGCTCTGTTTTAATGCAGCGTATGGTAGAAGAGAAAGATTTCGACCATATCGAACCCGTTTTTTATAGTACATCTCAGATTGGTATTCCAGCCCCTCAGCTTGGAAAAGAGACAGGGATGTTACAAGATGCTTTTGATATTGAGAGTTTAAAGCAGCTCGATGCCATTATTACCTGCCAGGGTGGTGGTTATACAGAAAAAGTGTATCCAGCATTACGCCAAGCGGGTTGGAAAGGGTATTGGATAGATGCGGCGTCGACGCTTCGTATGAAAGACGATGCAATTATTACGCTTGACCCAGTAAACTTAGCGCAGATTCAACAAGGCATTGCGAGTGGAACCAATACTTTTGTGGGTGGCAACTGTACCGTTAGCTTGATGCTGATGGGACTGGGCGGCCTATATGAAAAAGGCATGATAGAGTGGATGAGTGCGATGACGTATCAAGCGGCTTCTGGCGCTGGTGCGAAAAACATGCGTGAACTTATATCTCAAATGGGCACCATTAGTGAATCTGTTAGTACAGAGCTCGCTGACCCATCTAGCTCGATCTTAGATATTGACAGAAAAGTGGCAGAAACAATCCGTTCATCATCTTTCCCGACAGACCAGTTTGGTGTTCCTCTAGCAGGCTCGCTTATCCCTTGGATTGATGTGAAACGCGATAATGGTCAGAGCAAAGAAGAATGGAAAGCGACAGTCGAGACGAATAAGATCCTTGGACTTGATCAGAGCCCAGTTCCTATAGATGGAACCTGTGTCAGAATTGGTTCAATGCGTTGTCACTCGCAAGCGTTGACTATTAAACTCAAGCAAGACGTACCAATGGATGAGATAGAAGACATTATCGCGTCTCATAATGAATGGGTTAAAGTCATTCCGAATGACCGTGACATTACCTCACAGGAGCTGAGTCCTGCGAAAGTAACCGGCACACTTTCTGTTCCTGTGGGTCGTTTACGTAAAATGACGATGGGTAATGATTTCTTGAATGCATTTACAGTTGGTGACCAACTGTTATGGGGGGCGGCTGAACCGCTTCGTAGAACATTGAGAATAATTCTTGAATCAAAATAGGAGATAATTCGTCATTGAATTGTCTCCTATTTAGCTTTTTAATTGAAGCAAATATAGAACATATAAAGGCGCATTACTTTTTAAGTTGCGCCTTTTTGTTACTCATCATCTGCAGGCACTACTCGATTGTCTGGATCCGCAAGCTCACTGCCACAATGTTTACAGAACATAGAGTCAGGATCGTGTCCGCTTTTCATACAGTTAGGACATTTTACTAAGCTTTTGTGTGAATTCATTTCTTGACTCAATTCGGCGGTAATAATACCCGTAGGGACGGCTAGAATAGAGTAACCCAATAACATGGTTACGGCCGCAACAGCTTTGCCTAACCCAGTTTGAGGCACCAAATCACCGTAGCCAACGGTGGTAATGGTCACAATGGCCCAATAGATGCTTTGAGGGATGCTGGTGAAGCCGTGCTCCGGCCCTTCAATCACATAGAGTAAAGCACCAAAAATGGTGACTAATATGGCGACGGCGCTAAAGAATATAAATATCTTCCGGCGCGACATGAGTAGAGACCTAAGTAATATGTTGGAGTCTTGTAGGTATCTGACCAGTTTTAATATTCTGAATATCCTTAAAACCCTTATCAATCGAATCACGGTCATAAAAGACGCGGAAGGGAAGATGATCGTTAAATAGGTAGGAAGGATAGCGAGTACGTCGATGATCCCATAAAAACTTTTGGCATAAGCGGTTGGTTTTGGTGAACACCAGAGCCGAATTAAGTACTCAATAGTGAAGAGGCCAGTAAACCCATACTCTAAGAAATGAAACGTATCTGACCACTCTTTGCTGATAGAGGAGACGGAATCGAGTAGCAGCACCAATAAAGAGAGCAAAATAGCGACAATGACGCATATGTCGAAAACCTTTCCTGCAGTGGTATGGGTACCAAATATAATGACATACGTTTTATGCTTAAGCGTTTTATTCCCTTGGTCCATTTTGCACTCTTATTAGTTTTTGGTTGTGTTCAATTTGAGCGATAACACCGTCTAGTATAGGGAGGTTCTTCTGTAGAAAGAAGCGAGGGACGTAATCACCTATAGTAATTGGTGAATATTTTGTTAAAAAGCGCACATTTTTGAGAAATATGGTCATGTTAAGTGGTGTTGTCAAAAACAAGCTATATACTGCTTAGTAGCACGTCGTTATTGTGGTTAAGTTGGTTATTTGTAAGTAAAGTGAAAGTTTTTTACGAAACCTGTTATTTAAGAAATACTTACATGTCTTAGGTTATGTTTTTTTTGAACATAAAAATTTTTTATTTTTATTTTTAAAAACAAAGTGATAGACTCGATCATAGAAGTTAATTACCCCTAATTAGGTAATTAATTTTTCAGAACTGATCTGAGTCAATTAATTTCAAGCTGTGAAATATTATACTCAGTACTGAAAGCAATTTACTAAGTTTGTAGTGTTCTTTCACTTTGCCCTAAATGGTGAATGAACGATTCAAAGCAAGAGCTCAACAGCCTTAATAAAGAGTTTTTAATATTTTTTAATTTATGGAGATTAATTATGCCTGTAACAAATTTGGCTGAACTAGATGCTTTAGTAGCACGAGTTAAAATCGCACAAGAAGAATTTTCTACCTTCTCTCAAGAGCAAGTAGACAAGATTTTCCGTGCGGCTTCTCTTGCAGCTAACCAAGCTCGTATACCTCTTGCACAACAAGCGGTTGCTGAGTCTGGCATGGGTATCATTGAAGACAAGGTTATCAAAAACCACTTTGCTTCTGAGTTCATCTATAACAAGTATAAAGATGAGAAAACGTGTGGCGTGCTAGACGAAGACGTCAGCATGGGAACTATGACTATCGCAGAACCAGTCGGTATTATCTGTGGTATCGTTCCAACAACTAACCCAACGTCAACAGCGATTTTTAAATCTCTAATTTCGTTAAAAACACGTAACGGTATCATCTTCTCGCCACACCCACGCGCTAAAAATTCTACTAACGATGCGGCAAAAATTGTACTAGATGCTGCAGTAGCAGCGGGCGCACCAAAAGATATCATTGGTTGGATTGACCAGCCATCTGTAGAGCTTTCAAACGCTCTTATGAAGCATGATGGTATCGCGCTTATCCTTGCAACTGGTGGTCCAGGCATGGTTAAAGCCGCCTACTCTTCAGGTAAGCCAGCTATCGGTGTTGGTGCAGGTAACGTTCCAGTTGTTATCGATGACACAGCAGATGTTAAACGTGCAGTTGCTTCTATCCTTATGTCTAAAACATTCGATAACGGTGTTGTTTGTGCTTCTGAGCAAGCCGTCATCGTTATGGATGAAGTCTATGACGAAGTTAAAGCGCGTTTCGCTTCTCACAAAGGTCACGTATTAAGCAAATCTGACGCAGATAAAGTACGTAAAGTACTGCTTATCGACGGCGGACTTAACGCTAAAATCGTAGGGCAACCTGCGACAGCAATCGCTGAAATGGCGGGTATCAAAGTTCCTGCGGATACTAAAATTCTTGTTGGTGAAGGCCTTGGTGAAGTTTCTTATGACGACGAATTCGCTCATGAAAAACTTTCTCCAACGCTTGGTATGTTCCGCGCGTCTTCATTTGAAAACGCTGTAGCTCAAGCGGTTACTATGGTAGAGATTGGCGGTATCGGTCACACGTCTGGTCTTTACACTGACCAAGATGTAAACGCGGATCGTATTCGTTACTTCGGTGACAAACTTAAAACAGCTCGTATTCTTATAAACATCCCAACGACTCATGGTGGTATCGGTGATCTTTATAACTTTAATGTTGCACCTTCTCTTACGCTTGGTTGTGGTTCATGGGGTGGTAACTCTATCTCTGAAAACGTGGGTCCTAAACACCTAATCAACAAGAAAACTGTTGCTAAGAGAGCTGAAAACATGTTGTGGCATAAACTTCCAAGATCAATCTACTTCCGTCGTGGTAGCCTTCCAATCGCACTTGGCGACCTAGAAGGTAAGAAACGTGCGTTCCTTGTAACTGACCGTTTCCTATTCAACAACGGCTATGCTGATGAAATCGTAAACCTACTTAAAGCACAAGGCATGGAAGTTCAAACTTTCTTCGACGTAGAAGCAGATCCAACGCTATCTGTTGTTGAAAAAGGTGCCGCTCAAATGCAAAGCTACCAGCCTGACGTTATTCTTGCTCTTGGTGGTGGTTCACCTATGGATGCTGCGAAGATCATGTGGGTTATGTATGAGCATCCAGAAACAGCGTTTGAAGAACTAGCAATGCGCTTTATGGATATCCGTAAACGTATCTATAAGTTCCCTAAAATGGGCAAAAAAGCAGAACTTGTTTGTATTACGACTACTTCAGGTACTGGTTCAGAAGTGACTCCGTTTGCCGTTGTTACTGACGACAAAACAGGTGCTAAGTATCCTCTAGCGGATTATGAGCTAACACCTCAGATGGCTATCGTTGATGCAAACCTTGTAATGAATATGCCTAAGTCTCTAACAGCGTTTGGTGGTTACGATGCCGTAACTCACGCACTAGAAGCTTACGTTTCAGTACTTGCGAACGAATACTCAGATGGTCAAGCTCTTCAAGCGCTTAAGATGCTTAAAGAATACTTACCGTCAAGCTATGCGAACGGTGCAAACGACCCAATCGCTCGTGAGAAAGTACACAATGCAGCAACAATCGCAGGTATCGCGTTTGCTAACGCATTCCTAGGTGTTTGTCACTCAATGGCGCACAAGATTGGTAACGCATTCCATTTACCACACGGTCTTGCTAACGCATTACTTATCTCGAACACCGTTCGTTATAACGCAAATGACAACCCAACCAAGCAGACTGCATTCTCACAATATGACCGCCCACAAGCGCGTCGTCGTTATGCAGAAGTGGCTGACCACTTGGGTCTATCTCAAGCTGGCGACCGTACCGCTCAAAAAATCGAGCGTCTGCTTACTTGGTTAGAAGAACTTAAGGTTGATTTGGATATTCCTCTATCAATCAAAGCAGCGGGCGTTTCTGAGGCTGATTTCGTAGCACAAGTTGATGCGATTTCTATCGATGCGTTTGATGACCAGTGTACTGGTGCTAACCCTCGTTACCCGCTAATCTCTGAGCTTAAAGAAGTACTATTGACTTCTTTCCATGGTCATCCGTATGTTGAAGGTGAAACTTTCGAAGGTACAACGGTAATCAAGAAGAAAGACGATCAAAAGCCAGCCGCTACAATAGCGAAGAAAAAGTAAGTCTTGTTGAGTTAGAGAGTTTTCGCTAGCACGTAATTCTCTCAAGATAGAGACAAAAACCCATTGATTATGTCAATGGGTTTTTTTATGTTCAGAATTTAGGGAATCCGATGTTTTGTTTTGAAAGTGATACTAATTCTACTAAATAACGTATGAGATGAAATGTAGTCGATGGAGCCGACATCAAAGGCCTTGTTATTACGCCTCGGCTGCCATCACCCGGCCATTAAAATATTCGTTGGAGACAATATATTCTGCACTCCGAATGAGCTCGTCTTGAATGACGGCCCAGTGTTCTATTTTGTCGTTATCTGAGGTATGAGATACGCCGGGTATGACACAGCCTACGCGGATATTAAAAGGGGCTAACTCCTTCGCCCAACTTTTTGTAAAGCCAGAAACCATACACGTCGCACTATCTTGCCCAATGTTAGATTGCCTAAGTGGGAAGGTAATCATATTGATGATTAAGTTCTTTTTGTTGTTGAGTTGCATATGTTCTGCACCAGCTTGACCAAAACAGAATATAGGGGAGGCGAGTGACGTTAATTGCTCTGAAAATTTTTCTGTACTAATACCGTTAGTCAATGTGGGTAAAGGTAAGCTTGGCCAATAGTTAATCAATACATCAATAGAGAGTTGAAGTTCCTGCTTTATCGTCTCGAAGAGCTGTTGAATACTGTTTTCAGAATAGTCTTTAATAGGGTAGGTAATGACGGTGGTCGACTTCTCTTTACAGCGAAAATGTAGCTCATCCAGTTTCTGGGAGTCGGTATCTATCGCGATTACTTTTGCACCAGATGATGAAAAATGAACCGCCAGTGTGCTACCAAGCGGTGTACCTGCAGATGTGATAAGAATAACCGAACCATTAATATCCATTGTTTCCCTCTAATACTGCACTGCAAATTCAAGGTGTTATGGATTTAATAGTGGTTAATAATTAGCAAACAAGTTGTGAATAGCATCATGAAATGCAAATTCTCGTGCGACTAAATGTTCAGGCTTAGGCTTATCTCACACTGAGCTACCCTATTTGTGAAACGTAATTTTATGGTCGGTGGTGTGGCATTTACTAATAAATTTGATTACACAGCGTGGTTTATCTGGCTTCTCATTTGATTAATAACGAGTTTTTGATAGAGGTGGTCGGTGAGGGTCGGTGCTGGGGTGCTCTTGAGTGCTCTCTTCGTGTGGAAAGACAGGTTTCGATAAACATCTTCACCTAAGTCGTGAGTGTGCTCAGTCAAATAAGCTAACGAATCAGGATTTAACCTGTTTTGTAATCTGGCGCTCTGTAATCCACCTTGATGAAATTGTTCCGATATCCGGGCCCCTTTGAGATAGCTTTCTTGATTCGAACGCAGTTCAGCGCTGATAGGGACCTGCAGTTTGTCTCTTAACTCTGATTCTGAATTGGACGCTAGGTCGACAGGCGAAATAGATACCGTTTCGCGAATATCTTCGGAAAACATCGCGACTAAAAGAGCGAAGTCGGCTCGGCGATGCTGTTTAACGGCGGCACAGATATTGTCACCCACTTGCAGTTCATTGATAACTGCTAGGGTGACCGGTTCTGATGTTTCCGTTGTGGTTAACTGCATGCTAGCTCCTCGCTCGATGCCAATGTATCGGCATATGAGTGAGAAGCTTTAGTCTAAATCTTGATGATTTAATGGAATATTTTTGGAATTAGTCAGCTGACTTCTTAAATTGAGACAACATAAACAGCGCTGCAGCGGAAACCACCACAGAAGGGCCGGCAGGTGTATCGTAATGCCACGATAGCGCAATACCTAGCAACACAGAAACGCAACCAATCAAAGATGACAAGAAAACCATTTGCTCTGGTGTACGAGAGAACTTCCTTGCTGTTGCAGAAGGTATGATAAGCAGGGACGTAATAATCAATGCACCAACAAACTTCATCCCTACGGCGATGACAGTGCCGATGAGTAGCATCAATATAAGTCGCATAAGATCGACATTGGTGCCCTCAACAGCGGCAAGCTCTTCACTCACTGTAGTCGACAACAAAGGTTGCCAAAAATAGTAGAGAATAACTGAAATGACGATGACGCCAAGGTAGATGAAATAGATGTCTGACGGTGAAACTGAGAGCAGGTCGCCAAACAGGTAACTCATTAGGTCTATTCGTACATCATCTAGAAAGCTGATAGAGACCAAACCTAATGATAAAGCACTGTGTGCAAGGATACCAAGTAAGGTATCTGTCCCAACGAGTTGGCGCTTTTGTAAGGTGACTAAAATGAGTGCGATGGCTAAGCAGCAAACAAGAAGTGCAAGGTAGATATTGATATCTAAAAGTACACCTAGCGCCAAGCCAAGCAGCGATGCATGGGCTAACGTGTCCCCAAAATACGCCATACGACGCCACACAACAAAAGACCCTAATGGTCCAGCGATAATGGCGATACCTAATCCAGCGAAAATAGCGGGAAGTAAAAACTCAATCATGACGGTGAACTACCTCATGGTTTTCAGAACAACAATCACCTTTCTCTTTTGGATAGCCGGACAAATCGTGGTGTCCGCTATGAGAATGATGATAAAAAGCGAGGGATTCATCGTTTGGACGGCCAAATAGGGCGACATAAGATGGGTGGGTACTGATTGTTTCGGGTTCACCAGAGCAGCAAACATGGTGGTTGATACAGATAACTTTATCTGTTTTAGCCATAACCAAATGTAGGTCATGAGAGATCATCAGTACGGCGCATTGAAAACGGTGTCGTATGGTTTCTATTAGGTTGTATAACTCAATTTGTCCTTGGACGTCGACACCTTGGGCTGGTTCATCTAAAACCAGAAGTTCAGGCCTCAATAACAGCGCTCTTGCAAGAAGAACCCGTTGGTTTTCGCCTCCAGATAACCGGTGCATGTCGTTTCGAGCCAAATGTTCTGCGCCGACCAGTTTGAGTGCGGTAATCCTTTCTTGCTTGCTATATTTTCCGGCTAGCTTAAGAAAGCGGTCAACGTGTAGCGGTAAAGTGTCATTCAATTTGAGTTTTTGAGGGACGTAACCAATAGTGAGTTTTTTCTTCTTTTCTATCTGGCCTTTGTAAGGCTTTACCAACCCAAGAAGCGCTTTAATTAATGTCGATTTTCCGGCGCCATTCGGCCCGATAATGGTGGTTATCTCGTTGGTGTTTATCTCTAAACTAATGTTGTCTAACACATCACGGTCATCAAACTGAACACTAATATTTTTCATCCTGACAAGCGAGGTCATGAATAAATCTCATTTACAAAGCGACTTGTTATAATATAACATTCGGGCTGAAATTTAAACTAGATTACGTAGCGTATAAATGAATATAATTATTAAGTCTTCTCTATTTTTGCTAACAGTGTTATCTCCGTTGAGTTATGCGACAACGATTATTACAAGCATTAAGCCGTTTCAGCTAATCGCATTAGAGATCACTCAAGGTATTACAGAACCAGAGTCGTTAATCAGTTCGACAGCCTCTCCTCACGATTATGCGATGAAGCCCTCTGATCTAAAGACGGTAAAACGCGCTGATCTCGTGATCTGGTTTGGGCCAGAGTTAGAACCGTTCTTAGAGAAAGTGTTGTTAGGGTCAGAGAACTCGCTTCAGCTATCTGAAAGTGATATCGCCATTGATGAGCATGACGATTCTGACGAAACATCACACGAAGGACATGACCATGGACGTGTTGACCCACATATCTGGCTTGGTCCAACACTCGCTAAGCAAATAGCAAGTGTAATCACGTTGAAACTATCGAAAATTGATCAGGAAAACGCCGTTCAATATCAGGCTAATTACACTCAATTCGTTTCCAATTTGGATAAGACTGTCAGCAAGATAACCGCCGAACTTGCCCCGTATAAAAACAAAGGTTACTACGTATTTCATGACGCCTATGGATACTTCGAATCCTATTTTCAATTGAACAAAATTGGGTACTTTACGCTTTCTCCAGACAGAAAACCCGGCGCAAAAACCTTGATCCAGATCCGTAGTGCATTGAAAAACGGTGCCGCATCTTGTGTGTTCTCCGAACCTCAGTTTAAGCCAGCCACTGTGGAATCTGTCATACGCGGAAGCGATGTATTTGTTGGTGTGCTCGACCCATTAGCCACCGATTTTGAACCAACGAGTGGTGCCTATTTTAGATTTATTGAAGGGTTAGCAAGCGCTTACAAAGAGTGCCTGTCCTATTAATATTTGCTCTTTTTTCAAAGATAATCGATTGTCTTAAGCGGGACAAAGTGTCCGCGAGTGGTTGGAATTCAGAGGTTTATCTAAATGATAATTGTTTTTAATAAGGAAGTTGATATAGAACAATTTAAATGATGCGCTTACTTGATACTATACCTTAATAGAAATTATTATCATTTGAGCATATTTAAGGGCCAACCATGAAACTATCAGAATTGAAAGATGGTCAAAGCGCAAAGATTAGGGCGTTTTCAAATCTGACATTAGAGTTACGAAAAAAACTGATGGTGATGGGCGTGCTTCCGAACACTGAAGTGAAAGTGATTCGCCGCGCACCAATGGGTGACCCTATTCAGGTTCGAGTTAGAGGAATGTCTCTAGCAGTACGTAAAAATATTGCTTCAGAAATTGATGTCGAGGCCATCTAATGCAAACTGAATATAAAATTCTCACTGTAGGTAATCCAAACAGCGGCAAAACAACGCTATTTAATGCTTTAACCGGTGCGAAGCAACAGGTAGGAAACTGGCCTGGTGTCACCGTCGAGAAAAAAACAGGCTTTCTATATCATTCGGGCAACAAGTTTAGCCTAACGGACCTACCCGGTATCTACGCTCTAGATAGTGGAAATGACGCGAACAGCATTGATGAGTCCATCGCTTCAAGAGCGGTATTAACGCATCCAGCTGATCTTATCATTAACGTTGTAGATGCAAGTTGCTTAGAAAGAAGTTTGTATACAACGCTGCAGTTAAGAGAGCTCGGCCGACCAATGATAGTTGTGCTGAATAAGATGGATACGCTTGCCAGAGAACGACAGGTTCTTGATGTTAAAGCACTTGAAAAGACCCTTGGCTGTCCAGTATTAACTCTTTCCGCAAATGACCAACAGCAAGTCAATAAATTTAAAGTAAAACTCCATAAAATTCTGCTTCAAGGTGTGGCACTTTCTGTCCATAACCTAAACTACGGTGATGAGTTAGAACAGGCTATCGCGACTTTAGCTTCAATTTGGAATGAAGAGACTGTGTCCAGCCGTGCGCTTGCAATACGAGCGCTAGAGAACGACGCATTGATACTAAATAGTCTCACTGAAGAAGATAGAGCCAAGGTTCGTCAAACGATATTGAGTGCCGAGATTGATATCGATCTTCAGGTCGCCGATACCAAATATTCTTTTATACACAATGAACTGAAACATATTCGCAAGTCCGAAGGGAAATTGAGCCGTAGCTTTACAGAAAAAGCGGATCTGTTTATTTTAAACAAGTGGGTTGGGGTACCTTTTTTCTTTGTTGTTATGTATTTGATGTTTATGTTCTCTATCAACATTGGTAGCGCATTTATCGACTTTTTTGATATTAGTGTCGGCGCCCTTCTGGTCGATGGTGGACATTACCTATTAGATGCCCACCTTCCTATTTGGCTCGTCACTTTGATTGCTGACGGTGTCGGTGGTGGTATTCAAACTGTAGCGACATTTATCCCTGTGATCGCGGCCTTGTACCTGTTCTTAGCTGTTCTTGAAAGCTCTGGTTATATGGCACGAGCGGCGTTTGTTTTAGATAAAGTAATGCAAAAAATCGGCTTACCAGGCAAAGCATTTGTACCGCTAGTACTCGGGTTTGGCTGTAACGTACCGTCGATTATGGCCACACGAACATTGGATCAAGAACGTGAGCGTAAACTGGCCGCATCAATGGCTCCATTTATGTCCTGTGGTGCACGCTTACCTGTGTACGCACTTTTTGCTGCGGCTTTCTTTCCAGGCAGTGGTCAAAACGTCGTATTTGCTCTCTATATTTTGGGGATACTTGCTGCAGTTGCGACTGGGTTACTATTAAAGAAAACACTCTACCCGGGCTCAAGTGATGCGTTGATCATGGAAATGCCTGATTATGAGATTCCAACCGTGCAAAATGTACTCATTAAAACGTGGCAGAAATTGAAGCGTTTTGTGTTGGGTGCAGGCAAGACGATTGTTGTCGTGGTGACGATATTAAGCTTCTTCAATTCGTTGGGCACAGACGGTTCATTCGGCAATGAAGACAGTGACAAATCAGTATTATCTAAAGCCGCTCAAGTCATCACTCCAGTTTTTGGTCCTATTGGTGTAAACGACGATAATTGGCCTGCAACGGTAGGTATTATTACCGGGATATTCGCTAAAGAAGCCGTCGTTGGCACCTTGAATAGTCTGTATTCTTCTTCGGATAACGGCGAGGGTGCAGAGTTTGATCTGGCGGCAAGTATCGAAGAAGCGGTAATGACTATTCCAGAAAACTTGATGGGACTGAGTTTCAGTGACCCGATGGGTATTGAGGTTGGTGACCTTACCGATATAGCGATGGTTGCGGAAGAGCAAGAAGTCGATACGAGCATTTTTGGTAATCTTAAATCCAATTTTGTTACAGGACACGCTGCATTTTCTTACCTAATTTTCATACTGCTTTACACGCCTTGTGTTGCCGCAATGGGCGCGTACATGAAAGAGTTTGGTCGCAAGTATGCTGCATTTATTGCAAGCTGGACCATGTTGCTTGCCTATACTGGAGCCGCACTTTATTACAACGTTATGCACTTCAGCGCACAACCAGTAACGAGTGCCTCATGGATTGTCGGTGTTCTTGTTGTTTGGATTGGAACCTACTTCTTACTTAAGAAAGAAGGGCAGAAACAGATGACTTTAACCGAGGCAATGGCTTGATTCTTTCTGACCTTAAAGCATACATTTTTGAACAGGGTAGTGTTACACGCACTGAATTAGCTAAGAAATTCGCCCTGAGTGAAGACGGTGTCGATGCGATGCTGGAGGTATGGGTGACAAAAGGTTCACTATCGCGGATAGTGGATCTGGATAAGAGAGATAACGTTAGGCAAATACGGTATAGGGCAGTCCATAGTAACGATATTCAAATGACGGTTATCTCGTAGTCATAATTTTTATATTTTCACTTATCAACACAAAGAGCCTACTGTTTCTGAAACACACGGCTCTTTAGTAACTCACCTGTTACTTTCTTAATTAATGCGCTCTGTTCATCATTCGTTCGATACCTACCTGCTGTATTTCCCCAGATTGGCCCCGGCCATGCGATATCAGATATAAAACGAGCGACATGGTGAATATGCAGTTGAGGAACCATATTGCCTAATGCACCCAGATTTAGCTTATCGGGTAAGAAAATCGCTTCTAACATCTTCGAAATAATTTGGCTTTCAATCAAAAACTGATGCTGCTGATCCATTGATAACTGATGTAATTCTTTTACACCATCGACCTTCGGTACCAGAATTATCCACGGTACACTGTCGTCTTTATTAAGAAGAATGGTACATAAAGGGAACTCGCCAATCTTAGATGTGTCTTGTTCTAATTGAGGATGTAATGCAAAAGCCATCACGAAGATCTCTGTTGTGTCATGATGTCTATTTATAACATGTAATGAGAATGGTAATAAACAATAAGCGGTTAATTTGCAGTAAGATATATAAAATAGCCCCGTATTAAACGGGGCTTTTCATATTGAAAATATTACATACGTTCTAGCGTATCTATACCAAGCAGTGATAAACCCTGCTTGATTGTTTTTGCGGTTAACGCCGCCAATTTCAGACGACTTTGTTTAATGGACTCGTTTTCTGCAACCAGAATAGGACAGGCTTCATAGAAGCTAGAGAATAGGCCCGCCAATTCAAACAGATAACTACACATGATGTGGGGTTGACCCTCACGTGCAACAGATTGAACGGCTTCTTCAAATTGAAGTAGTTTCGCGATAATCGCCTTTTCTTTCTCTTCAGTAATCACTATGTCACCAGTGATGCCATCCATTGAGATGCCCGCTTTCGCAAAGATAGATGCGACACGAGTATACGCATACTGCATGTATGGCGCGGTATTGCCTTCGAAAGCCAACATGTTATCCCAATCAAAGATATAGTCGGTTGTACGGTGCTTTGATAGGTCAGCGTATTTTACGGCAGCCATTGAAACGGTAGCGGCAATCGCTTCTTTTTCGGCTTCACCTAATTCAGGGTTTTTGCTCTCAATAAGCTTCTGTGCTCTAACCTGTGCTTCGTCTAGTAGGTCAGCTAGGCGAACCGTACCGCCAGCACGCGTTTTAAATGGACGACCATCTTTACCAAGCATCATGCCAAAAGCGTGATGCTCTAGCGTGACTTCTTCAGGTACGTAACCAGCTTTACGAACGATTGTCCAAGCCTGCATTAGATGTTGATGCTGACGGGAATCGATGAAGTATAATACGCGGTCTGCTTTTAGCGTTTCGTATCGGTATTTTGCACAGGCGATGTCAGTGGTCGTGTAAAGGAAACCACCATCACGTTTTTGGATGATAACACCCATCGGCTCGCCATCTTTATTCTTGTATTCGTCCAGAATAACAACCTGAGCACCGTCGTTTTCTACTGCGAGACCTTTTTCTTTTAGATCAGCAACAATACCCGGCAGCATGTCGTTGTACATGCTTTCACCCATCACATCATCACGGGTAAGAGAAACACTCAAACGGTCATAATTATGTTGGTTCTGAATCATCGTGACATCGACAAGTTTTTTCCACATCTCAGCGCAGTATTGATCCCCGCCTTGAAGTTTAACGACATAGCTACGAGCGAGCTTGGCAAATTCTTCGTCTTCATCGTACAGTTTTTTTGATTCACGGTAGAAAGTTTCAAGGTCAGATAGCTCCATTGATACTTCGCCAGATTCTTTTTGAATACGCTCTAGGTTAGCGATAAGCATACCGAACTGAGTACCCCAATCACCAATATGGTTAGCACGCACGACGTTATGACCAAGAAATTCAAGGGTACGAACAACCGCATCACCGATGATAGTTGAGCGTAAGTGCCCTACGTGCATCTCTTTTGCTACGTTTGGCGCGGAATAGTCCGCGACGATAGTCTTTTGTTCTTCTACTCTCACACCTAAGCGTTCATCAGCGAGTGCTAACTCAGCTTGGCTTGCAAGGAACGCTTCACTTAGAAAAATATTGATGAAACCAGGACCGGCAATCTCTGTTTTGCTAGCGATGCCATCAAGATCGAGTACGTCCAATACTTTTTGAGCAAATTCTCTTGGGTTAATGCCTAATTTTTTTGCAACGCCCATTACACCATTTGCTTGGTAGTCACCAAATTGTGCTTTTGCAGATTGGCGTACAGCAGCAGGGCTGCCTTCAGGTGCGCCAGCGGCTACAAGAGCCAGAGATACTTTGTCATTAATAAGTGCTTGGATATTCACACGAGATTCCTTCAATTCTTAGAATTGTATTGCTATGCGTTTTCGGCGTTCTTGCGTAAGCCAACATAGGACGCATACAGCATATTTGTTTATAAAAATGGGGGTAATAATAGCAAGTTAACCCCTTGGCTAACAGATAAAGAAAAACAAATTGTTATACTTTTTTTCGTTGTTATTGATAATATCGGGAACAAATTGACAAATAGAGTAGCCCAAGATGACTAACCGGTTGTTTGAATGCGAGTTAACACCTGAGCAGATGCTAAAAAACGTGCCACAATTTTCAGATAAAATTATCAAATTGATGCAAGACATTGGGCTTGATTTGACAACGTATCAAGCCGATCACATTGCTCTTCGTATCAATGATTACCAGCTAACAGAGCAAGCTCATGACGCGTGGCTAGAATTTGGTAAGGTGATTTCTTCTGCGTATATCAATGGTCGACCGATTATTGTGTTGGAACTCAATCAATCTATTTCAGTACGAGACTGGACTGTAGAATGCTTAGAATTACCTTATCCAGCAAAAGGTAAGCACTATCCAGAGCAAGGATGGGAACATATGGAGTTTGTTATTCCATCTGAAGCAAAGACGGCAGAAGAGTACTTAGAAGAACTAAAGTTTCGCATTCCTAAATTGAACGATATGTGGGATAAAATGGGGCTGCTGGGAATAACGACCAAGATTTCTAGCCCTAAAGGAGAGGATGAACGTTTAGCCAATCCGACCGTTGCGTTTAAAAGGAATGAGGTGTGTATAAAACTGCACCCACACACATTGAAACGTGTCGTTTTATCGGAGGCCTGAATCGATTTGGTTAGTATTGAAGGGTACTTTGCCATTGAACAATACAATGGCAATAGTTAAAGAATGAAACGGGTAACTGATTCTAGATGTGAACTTGGTTGTTCGTCCAGAACGAGAGTCAATTAGAATCGAAGGTTATCCTTCAAGACCTTCGCTTGCTTCTTTATTCTGAATTAACTCAATCATATAGTTGTCTGGATCTTTAACGAAGGCGATTTGTGTTGTACCACCTTTAACGGGTCCTGGTTCACGCGTAATGTTTCCGCCAGCGTTTTTAATCGCATCGCAAGTCGTATAGATGTCATCCACACCGATAGCGATATGACCAAAGGCATTGCCCATTTCGTATTCTGTCGTACCCCAATTGTAGGTAAGTTCAATCACCGATCCCTGAGACTCATCGCCGAAACCGACAAATGCTAAGGTATATTTATATTCTGAGTTCTCGTTTTTTCTAAGTAACTTCATACCCATCACATTGGTATAGAATTCGATAGAACGGTCTAAATCACCGACTCGTAACATTGTGTGTAACACGCGACCATTTGACATTGTACTTCTCCCGGTTTTTATATTTAGCAGCCAGTTATGCTGAGGTTATTAGTCGATATTCTAACTCGTTTATCATTATAGTTCTGTTTTTGAGGCGTACTCACACAGATCTTCTATGATACAGCTGCCACAACGTGGTTTTCTGGCGATGCACGTATAACGTCCATGCAAGATTAGCCAGTGATGAACATCGAGTTTAAATTCAGTTGGAATGACCTTTAAAAGCTTTTGCTCTACGTTATCCACGGTTTTGCCCATCGCAAGCTTTGTTCGATTGGACACTCGATAGATATGTGTATCAACAGCAATTGTCGGCCAACCAAATGCGGTATTTAATACTACATTGGCCGTCTTTCTACCCACACCAGGTAGAGCTTCTAAAAGCTCTCTACTCTCTGGTACCACGCTGTTGTGTTCTTCAAGTAAAATACGGCAGGTCTTAATGACATTCTCTGCCTTAGAATTAAATAACCCAATGGTCTTGATGTACTCTTTTACACCATCAACACCTAAATCAAGGATGGCTTTCGGCGTGTTAGCGACTGGATAAAGCTTGTTCGTCGCTTTATTAACACTAACATCCGTCGCTTGAGCAGAGAGCAGTACCGCAATCAGTAGTTCAAAAGGTGAATTCCAGTTTAACTCTGTTTGAGGGTTAGGGTTGTTGTCTCGTAATCTTTCAAGAATTACAATCCGTTTTGCATTGTTCATCGTTTACCCCGAATTCAGGTTAGTTAGTGACTCTAACCCGTTCAATAACAGGTTTTTTTACTTTTGGTTTTCGAGCGGTGATGTGTGAATCAATCACGTTTTTGAATGCGATAATGAATCCTACACCGATAAATGCACCCGGTGGCAACATCGCTAATAAGAAGTTACTTTCAACGTGAAATAGTTCAATTCGTAGCGAGGTTGCCCAACTGCCAAGTAATAAATCCGCACCATCAAATAAGGTACCATTCCCTATTACTTCGCGTATCGTGCCGAGTAAAACAAGCACGGATGTCATGCCAATACCCATCCATAACCCATCTAGAGCGGCAGGTAGTGGTTCGTTTTTTGCCGCGTAAGCTTCAGCGCGACCGATAATTATACAGTTGGTCACTATGAGAGGAATGAAGATACCAAGTGATAGGAATAAGCCGTAGGCATAGGCATTCATGAGCAGTTGCACACAGGTCACCAGTGCTGCAATGATCATAACAAAAACAGGAAGACGCACCTCTTTCGCCACATAATCACGTACTAGCGATACGATTAAATTGGAGCCGATAAGAACAAGCGTGGTGGCGATACCCAATCCTAATGCGTTCGTTACAGTAGATGAGACTGCAAGCAAGGGGCAAAGACCCAATAGCTGAACTAAAACTGGATTGTTTTTCCATAAACCATTTTGCAGCAGTATTTTATGTTCACCCATTGTCTTCTCCACAATTTAGCGGTTGAGAATGTAAAGCGTCGCGGTTTTCATTGTAGAATATAACGCCTCGTTTTACTGCTTTTACGACGGCTCTAGGGGTAATAGTTGCACCAGTGAATTGATCAAACTGACCACCATCTTTCTTCACTTTCCAGCTATCAAGGTTGTCCTGTGTGACTTGTTTCCCTATGAAACTGTCGATCCAATTGGATATTCTCGTGTCAATTTTATCACCTAACCCGGGTGTTTCTCGATGAGTCAGTACGCGTGTACCCGTCACAACACCTTGAAAATCGATACCGACAATGAGTTTAATTTTTCCGTTATAGCCATCTGGTGCGATAACTTCCATTGCAACGGCGCTTGGTTGCCCATTTTTTGTTGCAATGTAAGTGGGTAAAGGTTCATCACTACCGAGCTGTATCGACTGCACTAAAGTACAAGCCGAATAAAGTTCATTATCATGCATCTGATGCGGTATCACTTCGTTAAGTATCGATTTTAGCTGGTCTCGCTCTTGCTGCAAGATGGTATCTTCAGTTAAGTAATGAGTAATAGCCACGAGGCCTGTGCAAGCGCAAGCAAAGATAGCTAATGTCGCGCCGTTGTTTTTAATCGCGGTTAACATATTTTTCCTTAGTGCCCATAGGTTCTTGGTTTTGTATAACGGTCAATAAAAGGAACCGTCATATTCGCGATGAGCACAGCAAAAGCAACCCCGTCTGGATACCCGCCCCAAGTTCTAATAACAAAGACTAAAGTTCCAATGAAAAAACCAAATAACAATCGTCCTTTGATGGTAGTTGAAGCCGTAACAGGATCCGTTGCAATGAAAAATGCGCCAAGCATTGTTGCACCAGAAAATAGATGCAGAAGAGGGCTTGCTACCGTATTTGGAGAAAAGAGATAACTAACGCTACTAATAAAAATAAGGCCTAGTAAGAACCCCGCAGGGATATACCACTGAATGATACGTTGTTTTACGAGCGCTATCCCACCCAATAGATAGGCCATGTTTACCCATTCCCATCCCGTTCCTGCAATGATGGAAAACGGAGACAGAGACATAATTTCATTGACAGGCATCGATGATCTTACTGCCGTTTTAAATGCATCAAGCGGTGTTGCCATTGTTATGCCATCTATACTTGCACGGACCTGTTGTAGAGAAAAACCATCGTCGTTAAAGCCGGTAAAGATCAACTTCCATGAATCGTATAAGCTAATATCAGAAGGGTTTAGAGAATCAGGCGCTATCCAGCTTGTCATTTGTAAAGGAAATGAGATAAGTAGAACGACGTAGGCAATCATAGCTGGATTAAAAGGATTTTGCCCAAGACCACCGTACAGCTGCTTAGCAACAACAATGGCAAAAAACAGCCCAATGACCATCATCCACCATGGTGAAAGGGGAGGAATGGCAACGGCTAATAGCCATGCGGTAACAATGAAACTGTAGTCACGTAATGCGCTAAACGGAGAACGTTTACGAAACAGCATGACGGCGCTTTCTAATAAAAAGGCGACAACGAATGCAATCAATAACTGAATTAACGTTCCCCAGCCGAAGAAATAGGTTTGAGCCAATAAGCCGGGTATTGCGGCAATAGCAACCCACTTCATGAGATCTTGCGTGCTCTTACTGCGATGGGTGTGGGGCGAGCTGGCAATAAAAAAGGCCACTACTCTTTCTCCTTAACGTTTTGAACGGCAGCCTGCGCGGCTTTTTTTGCTTTAGCGCGTGCAATGGCAGCGGCCACGGCGGCTTTTTTCTTGTCCTCAACAGGGGGCGTCTCACTCTCTGCCGGTGACGTTATCGTTTCGTTACTTCCTGCCGCTTCAGTTTGTGCGACTTTTTTTGCTTTAGCGCGTGCAATGGCAGCGGCCACGGCGGCTTTTTTCTTGTCCTCAACAGGGGGCGTCTCACTCTCTGCCGGTGATGTTATCGTTTCGTTACTTCCTGCCGCTTCAGTTTGTGCGACTTTTTTTGCTTTAGCGCGCGCGATGGCAGCGGCCACGGCGGCTTTTTTCTTGTCCTCAACAGAGGGCGTCTCACTCTCTGCCGGTGACGTTGTCGTTTCGTTACTTTCTGCGGCTTCAGTTTGTGCGACTTTTTTTGCTTTAGCGCGCGCGATGGCAGCGACCACGGCGGCTTTTTTCTTGTCCTCAACAGGGGGCGTCTCACTCTCTGCCGGTGACGTTGTTGTTTCGTTACCTCCTGCGGCTTCAGTTTGTGCGACTTTTTTTGCCTTAGCGCGCGCAATGGCAGCGGCCACGGCGGGATTTTTATTAACTGTGCCTTCGGATGGGCTGTCCTCGGTAGGTGGCTTAGCCGATAGAATAGCGTCTTTCTCTGCTTTTCGTTCTCTGGCAAGGCGTTTACGCTCCTCGCGTAAATTGGCCATTTCTGAGTTATCAGGAGCCTCACTGTTGGATTTCAACGCTTCGGCTTGTTTTGCTTTTGCTCTCGCTATTGCCGCGGCGACAGCTGGTTTGACTTCAGAGCCACTTTGCAAGGTTGATTTTTGCGCCTTAACTCGAGCAATAGCGGCGGCAACGGCATCACTATCGTTATTGTTCGACTTTTCCATTTCTTTGCGGCGATTTTTAGCGGCTTCTTTAAAGCGATTATCCCTTAGCTCCTTGTCTCTCTCTAGCCTTGCTTTACGTTCTTCAAATCGTAATTTGGCTCTTTCAGCCGACTCAGTTTCTTCTTTATTGAGACGAATTTCAGCCTTTGCTTGGCGATAATAGTGCACCAATGGTATTTCACTTGGACAGACATAGGCGCACGCGCCGCACTCTATACAGTCAGATAGATTTAACTCTTCACATTTATCAAAATCTTTATCTTTTGAATACCAAAAAAGTTGTTGTGGTAATAGAGACGCAGGGCAAACTTCAGCACACTGTCCACACCGAATACAAGCAATTTCATTTTTTTCGGGTGCGATCTCTTTTTTTGTTGGTGCCAAAATACAGTTGGTTGTTTTGGTAATAGGTACCGCCGCAGACGGCACAGTAAAGCCCATCATAGGGCCACCCATTATTATTCGAGGTGATTTGGTTTCTTCTGTATAACCATATTCGTCTAATAACGCTTGGACGGGTGTACCTAATCGCACCCATATATTCTGAGGTTGGGCGAACGTGTTACCTGTTAATGTTACGATTCGTTCAATTAGCGGTTCTCCATCGATCACCGCCTTTTTAATCGCATGAATAGTCCCGACATTTTGCACCAACACACCAATATCAGCGGGGATCCCTTTTTTTGGAACCTCTTTATTGGTCAACAATTTTATTAGCTGTTTTTCACCGCCAGAAGGATACTTAGTCGGAATACCGCGTATTACCAAGTTTCTGTTTAGCGCGGCATGTTCTAGCGCTTTTATTGCTTCGGGTTTATTGTCCTCGACGGCAATAATAATTAAACCTGGCTTCAGAATGTGCTCAAGCACCTGAATACCTTCAATAATCTCAGACGCATTTTCTCGCATCAACATATCATCTGCGGTGATGTAGGGTTCACACTCTGCCGCATTGATAATAAGAATTTCGGTTTTAGCTACGCCAGATTGGATCTTATGACCAGTAGGAAAACCTGCACCACCCAACCCCGCAACGCCAGATTGTCGGATAACGTTTATAAGTTGTTCAGGTGTTTCTGATTTAAAGTTGGTTAATGGATTTTTTTGTATCCATCTATCTTCGCCATCGGGTTTTAATATAAAACAGTTTTCTGTCAAACCAGAAGGGTGGGCTGTTTGTCTTGGCTCAATAGAAATAATTTCACCCGATGTAGGTGCATGCACAGGCAACATAAAGCTGTCGGTAAACTTAGTCAGCTGTTGACCCTTTAACACTTTATCGCCTACTTTTACTGCGAGGTCTCCGGGGCGGCCAATATGCTGTTTGATGGGTAATATAAATTCGTGTGCTAAACGTGCTTTATCAACAGGCGTCTGAGTAGATTGAGTTTTGTTTTCTGGTGGGTGAATGCCACCAGGAAAGTCCCAGATATCACCATGACGAATTCTTTCAACTAAAGGCACCATATCTTTCATTTAACTCGCGCTTCTGGTTTATCTGTTATATCTACGGCTGGAATGGCATTTAATTTCCATTTCCAATTAGCCATGGTGGTTTCAATCGGTATCATTTCTATGCAGTCTGTTGGGCATGGAGCTACACATAGGTCGCATCCAGTACATTCACTTTCTATTACTGTATGTAAGGCTTTAGTTCCCCCCACAATGGCATCCACGGGACAAGCTTGTATGCATTTTGTGCATCCAATACACATATCTTCGTGTATGTACGCGACGGTTTTAATGGGTTCGATATCGCCTTGGTTTTCTGTTTCTGGTTCAACACCCATCAACTCGGCTATTTTTTCGATAGCCGCTTGTCCACCTGGCGTACACTTGCTGATACTGTCACCGTTGGCAACCGCTTCTGCATAAGGCTTACATCCCGGATAACCGCACTGCCCACATTGAGTTTGTGGTAAAATGGCGTCTATTTGTTCAACAATTGGGTCGCTTTCGACCTTAAAACGAACAGAGGCGAAGCCTAGAAAAGCACCAAATATGCCCGCGAGGACAGCGATAGCGAGAATAGCAACGAATATTGATACCATTACAACTTCACCAATCCAGTAAAGCCCATAAATGCCAGAGACATTAACCCTGCGGTTATCATAGCTATAGATGCACCTTGAAATGGAGAAGGAACATCAGCTGCTGCAATTCGTTCGCGCATCGAGGCGAATAAAACTAGAACTAAAGAAAATCCAACAGCGGCACCGAAGCCGTAAATAATGGATTCAATGAAATTATGATTCTCATTGATATTTAACAAGGCGACGCCTAACACCGCGCAGTTTGTAGTAATGAGAGGCAAAAATATGCCGAGTAATCGATATAGTGTTGGGCTGGTTTTGTGAACAATCATCTCAGTAAATTGTACGACAAACGCAATCACCAGGATAAAGCTCATCGTCCGTAGATATTCTATTCCTAACGGAGCCAGGATATAGGTTTCGACCAAGTAAGCGCAAACGGACGCAAGCGTCAGTACGAATGTGGTTGCTAAGCCCATACCAATAGCGGTTTCCAGTTTTTTGGAAACACCCATAAAGGGGCATAAACCCAGAAATTTAACCAGCACAAAGTTGTTAACCAGCACAGTGCCGACTAGTAACAGTAAATAGTCAGTCATGATAATTCATATTAGGAAATCCTTAATGTTATATTATCTCGTTTTGAGGCGCTAATAACAACCGAGAATCCTTAGGGTTTTTCATCATTAGTGTTGTTTTTAAGCACCATACACGGTTTTTTTGATCTCGAATTTGTAATTAGGCCGGAAAATGGCTGTTGAGTACTCATGTAGGACGCGTTTTGAATCGTCATTTTAAACGAAAAAAGCCACGTCTAAGACGTGGCTTTAAAATGTGGCTCCCCCTGCAAGACTTGAACTTGCGACATACGGATTAACAGTCCGCCGTTCTACCAACTGAACTAAGGGGGAATCGATTTGAGTTGCGAATCTTAGCGATATGGACGAAAAGTGTCAACACAGAAGTTGAATCTTTTTATAAAAAAAATTCGCAATTGCTATTGATTTTTTCAGACTACCCATCGATAAAAGCGTCGACTTACTTATCCACCAAAATTGTGGATAAGTGTGTGAGTTAAACTTGAATAAAAACCCACTGAATTTATTTAGAGTAAAGATACTATATGATTGCAGTGTAATTCATTGATATAAAAAACTTTATTTTACTTGTCGTTAATTCGTGTAATTTGCCCATCTTGTGCATAAGTTAAATTTTGACCAAAAATGAACCGTATTAGCACTAAATTGGGGAAAACAAGTGGATTAAAAATAATTGGAATTGAGGATTGTATTTATAGAAGGGCAGGGACTTTATCAAATTTTGGAAATAGATTCTACTGTTTATGCGGTTTTACTTCACATTATTTATCTAATTACATTTATGTCCTAACGACTAAACTGAACTCGGGCTAAACCGATCGTCAATTGATGGCTCTGTGACAAAAGTTATCTTTGCGTCAGTAGATTGGATATCATGCGAAGCAATTTATTTTAGAATTCGTTATCATGCTTAACGCTGTCTTCACATGTAGAACATCGCATATTAATCATAAAGAATAAGAACATAATTATGAGCAAAGAATACAACCTAGTTTCCGATTACGAACCGTCCGGGGATCAACCTACCGCAATAGTAAAACTATTGGATGGTCTGGAGAATGGGCTGGCACATCAAACATTGTTAGGTGTCACTGGCTCTGGAAAAACCTTTACGTTGGCGAATGTCATCGCACAATCAAAGCGACCCACCATAATCCTTGCGCCTAATAAAACACTTGCCGCGCAGCTTTATGGGGAAATGAAAGCTTTTTTTCCTAATAACGCCGTAGAGTACTTTGTTTCTTATTATGACTACTATCAGCCTGAGGCTTATGTACCAACGACAGATACCTTTATTGAAAAAGATTCTTCAATAAATTCACATATAGAACAAATGAGGTTATCCGCGACCAAAGCACTTCTAGAACGGAAGGATGCCATTATCATTGCCTCTGTATCTGCGATCTATGGATTAGGTGATCCCGATTCGTATCTAAAGATGATGCTACATGTAAGACGCGGAGACCATTTAAATCAACGCGATGTTATACGACGACTAGCCGAGCTTCAATACACTCGAAATGACGTATCGTTTGAACGTGGGCAGTTTAGGGTTCGAGGTGAAGTGATAGATGTCTTCCCTGCAGAATCCGATCAGGAAGCGGTACGAATAGAGATGTTCGATGAAGAGATAGAATGTATAAGCTTGTTTGACCCACTAACAGGTGCAATTAATCAGAGAGACTTACCTAGATTTACTGTTTATCCCAAAACGCACTACGTTACTCCTAGAGAAAAAATATTAGAGTCAATTGAACATATAAAGGTAGAACTAAAGAGTCGAAAGGCCTATTTACTTGAAAATAATAAACTATTGGAAGAGCAGCGGATCTCCCAAAGAACGCAGTTTGATTTGGAGATGATGAACGAATTAGGATTCTGTTCAGGTATTGAAAACTACTCTAGATATCTCAGTGGTCGAGAGGAAGGAGAGCCGCCACCGACGCTTTTTGACTATCTACCCAGTGATGGACTATTGGTCATCGATGAGTCTCACGTGACCGTTTCTCAAATTGGTGCAATGTTTAAAGGGGATCGGTCACGAAAAGAGACCTTGGTTGAGTTCGGCTTTCGTCTTCCTTCCGCGCTCGATAATAGGCCACTTAAGTTTGATGAATTTGAAGCATTGGCTCCGCAGACCATATTTGTATCCGCAACACCGGGTAATTATGAGCTTGAAAAATCAGGTACCGATATAGCGGATCAAGTCGTGCGCCCCACTGGATTATTAGACCCGGTTATTGAAGTGCGTCCAGTGACAACACAGGTTGATGATTTATTGTCTGAGATCCGCATAAGGTCAGTAAAGAATGAGCGAGTCTTAGTGACAACACTTACGAAGAGAATGGCGGAAGATCTGACAGAATATCTCCATGATCACGGTGTAAAGGTTCGTTACCTGCATTCTGATATTGATACTGTTGAACGGGTAGAGATTATCCGCGATTTGAGGTTGGGCGAGTTTGATGTATTGGTGGGAATTAACCTGTTGAGAGAAGGGTTGGATATGCCAGAGGTATCCCTTGTGGCCATTCTTGATGCGGATAAGGAAGGATTCTTAAGGTCAGAAAGATCGCTCATACAGACGATAGGCCGTGCCGCGAGAAACCTAGAAGGAAGAGCCATTTTATATGGTAACTCCATTACCAAATCTATGAAAAAGGCAATGGATGAAACCAACCGTCGTAGGGGAAAACAGCAAGAACACAATGAAAAAAATGGCATCGTACCTCAGGCTTTAAAAAAGAGTATCAAAGATATTATGGAAATCGGCGACATCGCTAAAACCCGTAATCAAAGAGTCTCGAAACAAGTACCTTTATCGAAAGTTGCTGAGCCGTCACAAAATTATCAAGCATTTACACCGCAACAATTAGAGAAAGAGATTATTAAATTGGAAGCGGCTATGTATCAGCATGCTCAAGATTTGGAATTTGAATTAGCGGCTGAAAAGAGAGACAGGATAGATAAGCTAAGAAAACAGTTTATTGTAAACAGTTAGTTAAGGGAAAATTTAGGCAAAAAAATAGCCAACTGGAATATGTCCGGTTGGCTTCATTTTGTGGAAAACATGTCCACTAACAACGTCAGTTGGCTAGGTGACCCGTTAAGGTCATAGTTATAAGAGCATTTATTGTGCCAATTAATTAGCACTGGGATATAAAGGGTTATCTCGAGTCTATTCGTACTGTAGATGTCGGTATTTGCATTTTGCAAAGCGAAATGCGATTCTTTCCTAAATTGCAATCAACTTTCTTTTGACTCGTTCAAATCAAACAATATCGTTTAAAGGCTTGGATATGAAAAAATCAGATCTTGGTATGACAGCTAAGTATTTGCTTATGGTTGAAGATACCGCTTCAGTTGCAGCTTTATATCGTTCTTTTTTAACACCTCTCGGCATCGATGTGGAAATTGTTGGTACGGGTAAAGAGGCGTTAGAATCACTGATCATCCGGATTCCAGACCTCATCCTCTTAGATTTGCGCCTACCCGATATGACAGGTATGGATGTGCTTCACTCAGTAAAAGCATTGTACCCAGAAGTCCCTATCATCTTTATGACGGCTCATGGCTCGATTGATACCGCCGTAGACGCAATGCGATATGGCGCTCAGGACTTCTTAATCAAACCTTGTGAAGCGGATAGGCTCAGGGTTACGGTAAATAATGCCATACGCCGAGCCAGCAAAATCAAAGGTGGTGAAGGCGAGCAAGGAGCAAGCGTTAGCAGCTTGAATAACTATCAAGGCTTTATTGGTAGTAGTCACAATATGCTTTCGGTATATAAGACGATCGACTCCGCTGCAACAAGCAAAGCGAGTATCTTTATTACGGGTGAAAGCGGTACAGGTAAAGAAGTCTGTGCTGAAGCGATACACGCTGCGAGCCGCCGAAGAGACAAACCATTCATAGCAATCAATTGTGCCGCGATCCCGAAAGACTTAATAGAAAGTGAACTGTTTGGTCACGTTAAAGGCGCTTTCACGGGGGCGGCGACTGAACGACACGGCGCCGCAGAACTTGCCGATGGTGGAACATTGTTTTTGGATGAGCTTTGTGAAATGGATTTGGATCTGCAGACCAAACTATTGCGTTTTATACAGACGGGTACGTTTCAAAAAGTCGGCTCCTCTAAGATGAAGAGTATTGATGTACGCTTCGTTTGTGCAACCAATAGGGACCCTTGGAAAGAGGTACAACAAGGACGTTTTAGAGAGGACCTTTATTACCGCTTGTATGTTATTCCGTTGCATTTGCCTCCATTAAGAGACCGAGGGGAGGATGTCGTCGAGATAGCCTATTCGCTTTTGGGCTATATGTCATTGGAAGAGGAAAAATCGTTTACTCGTTTTGCGCAAGATGTAATAGACAGATTCATCTCCTATGAATGGCCTGGAAATGTGCGTCAGCTTCAAAATGTAATACGCAATGCTGTTGTATTAAATAATGGAAAGGAAATCACATTAAACATGCTTCCTCCACCAATTAACCAAATGAGCACAAAAATTGCTTTAATAAACAATAGGGAAGGATTATTGCAAGATAGATTTGGTTCAAACAACATTGATTCCACCCATGAGGGTCTCCAATCGTTATCTGCTGATGACATCACGCCTTTGTGGCGGGTTGAGAGAAATGTGATAGAGCAAGCAATTCAAGCCTGCGGTGGGAATATCCCCCAAGCAGCACATGCATTAGAAGTCAGCCCATCGACTATTTACAGGAAAAAACAGTCATGGTTATAGAAAATAACGATGATGTGAACACGAAAAACATGAGCATGAAATTGACATAGCTAATCGCCTGTTTTTTACATGTAACGAAGGGAATGTTAGGAGATCCTTAAACGGTGACGACTTATTTAAACTCCAACAAAATTGAAGACTTGTGTAACGAAATTGGTCAAGAAAACTTGCCTGTATTGTTGGACATATTTTTGGGTGAGTTAAACAGCTATCACGTTTCGCTAACGGAAAATGGCGATAACTTAGAGCGCTTGTTAAGTGATATTAGCCATGCATTGAAAAGTAGTGCAGCCAGTTTCGGTGCTGATGATTTGTGTAAAAAAGCGCTGCATATAGATGCCAAAGCCAAAGCCGGCGAGAAGGTTTCCACTGTTGAAAATCGTAATTCTCTACTGGATAGCATTGAAGCGACTATCCGCGCATATAGGGCCTTATACCAGCCCAAGTAAAGGTGTGACTAATATAGAATATAACGCCACAGGCCGCTCAAGACATCCTCGCACTTTCATGAGTGAGGATGCCAGTATTGTCAATGAGCCGAAGTGGCAGTGGACACGTTTTTAAATTAGCGTTGCGCTATTTAAGTTGCTCGACAATCGCTTTGGACAACTTGTTTCTATCGTGTCGCCAAGCCCTATTCGGAGATGCAAGATCGACAGTGACGCAATGCCACTCGTCTTCTAGATCTTGATGTGCTACATCACCTAATACAATATCTATTTTTCTGCCTCGACAAGCCCTTTGGCACCACTCCAGTTTTTGACGTAAAGTCATTCGTCCGGCAGGGCCATATTCTGGTGATAGGTTCTCGATATAGATCAATGTCGCGTCGGTGTTTTTTAATATGGCATGTCCCAATTCGGAAAGTAACAGAGGTGGCATAATGCTAGTAAGGAAACTGCCCGGTCCAAGTATGATGCAATCAGCATGGTTAATGGCCGCAATGGCTTCACTCGTGGCAGGTACTTCTGGTTCTAAATCCAGTCTGAGAAGGTCGGTTTCCATCTCGTCCACACTGGTTTCACCATGAACCCAATTACCATCAACAGATAATGCTTTTAGATCAGATGGGTGTTCGGACATAGGGATAATGTTGACATCGACTTTCAGCATGTTACGTATCAGCTGTATCGCCTCTAGAGGCCTGACGGATAAATTATCTAATGAAGCCAACATGAGGTTGCCCAAATTATGACCATTTAATTCGCCAGAACCTTTGAATCTATACTCAAACATCATCGACTCAACAGATGGTTCAGTAATCAGCTGATTGATGCAGTTTCTCGTGTCACCCCAAGCAATACCGCCCTGACAATAACGGATACGACCAGTAGAGCCGCCGTTGTCGGTCGTCGTAACAATCCCAGTAGCATTGTTGCCAAATTTATTTAAAGCTGCCAGAACTCTTCCCAAGCCATGCCCGCCACCTATCGCTACGATTTTTTTGTTTTTATATATTTTCATTTATTACTTAACTTATTTTAATATTATGCAATAACTTGCCGTCATTTTTAATAATAAACACCTTAGGCTAACTAAAGTGTGCTTATTGATGGATTTTTCACGATTGCCTATGGAATTATAACCCGTAATTAAGTATTTTATCGAATAGCAGTTAATCTGATTTCAGTGATTAGCAGCCATAACTCCGAGCCTTTACCGCTAAGTTTGATTTTTGACAAATGTTGAAATTCTATATGCGTTAGAGGCCAGTGACACAATGTTACAAGGGTTTGCTTAGAAATGAGTAAGCCTCCCGTATTTGGAAAGGTGTTCCGTGGCGATACAATTCGAAGATAAATTTAAACGCAAGTTTTATTACTTGCGTCTCTCTGTTACAGATGTCTGTAACTTCAAATGCACATACTGTCTTCCGGATGGCTATAAGCCTTCGGGGCGTAAAAACTCGTCTTTTTTATCCATACCGGAAGTGAAACGTATCGTTAGTGCGTTCGCTAGTTGTGGTACCTCTAAGGTGCGCATAACCGGTGGTGAGCCGACTTTACGTAAAGATTTCAATGATATCGTACAAACCATTGCCACCACCGATGGAATTAGTAAGGTGGCAATGACAACAAACGGTTATCGAATGGAATCTCAGGTCGCCGACTGGCGCGAGGCAGGACTAACCCACATTAACGTGAGTCTGGATAGCTTAGACCCCCGAATGTTTTACCAAATCACGGGAGAAAATAAATTTTCCAACGTGATGTCCGGTATAGACAGAGCTTTCGAGGTCGGATACGAGCAGGTCAAAGTCAACGTTGTCTTAATGAAAGACCTTAATAGCGGTGAATTACCCGCTTTTCTCAATTGGATTAAAGATCGACCTATACAGCTAAGATTTATTGAGCTGATGCAAACCGGAGAGATGGATTCATTCTTCGACAAATACCATAAATCAGGTGTGAGCATCCAGAATAAACTCATCGCAGAAGGTTGGATTCCAAAGGTAGCAGAAGCGAATGATGGGCCTGCAAAAGTATATATTCACCCTGATTACAAAGGTGAAATAGGCTTGATTATGCCTTATGAAAAACATTTTTGTGAGAGTTGTAACCGATTAAGAGTTTCCGCGATGGGCAAATTACATCTTTGCTTGTTTGGTGAGCAAGGTGTTGAGCTTAGAGACCTTCTTCAAGAAGATACGCAAGCGGATGCATTAATCGACCGCATTCAAGCTCAACTCCAAACCAAATCAGTCAGCCACTTTCTACAAGATGGTAATACTGGAATGACGCCACATCTCGCCTCCATTGGCGGCTAAAAAAATTAAATATAGGTGAAATTATGGGACACGCTGTAAGTGAATTTAAGCCAGCAAATATTGCAGTATTAACCGTTTCTGATACTCGCACAGAAGAAAATGACACGTCTGGGCAGTACTTTGTCAATCAACTTAAAGAAGCTGGACATCATCTAGCGGATAAAAAAATTGTCATCGATGACAAATATAAAATCCGTGCGATAGTTTCACAATGGATAGCAGATGAAGGAATTCAAGTCATCATGATTACTGGCGGTACGGGATTTACTTCAAGAGACAGTACACCAGAAGCTCTTGTGCCACTATTTGACAAGCAAGTTGAAGGGTTTGGTGAACTATTTCGTCAGGTTTCTTACGAAGAGATTGGTACCTCAACCATTCAATCACGTGCTATTGCAGGTTTTGCAAATCATACGGTTGTATTCGCAACGCCAGGTTCAACTGGCGCATGTAGAACGGCGTGGACAAAGATTATCAAGCAACAGTTAGATGCGAGTCATCGCCCTTGTAACTTTATGCCTCACTTGTCGGTGTAGTCTTGTATGGAACAGTTTACTCATATTAACGCCTCTGGCGAAGCCAACATGGTTGACGTATCTGCTAAAGCAGAAACAGTAAGAGAAGCAAGAGCTGAAGCTTTTGTTCATATGGCACCAGAAACATTAAACTTGATTGTTTCTGGTAGTCACCATAAAGGTGATGTGTTCGCCACAGCTCGAATTGCTGGAATACAAGCTGCCAAAAGAACATGGGATTTGATTCCACTTTGCCACCCTTTACTGCTTACTAAGGTAGAAGTTCAGCTAGAAGCTATTGAAGAAGATAGTGTCGTTCGAATTGAATCTCTCTGTAAACTCTCGGGTAAAACTGGTGTAGAAATGGAAGCGCTAACAGCAGCATCGGTTGCGGCGTTGACTATCTATGACATGTGCAAGGCCATACAAAAAGATATGGTGATTAGTCAGGTTAGACTACTCGAAAAAAGGGGTGGAAAATCTGGTCACTTTAAGGCGGAAAAATGATCAAAGTACTTTTTTTTGCTCAAACTAGAGAGCTGCTAGACCTTGATGGACTCGATATTGAGCCTAACTATGCAACCGCTGAAGAGCTGCGTGATTATTTATGCGAAAAAGGCGATAAGTGGTCTCTAGCTTTAGCTTCAGGGAAACTACTCGTTGCTATCAATCAGACAATCTCTCCGCTTGATAGCATGATAAAAGATGGCGATGAAGTGGCCTTCTTTCCACCAGTCACAGGTGGGTAATATGACGTATTCGGTTTCTGTAATGCGTGAAGACTTCTCTGTGGCAGAAGAATACGATTTGTTAGCACAAGGGTCATCTGCCGGTGCTGTCGCCATGTTCTCCGGCAAAGTGAGAGACATGAATTTAGGCAGTAATGTAACGGGGCTTACGCTCGAGCATTACCCTGGCATGACTGAAAAAGCACTTTCTGATATTTGTCAGCAAGCACTAGACCGTTGGCCGCTACAAAAAGTGCGTGTGATTCATCGGATTGGTGATCTCGATATTGGTGATCAAATTGTCTTTGTTGGGGTAACAAGCGCTCATCGTGGTGCATCTTTTGAAGCATGCGAGTTTGTAATGGACTTTCTTAAAACCAAAGCGCCATTTTGGAAAAAAGAAAGGACAACAGAAGCATGTCGTTGGATTGACTCTCGGGCGTCGGATCATAAAGCCGCTTCTCGCTGGACTGAAAAATGATTAGATAACCTACAACCCAATGACGATGACTAGCCAAGCTATATTGCTTGGCTTTTTTACACCCTAGGTTTTTACACTTATGAATAAAGGTGTAAAACTTTCGTTCCAATGCGTTGAATTGACATTGTGTTCAGATATTCACCAATATTGTTACTACCCCCCTCAATACTAGAGATAGATAATGAATAATAAGTCATGTTCCTTAACCTTATAGAGTGTAAACTCATGTTAATTAAGATTTAGGTTGTGGTTTGTTATGGGTAAAGTGAATTTATATTAACTAAACTCTGATTTTCCACCCATTTATGGTGAATCCTTTTTGATAGAGTGCTTTTTAGGCAAACAATCTAAAACATTGACCCAGTCGAAATAATAAAGCGCTAGTTAGGCCGTTTTATGGAAAATTGAACGAATGATTGGTAGTGTGTTCAGCAATCTTTTTGGGTTTTAGAGCGTTTTTGTTAGAAACGTTCTGAATGGTCTATCGTTCGGACACCTATAAAAAAGACGTCATGGATGCTAATAAAAAAATTTGGAGTTAAATGCATGTTCAAAAATAAAATTACACAAACCCTTTTACTGGGCGCAAGCTTAACCGTTGCTGCTACCTCTTTTTCAACTCTTGCAGCAGATATTCCTGCAGGTACTAAACTTGCTAAGGTGCAAGAATTAGTGCGTGGTAACGGTACAGAAGTGGCGTCTATCGACCCACATAAAACTGAAGGTGTGCCAGAATCTCACGTTATTCGTGATTTGTTAGAAGGTCTTGTAAACCAAGATTCAGACGGTAATACCATTCCTGGTGTGGCTGAGTCTTGGGACACAACAGATAACCAAACATTTGTTTTCCACTTACGCAAAGATGCGAAGTGGTCTAATGGCGACCCAGTAACAGCAGAAGATTTCGTATATAGCTTCAAGCGTGCTGTTGATCCGGCAACGGCTTCGCCATATTCTTGGTATCTAGAGATGACCAATATGGTCAACGCTGCGGAAATCATCGCTGGTACTGCAGATAAAGATACACTAGGTGTGAAGGCAATTGATGCTAATACACTAGAAATTAAATTGACTACAGCGGTTCCATATTTCGTAATGATGATGGGGCACACAACGGTTAAGCCAGTGCATAAGGCTACCGTAGAAAAATTTGGTGACAAATGGACCAAGCCTGAGAACTTTGTTGGCAACGGTGCATTTGTGATGGACAACTGGGTAGTGAACGAACGTATCGAATTGGTTCCAAATAAGAACTACTGGGATAACGCGAATACCGTTCTAACAAAAGTAACGTTCCTTCCTATCGAAAACCAAGTTGCAGAAATGAATCGATTCCTTTCTGATGAAATTAACTTCACGAACGAATTGCCTAATGAGCACTTCAAGCGACTACAGAAAGATCATGCTGAATCGGTATCTATCCAAGGTAACTTGTGTTCTTACTACTACGGCTTCAATAATAAAAGAGCACCATTTGATGATGTTCGTGTACGTAAAGCGCTTTCTTTTGCTATCGATCGTGACGTAATAACTAAGTTCCTATTAGGGCAAGGTCAACAACCTGCTTATTTCTTAACGCCAGAAATCGTTGCAGGATTTAATCCTGAGGTTCCAGCTTACGGCAAGTTAACCCAAGCTGAGCGTGTTAAAGAAGCAATGAGTCTTCTAGAAGAAGCGGGTTTCAACAAAGAAAACCCACTTAAGTTTACACTTCTGTATAACACGTCAGAAAATCACAAGAAAATTGCAGCTGCAATTCAATCTATGTGGAAGAAGTCTTTAGGTGTTGATGTTCAGCTAGAAAACCAAGAGTGGAAAACATATTTGGACACGCGTCGCCAAGGTGACTTTGACGTGACTCGCGCAGGTTGGTGTGGCGATTATAACGAAGCTTCTTCTTTCCTTTCGTTAATGCAAAGTAACAACAGCTCGAATGACCCTAAATACAACAGCGCTGCTTATGATGAAACTATGAAGAAAGCACTGTATTCCACAAACGCTGAAGAGCGTAATGCACTTTATGCTGAAGCAGAAGTATTACTGGCGAAAGATATGCCAATTGCTCCTATCTACCAGTATGTTAAGGCTCGCCTAGTAAACCCTAACGTTGGTGGCTTCCCAGTTAACAACGCAGAAGACAAGATTTACTCAAAAGATCTATACATTAAAGAGTAAGTTTTACTAAATAATAATAATAATTATGGGCACTGCATGTGAAGTTCACATGCAGCGTCTTTTTGTTTATCAAGATATACACTGTCACAGACTGAAAAGAGTGAGTTTATGTTTAAATTCATCGCGAAAAGAGTATTAGAAGCGATACCAACGATGCTGGTATTGATAACAATTTCTTTTTTCCTTATGCGCTTTGCTCCCGGAAACCCGTTTTCATCAGAGCGTCCATTGCCCCCAGAGGTAATGGCTAACATTAATGCGAAATATGGTCTAGATAAACCTGTGTTTGAACAGTACACCACGTACCTAACAAACGTTCTACAGGGTGATTTTGGTCCGTCATTCAAGTACAAAGACTTTACAGTTAATGAACTGGTAGCCGGTGCATTACCTGTATCAGCCAAAGTCGGTTTTGCTGCCTTTATCTTTACTCTCTTTATGGGGGTGGGGGTGGGTACCTTAGCTGCACTGCGGCAAAATACTTGGGTCGATTACATCATTATGTCCACCGCTATGCTCGGGGTGGTGATGCCATCCTTCGTGTTGGCACCCGCATTAATCTATCTGTTCTCCATTAACTTAGGCTGGTTCCCCGCCGGTGGTTGGTTAGATGGCTCCTTTCAATATATGTTCTTACCAGTGATTGGTATGTCTTTGTTGTATGTGGCGACATTTGCCCGTATTACCCGTGGTAGCATGATAGAGACATTGAACAGTAACTTTATCCGTACTGCACGAGCTAAGGGTCTGAGTTATCCTTATATCGTCTTAAAGCACGCGCTTAAGCCAGCAATGCTCCCTGTTGTTTCTTATATGGGGCCTGCTTTCGTCGGTATTATCACCGGTTCAGTTGTTATCGAAACGATATTTGGCCTGCCAGGTATTGGTAAGTTATTCGTTAACGCAGCATTTAATCGAGATTATTCGCTAGTAATGGGAGTCACCATTTTGATTGGTTTCCTCTTCATTCTATTCAACACCGTTGTTGATATTTTATTAGCGGCTATTGATCCAAAAATTCGTTATTAATTGGGTACAGATATTATGTTAACGAAAAAAGAAAACCTTGATGCGATTGAAAAGTTCTCTGAGAATTTAGAGATTGAAGGTCGCAGCTTATGGCAAGATGCTCGAATTCGCTTTATGCGTAATAAAGCCGCAATGGTGAGCCTTGCAATACTAACAGTTATGATTCTGGCGGTCATTTTTTTGCCAATGATTGCCGAGTTTACCTATGACGATACGGATTGGTATTCGCTGCATGCTGCTCCATCTGCGGACCATATCTTTGGTACCGACAGTTTAGGACGCGACCTTTATGTTCGTACACTTATTGGTGGACGTATCTCATTGATGGTCGGTGTGTTAGGTGCGTTGGTTGCCGTGTTAATTGGTACTCTTTATGGCGCCACTTCAGGCTATATTGGCGGAAGAACTGACCGTGTCATGATGCGTATTCTGGAAATATTATACGCGGTTCCATTTATGTTCCTTGTGATTGTTCTTGTGACCTTCTTTGGCCGAAATATTGTATTAATATTTGTCGCTATTGGTGCGATTGCATGGCTAGACATGGCGCGTATTGTACGTGGTCAAACCCTTAGCTTGCGTAGCAAAGAGTTTATTGAAGCGGCGCATGTGAGTGGTGTGAGTAACTGGAAGATTATTACTCGCCATATTATTCCGAACGTACTTGGTATTGTCGCGGTATATTCAACGCTGCTTATCCCAAGCATGATCTTAACAGAATCATTTTTGTCTTTCCTAGGACTTGGTGTTCAGGAACCAATGACGAGTTGGGGAGCGTTGCTACAAGAAGGCTCACAAACGATGGAAGTGGCTATTTGGCAGCTAATTTTTCCTGCAGCATGTATGGTGGTAACACTGTTCTGCTTTAACTATGTTGGTGACGGTCTTCGTGACGCGTTGGATCCTAAAGACAGATAAGCCCTTGGCTTAAATATACTGGAAAGAAAAATGAGTTTATTAGATGTCAAAGACCTGCGTGTTGAATTTACCACTCAAGATGGTGACGTAACCGCAGTTAACGATTTAAACTTCTCGCTAGAACAAGGTGAGACACTGGGTATTGTGGGAGAGTCTGGTTCGGGTAAATCTCAAACCGTATTCGCCATTATGGGGCTACTTGCTAAAAACGGTATCATTAAAGGTAGCGCTAAGTTCGAAGGCAGAGAAATTCTTAATCTACCTGAAGTCGAACTTAACAAAGTCCGTGCCGAGCAGATTGCGATGATCTTCCAAGATCCAATGACTTCGCTTAATCCTTATATGAAAGTTAGCAACCAGCTAATGGAAGTATTGATGCTACACAAAGGCATGGGTAAAGCAGAAGCATTTGAAGAATCTGTACGTATGCTTGAAGCGGTGAAAATCCCTGAAGCTCGTAAGCGTATAACCATGTATCCGCATGAATTTTCTGGTGGTATGCGTCAACGTGTGATGATAGCGATGGCACTACTTTGTCGCCCTAAATTGCTGATTGCCGATGAGCCGACAACGGCGCTCGATGTCACCGTACAAGCGCAAATTATGGATCTACTTAATGAACTTAAAAAAGAGTTCAATACGGCAATAATTATGATTACTCATGATTTAGGCGTCGTCGCGGGTTCGTGTGAAAAAGTATTGGTTATGTATGCAGGTCGTACGATGGAGTATGGCTCTGTAGATGAAATTTTCTACAACCCTAGCCATCCATATACGGAAGGGTTATTAAAAGCGATCCCTCGCTTGGATAGTGTTGGCGAGATTCTACCAACGATCCCGGGGAACCCACCTAACTTGCTTCGTTTACCGACGGGTTGCCCTTATCAAGAACGTTGTCACCGAGTGACAGATCGTTGTATGAAAGAAGCACCAATATTGATGCCATTTGGCGACGATCGTCAGCGAGCTTGTTTTTCTGAATGGGAGACGTGGACCAAATGAGTGATCAAATGAATACAGAAAAAAAGCTACTTTTAGATGTAAAAAACCTGAAAGTTCACTTTAGCATCGCTTCAAAGTCGGCGTGGCCGTGGTCAAAACCTGCCAACCTTAAAGCCGTTGATGGCGTTAACGTTCGTCTATATGAAGGTGAGACACTCGGTGTAGTCGGTGAATCAGGGTGTGGTAAGTCGACATTTGCCCGCGCTATCGTCGGTTTGGTTCAAGCGACTGAAGGTGAAGTTATTTGGTTAGGGCAAGACCTAACCAAGATGCAAGAAGTTCAGCGTCGTGAAACACGTAAAGACATTCAGATGATTTTTCAGGATCCATTAGCGTCACTGAATCCTCGAATGAATATCGGTGATATTATCGCAGAGCCACTGCAGACGTTTTATCCTAAGTTGACCAAAAAAGAAGTTAAGCTTCGTGTTAAACAGATGATGGACAAGGTAGGTTTACTTCCGAACTTGGTAAACCGTTATCCTCACGAGTTCTCAGGCGGTCAGTGTCAGCGTATCGGTATCGCCCGTGCGCTTATCCTTAACCCTAAGATGATTATCTGTGATGAACCCGTATCGGCTCTTGATGTTTCAATTCAAGCGCAGGTGGTGAATCTACTCAAAGAGCTGCAAGATGAGCTTGGCTTGAGTTTGGTCTTTATCGCGCACGATTTATCGGTAGTGAAACACATATCGGATCGTGTTTTGGTGATGTACCTAGGTAATGAAGTGGAGTTGGCTGAAGCGAAAGAATTGTTTGCAACACCTAAGCACCCGTATACCAAAGCATTGATGTCCGCTGTTCCTATCCCTGATCCTCAGATTGAACGTACAAAAGTGATTCAGATGCTAGAAGGGGATCTACCGTCGCCTATTAACCCTCCGTCAGGCTGTGTATTCCGCACGCGTTGCCCAATTGCAACAGAGGCATGTGCGAAACAGAAACCAGAGCTTAAAGGGACAGACAAGCACGCTGTGTCATGCCTCCATGTCGACTAACGGGTTGATTTTTATTTAGCCTGTGACAGGCTCAAGCGCAGTGTCTTTACGAGCTGCGTTTTTTTTGTATCTATTCGTTTGCGGGATGCCTTTTCGAAGGGTGGTCGATATATCCTGATGTACTTGTCAATGGGCCTCCCTGCCCATTGATACCGGATCCATTACTTCCCTACTGTTGGACCTTCAAGTATTCCAGAATGTAATAATCAGTTCCTATGAAATAATGATTATTTCGCTTCAGAAAGCTTTAAATCTTGGGCGTCTTGTTCCTTCGCGCTGTTTAGCATCTTACGGATGATATAAGAGGCAATAAGAGCCACAGCCACCATAACGACAGCAAGAACCGTCAACGTACTAAAGTAGCTACCGTAGACGTCTTTAACAATTTCTTGAGTGATCACTTGGCCCTTTTCTAACGCAATAGACGTAGAGAACACAGCACCAACAATGCCACTGAGTGCGATAGCAACTGAAAACAAACTCACCGAAAAGTTTTCAATATGCTTTGGAGCCACTGATAGGATGAAAGCAACGACTAGACTGCCTACAATCACCTCGGCAAATGCTTGGAAGAAGTGGATCGCTAAGAAAATTTCAGGACGAATAATAACATCGGCGCCAATACTTAATACTGCGGCCGCTAAAATACCAAACGCTATTGCGGTCAAGATGAAGGCAATGGCGATCTTCGTTGCCGTAGACAAAGCGATACCACGTTTTTCTAAACTAGAAAAAGTATATGCGATAACAGGTCCAGCAACCATACACCATAATGGGTTCATCGCCATTGAGGCTTCTGGGGCGATAGGGATAATGCCAAACAGATCACCGCGCATTGTGTTGATGGTTACCATCGTCATGGATGTCATCATCTGACCATAATAAACGAAAAAAGCGGTCGTTAAGGCCGTGATGATGAGGATAGTTCCCATTTTTAGTGCATCAGATCGGCCTGCTTTAAACATCAACGAGATGAAGTACAAAATAGCCGCCGCACCGATGGCATAAACGATATTCTGGCCAATATCCATGTTAGAGAACATGAAAAATACCAGCCCTATCATGGCAATTGATGTGCTTGCGAACGCTACCCAGTTTTTAGCGCTAACGGGTTGTTGATCGATATCCGCAGCGGCATTAACCAATGGCTTTCTAAAGAAAACCAACATGAAGAATGCGAGTGTAGCGAGTATGCCTGACGCCAAGAAGCTGCCATGGAAACCAATAGCAAGCACTAGCATAGGGAAGGTGTACTGACCGATCAAAGCACCGACATTATTGATGGAATAGTTGACTGGATAACCATTTTCAAAACTTTCTTGCGAGGCGAATGTGCGTTTAAATAGGCTTGGGTAAGAAGGAGACATTAATCCACGCGCATAACTCGCTAAAGCGATACCGACAAGTGCTAATGGTACGTTCTGAGCAGAAGCGCCGAGAACCAACAATAAGTAACCAGAAGCAAAGACAAAATAACTGATGGTAAGTGAACGATAGGCCCCCAGAAACTTATCGGCGATAAAGCCACCAACGATAGCAAAAAGAGGACCAATAGCAGAAAAGGCGCCAACAACCATCATTGTATCCGCTTCGCTATACCCTAAATCTTCTAAGAAGAATCGAGTTAAAATGACCATCACACCGTAAAAAGATAAGCCAAACATCATTTGGCAGAACATCATCGACTTATTAAGTCTATTCCACATATTATTATCCTATTTTAATAAAAGAAACTAGTTTATATACGTGGTAATTTTATCATTTTGTAGAGTAATAAATTGTTAAGAATAGTTGATATTAATTATCCTTAATGATTAGTAAATCTAATCCGATAGTGTGATGTAAGTTATGACAAAGTAAGGGGAAATCAATATTACTGAGCTTTTTATGCTTTCAATACATCGATGTAATGGGGGGGATGTGACGGAAGTTGAGAAATGCAGAAGCAAAAACAGAATGAGCTGTATTTATCCGAACCCGCTTGAGTATTTTGAGTGTAAACGAAAAAGACCAGCTACGAGAGCTGGTCTTTTAAAATATGGTGGAGGGGGACGGATTCGAACCATCGAAGGCGGAGCCGGCAGATTTACAGTCTGCTCCCTTTGGCCACTCGGGAACCCCTCCAAGGGTATTTTAGATTAAGATATTGCTATCAAATCTACGGTTACTCCCAAACGTAACCTTAAAAAAACGTTTATATAACTCGTCTAGACAACTATACAAACTTAAAATATGGTGGAGGGGGACGGATTCGAACCATCGAAGGCGGAGCCGGCAGATTTACAGTCTGCTCCCTTTGGCCACTCGGGAACCCCTCCAGGGTATTTTAGATTAAGATATTGCTATCAAATCTACGGTTACTCCCAACTGTAACCTTAAAAACAGTAACACTAACAGATAAGTTATAGAACTAATGACTTATCTAGATAGGTACAAATAATCAATATGCACCTAAAAATATGGTGGAGGGGGACGGATTCGAACCATCGAAGGCGGAGCCGGCAGATTTACAGTCTGCTCCCTTTGGCCACTCGGGAACCCCTCCGGGGTGTTCAGTAACTAGATTCGATTTTCCTAGTCACTTGGTTAGTCCCAATTCTAACCCAATATTTAACACTTCTTATTATTGGTTAAACCAAGTAAGCCGATGTCAAATAGTGCCTCTAAGCGAGGAGCTGAATAATAGCAAAATCGCTAAAGCTGTAAAGTATTTTATTGGGTTTTTTGTTCGATTGATGCCTTTTTCAACAATGAAGTTAGAAAGTGAACATTTTTCGGCTTTGAACGTATAGATATCTGCGTGTTAATGGATTCTTTGCTCTTCTTTACATAAGTTTACGCTCGTTAGGGTAAGAAGTTGGTAAACTTAAACCCTACGACTTTTTAGAGCCAAAAAAATGGATAAAAATAATTTAGCGATTCTACTCGTGTCTTCAATTCTATTACTGAATTCGCCGAGCTATGCTGCGGGTCAAGGAAAATCAGGTGGTGCTCGAAAGGCACAAAGTGTTTTGGTGGTAACAGAAACCGTCGCGACTCACGATATATCTCAAAGTTTGACCTTGGTTGGTAAGCTAGAAGCAGAACAGTCGGTCATCATCTCTCCAGAGGTTTCCGGCAAGGTCAATGCCATTAAGGTATCCGCAAATCAAAAAGTCAAAAAGGGCGATCTTTTAGTCCAGCTAAATGATGATAAAGCGAAGGCATCAATATCCGAAGCCAAAGCCTATTTACGAAATGAGAAACGAAAATTAGCCGAATTTGAACGATTAGCCAAAAAAGGCGCGATTACTCAGACCGAGATTGACGCTCAGAAAGCCAGTGTCGATATCGCGAACGCCCGTCTAGATGCTGCCAATGCCCAACTAAAAGATCTAAATATCACGGCACCTTTCGATGGAACCGTGGGCTTTATTGATTTTAGTCGGGGGAAAATGGTGAACACAGGGGCTGAGCTGCTCACCTTAGACAACCTTTCGAGTATGAGACTCGATTTGCAGATCCCAGAACGGTTCTTATCGATGCTCTCCACCGGCATGCAAGTGCAAGCAAGTAGCAATGCATGGTCCGCAACGACGTTTGAAGGGGAAGTGATTGGAATCGATACTCGCATCAATAGCGAAACGCTAAACCTAAGAGCTCGTATTCGGTTTGATAATGCTGAAAACAAACTTAAACCCGGTATGCTTATGGCGACCCAAGTACACTTTCCGGCTATCGAAGCCCCAATTATTCCTGTTCAAGCACTGCAATACTCAGGTACTAAACGGTACGTGTATGTGATCGATGGAGACAACAAAGCCACAAAGACCGAGGTATTTTTAGGTGCCCGTGTAGAAAACCAAGTGGTTATTGAGAAAGGGCTAGCGATCGGTGAAAAGATAGTGGTGCAAGGTATCGTTAATATGAGAGATGGTCTTACCGTTCGCGAGCAAGGCGAAAAGCCAGAGACTACCGCGAATAAAAAAGCCGACAAGGAAAGTGAATAATGTGGTTATCGGATGTATCGGTTAAACGGCCGGTTGCTGCTGTTGTTTTAAGCTTGTTGCTTGTGGTGTTTGGTTTGGTCTCGTTTGACCGACTCGCCGTGCGCGAAATGCCAGATATAGAAAGCCCTGTGGTTTCAGTCAGCACGCGTTACGAGGGTGCTTCTGCCACTATAATAGAAAGCCAAATCACCGCGGTAATTGAAGACCAGCTGACGGGCATTAGTGGTATCGATGAAATTACCTCGACCACACGTAATGGTTCCTCTCGGATCAAAATTACTTTTGAGCTCGGTTATGATTTAAACAGCGGTGTTAGTGATGTACGAGATGCAGTCGCAAGAGCGCAGCGTGGGCTGCCAGATGAAGCAGACGATCCTCTGGTGTATAAAAATAATGGCAGTGGAGAGGCATCTGTCTATATCAATTTGAGCTCATCTGAGATGGATAGAACTCAGTTGACGGACTACATAGAAAGGGTATTAATTGATCGGTTTAGTTTGATTACCGGAGTCAGTTCTGTTGATATCTCTGGTGGACTGTACAAAGTGATGTACGTGAAGCTGAAACCAGCTCTCATGGCAGGACGAGGTGTTACCGCCTCCGACATTACGGCGGCACTGCGTGAGGAAAACTTAGAAAGTCCCGGTGGTGAAGTAAGAAATGATGCCGTTGTCATGTCGGTGAGAACCGCGAGAAGCTATAACCAAGCGAGTGATTTTGAGTACTTGGTGGTTAAGCGGGCGAGCGATGGCACACCCGTCTACCTTCAAGATGTCGCCGATGTCTTTATTGGTGCCGAAAATGAAAACTCCACGTTTAAGAGTGATGGTGTCGTAAACGTAAGTATGGGTATCGTCCCTCAGTCGGACGCTAACCCATTGGAGGTGGCTCAATTGGTTCATGCTGAAGTTGATGATATCCAGAAGTTTCTACCCGAAGGTACCCGTTTAGCGATAGATTACGACTCGACGGTATTTATCGACAGATCTATCTCAGAAGTTTACAACACGTTGTTTATCACTGGTGGCTTGGTTATTCTTGTTTTATATATCTTTATCGGGCAAGCACGTGCAACCTTGATCCCCGCAATAACCGTCCCAGTATCGTTAATATCCGCCTTTATTTCGGCCTATTTCTTTGGCTTTTCCATTAATCTCATTACCTTGATGGCTTTGATTTTGTCCATAGGTCTGGTGGTGGATGATGCCATAGTGGTGGTGGAGAATATCTTCCATCATATTGAAAACGGTGAGAGCCCTCTGGTTGCCGCTTATAAAGGTACAAGAGAGGTAGGTTTTGCTGTTGTAGCAACTACTTTGGTTTTGGTGATGGTGTTTTTACCCATCTCCTTTATGGATGGCATGGTGGGCTTATTATTTACCGAATTTTCTGTTCTGCTTTCGATGTCGGTGATCTCGTCGTCTCTGATTGCCTTGACGCTTACGCCAGTATTGGGTAGCAAAATTCTAAAAGCAAATGTAAAGCCAAATGCATTTAACCGTGTGATCGAAAATCTGTTTTCCAAGTTGGAACGCGGTTATAAATTCCTGCTGAGTAAAGCTATGCGGGTCAGGCTCATCGCGCCACTGATTATACTGGGTTGTATTGGCGGTAGTTATTACCTGATGGACAACATCCCACAACAGCTAGCCCCACAAGAAGACCGCGGTGTGTTGTTTGCCTTTGTTCGAGGGGCGGACGCAACCAGTTATAACCGTATGTCTGCCAATATGGATCTGGTTGAAGAAAAGTTAATACCGTTGCTGGGCGAGGGGTTATTAAAATCATTTAGTATCCAAACCCCAGCATTTGGCGGTAACGCAGGTGACCAAACTGGTTTTGTTATTATGATCCTAGAAGATTGGAATGACAGAAGTCTTTCAGCAAGTGAAGCTCTTGGTGTGATTCGAAAAGCGCTTACTGGCATACCCGACGCGAGGGTATTTCCCTTTACACCGGGTTTCCGAGGTGGTTCTAGTGAGCCCGTTCAATATGTATTGGGTGGTTCTGATTATGTTGAACTTCAACAGTGGGCAGAGTTGCTAAAAAATACCGCTGAAGATAGTCCAATAATGGAAGGATCAGAGATCAACTATTCAGAAAAAACCCCTGAGTTAGTTATCACAGTTGATAAACCTAGAGCGGCTGAACTTGGCATAAAGGTCTCTGATATTTCCGATACTTTAGAGATAATGCTTGGTGGTAAAAGTGAGACCACATTTGTGGATAGGGGTGAAGAGTATGATGTTTACCTACGTGGTGACGAGAACAACTTCAATAATGCCACCGATCTAAGTCAGATCTACATGCGAACGACATCAGGTGAACTAGTGACCTTAGATGCAGTGACTAAAATCGAAGAGGTCGCATCGGCGATACGTCTGTCTCATTACAATAAGAAGAAGGCGATTACGGTTACTGCCAATATTAGTGAAGGTTATACGCTTGGTGAAGCCCTCGATTTCTTAGATGAGAAAGCGATCGAAATACTACCGGGTGATATCTCTATCGACTATTCTGGTGAGTCAAAAGAATACAAAGAGAACCAAGCGAGTGTGTTGGTTGTTTTTGCACTGGCGTTGCTTGTTGCCTACTTGGTGTTGGCTGCCCAATTTGAAAGTTTCATTAACCCTCTGGTCGTTATGTTTACCGTCCCTATGGGGGTGTTTGGTGGCTTTCTAGGGCTATTTATTATGCAACAAGGGCTGAATATCTATAGCCAAATAGGCATGATAATGTTGATCGGCATGGTAACCAAAAACGGTATTCTTATTGTCGAGTTCACCAATCAGCTTCGAGACCGAGGTATCGAATTTGAAAAAGCAATAATCGATGCTTCGGCACGCCGTTTACGACCAATACTTATGACTGCGTTTACTACCTTAGCCGGTGCGATACCGTTGATAAGTTCTACTGGCGCGGGTTATGAAAGCCGAATAGCGGTGGGTACTGTTATCTTCTTCGGTATGGCGTTTGCTACACTGGTCACTCTGTTCGTTATTCCGGCGATGTATCGATTGATCTCGATTTCAACGCAATCTCCGGGACACGTAGAAGAGGTATTAAACAAAGAACTTTCATTAGAAACAACAAGTCGCAAGAACCACGGATAGGACCACTATCCCGAGTATCGGTTGGATAGGTTCCTAGTAGGCTTTACTAGGAACCTAAAAAATGCGAAGAAACTATAATCCCTTGCCGATGGTCAACAAGAATCCATCGTAGTCTGCATCAACCATTAGTCCTGATGTTGCATAGCCATATAAATACTCACCACGTACCCAGAAATCAGAACCAATATCCCACTCAAACCCAGCCCCAATATCAAATACGCCACCGGCTTCAGACGTCGAGTAATCACCATTTGGTAGGCTTCGGGCATCTTGGTAAGCTGAAATAGCCGAGGTCTTTGCGTAGAGCTTGATAGGCGAGTCGCCTAACTTGTCGCTGATTAGGATAGCCGATACCCCAAGTTGGATAACATCCATCTTTATCGTTTTTGCTTTGTTTTGGTTCTCGGAATAACGGAGAAATCCATCAAAGATGAGGTTGTCGTTATAGTATTTCCCTCCTCCAATCGTAAATGAAGGGTTTTTATATACGGTATTACTCTCCGCCCATGAAGGAGAAAAACCCACATCACCTATGCCCAAATAGACATAGTCTTTATTCGTCGGTGTCTGCTGCGCCAGCACAGGAAGTGAAACGAATGTGATTAATAGTGGTGTCAGCACAAATTGACATAACGGTTTCATGGGTAACCTTTTTGTAAATAAAACAGAGATAAGTAGTCTAATTGTGAATGAGAAAAAAAGTAAGTCAAAAAGTACAGCAATTTTTGTAGAGGAGGATAATAAAAGCTATAATTGTTCTATATTTTTAGGTTTATGTAAAATTTTTTTCTAAAAAATGAGGATTTCATGGAACTGGACAAGACAGACAGAAAGTTATTGTCGATGTTGCAAGTAGATAGCACCTTATCACTTAATGCGTTAGCCGAAGCGGTTAACCTAACAACAACGCCTTGTTGGAAAAGGTTGAAGAAACTGGAAGACAATGGGGTGATCAGCAAGCGAGTTGCCCTGCTAAACCCTGAAAAGCTAGGGCTTTTATTTACCGCTTTTGTTCTTATCAAAACCAGTAATCATTCACATGAATGGTATAGCCATTTTGTCGAGACGGTGACCCCTTTTCCTGAGGTGATGGAGTTTTATCGTATGGCCGGAGAGTATGACTACATGATGAAAGTGCAGGTGGAAGATATGAAGTGTTTCGACCTATTTTATAAAAAGATGGTCAACAGCGTTGAAGGCATATCCAATGTGACGTCCACCTTTGCAATGGAGCCATTAAAGTACACAACAGCGTTACCGCTCTAATCAAACGTCGTTAATGATTAACCATTGCGAATAAGTGCTCACCGTTGTTAGGCGAGCACATCTACCGATACGAATTGAGAATGACTATTTGTTGACCATAATATCTAAGATCTGCACGTCGGTTTGTTTCATAGAGCCATTAACGAGTGCGGACAGATTGCGAATAGTGTCATCAACATCGTCTGCGACAATACCTTCATTTTGGCTGACTCGAACACCATCAATCGCCATTAGAGCCGCTTTTACCGCTGCACCAGCAGAAGAAGAAACCTTCATCGCGCAACCGGGTTTTGCACCATCGCAAATCATGCCGGAGATATCGCCAATCATGTTGGAGATAGCGTAGCTAATCTGTTTGAAATCGCCGCCTAACAACCATGTCATGCCCGAGACAGAACCCATTCCGGCGGTGGTTGTTGAACACAATGCTGAGAGCTTGTCTTGGTGGCTTTTGATATAGATAGCCATAAGGTTAGCCAGCATCAGAGCTCTAATACTTGCTTCTCTATCTGCTTTGAGAAACTGAGCCGTAACCAGTACCGGCATGGTTGCCGCTATTCCTTGGTTCCCTGAACCTGAGTTACTCATGGCAGGTAACATCGCGCCATCCATTCTCGCGTCTGCAGCGGAAGAAGTACGCGTTAACACCTCGGTTAATAAACCGCCAGACAACAACCCTCTATCAACGTTACGTTGAAAGGTTGCTCCAATTTGCAGTCCGTAATCGTTAGCAAGTCCTTCTACAGAAAGCTTATCATTAAGTTGTCCTGCTGCTTCTATAAATTCAATGTCGCTTAGGGGCGCATGGATCGCGTAATCAAAGATGTCTTTCGCGTTGGCATCTTGGAAGGGATTAATAAGGCCTTGATGGCACTGCTCATGATCGATGTTTAATGCTGGAACATAGATAGCAATCCCGTTCTCTTCAATAGATACCACGTTAGTGTGTCCATCAGCGATGGTCACCGATACGGTTTTTTCTCCATCAAACACACTGACTTTTGAATAAAGGACATTTGTTACATCGGCCACACCAACGTGTACACAACCGTCATCAATCAATGCCTTCGCTTTTTCGACATCAACTTGAGTGATATTTTTAAGCACTTCGAGTCCCGCATTCGGGTCTCCTGCAATAGCGCCGACAGCGGCGGCAATGGATAAACCAACCATTCCGGTTCCAGGAACGCCTACGCCCATGCCATTTTTCATAAGATTAGGAGAAACAAACGCCGAGATGTTCTGAGGCTGACCAGAGAGTTTCTCCATTGCGATAGAAGCGGCTAGTGCAATAGCAACAGGCTCTGTGCAACCAAGGGCCGGAACAACTTCTTTTTTGACTGTCTCTGTAAATTGATTCCAAAGGTGTCTTTTCATCTGATTCTCACTCACTATTTGGCTTGTTGTTTTTATAGAGTAAGAATAAGCTTTTTATCGGGGAATTATTTTGCTTTATTGCTTCAAAAGAAGTCACAGGAGAGTATTATTTTCTCCTTTTATAGGTAACGGAGAGAATAAACAGTGATGGGTGCGTGGTTGAGGGGAAAAGAGCATTCGCGAGTATCCTCGCGAATGCTTGTGTTTATCAATGTACTTATCTTTAATTTAGATTATTTAGTAAATCTCATGACACCTTCTTGAACCGCGGATGCGACCAGATGACCTTGTTGATTGTATATTTCACCACGAACGAGTCCACGGGCGTTGCTTGCAGTTGGGCTTTCAATAGAGAAAAGCAGCCACTCGTCCATCTTAAAAGGTCGATGGAACCACATGGAATGATCAATCGTCGCCACCTGAAAGTTTGGTGTCATCAATGTGGTTTTGTGAGGGTGCATGGCAGTAACAAGAAAACCCCAGTCGGAAGCATACGCAAGAAGATACTGATGAATGAGTTGGTCATCTGGCACACTGCCGTTGGCCTTTATCCATAGATACTGTTTGGGTTCGGCTTCAACGGGTTTTAGCGGATTAATTACCGTCACGGGGCGAACCTCGATGGGTTTTTCCCCACAGAAAATCTGCTTTATCTTTTCTGGTAGAAAATCGGCAATTTGATTGGCAAGCTCTGTTTCTGATACGAAATTTTCTGGACCGGGTATATCAGGCATGCTGTTTTGGTGATCGAATCCCTCTGCATCGCCATGATAAGAAGCGGTTAGATAAAAAATCGGGCGACCATTCTGTATCGCCTTTACACGTCTTGTGCTTAAACTCTTTCCGTCCCGTAGATTTTCTACGTCATAGATAATCGGTTTTTCGGGATTGCCGGGCAAAAGAAAGTAGCTATGAAAGGAGTGTACCTTTCGATCATTTGCCACCGTATACCGTGCAGCTGATAGAGCCTGACCGATGACTTGTCCTCCGTATACCTGCGGTAAGCCTAAGTTTTCGCTTTGGCCTCTGAATAATTCGTTTTCTAATTGTTCTAACTGCAAAAGTTCTAACAGCTCGTTGAGAGGCTTACTCATATCATCTCCGTCATTGTTTTGTTAATTATATGCGATTAACAGGATTTTATTTTAGGTTATTCTTATACTTGCTAGCAAGTAGCTAACTATAAAGAGGCTTTATGAAAAAGACACTAATTTTGGTTTTATCAATAGTAATGGGTTTTACGTTGGTGGGTTGTGAGTCGACTAAACAAGCGACGGAACAAAAAGAAGTTATGATGGAATCAATCAAAGGTAATATCAACTACCGACAAAGAATAGCATTGCCACCAAATGCAGTGGTGACAGTTACATTGGAAGATGTGTCCTTAATGGATGTCGCAGCAAAAAAAATGGCTCAGCAAATATTTACCACCGATGGAACCCAGGTTCCATTTGATTTTGAGTTGAGTTATGACGCGAATAAGATTGAAGAAAAACATAGGTATAGCGTTCGAGCAACGATACATGTCAATGACACCTTGCGATTCACTACGGATACCGCATACCAAGTCATTACCGATGAGTCTCAAACAAAACAGGTAGACTTGAATTTGGTTGCGGTTCGTTAGCCCGCATAATGTATAAAATATCAGTCGGTACCATCATTCTTATTTTCGTGTAATGCGATTCGGTTATAACCGCATTTCTAATTTCGTGAAAATGACGGGATGGTTTATAGGGATAATAGAAGGAGGTTACCGACTATTATGGGCTTTAAAAGATGACGCTACAGTTGCCACTTATACGTTTTAAGGCTAACCCTTCCCATTTCACTCACTTGCACACCATCTTTTTCAAGTTGTTCTTTTTGTCTCGCAAAACTGTCACCTTTTAATGATATTTTACCTGCGCTGTTGATGACTCTAAACCAAGGCAGCGTTGAGCCTTTCGGCAGGTTCGAAAGTGCTTTACCAACATGTCGAGCGTAACCGGGGTAACCCGCCATTTTTGCAATTTCACCATAGGTCGAGACCTTCCCTGATGGGATTTGGTGAATGACAACAAAGATTTGTGCTAGAAATTGATCCATACTGATACAGTTTTATCTTATACAGTGAATAGGTGTTCTATGTTTGAAGTCATTCTATTTGATTTAGGAAGAGTTGTCGTTGGTTTAGGTGATTCGCCGGTACCTAAGTGTTGGTTGAAAGCTGAAAATTCGATGCCAATCGAGACGTGGTTTATCTCCGAATTTGGTCAAAAATTCGAAAAAGGGCAGATATCCGCTGTCGAGTTTACGACTCAGTTTAAACAGCAATTCGAATTAGAGCAGAGCGTTGAAGAGATCATGGAGGCCTTTACTGCGTGGCCAACGGGCATCTTTCCAACGATGCCGCAGACGCTTACCGAATTACGGGGTCGTTACCATCTTGCTGTGTTAAGTAATACCAATGAACTGCACTTCCCAAGATTGATAGAAGAGTTTGGTATAGCAGAGTATTTCGATACTATTTTTGTCTCTCACCACATGCATAAAGCAAAGCCAGAACGGGCGGCCTTTGAGCATGTGCTCGACGTGTTAGAAGTTGCCCCGGATAAAGTTCTTTTTTTAGACGATAACCAACAAAATATAGAGGCGGCCGCATCTTTAGGGATTATCAGTGTGCAAGTTTGTGGTGAAGAACAAGTGATTCAAGCGCTTAAAAGTAAAGGTGTGCTGTAAAATAGCCATGTGAGGGGTCTGAGCGAGCAATAAATAGCCACTTAATCAACAAAGGCTAAAATTACGAAATAGATGACTTGCAATGCAATTATAGATAGCCGATAATCCTTCGCACTCGCTAGTCACCGTACTAACGAAACAGAATCTATGGAGGCCCTGGTCCTCCCGCAACAATACCTTGTTTAATTGGTCAGATCCGGAAGGAAGCAGCCAGGGCGAGTGACTTGTGTGCCGGGATGTGGCTGGGGCTTCCACCCATCTAGCGTTTGTAAAACCTTATCAATAGCACCAAAAATCAACCGGTTACCACTACCGTCCCCTATAAGAACACTACCTGCAAAGATCAATAATTTTATGCCAGCATTATGATAAATATACAGAATATTACAAATATTGATGTGTGGTGATCTTTATACTGCGGGACCGTCATAATACAACAGAATACGAATGCAGATGTATTTCTAAATATTAATACGTGAATGGGTTATAAGTTAAAAGAATGTAGTTAAGGTCGTTGATAGATGGCTAATCAAAAAAATTAACAAAGTGGCAATAGAAATGCTGAAAAGATATTCTAATGGTGAGATGATTCTGAAGGAACCGTACACGGCAGCGATTCAACCACCACCTAGTATTGTATTTTCAGGTATATTCAAAAGTAGAATAAGTGACAAAATAGGGCTTATTGTATTGACACGTTTCAAGAAACGAGACCCACTAATGACGCCTTCAATTTGCGTGTCGTGCTTTTCTGATCAATAACTTTATGAGTAACTTATACATGGTGCTCGTTCGGTTTTCGGGCAATAACGAACACATTATTTGTGTCGATTTTCCACGATGTCTGAACCTGAAAATGCCCTCTTATTAGTGGGGATAAAAGCTCACTTTTGCGTTGGTAAACCAGATGTGGAACAAAGCCTGTTTTCTGGCCAAGCATCAACAGCCAGCGCAGTGGAAGAGGGATATTGTTAAGCAAAACAAGACTAAAAACAATATACCCATTCGGTTTCAAAGCATTCATCATCGCCTCAACGACTGAATCGGCATTATTGATGAGGTGCAATACACTATGGGCCATTACAAGGTCATACTTTTCACTGGGAATAGAATAAGTTTCAATATCTTCTACAGTGAACGAGATATTGTGAATATCATCTTCGGTTGCTCGAGTCTTCGCGATATTTATCATACTTTCAGAGAAATCACATGCATCGTATTGTCGAACTTTACTTGATAGTAAAAGCGCAGTAGACCCGGTGCCACATCCTAGTTCAAGTACATCGGCGTTTGAGTGCAATAACTGACGGATTTGATCTAACTTAGACTTATAGACGTTTTGATTTTTCACTGGCGTCTTAAAATATTTTGCCGCCATGTGGTTCCAAAATTCGGCTTGTTGACTCATTATTGACTCCTTTAGTCCTATATTGAATAGAGTATGAGTATCCTAAATATGAACTCTTTTCACAATTGACTAGAATTGAATGGCAGCCATAAAAAATTGCATGGAGCAACACATGAATTGGGATTCATTAAAGTTTGATTGGAACAAAGCTAGGGCGTTTTTGGTGACCGCGGAAGAAGGGTCCTTTTCAGCCGCTGCCAGAGCATTAGGAATGAGCCAACCGACTTTAGGTAGACAAGTGTCTAGTTTAGAGGAAGAGCTTGGCGTGATTCTCATCGAACGAGTTAATCAAGGTATTCATGTTACACCGCTTGGGCTAGAGTTATTACTTCATCTTAAGGATATGGGTGAAGCAGCTTCGAGATTTTCGATGTCAGCATCTGGCCAAAAAAGTGAGATAGAAGGAAAGGTCCGTATTTCATGCACCGATACGATGGCCGCGTATATATTGCCAAATCTAATTCGTCTTTTTCATAAAGAAGAACCGAAAATTGTAATAGAAATCATATCGTCTTACGGAATAACCGATATCTTACGCAGGGAATGCGATATCGCTATTCGCCATAGTGAGCCTGAAGAGGACGATTTAGTTGCCCGAAAACTACCCGATCAATTATTTAAATTATATTGCTCAAAGGACATAGAGAAGTCGTTAAGCGACACACTAGAAGGAGAACTTATTCCCTTTGTTGGGGTTGTGGGTAGTAACGACCAAATTATTGCAGAGCTGAATCGTTTAGGTGTCCTGATTACGGAGGAAAATTTCAAATGTTATGCCGGCAATCATGTTGAACATTGGAATTTAGTCAGAGCTGGGATGGGGGTTGGTATTATGGCGGAATCAATAGCTAAACAATGTAGTGATGTCGTTGAATATCCGAAGCTATCGGCCCCAATTTGCGTACCAACTTGGCTAGTCACACATCGAGAGCGAGCAAACAATCTACGTTTAAAGCGTGTTTATGATTACATTGCAGAGTCATTAATCCAAATACTAAAACCATAGAATCATCAAGGTTCGAACTTTAGGCCAATATAACTTGGTAAGTTCTTTACGGATTCCTATTTTTAGGTATACAAATGTGCATGGTCTCATGCGGTCTTGGCCATTGAGGTTTCGTTTCTCGTCGAGATAGAATCATTAGGTGCGCGATTGAGGCGCGCTTAATGAAATTTGTATAGCTGGAGCTAGATATGAAAATTGCAGTAGCCGCATTAAGTTCACTTTTATTACTTGGATGTTCTTTTTCACCGAAATACTCATTTAGTACAGATAACACGTTAGGAAAGGAATTGATGGATTTACAATCTGCTTTTGAACTATCAGCACTGGATGCATCGGAATACTCTCAAGCCAAACGCTCTTTAATAGATCAGCGAAAAACCCCCGAACTGTTTAAGGCTGAATGATGTTCAAATCTAACTGAATA